>NZ_QUGR01000001.1:0-933266 GCF_003479145.1 Parabacteroides sp. AF18-52
TATAAAGATATGCTGAGACATTTTTTTCCGAAGCTGCGGCGCATCGAGGTGATCGTTCGCTATGAAGAGGATAAAACGGAGGTGGAATGAATAAGATGGTGGAGATAGCATACCTGTTGTTGGCGGTGGTCTTATGCGGTTGCACATTTGGCGATGAACCGGGTGTCTGTCCGTATACGACACGGCTTGATTACTGGTATGCAGGCAACAGCAGTGAAAATATGCTTCCGGTCTATGTAGACAATCTCCGCCAGTATCTTTTTGATGAAAGAGGAAATCTTCTCAGTGTGGTTGCTTTGCGGGGTGACACAATCTGCAGTTGGCAGGGAAATCTGGAAGAGGGTGACTATACCGTCGTTCTCTGGGGCAACCTGTCAGAAGACGGCAGTGATGACCTGGATGTACAGCCGCTGACCGATCGCCACCTTGCAGATATGACACTTAGCGCCGTTACAGCCGAGGCTCCACCGGCCTACCGCCGCAATACGGGTCGACTCTATTACGGCTATCTGTCTTTCCATGTAGAGGAAAGGAAGATGTTTCGCCGACGTGTCTATCTCTCGCATGCGCATGCATCATTGCATGTGACGGTACAATGGATGGCGGATGCCCCGCCGGAGGGAGGCACTTACCGGATGCGTATGAAAGGGCTGGCATCGGAGTATGGTTTCATGAAGGGCTGGGAGAGTGAGCCGCTCACTTCGGGAGGTAGTTATACGGTGCCGTATATCGGAACTTCCGAGATCAGCCACGAGACACGTGCCGCAATGAGTTACGATGGTGAAGTGATAGGCGAGTTTGTCACCTTCCGGTACACTTCCGACACTCACCTGCTATGGAGCCTGTGGCGGAATGACGAACGTATCGTCGGTGACCTCGATCTACATCGTTTCTTCTCGAAAAAACCGATGAACATGGATCAGAATGTGGAACAGGAATTCGAAATCCTGGTAACGGTCTACGAAGACAAAACCATCGTCTCGGAAGTAACCGATTCCGATTGGGACGAGGGTGGGGCGATAGGATAAAAGAGATTTATAAACATATAGTATTCACTTAAAAAAGTAGTTATGAAAAAGACGTATTTGATGTTGCTTTTGGCCCTGGCTGGGTTGGGAAGCAGTTGTACGAATGAAGACGGGACTGAGGGTGTAACCCCTTCGGGCGATCCCGGTGAAATTCAGTTGGTATTCAGCGGAAGCGGAGAAGAAGAGGAATATACGAAAGCGATAGCCTCTGACAGTGAGAACAAGATCAGCAAATTAGATGTGTACCTGTTTGGTGCCGCATCTGCATCTACCAATGATGCAGACTACCATTACATTGAAACCTGGAAAATGACGGAAGCAACACCGACTGGTAACCAGTTTATATTGCAGCCTTCCGGTTCGTCGTGGACAGCCTCCATCAAGCCGAACGAACTGAAAGGGCTTCCGTATCTGACATTGGTTTGTGTGGCTAACCAGGATAAACTGTTTGATGCGGATGGTACTGATTTTGGAGCTTTGAACGCGGTTACGACGGATGCTGGAACTGGTGATATCACTGCAGCCGGTACGACCTTGGATGCATTCAAAGCCGCTTATACGGCTAAGATGGCAGATCCTGCAACTGATTTTATCAAAACCCCGCTGGCAATGACCGGAACGGGAACGACAAAGATCAGCGGCAGTGTCTCGAAAGTCGCCATTACGTTGAAACGAATTGTTGCCCGTTTCGACATCGACAACACGACGGCAACTTCGCAGTTGACTATCGAGAAGGTGTCGATGGGGAAAGGCCGTTCGAACGGTTCACTTTTCGGAGCGACACCGGCGGGTGCATCAACCGGTGATCTGGTTACTTATAAGGATGTCGATTTCACAGGTGAGAACGCCAATCAGGGAACCCTTGAAAGTGCCATCTACGTATATCCGAATATTCCCGGCGATGAGAGTTTCCTGATCATCAAGGGTAAATACAAAAGTCCGTCTACCGGTGAACAGATAGCCGTCACTTACAATATCCCGGTTGTTAAAACACCCGCTGATGCCAAGCCGGATGATCCTGCGAACTATATCGCTATCAATGCCAACAGCCGTTACAAGCTCCGTATTACCGATGTAACCGAATCAAATATCTATTCTACTTTCGAGGTGGAAGACTGGACATCGGGCGGTGGTATCATCATCAAACCGGATAATACGAAACCTGAATTTAACAAGTTTGCAGGAACTAACCCGCCGACAGATCTTACGGGAGGTTATTACCGCACCTTGGCTGACGGAACATTCGACATTGTGATGACCTCGACCGGAGAACTGGAATACAGCCGTTCACTGGTAACGAAAGCCGGTGATGAAATAGACTGGCTGACCGTCGGGACACCGACCACTGAACAGAAAGACGGACTGACGATAACGACCTTCCCGGTCATTATAGCCGATGCTACCGGCAAGCGTCCTGTCTCGCTTACCTTCATCAATCAGGCAGCCTCTTATGATCCCGACTTGCAGACTATGTTGACTTTCGTCGGTCCGGAAGCCGCTCCTGTAATAAGCGAAGTTGTCAAAGGGCATAGTAAAGGTAATTCTGTGGATGTAACGTCGCCGGATGCTCCCGAAGCCACCATGGTCAAAGCGGTGGGCAGCTACGTCTCATTGAACGTCTTCTGTGTGGACGGCATAGCCGATATAACCTCTCCGACGGGTTATTCTGTAACTGAGGTCGCAACCGAAGGCTTTACGACTACTTATCGTGTGGCTATAACAGATGCCGGTACAGCTGCCGACAATGCAACAATCGAATTCAAGAACAAAGCAGCCGATAGCAACATGGTTACATTGACCATCAAGCATAAAAAGGCTTCCCAACCTTCGATTGTGGCCAACGATAACGGAAGTTATACGAACAGTCCATATAACGACGGCACGATTGGCGGAACAGCTGGTGCCGCGACAGCAGATATGTATCTGATCGACGGAAGCACGATTTACGTCAAGGCAACTTGTACGGAAAGCACAACGGCCGGTGCGGTGAAGGTGGCTGCCCCTACAGGTGTTACGGTAACAGAAGAAACGGCAGCTCCCGGAATATTCAAGATCGTGATCCCGACAGCAACATCCCTGACAGCCGGAACGGCGGTAACGGTCACGTTCAAGAATGCAACGGACGAGACGGTCACCTCTACGCTGGAAATCACTCCTAAAAGTGCCAAACCGACAGTAAGTTTAACAGATAACGCATCCGGTGCCGTAACAGAGTTAGATGGTACCTGTACGGTTGATTTGGGATTATTGTCAACGAATACTTTCACCCTTACCGTTACTGCCCCTAAAGGAGCAACGGTAGATCTGACAACCCCGCTTACCGGCAAGTGGTTGGAGTTAGACAGTGGTGATACCGGTAAAACAACGATTGCTGCAGGTGCTTCTGAAACATATATGCTGAAAGCTGCCGGGGATACCTCGTCCAATGATGATGTTGTTTTAACCTTCACCAACACCGTTTCCGGCGGTGGAGACCTGACGATAACCCTGAAGAAGAAAATTTAGCTTCAGAAGGTAACCTTTCCCCTCTTGAGAGGGGGCAGGGGGTGTGTTAAAGCAAGTTCTTTTAACCGCCCTATAACACACCCCTTAATCCCCTCTCCAGAGGGGAAACAGTTACCATTAGTTGTTAAAACATAAATATTTAAACAAGTATATAATGAAACTATTCAAATATATCCCCCTGCTCGCCGCCAGCCTTCTTTTGGCCGCCTGCACCAGCGAGAATACGCTGGAAACCACGACTCCCCCGGACGAGGGCGGAACGTCGGACGGTAACACCCGTGAAGTCCTGCTGTTACTTAAGAACAAGCTGCAAGTAACCCCGGTCGAAACCAAAGCAGCCGGTGATCCTATCGCCACGACAGCCGAGAACCATATCTATAGTCTTGACGTCTACGTCTTCGGTTCCAAAACGGAAGACGGCGATTACACATTCCTGCAACAGTTCTATTACCGGGAAGATGCCCGGCAGACTGTCGCAGGCGATTATGCCACCAGCTTCACCCTGAATACGGGCGCGGACAACTCGACCGCCCTGCTGCGCATGAAGAAAGGACTTTTCGTAAAAGTCTATTGCATCGCCAACAGTACGAAACTGATCCAGGCTGACGGAACCGAATTCGATGATTTCAAAGGATTGATACAGAGTAATCCGGGCCAGGCGGGCAACACCGTTACTGACGGTGTGCCTACTGAAAGTGATTTCAAAACCTTCCATACACCGGCCTTGCAGGCAGATGTCGCCGATGATGTGCTGCTCACGCCGCTGCCCATGACGGGAGCCTACACCACGCCTCTCGACCTGACTGACTTCTCTGTCTCTACCCGTAGGCAACTGGGTTTCAAACTCACTCGTATGGTCGCCCGCTTCGATGTGACGAATAACGCCGCAGATTCGAAATTCACTATCGAATCAGTGAGCATGGGTAACGGACGTACCGGAGCCGGTTATTTTCCGGTCAAGGTACTAGGCGCAACACCTGCTCAAGCTGGCGACCTGATCACTTACCCGGCCCGTGAATATACGGATACCCAGACAGGAGTCAATACGGAAGGAAAAGGCATCTTCTATTCTTACCCCAGTCCGGTGGATGACGGTGGTTACCTGATCCTGACAGGAACCTATGCCGCCAACAAGACGGAGGAAATTCCAGTCACCTATAAAGTCCCCTTTAAACCGGCTGACGATGCTTCCGGTAACTATATCGAAGTGGCTTATAACCACCGTTATACTGTCAATATTACAAAAGCCGACGAGTATCACCTCGACTTTACGATTGATGTGGCGGACTGGACGGACGAAGGCGATATAGACGATTACAAACCGGAAAACGACTTCACCAAAGACGCATTAGCGTTAGCAGGTACAGGTAGTTCAGCGGATGTGAAGCTCCTGGCCGACGGCAATATCGTGATGGATGCCACTAGCGCTGCAACAGGTACGCTCGCCTTTACCATTGCCGGAAATAACACCGAAGCTTCCGCTATCGTCGAAAAACTCGATTATGCCGGTGGTGATGAATGGCTGGTGGCAGACGGCGACAGAACGACTACTCCTACAAAAGCTTCAAGATCGACCCTGTTTAAATATAAGATGGCAGCCGGTTTATCGGGTATGTCCGATTTCCGTCCGGTAACGATCCGTTTGAGTAATAAAGCAAGCGGCAAGAACCTGGATATAAAGGTAACGCCTACCGCCCTGTCCGGCCCGGCGATCAGTCTGGTTCCGGTAGCAGGCAGCAGCTATGATGCGGCGACGAATACGGTTACCATCGATAATACCGATGGACAGACGTTTAAGCTGCATGCAATAGCTCCCACCTTGTCCGGTGAAGCAGGTACGACAGGAAGCAGCGTATCCGTGGCTGGGGTATGGCTCACAGCCGATCCGTCAAGTGCAGCCACCGCCGAAGATGACTACACATTCACAATGGCGACTGCACAGGCTAGTCCGGATGAAACGACTACGGTGACTTTAACCTCTGCTGCCACTTCGGCTACTACGGTTGTAAATGTTAAACTAAAAACCGTTATCCCCTGATGAACAAACACGATTTAGTGCTTGCCTTGTCCGAGCGCCTCTCCCTGACACAATCCCAGAGCCTTGAGATTGTGAACGTCTGGGAGGGCGTTCTGTCAGACGCTTTACTGTCTGACGAACGGATTGTGCTGCAAGGTTTCGGCACTTTTACTTCCTGGAAGCAGAGTGAGCGTTTGGGACGTAATCCACGTACAGGGAAAACCTGTACAATCGAAGCACGTACCAGCGTGAAGTTCAAACCCGGTAAATATTTGCTGGAGGTTCTGAACAAGAAATAGAATAATAGTAAATCCATAAGAAAGAAACAACGATGAAAATACGTAATAAATTATACGGAATCAGCTTGCTTTCCCTGCTTCTCACTGTTGCTGCCTGCACCGGTGAGACAGAAGAAATGAAAACTCCCGATCCGATCCCCTCTGAAGATGTGGGTCGCCGGGATGTTTTGCTGACGCTGAAAAACCAATTGTCGATTGTACCGACCAAATCCGGTGAAGCATCTACCAAATCCGGTGAGATACAGGCCACCAAGGCTGGTGGTGAAATAGCAACAGCCGCCGAGAATAAAATTTCGGCACTGGATATCTATGTCTTTGGCAGTAAAACCGAAGACGGCGTGTACACTTATCAGGAACGTTTCTGTTATCGTGAGAATAGTAGCGAGATGCCTTTCGGTAGTGATGTGACCGCTCTCGACCTGACAGCCAAAGGTAGTGAAGGAAAAGAGACGACCGCGCTATTGTCATTAAAGAAAGGTCTTTTTGTCAAACTCTATTGCATTGCCAACCAAGGTAAGCTGATCGATCCGGCAACGGGAGCTGCATATACTGATTTTGCTCCTTTATATCAATCCAATCCGGGGCAGGCCGGTAATACGGTGACGGAGGGTAAACCCAAGGAAGTAGATTTCAAACTTCTTCAAAGTACCCAGCTCGACCCTGCTTCAACAACCGATATACTACTGACACCGTTACCAATGACCGGCGCTTATACGACACCGCTCGACCTGACGGACTTTTCCGTTTCTGCCCTCCTGCAACTGGGATTTCGTCTGACCCGTGCCGTGGCTCGTTTCGATATAGTGAATGATGCTACGCAATCGAAGTTTACGATTCAGTCGGTCAGTATGGCAAATGGCCGTAAAGGTGTCAGCTTTTTCCCATTGACAGTAACCGGTAAATTACCGGATGCCAACACTGGCGAGCTGATCACTTATCCGGCCCGTAAATTCGATGGAACGAATGCGAATGCCGGAATTAGTACCGGTGCATTCTACACCTGGCCCAGTCCTGCACAAGACGGTGGTTACCTGATCCTGAGCGGAACGTATGCCGCCAACCAGACGGACAATGTCCCCGTCACTTATAAGATTCCATTCAAACCGTCCGGTAGTGAAACCGGTAATTATATTGAAGTTTCCCAAAACCACCGTTACACAGTCGAAATCACAAAAGCGGACGAGTATCATCTAGACTTTACTCTTGACGTAGCCGATTGGACCGACGAGGGCAATATTGACGACTATGAACCGGGTGGAGATGCGGATAAAGAAGGGCTTATTGTCGAGACTGCTGCAGGAGTAGAATATAATAAAGATTTGCGTACTGTCACAATAGCCATAGATCAAGTTTCTCAATTTACGGTAACGGGAAATTCTACCGGGGGATATTTTGTTTCAAAATATTATGTGGATAAGGATACGGACCATGACTGGCTGAAAATAGAGGGACCTGACGGTATAATACCGACAAAAGCGAATGATGGTAAGTGCATCTATACATTTTCTATTAATGACAGTTATGCAGGTACTGACTTCCCTTTAGCTTTTGTTCGTTTTACGGACAAACTATCCGCTCAGGAAAATATATTGATGTTTCAGGTTATTTCTTCTCCAGCAATTGAAAAAGTAAACCATTTATCTTCGGGAGTAGCTTATAATAATAATGTTCTATCTTTTACTCCAACAGGTACGATTCAAACATTTGATGCTTCTTTACAAGTCTTCTCTGCAATCGGGTCAAAAATAGAGAATAAACCGACTTGGCTTACTGTTTCTCCTGAATCTATTACAGAAACCAGTGGAGAATATAATTTTCAGATAACATCTTTGCCAGATCCATTTGTTAAAAGTGATGTCAATACTTATTTTGATATGATTAATTTGACAGATGTTAGTAAACAGACAAAGGTATCAGTTAATATGATAATTAATAATCCGGAGATTCTTTCTGCAACACCGGAAAGTGCGACCTCAGCAAAGTTGTCTTACTATGATTCAGGTCAGAAAAAAATGTATCTTTTTGGTGATGGTTCGGAAGTGAAACTGACTGTATTTTCATTAGGAGGGTGTAAAATAGCTAATCAACCAGCATGGTTAACTGTCACTCCCGGGGAGACTAAAAACACAATGGAGTTGACTTTCAAACAGGGATCAAACCCTGCTTCAGATGATGAGTCTGCAACGATACAAATACAAAATATATTGGATACTTCAAAAAGTATATCTATAACGGTTTATAATAAAAAGAAAGATATTCGTTTGTCGGCTTTTGTTGGAAGTAACAGTTATACATCTCTAAACAATTCTATAACTACTGACAGACCAAGCATAACATATTATCCGAGTCAGAATAATTATTTCACCTTTAAAGTACGTTCTCCTTTTGGCATATCTGCTTCTGATAATACTAACTGGATCAACACTCCTTCGGTTATTGAAACTACCACACAGTCAAACGGTGATATAATACAAACATACAAAGTCACTCAATGGAGCAGTATTTCTGCATTGACCTGCAATACCCGACGAAAAACAGGTACTATAACGTTGACAGGAACAACTACTGCATTAAAAAAATATATTGATTTGAAGACTGAACATATGACCTGTAATGATAGAGCTACAACAGAACCTCCAAAGGATGTACATACAAGTTATGGCAGATATTGGATGACCCAAATTCTGGCTTGGGTTACAGTTGGTGAATATAATTCTTACAAAAGTAGGTGTCCGGAAGGTTGGAAGTTGTTAAGTGCTCCTGAAATTACTTATTTATTTGCAGGTAAGAGAACTGAACACCCAGGACATGGAGAGAGTTATCCATATAACAACTCTACTGATAAAAGTTATGCAGTAAGTATGGCTGGTGGATATACAGCTCTATCTGGAGGAGCAGGATGGTTTTTCGTCCCGAATGAATCAGCAGCAAATGTATTTACCTTAGGTGTAGCCACTGGTAATAATAATTGTCTTTTACGTTGCTGGAGAGAGTATAATTCTAATACTGACAATTAAGCGTTATCATTGAGGTATATCAATGATACATTTACTATAATAAATTAATAATATGGCAAATTACACTAAATTCTGGAAGGTCTGGCTTCGCCTGAACCTCCTAACCAAAGATGTGGATAACGACTATACAGCCGAAGTATCCACGATGAAGAACTCGTTGCGTAACGAAGACATTGCGCAGCGGATAGTAGATGAAGGTTCGGAAATCAAGTATGATACCTTGCTCTCGATTATCAACCAGCACGACCGCATCATCCGTGAAGCGGTTGCAGACGGTTACAGTGTCTTAACGAAAACCTGCCAGTACACTCCGCGTGTGGCGGGAACCTGGATCGGTTCGAGTGCCAAATTCGACCCTGAGAAACATAAGGTGACGCTCGATATCACTCTTTCTTCCGAGATGCGTGAGTCATTGAGTCATGTCGGGGTAGAGGTGTTGGAGGTAAAAGACAGCGGTGCACGTATCGGTCTTGTTACGGATACGGCCACCGGTCTTTCTGACGGAACGATCACCCCGGGTGACGATATCCGTATCGACGGAGAGAAGATCCGTATAGCCGGTGACGGAGCCGGTATCGGTGTGTTCTTTATCGATGCTGACGGTAAGGAATATCCTGTTACCCGCCGTCTGACGACCAACGATCCTAAATGCCTGCTTGCCCGTGTCCCTTCCGGCCTGACCGACGGACAGTACACCTTGCGTATCGTCACCCGTTTTTCAAACACGACCACTCTGTTGAAAGAACCTCGTACTATCGAATATGAACGTCTCCTCACTGTCGGTAACGGAGGTGGTGGCGGAGACCGTCCTGAAATCGAGTAACTATTCTCCGTCGCGATGAGACGCCGCCTTACGTCTCGTCGTGACGCAACCCTACGTCTAACCCCGACGCAACGTTACGTCTCACCGAGATGCAGCGCAGTGTCGGGGTTAGATGCTAATTTTACATGGTTTAAAGACTCTTGCTTCATATTATATCTTATATTTGTAATAAAAAAATGAAATCATGAATGCATCCATAAGAAAATTGCCGATCGGTATACAGAGTTTTGAAAAACTGCGTCAGGATAATTTCTTGTATGTAGATAAAACAGCTTTTGTTTATGAGTTGGCTGTAAGTGGAAAGCCCTGTTTCCTGAGCCGTCCTCGTCGGTTTGGCAAGAGTCTCTTACTTTCTACCTTTGAGGCTTATTTTCAAGGAAAAAAGGAACTGTTTAAGGGACTGACCATTGAGCAGTTGGAAACGGATTGGCTGGAATATCCGGTATTTCATCTGGATTTGAATGCAGAAAAATATACTTCTCCTGAGGCGTTAGTTTATATATTGGAACGTCATATTAATGGATGGGAAGATGTGTGGGGAAAAGATACACGGGAGAACACTTTGTCTGACCGTTTTATAGGTGTAATAACTCGTGCTTATGAAAAAGCTGGTCGTCAGATCGTAGTTTTGATAGATGAATATGATAAACCTTTGTTACAATCGTTTGGTGAAGAAAGGCTTCAAACAGAATACCTAAAAACCTTAAAAGCTTTTTATGGCGTACTAAAGAGTGCCGATCGTTATTTAAGGTTTGTTTTTTTTACCGGCGTAACTAAATTTGCTCATGTCAGTGTATTCAGTGATTTAAACCAACTGACAGATTTGAGTATGTTACCTCAGTATGCAACCTTATGTGGTATTACGCATGAAGAATTGACCAGAGACTTTAAACCCGAAATTTATGCTTTGGAAAAGCAATATAATATTTCAGAAGAGGAAGCACTGGACCGATTGACGCAGATGTATGATGGTTATCATTTCAGTGAACGATCGGAGGGAGTCTTTAATCCGTTTAGTTTATTGAACACATTAAACTTTAGCAGGTTTGGAAGTTATTGGTTTCAGACTGGTACTCCTACTTTTTTGGTGGAATTGTTGAAAGATAGTGAATACGATTTGCGAACGTTGATTGACGGGGTGGAAATGAAAGAAGCTGCTTTTTCTGAATATAGAGTAGTTGAAAATAATCCAATTCCTTTAATTTATCAGAGTGGATATCTGACCATTAAGGATTATGATGAGCGTTTTCATTTATATACATTACAATTTCCCAATGATGAAGTTAAATATGGTTTTTTGGATTTTATAACTCCTTTCTATACTTCAGTAGGTGATGAAGATAATGGTTTCTATATTGGGAAATTTGTTCGTGAATTGGAAAGTGGCGATGTGGATGCTTTCCTGAATCGTTTAAAAGCTTTCTTTGCCGATTTTCCTTATGAGTTGAATGAGAAGAAAGAACGTCATTATCAGATTGTTTTTTATCTGGTCTTTAAATTAATGGGGCAGTTTTGTGATGCAGAAGTTCGAAGTGCCCGGGGACGTGCTGATGCTGTAGTAAAAACAAGAGACTGTATTTATGTTTTTGAATTTAAGTTGGATGGTTCGGCTGAAGCTGCTTTGAAGCAAATAAACGAAAAAGGTTATTTACTCCCTTATGCTGTAGACGGACGTAAACTTCTTAAAGTCGGCGTTTCTTTTGATGCTGATACAAGAAATATAGGAGAGTGGCTCTATCAAAACTGAAACATATTTTGTCACTTTTATAAGTCTGAATAATAGAGGGATAATTATTTTTGCTTTCATTTATCTTTAGATCGGTTATTATGAAAACAAAATTAGTTATCCCTTCTTTTTTGTTATGTCTGGCAACTATGCCTGTTTTGGCGCAGAATCCCGCCCAATCACCAGTAACACATATCAAGATTTCCGGTTATGTCGGAGAGCGTATCGACGATTGTATCAAACATCGTGTGAAAGCTCAGGATGTTGACCATCTGGTGGAACCGTTCCGGCATAGGGAAGAAAAAACACGCTGGCAATCGGAGTTCTGGGGAAAATGGATACAGGGGGCAATCGCTTCCTATCGTTATAATCAGGATCCGGAACTTTACCAGATCATAAAGAATGCGGCAGAATCGTTGATGAGTACCCAGACGGCTGACGGATATATCGGCAATTATGCACCGAATGCACAGCTACAACAATGGGATATCTGGGGCAGGAAATACACTACATTGGGATTGATCGCCTGGTATGACCTTTCCGGCGATAAAAAGGCGTTGGATGCCGCCTGCCGCGTTGTGGACCATTTGATGACACAGGTGGGACCCGGTAAAGTAAATATAGTCTCGACCGGTAATTATATAGGTATGCCGAGTTCATCGATCCTGGAACCAGTCATGTATTTGTATAACCGGACAAAAGAAGCACGTTATCTGGATTACGCAAAATATATAGTGGAACAATGGGAGACACCGGATGGACCGCAACTTATCAGTAAGGCGATTGCCGGTATTCCTGTAGCGAACCGTTTCCCGCATCCTAAAACATGGTTTTCCCGGGAAAACGGACAGAAAGCCTATGAGATGATGTCGTGTTATGAAGGTTTGCTGGAATTATATAAAGTAACGGGCAATCCGCTCTATCTGTCTGTTGTGGAAAAGACCGTAGAGCATATTGTACAGGAAGAAATTAACATAGCCGGATCAGGAAGTGCGTTTGAATGCTGGTACAGCGGGAAAGCACGCCAGACAATTCCTACTTATCATACGATGGAAACCTGTGTGACCTTTACCTGGATGCAGCTATGTAACCGTTTATTGCAAATGACCGGCAATTCCTTATATGCCGATTATATGGAAAGCGCCATCTATAATGCTTTGATGGCTTCTTTGAAGGCGGATGCTTCACAAATAGCCAAGTACAGTCCGTTGGAAGGTTGCCGCCATGAAGGGGAGGAGCAGTGCGGTATGCATATCAATTGTTGCAATGCGAACGGTCCGCGGGCATTTGCCATGATACCCCAATTTGCCTACCAGGTGAAGGATGATTGTATCCGGGTGAATTTCTATGGAGAATCGGAAGCGGAGGTAACGTTGCCAGGTAAAAAGAATGTAAGGATAAGACAGATAACAGATTATCCGGTAACAGATGAAATAACACTTCAGGTAGATCCGGCAAAAGACAGTCCGTTTACGATTGCATTGCGCATCCCGGCATGGAGCCGCCAGACTATGGTACTGGTCAATGGAGAGCCGGAAGATGGTGTATTGCAAGGGGCTTATCTGCCTGTTACCCGGAAATGGAAAGCCGGAGATAAGATAACGGTCCGGTTAGACCTGCGTGCCCGTCTGGTCGAAATGAACCAGGCACAGGCGATTGTCAGGGGGCCATTGGTGTTGGCACGTGACAGTCGTTTTAATGACGGTTTTATAGACGAAACGACTGTTGTTGTAAATAAAGACGGTTATGTGGAACTTACTCCGGTCAAAGCTCCCGACTTTGCATGGATGGCATTTACGGCACCATTGATCTTAGGTACTGACCTGGAAGGCAATAGTGCCGCACGTCCCATTCATTTCTGTGACTTTGCATCGGCAGGCAATACCTGGGACAGGTCACAACGTTACCGTGTATGGCTGCCCAGGACATTGAATGTGATGCATGCTCCTTATAAACCGTATTAATGTGCTCTTTCCCTGAATTCGGAGGGCGTAACGCCCTCTTTCTTTTTGAAGAAGGTCGAGAACTGGCCTGCGTTCTCAAATTTCAGGCTGTAGGCGATCTCTGATATGTTCAGATTGCTTCCCGTAAGAAGTTCTTTGGCACGAAGGAGTTTCTGTTGTAGCTGGTATTGGGCTGGGGAGACTCCGGTATATTCTTTGAACATACGGCGGAACCAGGAATAGCCTAGTCCTAACTGGCTGGCTATTTCTTCCGGCGACAGTGGGTTTTCCACCTGCTCTTTCATCAGGATACGCGCCTCGTTGATCTTATCTACCACATATGTATTTGTAAAGGCACCGTTCTTTTTCTTGTAGTAAACGGTACCCAATATATGAAGTACGATGCTCGATATCATCTGCTGGTATCCGGATTTTTCCTGCAAAGCAAACTTCAGGATATCTTCATACAATCCTACGATAGTGGCACTTAAACCGATTTTGTGAAGCGGCTCTTCTTTGATGAAGAAACGTTTTTCCACCCGTTTGTCGATATGTATCCCGCGAAATCCTACCCAGTATTCGTCCCAGCCTGTCTCTTTATCCGGATAGTAACTGTGCCATTCACCCGGAAAGAGCAGGATCATGGTACCAGCCTCTATCTTTTGTTTTTTGCAGGATTGGGAAGAGAAGTAACCGCTTCCTTTCGTTATATAAACAAGTTGATATTCATTCAGGATACGTCCTGTCTGCGGCTTGAAGTTGTAACTATCCGGGTGACCGGATAGCGGATATTGACTCTGGGGAGGAATGAACTGGTTTCCGATAGTGGTAACCGTGATTCCCCACTCTTCATCTGAGGCTCCGATAGTCAGATAGCGAATCTGGTTGTTAGCGTGTTTATTCATGTCAGAATTGAAAGGTTTAAAATCATTTTCGTAAGCAAATGTAGTAATTTACCTGTTACTTTTGCCATTGTTAAACAAATAACTTTGTTGTTCCCATGAAGAAACATAACTTTTTAGCATTTGATATAGGTGCAACGAGCGGACGGGCTGTTTTGGCGACGCTTGTTAATGGCAAATTTGAAATGCAGGAATTGCATCGTTTCCCTAATAACCTGTTGGAGTTACACGGGAAATACTATTGGAATATATATAATCTGTATGAGGAGTTGAAAAAAGGTCTTTCGATTTGTGCGAAGGAAAATATCTCTCTTGATTCGATCGGTATCGATACCTGGGGAGTCGATTTCGGCTATATAGCACCGGACGGTTCTTTGCTGGGGTTACCGCGTGCTTATCGTGATCCGTATACAGAAGGAGCGTTGGAAGAATATTTCCAACTGGTGCCGCGTGAAGAAGTCTATCGGTTGACCGGTATCCAGTTTATGAACTTCAATAGTCTTTTTCAGTTGTTCCGTGCCCGGAAAGAGGAATTTGCTCCGTTGAAGAATGCGAAAGAGATACTTTTTATTCCGGATTTACTGTCCTATTTATTAACAGGTAAGAAAGTCTGCGAATATACGGATGCTTCTACATCGCAGTTGCTGAATCCAGTAACAAAACAGTTTGAATCGTCACTATTGGAGGCTGCCGGTGTACCTCCTTCTATCGTACGGCAGGTTGTGATGCCGGGGACGCTTGTCGGAGAACTGACAGATGCGTTGGCGGAAGAGACAGGTATAGGAAAAATTCCTGTTATTGCTGTTGCCGGACATGATACGGCTTCTGCCGTGGCTGCTGTTCCTGCACAGGATCAGAACTTTGCTTATCTGAGTAGCGGTACCTGGAGTTTGATGGGGATTGAAACGGAAGAACCTATCATAACGGAAGAATCTTATAAGAATAATTTTACGAACGAAGGCGGTATCGAAGGAACGACCCGCTTCCTGAAAAATATTACCGGTATGTGGCTGTTGGAGCAATGCCGGAAAGAGTGGGAGAAAGCAGGACGTAAATATACGTATCCGGAGATCGTGGAAATGGCAGAGCAAGCTGTTCCTTTCGTCCGTTTCGTCGATCCGGACGATCCGCGTTTTGCCAATCCTTCTTGCATGACAAAAGCTATTGCCGGATATTGTGAAGAGACCGGACAACCTGTGCCGGAGACGGATGCCGATTTTGTCCGTTGTATCTTCGAAAGCCTGGCGCTCCGTTATAACGAAGTGATCCGGATGTTGGAAGGGATGGCTCCTTTCCCGATCGAGAGATTGCATGTGATCGGGGGTGGTTCTAAGAATAACTTGTTGAATCAGTTTACTGCGAATGCTATCGGTATGCCGGTGATAGCCGGACCGTCGGAAGCAACTGCGATCGGAAATGCAATGATACAGGCCCGTTCTGCAGGCATCGTTTCTACCCGTTGGGAGATGCGCCGGTTGATTGCCCAATCGATCGGGACAGAAACATTCCTTCCGCAGGATGAAAAGAACTGGAAAGAGGTTTACGGTCGCTATAAGAAGATCGTAAAACGCTGATAGGAGGCAGTTGATTTATTTATATAAATCAGAAAAGATATAAGACCAGTGTAAAAAGCAGGCATGTGAAGATGCATGTAATGGTTCAGTGGGTTAGGTCGGCCGGTACCTGGCCTATACCCGCGGCCTCCTGCATTTTGAATCAGATAAATAAACATTATTCAGTGAATTAGTAAAAAATAAATTATCAATATAAACAATTAAAGAATATACCATGAATACTGAAAAGAAAGTAAAAGAAGCATTTGATCTGGCAGCAGAGCGTTTCGCTGCTTTAAACGTTGATGTAAATAGTGCACTGGAAAAGTTGCAGAAAGTAAGTCTTTCACTCCATTGCTGGCAGGCCGATGATGTAACGGGATTCGAGAATCCGGACGGCTCTCTCTCCGGTGGTATCCAGGTGACGGGTAATTATCCGGGTAAGGCACGTAATATCGATGAAGTACGGGCTGATATCCTGACAGCAAATTCCTTTATTCCGGGAACGCACCGTTTGAACCTGCATGAGATCTATGGCGATTTCGGTGGTAAGAAGGTTGATCGCGATGAAGTGGAGCCTGCACATTTCCAGAGCTGGATGGAATGGGCGAAGGAGAACAATATGAAGCTGGACTTCAACTCGACCTCTTTCTCACATCCTAAAAGCGGCAACTTGACATTGGCAAATCCGGACGATTCGATCCGTAACTTCTGGATCGAACATACAAAACGTTGCCGTGCGATCAGTGAAGCGATGGGTGTTTACCAGAATGACCCGTGTATGATGAACCTTTGGATACATGACGGTTCTAAAGAGGTTCCTGCAAGCCGTATTAAATATCGTCAGTTGCTGAAGAATTCTCTGGATGAGATCTTTGCTACGGAATATAAGAATATGAAAGATTGTATCGAAGCTAAATTGTTCGGTATCGGACTGGAAAGCTATACAGTGGGTTCGTATGATTTCTATCTGGGTTACGGCGCAAAGAATAACAAGATTGTGACGTTGGATACCGGACACTTCCATCTGACGGAAAGTATTGCCGATAAGATCTCCTCCATGCTGTTGTTTACTCCGGAGATCATGCTCCATGTAAGTCGCCCTATCCGTTGGGATAGTGACCATGTGGTGATCCTGAGCGACGACCTGCTGGATCTTTCCCGTGAGATCATCCGTTGCGATGCATTGGATCGCGTACATATCGGTCTGGATTATTTCGATGCTACGATCAATCGTATTGGTGCTTATGTGATCGGTTGCCGTGCTACATTAAAGGCATTCCTGCAAGCGCTACTGGAACCGTCCGCTGCCTTGCAGCAGTATGAATCGGAAGATAAGTTGTTCCAGCGTCTGGCATTACAGGAAGAACTGAAGAGCCTGCCGTGGACAGCCGTTTGGGATATGTTCTGCTTGAAGAATAATGTTCCTGTCGGGGAAGATTATATCGGTGAAATCGAAAAATACGAAGCTGCAGTAACAAGCAAACGAGTATGAATATACTAATAGGTTTATTAATCATCGCGATCGGCAGTTTGGGGCAAAGTAGCTCCTATGTGCCGATCAATAAGGTGAAAAGCTGGAGTTGGGAAAGTTTTTGGCTGATACAGGGTATTTTTGCCTGGCTTTTTTTCCCTTTTCTTGGTGCACAGTTGGCTATTCCCGATGGGAGTAGCCTGACTGAGCTTTGGAGCGCCGGAGGAAGTACCGGTGCTTTGGTCTATGGAATGTTATGGGGTGTCGGAGGTCTGACTTTCGGACTGAGCATGCGTTATCTGGGAATTGCATTAGGACAGAGTATTGCACTGGGCACTTGTGCAGGATTCGGTACGCTTTTTCCGGCAGTATTCGGAGGTACGGATTTGTTTCATGGTGACGGATTAATCCTTCTTCTGGGCGTTTGCGTGACGTTGGCCGGTATCGCAGTGATCGGTTATGCCGGGAGCTTGCGTGCCCGCAATATGACGGAAGAGGAGAAGAAAGCTGCTGTGAAAGATTTTGCCCTGACAAAAGGTTTGCTGGTCGCGCTGTTGGCGGGTGTGATGAGTGCCTGTTTTAATCTGGGACTTGAATCCGGAACTCCGATACTGGAAAAAGTGAAAACGTCCGGTGCCAGCGAACTGTTCGCCCTGAATCCGGTGATTCTGCTTGTTACAATGGGCGGATTCATTACAAATGCAGTCTATTGTATCTTCCAGAATGTAAAAAATAAAACCGGGAAAGATTATTTTTCTGTTTCCGGTTCGGTTTTATTGAATAATGTCTTATTTTGTGCGCTGGCCGGCGTACTCTGGTATTCGCAGTTCTTCGGACTGGGAATGGGGAAAAGCTATTTTGCCGATTCTCCTGTGATGCTCGCCTTTTCCTGGAGTATCCTGATGTCACTGAATGTTATATTCAGTAATGTGTGGGGAATTGTGTTGAATGAGTGGAAAGGCGTTAGTCGGAAAACGATCGTTGTTTTGATCTCCGGCATGTGTATACTGATATTCTCTTTATTACTACCGAACTTGTTCGGGTAAAAGAGTACAAATAGTTGAATTACAATAAAAAGAAAATGACAACAGTTAGAAACAACAGCCGTTTGATGGCTGAAATCGGCCGTATCGCAGAGGTGGCAGGCTATCTCTGGACAAATGGATGGGCTGAACGGAATGGAGGAAATATATCAGTAAACCTGACCGGTTTACTGACACCGGAAGAAATGGCATTGCCCGCTCTTGCGCCTGCTACTCAGTTGCAGGAAGCGATGACAGCCTTGGGAGGACATGTTTTTTATGTGACCGGAACAGGTAAGCGCATGCGTTATGTAGCACAGGAGCCGTTTGCAAATGGTTCGTTGATCCGGATCGCACCGGATGGGAAAAGTTATGAGATCATAGCCGAACAGCCGGTTGCCCCGACATCGGAACTGCCGTCTCACTTGCTGATGCATAACTATCTCCGCTCGTTAGGGCGCGATAATAAAGTTGTTTTGCATACGCATCCGACCGAACTGATCGGTATGACGCATTGCAAACCTTTCCTCGATTCGGAAGTGATCACCCGGACTTTATGGGGGATGATTCCGGAATGCCGTATCATCGTTCCGAAAGGTGTAGGTATCGTTCCTTATGAAATACCCGGTACGATGGATCTGGCTCATGCTACGATCAAACAGCTTGAAAAGCATGATGTGGTGTTCTGGGAGAAACATGGAATACTGGCAGTAGGTGAGGACCTGATCGAATGTTTTGATGCGATCGATACATTGAGTAAATCATCGAAGATCTATCTGAGCGCCCGTATGGCGGGATTTGAACCGGCAGGTATGACCGATCAGCAACTGGATGATCTGGTTCCGGCATTTGGATTATAATAACAGGGTTGGTTTTTGATTAAGAAGATGTGCCAAAATGATCATTGTTTTTGACACATCTTCTGTTTTTAAGACCAACAGAATTACCATTGAAAACGACCATGAAAAAGATACTTATACTTCTTACTTTTCTTTGTTCTTTGTCGGCAACAGCCCAACAGAGGGACAGCCGGGTACGCGAATATCTTTCCCCCAAGCGTATCGTCTGGCAACAACATAGTGAACTGATAAAGGATGCGGACAGGCTGCTTTTGCCGGGTAACGGACAGGCGGAACTATCTGACCGTCCTCTTTGTAAACTGGCAAGTACGGCACAGGAACATCCGGCTCTTTTATTTGATTTCGGGAAAGAGCTACAGGGGGGCATCCAGTTTGTAACCGGGGCTTTTACAGCTAATAAGCCGATCACTCTGCGTGTCCGTTTCGGTGAATCCGTAAGTGAGGCAATGTGTGATATCGACGGCAAGAACGGAGCCAGCAACGATCATGCGATGCGCGACTTTATCGTTACCTTACCCTGGTTAGGTGTATTGGAAGTGGGAAATTCTGGTTTTCGTTTTGCCCGTATCGACCTGATCAGTGATTCAACGGAGGTATCCTTGAAAGAGGTTCGTGCCGTTTCTGCTTTCCGTGATATCCCATATAAAGGTTCTTTCCGGTGCAATGACGAACGGTTGAATAAAATCTGGCAGACCGGTGCTTATACCGTTCATTTGAATATGCAGGAATACCTGTGGGACGGCATCAAGCGTGACCGTTTGGTTTGGCTGGGAGATATGCACCCGGAGGTGATGACTGTCAATACTGTTTTCGGCTATAACGAGGTCGTTCCGAAAAGTCTCGACCTGGTTCGCGATGTGACGCCTCTTCCCGGTTGGATGAACGGTATCAGTGCCTATTCGATATGGTGGCTGCTGATCCAGCGCGACTGGTATTACTATCATGGAGATAAGGCGTATCTGAAAGAACAGCAAACTTATTTGAGTGATCTTTTGCGCGTGCTGATCTCTAAAGTGGATGCCGAAGGGCATGAGAAGCTGGATGGCTGGCGTTTCATGGATTGGCCGTCGAGCGAGAATTCCGTAGCTATCGATGCCGGTCTGCAATCTTTGGTCTTGATGGCAATGAGGGCAGGTGATGAACTATGTACTACGCTTGGTGATGACGTGCTGGCTGGCCAGTGTCGTGAAACGGCAAAGAAAATGGAGAAAACAGCTTCGAAAGTAACTAAAACATTGTTGAAGTCGAAGGTTGCACCGGATGCTCCGGGCTCAAAGCAAGGGGCTGCCTTACTAGCCCTGGCTGGTTTGATGAAGCCGGAAGATGCTAATAAGAAATATCTCTCGGTAGGCGGTGCACGCGGTTTTTCAACGTTCTATGGTTATTATATGTTACGTGCAATGGCAGCAGCCGGTAATTACCAGGGAGCGATCGATGTGATCCGCCAGTATTGGGGAGCCATGATCGACTTGGGCGCTACTACATTTTGGGAAGATTTCAATATGGATTGGTTGCCGAATGCCAGTCGTATCGACGAACTTGTTCCGGCAGGGAAAAAAGATATTCACGGCGATTATGGCGACTATTGCTATAAAGGTTTCCGCCATAGTTTGTGTCATGGCTGGGCTTCCGGTCCGACACCGTGGTTAAGTGAATATGTATTGGGTGTTCAGGTAGTGGAACCGGGATGCCGTGCCGTTCGTATTACTCCGCATCTGGGTGACCTGGAATGGGTGGAAGGAACGTTCCCGACCCCGCAGGGGATTCTGACGATCCGTCATGAGAAAGGCCCGGACGGTAAAGTAAAAACTGATGTAAAAGCTCCGGACGGAGTAAAAGTATATCTGGAAAATTGATAGCCGGATAGAGTTGTAACCTATATAAAATGTCATATTATGAGAAAATATCTTTTACTGTGTGCGTGTGTCGGATTTTTGGTTTCGGCAGAAGCAAAAAATAAAACGGACTGGAAAGCGCACTGGATAAATACGGAACAATGCCAGAGTGCAAGCAATACCTGGCTGGCCTATCGTAAAACGGTCAGTCTGGCTGAAGTTCCCCGGACACTGACGGCACATATTGCCGCCGACAGTAAATATTGGTTATGGATCAACGGACGGATGGTCGTATTTGAGGGTGGGCTGAAACGAGGGCCTTCTCCTTATGATACTTACTATGATTCGGTAGAGATCGCTCCTTATCTCACTTCCGGGGAGAATACGATCGCTGTCCTGGTATGGCATTTTGGAAAGAACGGGTTCAGTCATGTGAACAGTGGGTTGGCTGCCTTATTGTTTGAAGCGATAGCTCCCGGTATAGAGATCGTATCGGATAAAAGCTGGAACTGTAGGGTTTATGACGCGTATCAGGATACGGAGGCTCCGTATCCGAATTACCGGTTGTCGGAGAGTAATATCCGTTTCGATGCCCGTAGGGCGATGGAAGGCTGGAACCAACCCGGATATAAGAACTCGTTTCCCGGGGCAGAGATCGCTTCGATAGTAGGAAAGGCTCCTTTAGGGGAGTTGGTCGAACGCCCGATTCCACTGTTCAAGGATTATGGACTGAAGGACTATCCGGGTGTACGTCAGTCGGCAAACGGCGATACATTGTTCTGTCGTTTGCCTTACAACTGCCAGTTTACACCATATCTGAAAGTCGAAGCGGCAGATGGTGCTACTATCCAAATGCAGACGGATAATTACCGCGGTGGAGGTCCGGAGAATGTCCGTGCCGAATATATTACCCGGAACGGAGTACAAGAATATGAAAGTTATGGTTGGATGAGTGGCCATGAGATGTGGTATATCCTTCCCGAAGGTGTGAAAGTCCTGGAGGTTAAATATCGTGAGACTGGTTATGATACCGAATTTGCCGGATCGTTCCAGTGTAACGATCCTTTCCTGAACGAACTCTGGAAACGCTCGGCAAGAACATTGTATATCACGATGCGTGATAACTATATGGATTGTCCCGAACGCGAACGTGCCCAGTGGTGGGGGGACGAAGTGAATGAATTGGGCGAAGCGTTTTATGCACTTTCTCCTTCTTCACATAAGTTGGCATTGAAAGGTATTTACGAGTTGATGAACTGGCAACGTCCCGACGGCTCTTTATTTGCCCCGGTCCCTGCCGGTAACTGGTCGAAGGAGTTGCCTTTGCAGATGTTGGCATCGGTGGGATGGTATGGTTTTTATACTCAATATTATTATAGTGGAGACAGTACGTTTGTCCCTGTCATTTATGATCGTCTGCATCGTTACCTGCATGAAACATGGAAGGTCGATAAGAGCGGTTTGCCTATCGAACGCAGTGGTGAATGGAGTTGGGGAGACTGGGGTGAACAGATCGATATGGGTGTACTGACGAACTGTTGGTATTACCTGGCTCTGAAAGCAGAGAAAGAATTTGCTCTCCAATTGGGAAAGAAAGAAGACGCAGAAGATATATCCCGTATGATGTCTAGCATCGAACAATGTTTCAATACGAAGTTCTGGACAGGAACGGCTTATCGTTCTCCGGGATATCGTGGCGAGGACGACGACCGTTCGCAGGCGATGGCCGTTTTATCCGGACTGGCTCCGAAAGAGAAATATCCCGCCCTTTTGAAAGTGCTGAAAAAAGAATATCATGCGAGTCCTTACATGGAGAAGTATGTATTGGAAGCTCTTTTCCGGATGAATGCCCCGGATGTTGCCATGCAAAGGATGAGAGACCGATATGCCGGTATGTTGGGTTATAAGGGATATACGACTTTATTTGAAGGCTGGGGTGTCGGTGCCGAAGGTTTCGGAGGCGGAACGATCAACCATGCATGGAGTGGTGGTCCGTTAACATTGCTGAGTCAGAAGGTCTGTGGAATCGAACCTACATCTCCCGGTTTCCGTACATTCCGTGTGAAGCCACAGATGGGTTCCCTTACCGAAGCCTCGGCAACAGTTCCTACTCTTTACGGGGATATCAAAGTAAAATTACGTAAGTCAGGACGTAATATATTGATGGAAATAGAGGTTCCGGAACAGACGAGTGCGGAAGTTGTTTCTCCTAAAGGGAAGATACAGCAAATAGGCTCCGGAACTTATAATTTAAAGTGCCCCTTTTAATCGGGGCACTTTTTGTATTAATTCTGACGAATAGATTTAAGGTTTATATATTGTTTCATAACATCACATTATCTACTTTTGCCCCCGAGAATAAAACGATTATTAATCAATGGCAAAAAGGAGAAGTAAAGCAAAATCGCGGAAAAAGAAGAATCAAGGCTCATCTTTGATTTCTACGATCCGACGTATATTTGTTCTTGCAGCTCTGGTAGTGATCTGCTTTATTGGGGTTTTGTATGTATTCAATTATTTATATCCTGTATCCGAAACGAAAACCGTAGTCGTGGAGCAGAAGAAAACGACCACTCCTGTGAAGGAGGAACCGGCTGAAAAGAAATCCAAACCTATCATTCCTTCCGTTCTGAAGACAACAACATTTAAAATACCGGCGAATGCCGAGATACCTAAGTTACAGGCAAAGCGTTCCGAACAGGTGATCCGCCATGAAGGGTATACCGTTTCCTATAATTCCGATTACAAAATAGCTAATTGGGTTGCCTATGAATTGACAGCCGAAGAAGCTAAAAGCAAAAAGACGGAACGTTCGAATAAGTTCGTTCCTGATCCGGCAGTTAAAGGCGCAACAGCAACCAATGACGATTATACACGTACGGGTTATGACCGGGGACATCTGGCTCCTGCCGGTGATATGAAATGGTCGGCAAAAGCAATGCGTGAATCTTTTTATTTTAGTAATATCTGTCCGCAAAAACCGGGGCTGAACCGAGGTATCTGGAAAGATCTGGAGGAACAGAGTCGTTTGTGGGCGAGAGATTACGGGGCTTTATTGATTGCAACAGGTCCTGTGATCACGGACAGTATGAAACAAATGGGAAAGAACAGAGTTGGGGTTCCCGGAGCATTTTACAAAGTGATTTGTTACGTTTCGGGAAATGAATATAAGGCAATTGCATTTATCCTGGAGAACCGTGATTACAAAAAGACATCTTTGAAATCGATGGCCATTCCGGTGGATAGCGTAGAAAAAGTAACAGGAATAGACTTTTTCCCTGCAATACCTGATGAACAGGAAAAAACAATGGAATCGAAAATAGATTGGGACAGTTGGTCCTTTTGATACAAGCAAATATTAGTGATATAAGCAAATGTAATGTGTTGCCGGTCGGTACTGAAGGATCGGCAGAATTAGAACAATTAGTAGAAAATGAATGTTGTATAGCTATGACTTAACGCGTAGTTTATATGGCTTTGTATGAGCATATAATTAACAAAAAATCAATAAGAAAATGCAAGTTATCATGAATGGTAAATTAATTCCCGTTTTTGTGTTGGCAGCATTGATGTCTTGTAGTCAACCACCGGTAAAAGAGCAGGGGCCTCGTCCGGTAAAGTTGGCGGAAGTAACATCTTTGAATGTAGTGGAAAAGTCGTTCAGCGGCGTTGTCTCTCCTGACCAGTTCAGCGACCTGGCATTTAAAATGTCCGGACCACTTATTTCTTTGAACGTGGAAGAAGGGCAGAAAGTTCGCACCGGACAAGTGGTGGCAGAAATAGATCCGCAAGATTTTAAATGGGACTATGAAGCGAAGAAAGCTTCTTTCCAAACTGCACAGGCACAGCTACAGCGTGCTGAAAGACTATTGGCAAAACAAGCCATCTCCCAGCAGGAATATGAATCGACAAAAGCAGCTTATTCCAATGCACAGGCAGCTTTCGAAAACTCCCAGAATACGCTGGAACAGACTAAGTTGAGAGCACCTTTCGACGGATTTATTCAGAAGAAGTACGTAGAGAATTATCAGAAGGTTCAGATGGGACAGGGAATTGTTTGCCTGATCAATCCGAACAAGTTGCAGGTTCAGTTCACGATGCCTGAAACCAATATCACTTATTTTTCGACACCCTATACGATATATGTAGAGTTCGACAATTATAAAGGTGTCCGTTTCAAGGCAAAAGTAAAGGAGTATGTGGAAGCTTCTCCTGATGGTTCGGGTGTACCTGTCTTCCTGTATATCGATGATCCTGAATTTAACCTGGAGAAGTATAAGATTGCCGTCGGTTTCTCTTGTCGTGTGATCCTGAACATCGAGAGTCAGAGCTTCAATGAAGGAGCCGTATTAATACCTCTGTCCGCTGTTGTAGCTGACGAAGTGAACAGCGACAATAAATTCGTATTTGTTTACAACCCTCAGACACAGAAAGTAGAACGCCGTAAGATTACGGAAAAAGAATTAGTCGGTAAAGACGGTGTTGTTGTTACGGAAGGCTTGAAGGCCGGCGAACAGATCGTTACTGCCGGAGTAACCCGCCTGGTAGAAGGACAACAAGTAAAAGTATTAACAGATTAAGAAGATAAGCAATGAATATTCCAAAATATTCTTTAGAGAATAGTAAGATCATATACTTCTTCTTGGCTGTCATGCTGATAGGAGGTATATACTCTTTCTTCAAATTGCCGAAAAAAGAAGATGCTCCTTTTGTGATCAAACAGGCTGTATTGGTTACGCAATATCCGGGAGCAACGCCTTTTGAAGTGGAAAAGCTGATTACAGAACCGATTGAAAGGGAGATCCAGTCTATGACTGATGTGTATCAGATCAAGTCGGAATCCTATTTTGGTATGTCAAAGATTTCTATTGAACTGCAACCAACCTTGGATCCGGACTATATGCCTGTCAAGTGGGATGAACTTCGTCGTAAAGTAAACAACATACAACCGCGCCTTCCGAGCGGAGCATCCTCTATATCCGTGAGTGATGATTTCGGTGATGTATTCGGCATTTACTATGCCTTGACTGCCGATGACGGTTATACATATGATGAACTAAGGGATTGGGCACAGAAGATTAAAACAGAACTGTCTCCTGTGCCGGGTGTTCAGAAAGTCTATCTGTTCGGTGAACAGACACAAGTGATAAACGTAAAGATTTCCGTTCCCAAACTGGCGAACCTTGGGATCGATCCTAACTCGATCCAGCAAGTATTACAAACACAGAACCTGCTGGTCAATACGGGAGAGATCAATACCGGTGAGTATGATCTGCGTGTCAGAGCTGAAGGAACCTATAAAGATATTCAGGATATCCGCGATCAGCTGATTGTTACAAAAAGCGGAGGTGAAGTTCGTCTGGGCGATATTGCCGTTGTGGAACGGGGATATATGGATCCCCCGTCTAATTTGATGCGTGTGGATGGTAAGCGTGCGATCGGCATTGGTGTGGCAACAGGAGCGAAAGATGATGTTGTGGCTGTCGGTAATGATGTTGCCAGCCACCTGGATGAAATGCAGGAACTCTTTCCTGTCGGAATGGATTTGAAAACGATCTATCCGGAGAACAAGATTGCAGATGAAGCCAACAATGGCTTTATCCTGAATTTGATGGAATCGTTGTTGATCGTGATTGTGGTTATCTTCCTTGTCATGGGATCACGTGCCGGTATGCTGGTCGGTAGTTCCCTACTGTTCTCTGTCGGTGGTACATTATTATTAATGTTGATCTGGGGGGTCGGTCTGAACCGAACTTCATTGGCGGCATTTATCATTGCAATGGGTATGTTGGTGGATAATGCGATCGTGGTGACGGATAATGCCCAGGTCGGTATCAAACGAGGATTGTCCCGTTATCAGGCATTGGTCGAAGGGGCTACAAAACCGCAGTGGGCATTGCTGGGAGCGACCTTTATTGCTGTCTGCTCTTTCTTACCGATGTATCTGGCTCCGGCGTCAGTAGCCGAGATCGTTAAACCGCTGTTTATTGTGTTAGCTGTATCGTTGGGATTGAGTTGGGTTCTGGCGTTGACACAGACTACTACGTTCGGTAGCTTTATTCTGAAAGAAGCCAAACCGGGTGAATCACAGGATCCCTACGATACAAAATTGTACCATAAGTTTGAAAACGTCCTCGGACGCCTGATCAAACGCAGATATATAACGATTACTTCTGTGGTTGCAATGCTGTTCCTGTCTTTGTTCATTATGGCGATTATGCCGCAGAGTTTCTTCCCGATCATGAACAAGCCCTATTTCCGTGCTGATCTTATCTTCCCGGAAGGCTATAGTATCCGTGATGTGGAACGGAATGTGAAATCGATAGAAGAATACCTGAGCAAGAATGAAAACATCAAATCATATTCGTTTACATTAGGAGGTTCTCCGGTTCGTTACTATCTGGCAAGCTCGTCGGTAGGACCGAAACCGAACTTTGCCAATGTGCTTATCGAAACGAAGAATGCAGAGGATGCACCTGTCGAAGAAGGTAAATTCTACGATTACATGGTTGCCAATTATCCGAGTATCCTGACTCGTTCTGCTCTGTTTGCGTTGTCTCCTGTACCAGATGCCGCCATTGAGATTGGCTTTATCGGGGATAATGTGGATACGCTGGCAGCATTGACGGAACAGGTGAAAGAAATTGCGAGAAAATATGATCAGGTCATGGAGGTACGTGACAGCTGGGGAAATAAGGTCCCGGTATGGAAACCTCTGTTCTCACAGGAAAAAGGATTGCGCTTGGGAATTACCCGGCAACAAGTCGCTTATTCATTACGTTCGGCAACGAATGGTGTACCTTTAGGTGAATATCGTGAAGGGGATGTTTTCATGCCTATCTTATTGAAAGATGCGGATAAAGATTCGATCAGTCTGAACGATTTGAAGAGTTTGCCTGTTTATAGTGCCAAAGGCCGTTCTGTGAAAGTGGAACAGGTAATCGATGATTTCTCATTGGATTATGATTATGCTGTGGTGAAGCGTTTTAATCGCCAGCCTTATATGATGATGCAATGTGAGCCGAAGCGTGGTGCCAATACGATGGCTGCTTTCAGTCATCTGTGGGAAGAGGTCCAGCAGCAAGTGAAGGTACCGGAAGGTTATAAACTACAGTATTTCGGAGAACAGAATGAACAGGATAAAGGTAATAAGGCGATTGCTGCCAATATCCCTTTGATGTTCGGGCTGATTTATGTGACTTTATTATTCTTATTCCCGAAATATTACAGAAAACCGGTTTTGATCATGGCTATGCTGCCACTTATTTTTATAGGTGTTGTTTTGGGATTGCTTGTGTTCGGAAAATCGCTCGACTTCTTTGCAATGCTTGGCTTACTGGGGTTGATCGGTATGAATATCAAGAATGCAATTGTGCTCGTCGATGAGATCGGATTGCAGATGGATAGCGGCCTGGAACCGGTTAAAGCTGTAGTAGAAGCAACTAAAACACGTATTGTCCCCGTCACAATGGCATCGGGGACGACGATCCTGGGTATGCTCCCGTTGTTAGGGGATGCGATGTTTGCCGGTATGGCAGCGACGATCATGGGAGGTCTGTTCGTTTCAACGATCCTGACTATCTTCGTGCTTCCGGTTACCTATTGTATATTCTTTAAGATTAAATCTGAATAAGATATGAAAAGTAAACTGATAATAGGTTGTATGTTATTGGGTGCCCTGTCTGTGAAAGCACAGGTGCAGCCCATCTCAGCAGCCGAATATAAAGAGAAAGTATTGGAATATAGCCGTCAGATAAAGCAGAGTTCGGAAGAGAGGATCGCTATGCAACATGCTATAAAAGCGGCAAAAACGGCATTCTTTCCGGCTGTAGATTTCTCAGGTAGTTACCAATACCGTATCAACAAGTATGAATTGGGAATGGGTGAAGGTATCCCTGGTATCGAAATGGACCATAATACCTATAGCCTGGGTGCTACTGTAAGTCAGCCGATCTATGCCGGAGGACAGATCTATAACAATTATAAAGCTGCAGAGATACAGGGACAGATCGCTGACGAAGCAGAAGAACTGACGACGGATAATATCGTGTATGCAGCCGATATGAATTATTGGTCTGTGGCAGCCCGCAAAGGTATGTACGATGTTATGACTCAATATGTCGATATTGTACAGGAACTGGCGAATGTGCTGACTCTCCGTTTTCAGGATGGACAGATTAGTAAAACAGACTTGTTACAGGTCCAGGCACGTTTGAAAGAGGCTGAGCTGAACAAAAGTTCGGCTTATAAAGATTATCAGATTGCCTTGCAGAACCTGAATGTGCTGATGGGTGTTTCTCCGATGGAACCGATCACGATTGCCGATTCTATCACGATGGTTCTGCCGCTACCTATGCAGGTCGGTGAATCTGCAGCTTTGGAAAATCGTCCGGACTATCTGATTTCTAAATTGAATATCGAATATCAGAAAAGACAGATCAACCTCTCGAAGGCTAAATACAATCCGACTTTATCTGTCGGCTTTCAGGGATCATGGGGTACTTCTATGCTGAACGTAAAAGGCTCTGACAACTTATGGACTCCGGCTGTCTTTGCTTCTCTGAAAATTCCATTGTTCCGTTGGGGAGCACGCTTTAAGGAAGTCAATTCACAGAAAGCAATCCTCCGAAGCAAAGAGTATGCTATGGGTAATACACGTGATCAAATCACACAGGAAGTGGCAAATACCTGGACTAGCCTGACTGAGAATACCAAACAGATCGATGTTGCCGAAGAAGCCTGTAAAATAGCTGAAGAAAATCTTGATTTGAATACTTTCAGCTATAACGAAGGTAAACTCCCGATTGTCGATGTGCTTTCAGCTCAGCTTTCATGGATACAATCTTATAGCAGCTTGATACAGACATGGTATCAGCAAAAAACATCTCTGGCACAATACAATAAAGCGATCGGTATCCGTCGCATGCAATAGAGTAGGTGTAGAACCACCGTACTGTTTTCTGTACGGAACATATAAAAATAATTTGACGCTTAAATGCTGTGTATATAGTATTTAAGCGTCTATCTTTATAAAGGTAACTGTGTCAGGTTCAAACCCGGCAAGCGTTTGTTGGATATTTTGAATAAATAAAGAATCCCTGACATCAGAAAGATATAGGTCTGATGTCAGGGATATATAAAATCTTATATTTTCGTTTATTTTTTACTTAAATGCTTTCAATGAAATGAAGAATGTAGATCCTTTGCCTTCTTCCGATTCAAACCAAAGTTTTCCGTCATGTTGCTCGACAAAATCTTTACAAAGCATTAATCCTAAGCCGGAACCCTTTTCATTATTTGTTCCGTAAGAGGTAAAGTGAGTATTTTGCTTTAATAACTTTTCCTGGTCTTCTTTCTTGATTCCCTTGCCTGAATCTTTCACGCTGACAATAACAAAATCACCTTCAATCTTAGATGCGATCGAGATTGTACCTCCTTCAAAACTAAACTTGATAGCATTTGAAATGAGATTCCTGATGACTGTTTTAATCATATCTATGTCTACAAAACCAGATAGTTCTTTATCCATATCTTGTAACTGGATAGTCAATCCCTTCTGAGCGGCCATCGGAATATATATTTCGGCTGTGCTGGAAACCAGGCTATTGATATCGGTCTCCTGTTTGTATACATTTTGTTTCTTCAGGCGATTCTTAGCCCATTTAAGCAGATTATCCAACAACAAGAAAATTTCTTCTGATGTTTTATTCATCATCTGAAGCATTTCAAATACTTCGGGGCTTACCTGATCTTTATCTACCATCATAAGGATGGCATTATTCATCATTTTTAAAGATCCGAGAGGTGAACGTAAGTCATGGGCGATAACTGAATACAAAGTATCCCTCGATTCGATCGTATTTTCCAGTTCCTGCTTGATCCGTTTTATACTGAATAACTCAAAACGGTGAGCTACTCGTTTTACCAGTTCTTCTCTTTGAAAAGGCTTGGTAACATATTCCGTTGCTCCCAATTGGTACCCCTTTACTATACTCTGCATATCGCTTAATGCAGACATAATAATAACAGGTATATCGTTGGTATCCGGGTTACTTTTCAGATGCTGTAATACTTCGTATCCATCCATCTCCGGCATCATAATATCTAATAGAATGAGATTAGGGTGCTTGTCGTGTGCCAGACGGAGAGCCTTGGCGCCGCTGTCACAGGTGAGTAACCTGTAACCTTCTTTTTTTAATATAGCTTGTACTAACATGACGTTGGTGGGAACATCGTCAACGATCAATACTGTATATCCTGCTGCTAAATTATCCATATCAAATATAAACTTTTCTTGATATTCAATCACTATGCGTACGCAAAAATATTAATAAACTTTGAATTTACAGAGGTTTTCATTGTTTCATTTTGTAATTATTTTTGCTGTTGACTTCTTTTTGCTTTTTCCCAGGCTCCATTCCCTTTATTTCCAGCTAAATAGAAAAATCCTCTTATTACATTCAAATTCATAAAAGAAAAGTAGTAGGGTATAAAAAACAACTTGTTTCGTACATTTTTCTGCTCCATCATATAGCCGGCATAAGCCATCATATAAAAGGCGACTTGTAAAAGTAGTAAAAATATATACGTAAACCCTCCCTTACATGTTAATAATGTATTTAATGGTACTAATACGAATAACATGATAGGGGTAATGGTCCATCGTAAGACACGGTGGCTCACAAATTGGAAGCTAAGCGTGCCGTATCGGAAGATATTGAATAGGTTACGCAGGCGCCAGACCGATTGTAAGCCTCCGGCTGCTATACGTATTTTGCGTTTTTCTTCTTCTTTCATGTTAAGTGATGCTGTTTCAGTGGCATAAGCTTCTTTACAATAGGCTATCGTATATCCTTTCTGTGCGATACGGAGTGATAAGATAAAATCGTCGAGAAGCGTGTCGGACGGCATTTGTTCAAACAGCTCGGTCCGTACGGCAAATAACTCACCAGCTGCTCCGACTGCCGAATATAAACGAAAATCCAGCGCTTTTAAGGCTGATTCATATTTCCAGTAAATGCCTTCTCCTGCTGTCGCTCCCTGTGCGGTATTTGTTTCTACTCTTTTTTCACCTGCCACGCAGCCAACTTTCGGGTTCGAGAATTGGCGGACGATCTCATGTACGGCTTCTTTGTTGAGCATCGTGTTTGCATCTGTAAAAATGACATAGGGAGTTGTTATATATTGTATACCCCGGTTGAGGGCAGCCGTTTTACCTCTGCGCTCAGGATGGAAAAGCACGGTTACATCCGGATATTGCTTCAGGAGTTCATTCGTCCGGTCGTTAGAACCATCTGTTACCCAAACGATTTTTAGTTTGTCGGCAGGGTAGGCGAGAGTATAACAATTCTTCATTTTGTCAGCAACGATTTCCTCTTCGTTGTATGCTGCGATGAAGAGGGTGACTTCGGGGAGTGGTTCCGGCAATGCGATGGGCATAGGTTTCCGGAAAAGTTCTTTTATCCTGACCAATAGATATAATAAGATACCGTATCCCAGGTAGGTGTAGAATACTATAAAAATTCCGATCCAGAATAACCATTCGGCTACTGTATAAAGTCCTTCTTGCATGGTTTTTTATATTTATTTGTTCATAATAAAAGCTATTCCGTCTTTTCCTCCTTTAACCAAAGGAGCTATCAGGTTGAGTTTTCCTTTGCATAAATAAGTCAGAAAACGTTTAGGTAAGGCAACAAAAGTTTGATAGAGGTAAGAACATCTCCTTTCGAAAGGGTCGGATAAGGTTCTTTGAGCAAATATCAAACGGTTGCGCGTGTGATAATATACCTGTAACGGACTTTGCAATCCGACACTGGCACTTTCTTTATGTCCGACAACAGCTCCGGGTTCATACCAAATACTGAATCCGGCTTTCTGCATATAGGCACACCAATCCAGTTCTTCGTAATACAGAAAATAAAATTCAGCCATAAGGCCAAACTTTTGAATGTCTGCGGTCCGTATCATCATGGCTGCCCCGTTGGCAAAGGCTGTTTCCTGCGGGGTGTCGAATCTTCCGTCATCTTCCTGCATATATCCTGTAAATTCGTTACGCAGAGTAATATAGCTCATGGGGGTGGCACCGGCATATTGTAACTTGCTTCTTTGTGGCCAAAAAGTCGTTTTAGGGGAAATACATCCGATTTTTCTGTTACTATCCAGCCGGTTTACAAGTATCTCCAGAATGGGGCAGGTAATAATTGTATCGTTATTCAGAAAAAATAAATAATCTCCCGTTGCATATTGGATCCCGATGTTGTTTCCACCTGCGAATCCGAGGTTCTGATCGCTTCTTATCACTATTACATCAGGATATTTATCTTTCAGCAGGGTATAACCCTCCAGGTTTGCAGAACCATTATCTACGACGATCAGTTCATAGGGATAGCCCTCGTGCCGCTTTAATGATTCAATCATTTCACATGTATCGGGAGCACCATTATAATTAACGGTGATGATGGAGACCTTCTTATCCATGATTATTCTCTTTGGTTATGTGATGGGGAGTATTGTTGAATCTCATATCTTTTTTCTTTACGCGGCAGATCGATTCGACATAACTACGTAACAAAGCAATCATCATGGATGGTAATTGGATGATACTGCTCCAAAAATCGCGTGTGTACATCTTTCGAGGTATTGCCAAAAAATAAGTTACTATCTTGACAAATAGCAGAATATACCATTTAATAGCAACGGGGAATGCCACTACAGACCAGAAAAGTATCATCAGGAATATCAATAAGAATCTGACAGTTCTGGGAAATGGGATCCATTGGATAATCTTATCGATGTATGAAGGATTTAGCTTTCGCGGATTAAAATCCTTGATTATTAAAGAAAAGGCAAGGATTTGGGCATGGAACCATCTCGATCTTTGCCTGATCAGGATATCTTGCCTGGCGGTTTTCTCATCATATACATATATATCATCACTATAATCTACAAATACATTGTCTCTTGCCAGAATAGCCTCCAGTTCTTTATCTTCTGCAAAAGTTTTACATTCGTGCATGTGTTTCTTCAACCATTCGAAATCGAAAACCATTCCGGAACCGATCAAAGCGGATGATAATCCGATATTAACGCGTCCTTTCCTGAATATAGTGTTATTTATTTCTTCAGAGATGCCATCCCAAATAGCGACAGAGGTATTTTTATTTTTTTGGGTCCTGTGTGCCTGGAGGACTTTTACAGTTTGTGTCGCTTCATTAATTCGGGTCAGAAAGTCTGTATCGGTAATATTATCGGCATCCATAATGATCGCCCGGTCAAAACCATCGAGGTGGTCCAGTGCATAAGAGATGGATTTATGCTTCATACTATCTTTGAAGTCGACCACGAAAAGTGTTATGGGCATCTGAGAGAGTGCCAGATTGGTAGCCTTTTCCATATGGTCGGAAACTACTACTATTGTATATTTATCTTGTGGATAGTTTTGCTTCAGAAAACTTTCAACAGATTCTTTTATCACCCTGTCCTCTTTATAAGCGGCAAAAATAACTGCAAAGTTTTGCGTATCAACATGATTGATCTCTTTTTTTCTCTGCCTGAACAAAGCGGCTAGGACAAAGAAAAGATTATACCCTGTAAATATTGCAGTGATGATAAACAGTAGTATATCTAGTTTAAAAATAAGGCTCATAGTCTTTTTGTGCAAAAATAGGTATAATTATTATATGTTTTGAAATTCAACAGGTTTTTATTATGTGATGAATGAATAATATTAACGTGTTGTTTGTACTGTTGTAATAACTTTTTTCATTTGCTCTTCCCAGGAGAGAGACTGTATGGAATTTCGTATATCTATGGGAGAAATATTTAATTTTCTATGAAAATCAATAATTAAATTGATATCAATAGGACTTTCATCTGCCGGAACTTTTAAGATATAGGGTTTGTTTTCAAAATCACTATCTTGTTCCGAGTAGATAAAAGATAATCCACGAGCAGCATATTCCCGGTTTTTTAATGTTTTTATGTTCGTTATACCACTGCGGTGACGGGCAAGGCTACCGATTGCCATGTCAGATTGTTCGAAAAGCAGATCTAACTCTTCACCATGTTTTGCCCCGTGAAGAATTATATATGACTCTAAATGGTGAGTGCTGATTAAGGGTAAAATATCATTACGCTCCCTTTCCCCAAAGAAATCGCCAACAATATGGAAAAATACTTTATAGTCTGGATTTCCCTTATAGTAATTAACGAGACCTTGTACGAGACGGTCGAATCCGTGCCAGTAATGTATTTCCGCTACTCCGATCAAATGAAGTTCATGAAATGTGTCGTTGATATTTTGCTTCAGTTTTATTTTATCGAAATCTATACCATTGGATATTTGAATTGTAGGGGTTCCAAAAATAGATTTATAATCAGAAAAAGTAATAATACGATATAAAGATTTAGCTAAGGTTTTTCTAAAACATTTGTCTATAAACAATATTATCTTTCCGTAAATACTGGAATATTCATTATCGTATGGATAAGTAGGTATTTCCATTACAACACAAATATTGGCTTTACGCATTTTTTTTACCATGTTAATAGTAAAAGGGTTGGCATTATGATCTGAGCGGATATATACAAAATGAATTCCTTCTCGAATCGCATAATCTGCAATAGAATTGAATTCAATTCGTTTTAAAATTTTACTACTGAATCCATGTCCATAATCACTCAATATATTATTATCAATCATCCGGTATTTGTTTCCATCAGATTCTGATAAGTAACAGGTACATACATCTAAATTACATTTTTTTAAAGCATCTACCTGATAACATATTTTTTTACTGATGCCATTTGTTTCACTGAAACCATGGTATATGAGGAATAATACTTTCATTTTTTTATTTTGGATTTGATGAAGTTAATAATATTATATTCTCCTCTTATTTGCACATATGCAACATAAATTATAATGAATACACCGCCTTTTAATAGCAGAGTGGCGTATATAGAGCTTTTATCTGATAGGTAATAGGTCGGTAGTAAGCAAACGATTAATATGCCTGTTAGTAGAATAGGAGATAAAAACTGTTTCCAGAATTTCCAGAGACTTTGCTTAAAAGTGATCTTATACATCCAGATATAGCATTGTATAAAATTGATTGTAAATGTGATACATATACACCATGCAACGGCCTCTAAAGTCTTGAAGAAAAATATACCGGTCAATATACCGATAACGTTGAGCAGGGTGGAGAATACACCACATATAAATAAACTTTTGGTATCATTGGCCGCTTGAAAAATAGACCCGGAGGTCGATAAAATGATCTGTATGCCGACTGATATGGATAGGATTTGAAATATAGGAACAGAAGGCATCCATTGTTCTCCAAAAATGATCAATATGATCTCTTTGGAACAAAACCATAATAATACCGATAAAGGTAATCCAATAAATGCGAGAAAATGAATTACTTTATTGTATGAATTTGATAGTTTTGTCAAATCATTCTGAAAGTCAGAAAATATAGGATGCATTACAGGTGAAATAACATGCGTAATGTTCTGAAGAGGTAACATCATCAGCCGATATGATTTTTCATAGTATCCTAATGCAACCATATCCATATATTTTCCGATCAATAGTTTATCCAGATTGCGACTGAAATAATTGATCACGTTAAACATGAATTGGTAGGCAGAGAAACTAAGAATCTTTTTCACGGATTGTATACCCCATGTTTGAGCTAATTTTTGTGGGTTTTTCCGGAAAGAAATGATAAATAACAATATACTTGACAATATAGGGTTGATGATCAATGCATATAATCCGGCTCCCAAGAGAGCTGCTGTAATGGCCATAACACCTCCGGAGATTTGGATTGTTAAACTTCGGTATGCAATGAATTTAAACTCTTTTTCTTTAAACAATAGTGCATTGGGTATAATATTGGCTGATGCGAAGAATAGATTTAATGATAGTAGTTGGCATATCGTTAACAATGTACCGTTCTTGTAGAAATGAGAGATGGGCCATGAACATAAAAAAAACAGGATGGATATACTGATACCTAACCAGATTGTGAAAGTAAAGATATTACTGAGGTCCTTTTGGGATAATTCCTTATTCTGTATGATTGCCGGTGCTATTCCGAGATCGCTGAATATGCTGAAGAAAGAAATGATCACAGTTGCAATCGCTACTATCCCGAACTCCTCTGGCTCTATAAGACGAGCTAATATCCCTGCTACCACCAGGGATACTATTATTCCCGAATATTTGGCTATCGCGGTATAAAAAACACCGGATAAAAGTTCTTTTTTAGTAGAAGACATATGATTTATTTTTTGAAAAATGATTTAAACAATAAAATCACCAGATTTTTCCCAGAGACGTACTTTGTGTAATCTTTAATACAACGTTTAGTTATATATAAACGATCCTTAAATGAGATTTTATAAGATAGCCATACTGCAGCATTGAGCATTTTAAACAGATGCTTATTGATTATCTCCTGCGCTTCTACATGATTGGATGTATAAAGTAATAACTTATCAGTAATGATGAAGTAACTATCCATGTTTCTCAATGAGAATTTACTCGTCATAATTGAATCGTGGCGAAGTCTTCTCTTGAAAAAGTCCTCATGTATGCACATTACCCTTTCTGCCTGCAAATATAATAAGGTCGTAAATAACTGGTCTTCATGAATAATACCAGGTAGAAATCGAAGATTTATGCTTTTTAGAAATTCTGTATTTATAATATTCAAACATGCAGACGGAGTATATGTTCCACTCTCAGTTAAAATACTGAATATTTGTATACCCTTGTATATTATATTCGAATTCGTACAACCTTTATGTTGATAATTGATGTTGAAGTCAAATTCTGTATCTTTATTTAAAATGTCTGCATCAAAAAAAATAAAATCTAATGAATTTTCTTCACATTTGAGTAAGCATGATTCTAATGTTTCCGGTTCGAGATAATCATCGCTGTCCATGAAATATAAGTACTTCCCATTTGCAAAGTCAATACCTACATTACGGCTGGCAGATAAACCTCGATTTTCTTGGTTATAAACTTGTATGCGATAATCTTCTTTAGATAAATCCTGGATTATAGACAGACTGTTATCTGTTGAACCATCATTAATAATAATAATTTCTATATTCTTTAATGTTTGGCTCATTATAGATCTCACAGCCTCTTCTACATATTTTTCTGTATTGTAGACAGGAATTATAACACTTACTTTGGGAGATTTCATGATCATATGTTTATCGTAGATTTTATAAATCTTTCAATCCATAACTTTTTGAGAACCAAAAATCATTAGGGTTATTGATATCGAATTCTTTTCTGACGCCTCCAAAATGATCTTGTATGATTTCTATCCCTGGTCCATTATTCCCCTCAATGAGAACCGGACCTGACTCAGAATATGCAATATCCCACCCAATGTATTTTATAGGAGAATATTTTAATGCAACATCTTTTGCAAATTTTATAATTTCATTCCAAAATGGAATTTTGTAGTTGCTAAATAAAAATAGGGTATCTGGATGTTTTATATATGTTTTTCGATCGTCGGCAATTGCTTCATCCCCTAATAATCCTGATTCTGAATTTATTTTAATGTAGATACCTCCTGAACTGGCATTATCAATCTGCATGCCTCCACACCCCATACGTAAAAGAGAAAAAATAATTTTAGGCTCTTTGCCTTGATTATATTCTGTTATTATACGAAATGTATTTATAGCGTATGGATATATTTTGTTTATATCCATATGTTGATTTACCCCTTCTTGAACAATATAATTGTTTTTTGCTATTTCTGATATGTAATTTTCATCTAAAGGTGTATTGCTACTACTATCTAAAAAAATGTTGTTATTTTTGTTGAAAACTTTAATGCCTTTTCCCCCAACACCAAATGTTGGTTTTACAAATATTTTATTTGCATTTGATTTTTGGATTAGGTTATAGCATTTTGTTGTGTTTATGAAATCTAACGAAGTGGATAAAATAGTGTTGTTTTCAGTGAAAAATAATGTGTTGGGTTGTGATATCTTTAATCCTACATTTACAATATGCATAAGTTTTTTATCCTCACATAAAATATTTCTATCTTTAAATGATTTAGGAAATAGTAAATAATATGCAAAAAAATCAGGTATGTAGTCTTTCATTTCTTCGATACTTAAAGTACAATCTTTTTTGTATAAATTGTATCTGAAATATTGAAAAGGATAGACGTTCCAATATTTTTTTAGTATTCTCATTTCATTCTTAATGGTATTTGCACTTTTTTTTTCTTCGCATGACATATACATATCTAAATATTTCGTATAGTAGTTGCGATAATAATCTCGGTGCGATTTTTCTGAATTCACTTTTATAAAGTAATACAGATATTCTTTGATGCTTTTCATCACTTTTCAGTATTAATCCATTTATTTAATTGAAAATTAAAATGCTTTATAACTTTAGCCGGATTACCGACAGCAACCGAATAATCAGGAATATTTTTTGTTACAACACTACCTGCTCCTATTTGACATCTTTTCCCTATATGTACTCCTGCTACTATAACAGAGTTTGCTCCTATATGAGAATCATCTTCGATGATAACATCTTTTTTTACCAAAGGTTGCTCATTAGAATCATGATTGCCGTCTTCATATCCATGATTAAAACCGGAAATGAATACATGTTGTCCCAGACCTACTTTATTTCCTAACTTAACAGGACCAATTACAACTGATCCTATGCCTATTCTTGCATTATTACCAATGATGACATCGCCAGCACCATTGTTAATGGTGGTGAAATCTTCTATTAGTGTATTAGTTCCTACTGTGAACTGATTCCAGGGAAAGACATCGATCCTTGATTTGCTTTTCCGAATGGTTGCTCCTTTTCCTTTCTTATGAAAAAAGGGATTTACAAACCACTTTACCCAGAATCTGGGTTTAGGATTTTTGGGGGATGATATTAAAAATAAAACGAAATGCTTTAATGTCTCATTTTGTTTTATCTTTTGTTTAAGGCTATTATTCATGATGTTATTTTAAAATATTCCGATAGATTTCCAATAATGACAAAGCCGTATTTTCCCAGGAAAATTTGTTTACTCGTTGTAATCCGTATTCAACCTGCCGGATATAGTAGGAATGATCATTTTCCAGTTGAAGTAATTTAATAGTAATATCTTCTTCATTGAATGGATCAGCCTGTATGCCTTCTTCTCCCGCAATTTCCGGCATCGCGGATGTGTTTCCAGTAATCACGGGTGTTCCACACGCCATAGCTTCAAGCATGGGAATGCCGAAACTTTCTCTGAGTGAAGTATATAGAAATGCATATGCTCCGTTATATAGGTACGCCAGATCTTTATTGGGAATATATCCCGGATAGTATAGATAAGGTTTGATATCTTCTATCCCTTGTTCTTTCAATATAATATCCAATTTATCTTCTTTTAAATCAGCGATCAAGAGAGGACGTTTTATTTCCGATCTCTTTAAATACAAGCTATAGGCTTTTAATGTGCGTGGAACATTCTTTTTAGGATCTGTATTTCCAAGAAAAAAGAGATATTCGTTCCCTTTTATATATTTTCCTGTAACGGACGATACATCGGATATCGGGCGGAAGTGCCGGCTATATCCGTTATATATCGATGTTATTTGGCTATCGGGTAGAAGCAATGCGCTTTGAATGCGGTTACGTTCAAAATTAGAAACTGTAATAATCTTCTTGCATTTAGGTAAAATGCGAGGAACGACTAACCGGCGGTAATACCACCCCATATTTTGATAGAATGATTTGTTGCCGCTTTGCCGTGGTTCCAGAAAGATGATATCGTGTAATGTGAGTATCAATGGAACCGGGCAATAGATAGGAGCTGTGTTACTTGTACAATGCAGTAAATCTGCTTTTATTTTTGCTACGGCACGAGGTAAAGCCACCTGTTCCCAAAGAGGATATGTGGGGCAGTTTACCTCTATAATATGCATGTTGGGAGTTTCCTCCAGACAGCGGTCTTCTCCAGGACTTACAAAAATATAATACTCATTTTCTTTGTCTACTTTTTGTAATTCCCGTATGCTTTCTAAGGCAACAAAGTCCATCCCATGTTTGTTTGGACGAAATATGCGTTGTGCTTCAATGGCTATTTTCATATCTAACAGTGTGTTTTGTATGAATAAAATGTTTATTACCTCCCCTTAATCGAAAAAGATTGAGAAACATTAAAAAAAACAATACCGGCAAACTGATAATCGCCTTTTTGAATTGTTTGTCTACTAAATAATCAGGAACAGCCAAGCTGAAAGTTATACCAATAAAAAGTAATAACCCCCACCATTTAATTGATAGAAATATATTGATAACACTTAAGAAACAGGCGATAAGGATAACAAAACCTAATAGTAGGATGCGGGGAGGCATCATCCATTGGAATAATTTATCACAGTAATCCCATTTCCCTCTTAATATAGCCCCCGGTAATTGGGACATTCCTGAAAACAAATTATAAAATTGGGTAGCTAACCACCGACGTCGTTGATTATAGAATTCTTTTTTACCTCTTACTTTTTCATCAAAAGTATATACATCTTCCAGATACTCTATATATATATTTTGTAAGAGTAATTTACGCTCCATATGTTTATCTTCACCTACCTTATCAATCCCCTGGATTAGGTTTTTGAATAAGGTGTATTCGAAAGCCATACCGGATCCGCTTAATCCGGAAGAAAAACCGAGACGTGTATGTCCTTTTCTAAAGATAGAATTATTGATTTCTTCGCTGACAGCATCAAGGACTGCTGTATTTGTATCCCGGTTTTTGGCAACTCGGTGTGTCTGTATAGCTAAACATCCGGAATAAAAAGCATCATTGATTTTGTCTAAGAAGTCAGGTTTTACAATATTATCAGCATCAAGGACTACAACCATATCAAATGATAGTTTTTCTTGTTCAATATATTCAATGGCTTTTTCCAAAGCATAGATCTTGGTATTTATCGGATCCGATATTTGAGTGACTTTAGCAGTTATTTCTTTTAATTTAAGAATTGTTTTTTCCTGCATTTGATCTGAAACAACAATTACATCATATAATTCTCTAGGATAATCTTGTCTGAGAAATGATTGAACAGAATCAATGATTACTTCATCTTCCATATAAGCAGGAAACAATATAGCATATCGGCATTGTTTATTAGCTTTAGGGTAAGTATAAGGAGCTTTCTTTTTTGAATAAGCAGCAAATATGAATAGATATAAAACCGCTATCAGAAAAAGTAAAAAAAGGATGGCATCGATAAGCAGGAATATATATTCTTGTTTATCTATCCAATTGTTCTTTATATTAAATAATAATTCTATCATATTTCTATCAACTAAAGGTTTGTATAATTACTAAGTTCTTTGTCAAAATACTTTCCATTTAAAATAAAACTCATACCCATGAAAGCAATGACCATTGTTGGAAATTGTCCCCAAAATGAGTTTCCATATGCGCTCATAAACATACCAAATATGGCACATAGCCAGCCTGTTAATATCCCTTTAAGTTCCGGATCATGTATATTGAACATTAAAATCCATGATCCACGGCCTATAGTAATAAGAACCATTCCCATATATATGATCAAACCGATTATTCCTGTTTCAACCCATACCTTAACATACCAGGAGTCTGTAGGTATAGAAGTTGTAAAGCGTTTGGATAGTTTTACCCCCAAACCATCACCGGATAATCCCAGGCCCTCTCCAAATGGTTTATATTTTAGATATTCCTTTAATTTCCTTTGGTTTTCTTTACGGACGATGTATGAAGCATCTTCACTTGGTTTAAACGCTGTTCTCATTCTTCTGATCGATGAATTACTTTGTCCGATCATCGTAAAAGCGAAAAATACATAAACTAGGGCTAAAGAGATGCTTCCTAGTATTATTGATCGCGTTTGTTTGCTCACAACAGTATAGAGTGCTATTCCAGCCAAAGGGACAATTATGGCTCCCCGGGTGCCGGAAAGCATCATAGTATATAAAGAAACAATAGCAACAATTACATAGTAAATCTTGAGTGTTCTATTTCTTATATATAAAGATGCTATACCTAAAACAATACCTGCACCTCCCATATTTGATCCCATATTACTGGCATCCGTGAAAAATGAAAAATAGCGTATTCCGGAATGTATTAAATGAGTGGTTGCACCTCCGTTATTGAGCCATCGGGTTTCAAAAGTATCAAAGCCTACATATTTTTGCATAAAAGTTTTCAGTATCGCTAATACTGTGAAAAGTGAATAAGTGAATAAGATGGCTTTCAATATTTTGTATTTGGTGCATAATAAAGAAGTTATAACTGTGATGATTAATCCGTTAATAATTAATCCTCTGGATAAAATCCAACCATCCAATAGCGCACTTGGATTCATAATTTCCAAAATACAATAGGATGCCCATAGCAATGAAAATGCACTTAATAGGTGAAAACATCTTTTCCATTCGATATTGTGATAGAGTGCGCTTTGTATAATAATCAGTATGAGGGTCAAAACATATAATATATCCATAATTATACTTATTCCTTCTATCGGTATATAACGAGTGATCCCAAGTATGAAATAATTGATAGTAAAGATGATGAATAGCATTAATTGAGGATATCTCAAAATTAAAATTCCTCCGGTACATATAAAAGGAAATGTTATAATTACTGCAAACAGAGGTATGTTCATGGATAATAAGGCCATAAGAATACCAACTAACCCTACCAATATTAAAAGATAGAGAAGTTTAACGGAACGAGTTTCGCCAGGTATGTAATTACTGTTATCCATGTTATTCTCCAATTGCAGAGTTTTTTGCTGTTAATCCCATATAAATAATACGGTTTGAAAGTGAACGAATAGAGGTTTCCGGGGGTAATTGACCGGTAAAGTCTTCTACAGCTTCACGTGAAGCATTATTCAAATAGAGATATAATGGTTTGTCCTGAGCCATATCATGTAGATATTTCACAAACTCTTCATCACTGTTTTTCCATACTCTGCGAGCATTGGCAATTAAGAGATTAACATCTGCTTTGTTTAACAGATTAACCGGTAGGCTATTATCTTTAATTGCAGGGTATTCTAATAAGATTATGTCCGGATGGTCGTTATCTTTTATGTAAGAATCGATTTCTCCTGAAGATAAATATGTTGCGTCAATCGGAAAATCTATTCCTGCAACCAAGTGCTTGACATTGAATCCAATTTCCTTCCAATATTCTGTTATATACTGGCAGACGAAACTTTTACCTTCTTTTCTATCTATACTTAATATATTGATATGGAACGTATGACCTTTTTTCATATATTGCATCAGTCGGTTACAAGTATAGGCAGCTGAAATTCTGTTGCATGCTTTTATGAATCCTCTGTATTTTAATTGTTGATTGCCTGTAAATGCTCCTAAAACGATCATTTTGGTAAGTCTTCGGGCACGTTCTGCATCCCGTAAAGTTCTGTCTAATAATTCGACTATCAAATTAAGACCAATAATGAATATTATGCTTCCGGCAAATGCAGCAATGATCAGTAGCATTCGTTTGCTTTTATCACTAAACAAAGGGAATGCAGGCTCCGAGATGGTATTCAATGTTGCAGTGGTAAGCTGCAGGTTCTTTTGTTTCATCTTTGCCATATTCAGAGCATGTAACACTTGTAAATAAGATTCTTCGGTAACATGGATTTCACGTTCTTGCCTGTTGATTTGTGTTCCGACAGGAGAATATGTTTTATATTGTTCCGCAAATTCTTTTTTTCTTTGATCCAATATTTTTAATTCAGCTTTGGCTTTTATGTTGATGATCGTTTGTGAGAGCCATTCGTTGACTAAACCGTCAATTGAAAGACCTTCTTTACTTTCTTTGTAGTTATTTATTTGTTCTGTTAATGTTGCAACTTTTTTCTCGGCATTTTTTAATTCTTCTTTGTATTTCAATAGTTCCAGATCATCATTTTGGGCTTCTTCCGTAGTGAAAATTTCAATTTCGGTGATTTTACCGTTTATTTTTGAAATATCTTCTAATGCTTTGATAAATTCATCATTTGCTTTTACCAGTTTGATACGGATTTTCATATATTCTTCAAGACCTTCTATTAACTGTGAAGAACTATTTATCCTGCGGATAACTTCTTCGTGTCTATTTTCAAAATCAGCAAATGAACCGGCAATTGCTTTTGTTTGTTCCTGATAATTGATTACGCTATTTTGAATGTTATAATCTGTTAGTTCGTTTTCAAGTTTATTCAATTGCTCGCGCAGCCTTTTTTGCTCATTCTCATAGTATTTTACGATGTCATCAGCTGTTTTATATTTCAGTTGATTATATGAAATACGTAATTCCTCACTGATCAGTTTTACGGTTGTTAATGTGATTCCCGGGTCTGTAGAGGTATAAGCAATATCGATTAAGTCACTGTTACCTAAACGTTTTACAATGATTTGGGATAATGATCCGTAACTATAGTACGGGGCGAACCCATTAAATAATCTGTATAAAAAATTATGCGTATCGCCTTGTTTATATTTTTCAAGATTGTTTACTGTTTTCTCAAATGAATCTTTGTCGACCAGGTTCAGGACTTCCTTGGGCACAAGTGTAATCAAGTTTTGGTAGTTTTTAGCTGATATATATTTATTATCGATATTAGCATCCCCATTAATCAGGTTAGTAGCCAGTAATTTCATAGATACAGTTTCTAAAGTACCTTTTGATTTGGTTAGATTTACCAGATTATCGAACGTATTGTTCACACTCATCCAATCCGGTTTACTTTCGCTTTCTAATCCTGTATTTGATGTAATACCTGTATATATAGATGTATTTACAGTATATTTCTTTTGCATAAATTGCGTAAAGTAGGCAACTAATGCTGTCACGACAAGTGAACCCAGTATTAGTTGGTAACGGATACGATGTAGAAAACGGGATATATAGAGTGTGATATCCATAAGTTATCTATTTATGATCTTTACGTTTGTAAGCATTTCTAACAGAGTGACTGCATTATGCAAGGTAGTTCGTCCTTCCTGATAAAGAATAATAGCATTTGTTCGTCTTCCTTTTTCTATAGAAAGTTCGCCTATTCCAATTTTCCCATTGATGAAGTCTTGCTCGGATATTTTCATTTGAGCGCTATATAGTGCAGCTGCGTCAGACTTCGCTTTTAAAGTTGCTAAAGATTGTAGAACATCATTGTATGCTTCTAATATCTTCAACTTTCGTTCCTCGATCGACATTTCATATTCATAATCCAGTTGACGAAAATGTGCTTTTTTTGCTCTTATCTTTTGCTTACGACTAAATAGATCGCCAAAAGGAACTGAAATGGAGAAACCTGCGCTGTATGTACTTTGATTGCTGCCCAGACTGGTCGTGAACATAGGATCGTCCACTGTTTCTGTTGATGATAATTGGACAATTCTTCCATATTGGTATTGTCCATATATTCTGAAATAGTCCAGCCATTCCCTTCTTGATATTTTCATCTCAGCGTTGGCTTCTTCTCGTTTTGCTTCATAAATTTTAATAGAAGGATGATCGTAAACAGATTGTAAAAAGACAGAAAGAGGAGGTAACTGAATCCGTTCATAATCGTCCAGCATTGCTTGTATGGAGTCGTTGTTAACCATAGTAGTGACTTCTACCGTAGTTGCCTTATTAAAATAGTTGCTTTTATTTTTCTGGCAGAAACAGTAGGAAGTATTTATCAGTAATAATATAATGAAAATGTTTTTCATCAGCTTAGAGTCTCTATACATCTTCCTTTTGAATGAATGCCGTAAATGTTTTGATAATGATCATCATATCCATACGGAAAGAAAATTCTTTCGCATACTTGATATCCAGAAGCTTTCGTTCTTCAGCGGACATTTTTCCTGCACCTCCGCGTTTTTCTACCTGCCATAAGCCGGTTAGGCCGGCAGGAGCCATAAAGCGGTTTACATATTCGTCGCTTGTGAGTAATTCGGCTTCGTATAAAGGAAGCGGTCGGTTTCCTACAACTGACATGTCACCCTTTAAAATGTTGAATAGCTGCGGGAGTTCGTCTATGCTATATTTTCTGATGAAATGTCCCACACGAGTGATTCGCGGATCGTTTTCCAGTTTGAAGAAAGCATTCGAACGCTCTGTGCGTTTGGTTTTCAGATAATCGTTTTCGGATGTACTTAGATTATCTGAGAATAAAAGTATATCCTGTTCAATATTGCCGGAAGTGGCTTGCAGAGGATCCTCTGCAGCGGACGAAGAGTTGTTTGACTCTTCGTCCGCTATTTTTTTAGTGTATTGATTCAGTTTCTGATACTCTGCAAGTCTTTTGTCTGCGTCCGCATACATGGAGCGGAACTTATAAAAATCGAAAATTTTGTAATTACTGCCTACACGTTTCGACTTGTATACGACTTTTCCTCTACTTTCAAAAAGTATCGCTAATGCCGTTGTTATGAGTATGGGGGATAAACAAAGGATCGCTGATCCGGCAGCCAGAATATCGAATGAACGTTTCCATACCGGCAAATGAAATTCAGCCAGAGATGAAATTGGGTTATCTTTTCTGGATTTCTCTTTTTCTTTGAAATCGATGACGACGGACAATAACTTTTGCATGTCTTCTTTTGAGGTCTTTTTTGAGATCATGCAATCGATACCTGCTCTCAGATAAGGTATTTTCTCTTCTTTACGTAATGGCTCGCTTATTAAAATGATATAGAGAGCCGGATACATTTTATGAAGCTGGGTGATGGTCGGTATATCCGTTAATATATCCTGTCTTTCCACAAATACGCAAAAATCAACCTCATTGATAAGGGTGAGATTTGATTTTAACTGTTGGAAAGTGAGACATTCGGAAATCTTGCATTGCAGAGTTTCTCGTAGGTGAGTTGCTAAAGGAATATTATTCCCCCAAAAGATATATTCCATACTAATGTCGTTTTTACCCTGGTGTTTAAGTACTTATCTCAAGAGTCTCTTAACCCTGACTCTCAGTTCTTCAGGATTAAAAGGTTTCAGAATGAAATCTTCTGCTCCTTCTTCAAAAAGACGGATTCTGTTAGCGCTACTTTCAACGCTAGAGAGGATCAGTACCGGAATGTGATTGAAAAGTTCGTTTGCCTTTAAATAGCACAAAAATTCTTCTCCGCTCATCTCTGGCATATTCAAATCGGATATAACTCCGTCAGGAATATTACCTTCATTAAGCCATGCTATAGCTTTTATCGGATTTTCTTTATATGTGACTTCATACAATGAAGACAAATACAGCATTATAATCTTTGCTATTTCCGGCTTATCATCAACCAATAAAATTGACTGTTTCATGTTTTTTCTTATACTAGTGCTTTTTTTGTATGCTTCAATGCACAAAATTAAAATAATTATTTAATAAAGAGTATAAAAATCAAAGGTTTTTAATGTGGAATAGTCTTTTTCTCAAAGAATGATATATGTGGAAATTATTCTTTAAGTTTGCAAGGCGAAATGTAGTCATTATTTTGAATTGATAAACAAAGAAATGAATATACCTTTTAAAGCATTAAATATAAGCGCTATACTTGTTTTGTTGTTGTCCGGATGCCAGCCGGAAATGCCTGTTACGTCATCGATAGTGATTGATATGGACGGTTTTTCTGTTCCTGTGAATAAAAAATTGTATGGAGTAACAATAGAAGAGATAAATCATGCTATCGACGGCGGATTGTATGCGGAGATGATACAAAATCGTAGCTTTGAAGAGGGAGTGCCTCCTTTGAACTGTCCGTATGATGCAAAACGAAATGTTTTAAGTACTCCGAACGGATGGACAATTCCTTTTATTCGTTCCGATTCATTGCCCGGATGGCGAAAAATCTCATCCAATACCAGTATGTGGCCTGACGGACAGGAATTGATTAATGATAAGAATAAGCGATCTTTACTGGTCTCTGTTGCTGCCTCCTCGGAGTCGGGACGAGGAGGAGTCGCTGCAACGGGTTATAATGGACTTTCCATACGTAAGGGAGAAAAATATGAGTTGTCTTTATTCCTGAAAGGCGGTTCGATGATTCCTAAAAAAGTAAGTATATTTATCGGTGATTCCGTGATAGGGGCACCGTTAAGTGATATTTTTAATGTGTCTCCGATATATGAATGGAGAAAATATAAACACACGTTCACGGTTTCAGAAAACACCGATAATGCCGTTTTAGCAATTACTGCCGATACTTCCATTGTATTCTGGATGGATATGGTTTCTTTATTTCCTCAAAAAACATGGAAAGACAGACCTAATGGTTTGCGTCCTGATCTGATGGAGATGATCTCTGCGCTCAATCCTCAGTTCATTCGTTTTCCGGGAGGCAGTTTTGTTGAAGGATATACAGCCGGGACATATCCGGTCTGGCATGAAACGATAGGTGATATCTCTACGCGTAGGAATTTCTGGAATATTTGGGCCTATGGTTCGACGAATGGGATGGGATATCATGAATATCTGCAGATGTGTGAAGATTTGAATGCAGAACCGCTCTATGTGATAAACAGTGGGGTTACCAGTCAGAGCAGACGTCCGCGTTATGAGGATATTACGGCAATGAATAAGTTAGTACAAGATGCATTGGATGCCATCGCTTATGCCAATCAACCGGCTGATTCGACATTTGGTGCTATGCGTGCAAAGAATGGGCATCCGGCACCTTTTGATCTGAAATACATAGAGGTCGGTAGTGAAAACTATGGACAGGAATATTCCAAGCGTTTTGATCTGTTTAAAAAAGCGATCAATGAAGCTTATCCGGAAATTACCGTGATCAAAAGTTCTTTTATTTCAGGGAAAAACAGAACAGAGTGGACGGATTACCATTTCTATTCCGGTGAGGACTTTCTGATCGCGAATCATAACAGGTATGAAACCGGACAATATCTGAGAAGATTCCCTGCTGTATTCATCGGAGAATTCAGTATGGGAGATGTTTCTTTGCAGGGAACGTTACGGGCTGCAATAGGAGAGGCTTGCTTTCTGCTGGGGGTAGAGAACAGTCCGGAAGTTGTAAAACATCTGGCTTATGCACCTGTATTGGGAAATGTGAATTATGACTTCCAGAGATATCCGGCTATTTCATTTAATAATAACAGTGCTATAGGGTCGCCTTCTTATTATATGCTGAAGATGTTTTCGGATAATCGGGGTGATGATCTGTTGAAAACGGAAATTAATACGTACAATAAGCCACAGGTGACGTTCGGATATACCGGAATCGATTTGTTTGATAATAGTTATGACTTTGATGATGTGAGGATCGATGGAAAACCGGTAACGGAAGCTATGGTCCGGACCGGTGGCTGGAAAGTGAATAACGGAACTTTAACACCTGATGCCAACCGTTGGAACTATGTTCTGATGGGGGATTCTGCAGCCCATGATTATACTTTCTCTATGAAGCTAAGAAGGAATAAAGGGAGCGGACCGGTTCAGCTACGTGTGCGGGATAATGGAAAGAATGGAGAAGCGAATGACCATATTGCCGTTTCCATCACTCCGGGTTCCTGTGAGTTCTACCGCTCATCGGGTGCTGTTAAAGATACGTTGCGCTCTCCTAAAGCATATTCTTTTGAGAGTAATCGCTGGTATGATGTGAAAGTCGTTTGTAAAGATGAAACAGTTAGCTGTTATGTGGATGGTGTATTGTTGCATGAGGTTGTATTGCCTCCTCTGCCTTCACTTGTATCCGTAGCGACTTTGGATAAAGAGACTGATACGATCATACTGAAAGTGGTCAATACGACACAGCATGAAGAAAAAACAGAGTTGAATATAAAAGGTGCCGGTGTTAAGAATGATGCTGAGATCCTTCAGTTAGCGGGAGATCCTTCGGCTCGTAATACATTTAAAGATCCTACAAGGATTATCCCGGTATCGAAAAATGTATCTTTCTCATTAGGGGGACCGATGGTTTATTCCTTTCCGCCTAATTCGATCACGATAATGAAGCTGAAGATTGATTAAGAATAGGCCTCTCGAGTCCTCGGATGGTTGAAAAACGTTTAAAGTCGACTCCCGAGGCTTCGGAAACCGACTTTAAATGGTGAAAGTTCGTTTCCGAGGTCTCGGGAGATCGTTTTCAATGGTGAAAGTTCATTTCCGAGACCTCGGGAAGTCACTTTCACCATAAAAAAATGCTTCCCGAGATCTCGGAAAGCATTTTTCAACGTTTGACCGGGGTTTTCGAGACCCCGGAAGATATTTTCAATTAATGAACCAGCATTTCTGGAGTGATGCGAGTGAATTTCTCTGCATCGGCTTTACGTAATTTTACGCTACCGTCATTCCAGTTAGAAGGCCATCCGCCGATGATATGTCCAAGGAATACAACCTTGATCTCGTGTAAACCGGCTGCTAAAGCAACAGATGTGTCGTGACGAGAGAAGCGTTTTACTTCACCGCCGTTGTTGATAAGCAGTTTGCCGTCGATCCAGACTTCTTCATTGTCTGAAGAAATATAATAAACGCCATCTTCCGGAATATTTACATAACCGGTAGCAACGGCAGCATACTGTTTTACACCTCTCATCGACTCGCTACTCTTAACGACACTGGTAAGTTCACGAAGATCTTTCATTGTAGACTTCTTCCATTCCTTCACATCTGCCAGTTTCGATGATTCAAGGAACATGCCGTCAGTAACCTGCATTTCCAGTCCCGGAGTTGTTTTAGCAACTTCCTTAGCCGGAGCCAATGCCTGTTTTTCAACGGTGATCGTACGAGTCTTGCTCATTTTACCGGAAGGCAGAACAGAGCGGATCTTCAATATACCTGATTCGGTGAATTCGATAGGAGCTGAGTAGACCGTAGATTCTGCAGTCGGTTCTGTTCCGTCGATCGTATATACCACTTTGACAGGGCGTGTAGTCTTAAATTCAAGAGAAGCCTTATCTGTGAATGCAACAAAGTTAGAAGAACCGTTCGGTTGTTCCGGTTGCGGGATCTGGTAGTTGATGTTGTGTTCATCCAGACGAACCAATGCATTGTCCAGTCTACGTTCAAAATCTTTGTAATCTTTGCGATTCAGCGGACTCCATCCGATTTCGGATAAAGCAAGCATACGAGGATACATACGGTATTCCATCAGATCTGTATTATACATGTATTCAGACCAGTTATTACACTGAACACCTTTGATATGTTGTGCTTTGCCTGTTGCGACCAGTGTATCGGGGACCGGATTGTAGTTATATACTTTCTCGATTGTGGCATATCCGCCGATAGTAACCGGCTCGATCTTGGAATCTCCCTGGTATTGGTCGAGATACATACCGGCACTTCCCGGAGTCATGATCACATCATGTCCCATGTTAGCTGCAGCGATACCTCCGGCTTCACCACGCCATGACATGACAGTTGCAGAAGGAGCGAGTCCACCTTCCAGGATCTCATCCCAGCCAATGATCTTTTTGCCATGTTTTTCGGCCAGATATTTTTCCATCCGTTGTACGAAATAGCTTTGCAGACGTTCTTCTGCGCTATGTTCTTTAGTCCCTTTCAGACCTTCTTCCTGGATCCTTTTCTGACAAAGCGGACATTCTTTCCAGCTGATCTTCGGGCATTCATCACCACCGATATGGAAGTATTCGCTGGGGAACATCGGAGCGATCTCATCAATCACATCTTCCAGGAACTTGAATGGTTCTTCTTTGCCTGCACACATAACGATGTCTTCAACACCCCAGATGATACGGGGAGTACCTTGTTCGCCTTTGCAGGACAGTTCCGGATAAGCAGCGATAGCGGCCATTTCGTGTCCCGGGAGTTCCAGTTCAGGAATAACGGTGATAAAGCGGTCTGCGGCATATTTTACAACATCCTTAATCTCTTCCTGTGTATAGAAACCACCGTATTCGGTTCCTTCACCTTCGATACGTTTTGCACCGATCTCTGTCAGCTTCGGATATTTCTTGATTTCGACACGCCAGCCCTGGTCGTCGGTCAAATGCCAGTGCATTGTGTTTACTTTGAATAAAGACAAAACATCGATTTGTTTCTTTACGTTCTCGACAGGGATAAAATGACGGCAAGGATCCAGCATGAAACCACGATAAGCGAAGCGCGGTTCGTCTTTTACCGTTACGCATGGAGTTGTCCATGCGATACCGTTTACAACAGCCGGACTTTCGATCTCTGCAGGCAATAACTGCATGAAAGTCTGCATACCATAGAATAAGCCTTGAGGAGTTTTGGCTTTTACGGTTACGCCGTTGGTGGTAACGTCCAGTGTGTAGCCTTCGTTATTTACGTCTAACGCATCGTCGAGTACGAGCGAGATTCCGTTAGAAACAGCCTGGTCTCCGACAGTGGTCTTATAACCTGTTGCCTGGTTGATCTTTGAAGCAAAATACTCGGCAATGACTTTTGCCTCCGGGGTGGAAGCCTGGAAAGCCATATTCTTACCTACTTTAAAGACCCCTTCATTCTGGGTCAGACTTACAGGCGTCGGAATAACATTGATACCCTGATTGTAAGGCATCTGCTTAGTTGGCCCTTCACTGCATGACGCAAGTATACAAAGTGCTGCGCCGGCACACATTGAAATGAGCTTCTTCATGTTCAAGAATAAGTTTATTGATAATTGTGAATTTTGTTTTTCGTAGGGGCGGCCCTAGCGGTCGTCCCGGTATTTATCCCGGTTAAACAGATATTTTTGCCGCTTATACGGTTTATATATAATATAATGTATAGGAGCGCGAGTGAACGCAACTCCTATACATTGTGTTTTACCATGCGAAGATTGGATATTCTTTCATGATGCTGTTTACTTTTTCGCGAACAGCAGTGATTGTTTTATCACATTCCGGTGCAGAAAGAACTGTGTCGATCAATTCAACAATTTCAGCCATTAACGGCTCCTTCGCACCACGAGTCGTGATAGCCGGAGTACCTACGCGGATACCTGAAGTCTGGAAAGCAGAGCGGCTGTCGAACGGAACCATGTTCTTGTTTACAGTGATATCTGCAGCAACCAATGCTTTTTCGGCTACTTTACCAGTCAGTTCGGGGAACTTCTTGCGCAGGTCGATCAGCATGCTGTGGTTATCCGTACCATCAGAAATGATTTTATATCCTTTGTCGATAAAAGCCTTAGCCATAGCAGCAGCATTTGCTTTAACCTGAGCCTGATAAGTTTTGTATTCAGGTTCCAGTGCTTCACCGAAAGAAACGGCTTTAGCTGCGATTACGTGTTCCAGAGGACCTCCTTGGATACCCGGGAATACCGCAGAATCCAATAGTTGAGACATTTTCTTGATCTCGCCTTTGGGAGTTTTCTTTCCCCATGGGTTTTCGAAATCTTTACCCAGAAGAATGATACCGCCACGCGGACCACGCAATGTCTTATGTGTTGTAGAAGTTACGATGTGAGCATATTCCAGCGGATTGTTCAGCAAACCTGCAGCAATCAGACCGGCCGGGTGGGCCATGTCGATCATCAATAATGCGCCTACTTTATCAGCGATTTCGCGCATACGTTTGTAATCCCATTCACGTGAATAAGCAGAACCGCCACCGACGATCAGTTTCGGTTTTTCACGAAGTGCTACTTCTTCCATCTGGTCGTAATCGACACGACCGGTTTCTTCTTTTACATTATATTCTGTTGCTCTATATAAGATACCTGAACTATTTACTGGAGAACCATGTGAAAGGTGCCCGCCATGAGCCAGATTCAAACCGAGGAATGTGTCCCCGGGATTAAGAACTGCCAGGAATACAGCAGCATTTGCCTGTGCTCCTGAATGAGGTTGAACGTTTGCCCATTCAGCATTGAAGATTTGTTTCAACCGTTCGATAGCAATCGTCTCGCTTTGGTCTACTACCTCACAACCACCATAATAGCGCTTGCCGGGATAACCTTCGGCGTATTTGTTGGTCAGACAGCTACCCATGGCTTGCATCACCTGGTCGCTCACAAAGTTTTCAGAAGCAATCAGCTCGATTCCTTTTAACTGGCGCTGATGTTCTTTCTCAATGATGTCGAAAATGATCTTGTCTTGTTTCATTACATGTAAAATTGGTTATTGCAATGAGCTCTCTACTTGCTATTTTAGAGAGAATCGTCGCAAATTTACGATAAATATCTGTATATATAGCTAAATTGTTATCAAAATATAATTATAATCTGGAAATAATGAGCAAGTTATATTTATGGGATTGAGGATCATTTTCCCGATAATTTCTCTATTTTTGACCGTTCCCTTACAGGGGATTATTTGTTTTGTATATAATAATACATTTTAAGTTATGAAAGAGAATAAGTATGATGATGAGAAGTTCTTTAGTCAATACAGTCAGATGTCGCGCTCTGTAAGTGGGTTGAAGGGGGCAGGAGAGTGGCATGTGCTGAAGAAGATGCTGCCGGACTTTCAGGGTAAACGGGTGCTCGATCTGGGATGCGGATTCGGTTGGCATTGTCTTTATGCGGTGGAACATGGAGCTATTTCGGTTGTAGGTATTGATATTTCGGAAAAGATGCTGGAAGAAGTACGGAAAAGGAATGCTTCTCCTTTAATCGAATATAAATGCATGGCAGTGGAAGATTTTGATTATGATCCTGATACGTTTGATGTGGTTGTCAGTTCGTTGACATTTCATTATCTGGAATCATTCGATACGATTTGTCGCGATGTTCACAGGTGTTTACCACAAGGAGGTTCGTTTGTTTTTTCTGTCGAGCATCCTGTTTTTACAGCGTACGGCACACAGGATTGGCAGTATGATCAGGAGGGTAAAATCCTTCATTGGCCCGTAGATCGTTATTTTACAGAAGGAAAGCGGAATGCTGTCTTTTTGGGTGAAGATGTCGTGAAATACCATAAGACATTGACAACCTATGTAAATGGTTTAATAAAGGCCGATGATGTTGTTGGTGTCGGCGGTAAAGAAGTAGCATAGAAAATATCATTCGGATGGTGTAACTATATATAACGGATAGTACTGTTGTGCCATCCGTTATGTAAAAACCTGATAAGAGCAAGGCGCGTTTTTGTTACGGGTTCAAATTTAAAACATTCCCTGATCGGCTGCTTTCCCAGGCAGCCTCGATCAGGCGTATTACATTTATCACTCCACGGGCATCACTTAGCAGTGTCTCTCCCTTACGGATATGCTGGTAAATGTTCTCGTAAAAGGCACCGTAATTACCCGGAATACTCGGATATCTCTCCTGCATATTCAGGCCGTTCTTTTCTGTATGCAACAATCCCCAGATTTCGGGATCTTCTTCTCCCCAATGCGGCGTGTTAGGCATTAGGCCGTTTGTCAGGTCGGCTTCCTGTCTGTCGAGGCCATATTTGACGAATGATCCGTCTGTCCCGTGCAGCGTGAACCGCGGCTCCCGTTCGCACATCAGGTAGCTGGCTTTTAAGGTAATTCTCACGTCCGGTGCTTTTGACGGCCTTAATAAATGAATAATGAAATAATCATCGACCAACCCATTGTCACGTAGAACCGCAATATCGGCAAAGACGGCTTCCGGCATACCGAATAACTGTACCGCCTGATCTATCAGATGTGCTCCCAGATTATAAGTTATTCCGCCTCCGGCTTCGCCTGTTTCCTTCCAGGTCCCTTGTTTGATGAAATTACGGAAACGGGGAAAGGTTGATTCGAACTCAACCAATCTGCCCGTTAATTTTTTATCCAATATCTCTTTAACCGTTAGAAAATCGCTGTCCCAGCGTCTGTTTTGGTAGACGCTTAATGTCAGACCTTTTTCTGTAGCAAAAGTTACCAACTCGTTCGCCTCTTCTACAGTTTGTGTAAATGGCTTTTCTACGATCACATGCTTGCCGGCTTCGAGTACGCGACGGGCATAGTCGTAATGGGAGCTGTCGGGAGTGTTGACAACGATCAGTTCCAGGTCGTTCATATCGAGCAACTCATCAAAACTGCGGGCAATATGTGTTTCGGGATAACGCTCTTTTGCCAGGTTTTTGCTGCGTTCTGTGATAGCCGTTAAATCAAAGTGGGGATTCGTGCTGATAAACGGCGCATGGAAAACTTGTCCTGACATTCCGTAGGCCGCTAATCCGGTTTTTATCTTATCCATAGTTGTTTCTTTATGCATTGTTAGAATCTTGTTTCTTATGTATTCGGTTGAATATGATCCCAATCGGCTCCGTTATTAGCTCCGATGATCCAGTTGAAAGCATAATGACGTTCCATGACGACTCCTCCGTCGAGTGAGGCAGGCGCTTCTTTACCATGAATACGTGCGTCCACGCAAGCCCAGTCATAACGTAATGTCATATCGGCGGCATCCAGTATTTCAGTTTCGGGGCGTGCAAATCCCTTGGAAAGTAGATCTTTGATACCTTTATGTTGCCAGAATATGGCAGCAAGGACGGGGACGTCGATGATAGTGGAAGGATAAGACAGATCGTCTACCACACCAGCAGCCCAAAGCAATACGCCACAACATTCATACCGCCATCCGAACTGTATACATTCTTGTTCTTCCGGTTCCGGGTTATTGATATATGCAGCTTCATGGGGTGTAATATATGATTTTACTCCGTATAATTCATCCATTTTATTAAAATAGGAGAGTGCTGCTTCCCGGTCGGAGTCTTCCGATAACATCACTTCCGAATAAACCGCAACGGCGAATAATGCCGCCGCCCGTTTCACCATTTCTTCGCGGCTTCTCAGTTTAACTTCGCTTTCCAGCGCCTCGCTGTGTAAATGTTCCATATAAGGAATATTTCTTGCTTCAAGGAGTGCTATAGAACGTAAACGTCTTTCCACATCAGCCGGAGCCTCTTCCGGGCGGTTCGCATCCAACAGGTCTGCGTTGCCGATCGGGATAAACTCCGTCAGTTGGCTTTCACCCTGGATAGAGAACAGTAGTTTCCCCTCTTTCGTATATATCTGCATACTAGGATAGAGCAGGAAGCCGTTCACATCGTTGGCGACGGCGAAAAGGCAATTGATGATATAGTTCGTCCGGTCTTCGTTATCATCGACTTCGAATGTAATACCTGTTATACAGTTGAATACGCGGATTTGACGCAGCACATTTTCTTTCAGTTCGACCAATGGTGTCTGGGCGGAAGCGAAATAGTTGGCCATGCCGGCTGTATGCGATGCGATAAAGTCCGGTTTATCCTGTTGATGGCTGATGTTGAAAGTGATGTTAGAGTCGTCTGCAAGTGTCAGGATGATAGCTCCGTTTTCTGATGTAAGCTCTTTTGTCATCTCTTTGAACCGATCCCGGATAGAGGTTACGATACGGTCCGGATTGCCGATTACTGTGTATAACGTGATGTTTGCTTTTTCCATTATTTTGTTGTTTATATCCGTTTGATAGCCGGATGATGATTCTCTTGTACAAAAATAATAAAATAAAGGTATTTTGTAGTGTTGCTGTTGTGTCTTTATTTAAGTTTATCGGGTGGTAGAGATGGATTAACTGTGTTGTGTATACCGGCCGCTGCTAACACCAATATTATGTTTTAGATTTCGATCTGTGTGTATGTTTTGTATTTCAAATGAAGAAGACTGAAGGAGAATTGAATTCCTTATAAAGTTATACCGGTTATTTCATAGGGGTGAATTTATTGTTTCATTATAATGAAACAGTTGTTTCTCCTAAGTGAAACACTTGTTTCTACACAATGAAACACTTTCAAGGTGTAGTTTAACGATTTTAGTTGACTACTTTCTGTCTAATCAATAAAAAGGGTTGTCCCTTTTGTTGTTTATTTTTGAAAGAGGTTTACTCTCTAATTATTTGCCGGCAAAAATAATCAAGAGTATATCTATTATCTTGCGTTAGGATTCCACATGTACTTTATTAACATCATATTTAAAAGGCATTTTTAACGCCGCTAGCACTAAGACTGTTCCGATGATAAGCATCGCAATACTTTCCGTTCTGTAAGACGGACTATTGAATATACCATACAAAGCCATAAAAATAGTAATCACGGAGCTTAATCCCAGAGGTATGGATAAGATGGTAGCCAGGCTTTTCTTTTTCCAGAAAAATTGTCCGATAAGGCAAATAAATAAAGGAAGTACCCAGCATACGAGCAAAATATCCCATATATCCATTGATTGCGAATTGATGACGCCTCTTGTACTTCCAATAAGCAATGATCCGGTTGAAACTATAAAAATAATTTCTTGCCAAAACTTAAATACCGATTTTAATGATTTCATTTCTTATATGTTTAAAGTTAATAATTACTTTCTTGATGTATTAAACGTTGGTTTATAGATGTTTATTGTGTTATTCGAAGAATTAGAGTAAAACAGTGATTTGGGTAAAAATATATGTAATATAGGTACAAGTTAAAAGTAGGAATACAGATACATTTGCATTAAAATAAAATGTATTACTTATGAGTGGAAAAAGAAAGATGTCGTCATTTACGCGGCGTGGATTTATTAAGGCTTCGGTAGCAGCCGGAGGCGTTTTGTTAACATCGAATCTGGTCCCGTTATCAGCCTGTTCGGCAAATGGCAGGTCAGGTGAAGAGACGGGAGAAGAAGGACACACAAATAACCCGTCCGGAGAAGTAGCAACAGTTTATATGTTGCGTGAAATTTCTCCCAGGAGCCTGGTGCGTATTTATGAGGCTCTCGGACGTTCGGTTACAGGAAAAGTAGCGGTGAAACTAAGCACAGGAGAGCCTGGTGGAAATAATTACCTGAAACCGGAGCTTATTGGCGACCTGGTACGGAAAGTAAACGGTACCATTGTCGAATGTAATACCGCTTATGGCGGCGGACGATCTGATACGAAGAATCATTTGAAAGCGGCTGCGGACCATGGGTTTACCTCTATCGCGAAAGTGGATATCATGGATGAGGAAGGAGAGATTAGTTTGCCGGTAAAAGGTGGGACGCATCTGAAAGAAGACTTTGTCGGTTCACATTATACAAACTACGATTTCACGGTTGTTCTTTCTCATTTCAAAGGGCATGCGATGGGAGGTTTCGGTGGTGCTATAAAGAATATATCTATCGGTATTGCTTCTTCTTCCGGTAAAGCCTGGATACATTCTGCCGGTACGACCCGGAATGCCTCGGAGATGTGGGGAAATCTTCCCGAACAGGATTTCTTTCTGGAATCGATGGCTGAAGCTGCCAAAGCTGTTGCCGACCATTGCGGTGATAAAATACTTTATATCAGCGTGATGAATAAGTTGTCGGTAGATTGCGATTGTGATTCCCACCCGGCTGATCCGCAAATGGCAGATGTTGGCATTCTGGCTTCTCTTGACCCGGTCGCATTGGATAAAGCCTGTGTGGATATGGTATATAACTCGCCGGACGAAGGACGTAAGCATCTGATCGAACGGATGGAGTCGCGACACGGCATCCATACCCTTGAGCATGCAGAGGCAATAGGTGTCGGTAGCCAGAAATACAATTTGGTCCTACTGGATGCCTGAGAATACGTGAATAGTTTGTAGCGTTTGAAATAAAATAGCTTTCATAGATGGTTTTGTTCGGAAAAAACATTATATTTGTATTATTACAAACTTAATAGATATGAGTGATGATGAACTATTCGAACAATCTTTACATTGCTGTCCGGGCAGCGATAGACGCCGGGAAAGCTATCATGGATATTTATACAGATCCTGCATCTGATTTTGAAATTGAACGCAAAGCCGATAATTCTCCCTTGACGAAAGCCGACAAAGCTGCTCATAAACTGATCATGAACGTTCTTTCCGTAACTCCATATCCGATATTGAGTGAAGAAGGAAAGGATATTCCTTATGCCGAACGTTCTTCGTGGGAAACATTCTGGCTGGTGGATCCGCTGGACGGAACCAAGGAATTTATCAAAAAGAACGGTGAGTTTACTGTGAATATCGCTTTGATCCAAAAGGGTGTACCCGTTCTGGGGGTTATTTACGTTCCGGTACGGAAAGAGTTGTATTTCTCGGCGGATTCTTTGGGCGCATATAAGCTGGTGGCGGATTGCGATCATCAGCCTTCTATGGATGAGATCATGCAAAACGCAAACCGTCTACCCGTTTCTATGGCACATCAGGGAATTGTCGTTGTTGCCTCCCGTTCACACCAGAGTCCGGAGACAACGGATTTTATTGAGAACCTGCGGAAACAAGGCCAGCCTGTTACGCTTATCAGTAGTGGCAGTAGCTTGAAAATCTGCCTGGTAGCAGAAGGTAGTGCCGATATTTATCCACGTTTTGCGCCGACGATGGAGTGGGATACGGCTGCCGGTCACGCCATTGCAAGAGGAGCCGGATGCGATGTCTTTCATATTGATGGGCGAACTCCGTTGAAATACAACAAAGAGGATTTGCATAACCCCTGGTTCATTGTAAAACCCCTTTCTTCCATTTGCTGATTATTTTGGTCAATAAGTCTAAAATAGATCTTTTACGTACGAATAACGTTAATTTTCTTATTACATTTGCACCTTATCTGAGAAAATTAGACAGATTAGGTACATAATGAACTTCGAGATATTATTTGTATTGCTGGCCCTGGCCGGAATGGTTGCGGCATTAGTATGGGACAGGATGCGACCGGGAATGATACTACTTTCCGTTGTAGTATTATTTCTGGTTGCCGGTATATTAACCCCTAAAGAAATGCTGGAAGGGTTCAGTAATAAAGGGATGATAACTGTTGCCATGCTCTTTTTGGTGAGTGAAGGTGTCCGTCAGAGCGGTGCTTTAGGGCAATTGATCAAGAAACTCCTTCCGGAAGGTAAAACAACTGTTTTGAAAGCACAGGTTCGCATGTTACCTTCTATTGCATTTGTCTCCGCATTCCTTAATAATACTCCTGTAGTTGTGATTTTTGCCCCGATCATTAAACGTTGGGCTGAATCTGTAAAACTTCCTGCTACTAAGTTCCTTATTCCGTTATCTTATGTGACTATATTAGGCGGTATCTGTACATTGATCGGTACATCGACCAACCTGGTAGTACATGGTATGGTAATGGATGCTGGTTATGAGGGTTTTACAATGTTTGAACTCGGAAAGGTAGGCGTTTTTATTGCTATAGCCGGTATTTTATATCTCTTTGCTTTCTCTAACAAGTTATTGCCTGATTCCCGCCAGGACAACCATCTGGAAGAAGATGAAGAAGGTGGACCGGGAAATCTGCACCGCGTAGAAGCTGTGTTGGGAGCCCGTTTTCCCGGTATTAATAAAACATTAGGGGAGTTTAATTTCACCCGTCATTACGGTGCGATTGTGAAGGAGGTGAAAAGCGGGGGAGAACGTTTCACTCACGATCTCGATAAAGTTACTTTGCATGAGGGAGATACGTTGGTTCTCTGGGCTGACGATACGTTCATTCCGACCTGGGGAGAATCGAGTGTCTTCCTGATGTTGGCAAACGGTAGTGAGAATACGGAACCGGTGTCGAAAAAGAAGCGTTGGCTGGCTTTAGGTCTGCTGATCTTTATGATCGTCGGTGCAACGGTCGGTGAGTTGCCGGCAGTGAAAGAGGCTATTCCGAATATGAGGCTGGATATGTTTTTCTTCGTTTGTATCACGACGATCATTATGGCCTGGACAAAGATATTTCCACCTAAAAAATATACGAAATATATTTCATGGGATATCCTGATTACGATCGCCTGTGCTTTTGCGATCAGTAAAGCGATGGAGAATTCCGGCTTTGCGTCGTTGGTTGCCAGCTATATTATCAGCATGGCGGATAACTTCGGACCGTATGCCTTACTTGCCATTATTTTTATTATTACGAATATATTCACGGAACTGATTACAAACAATGCGGCGGCGGCTTTGAGTTTTCCGATCGCGTTGTCTGTCGCTACCCAGTTGGGAGTCAATCCGACACCTTTCTTTGTAGTGATTTGTATGGCTGCATCCGCTAGCTTCAGTTCTCCGATCGGTTATCAGACCAATCTGATCGTGCAGGGTATCGGTAGTTATAAGTTCACCGACTTTGTCCGTATCGGATTGCCGTTGAACCTGATCACATTCCTGATCTCCGTGTTTGTGATACCAATGATCTGGAAATTCTAGTAAAAAGGGGAAATAAAAAACAAAATGAGTAATACACAATCAAATAACATTTATCCGATCTTCGACCGGATGATGGGGCGGGAGGATAAAGAATCTCTATTAAGACAACGTAGTGTGATGGTTTGGTTTACCGGGCTCAGCGGTTCGGGTAAAAGTACGATAGCCATTGCGTTGGAGCGTGAGTTGCATCAGCGTGGTTTGTTATGCCGTATCCTGGATGGCGATAATATCCGTAGCGGGATCAATAACAATTTAGGGTTCTCGCCGGAAGACCGTGTCGAGAATATCCGTCGTATAGCGGAGGTAAGTAAACTGTTTATCGATACCGGTGTTATAACCATAGCGGCTTTTATCAGTCCGAACAACGATTTGAGGGAGATGGCTTCGTCTATCATAGGAAAAGAAAATTTCCTGGAAATCTATGTGAACACACCGATCGAAGAATGTGAACGTCGCGATGTGAAAGGATTATATGCAAAAGCCCGTAGAGGGGAAATCAAAGATTTTACAGGTGTTTCGGCTCCGTTCGAAGCACCGGAACATCCGGCATTATCGTTGGACACATCTGTGTTGAGTCTGGAAGAGTCGGTAAATAAATTATTAGGGTTGATATTACCTAAAGTAAAAGTATAATAATAATAATAACAAATATAACTATGTCAGATTACAAATTAAGCCATTTGCAGGAGCTGGAAGCAGAATCCATCCATATCATACGGGAGGTTGCTGCTGAATTTGAGAATCCTGTGATGCTTTATTCTATCGGTAAAGATTCGTCTGTGATGGTCCGGTTGGCAGAGAAAGCCTTTGCTCCGGGGAAAGTGCCGTTTCCTTTGATGCATATCGACTCCAAATGGAAGTTCAAGGAGATGGTACAGTTTCGCGATGAGTATGCGAAAAAGTTCGGTTGGAACCTGATCGTCGAGTCGAATATGGAGGCCTTTCACGCTGGTGTCGGGCCTTTTACGCATGGTAGTAAAGTGCATACCGACCTGATGAAAACGCAGGCTTTACTGCATGCCCTCGATAAATATAAGTTTGATGCCGCTTTCGGTGGTGCCCGTCGTGACGAGGAAAAGAGCCGTGCGAAAGAGCGTATCTATTCCTTCCGTGACAAGTTCCATCAGTGGGACCCGAAGAATCAGCGTCCGGAATTATGGGATATTTATAACGCCCGTGTCCATAAAGGTGAAAGTATCCGCGTATTTCCGTTATCCAATTGGACGGAACTGGATATCTGGCAATATATCCGTCTGGAAAATATACCTATCGTTCCGTTGTATTATGCCAAAGAACGTCCTATCGTCGAGCTTGACGGCAACCTGATCATGGCTGATGACGACCGTCTGCCGGAACAGTATCGCGATCAGATTAAGATGCGTATGGTTCGTTTCCGTACACTTGGTTGCTGGCCGTTGACAGGGGCAGTGGAGAGTGAGGCCGATACGATTGAAAAAATCGTGGAAGAGATGATGACAACCACCAAGAGCGAACGTACGACCCGTGTGATCGACTTCGACCAGGATGCCAGCATGGAACAAAAGAAAAGAGAAGGATATTTTTAATTAGTTAACAGTTGACAATTGACAGATGACAGTTTTAAGAACTGTTTTTATCTGTCAACTGTCAACTGTCAATTGTCAACTCATAAAACTATGGCAACATTAAATATAAAAGAATTCCTGGACAGGGACGAGCAGAAGGATTTGCTTCGTTTCCTTACAGCAGGTTCGGTGGACGACGGTAAATCGACTTTGATCGGACGTCTGTTGTTTGACAGTAAAAAAATATACGAGGATCAGTTGGATGCACTCGAACGCGACAGTAAGCGTATGGGAAATGCCGGCGATCATATCGATTATGCTCTATTGCTGGACGGCCTGAAAGCAGAGCGTGAGCAGGGGATTACGATCGATGTGGCTTACCGTTATTTCAGTACGAATAACCGTAAGTTCATCATTGCTGATACTCCGGGGCATGAACAATATACCCGCAACATGATAACTGGTGGCTCGACAGCCAACCTGGCTATTATTCTGGTCGATGCCCGTACCGGTGTGATCACACAGACACGTCGCCATACTTATCTGGTGTCTTTGCTGGGTATCAAGCATGTTGTATTGGCTGTGAATAAAATGGACCTGGTCGATTTTGACAAACAGATATTCGATCAGATCGTATCCGACTATAAAGAGTTCGTGGCTCCGCTGAATATCCCGGATATCACTTGTATTCCACTTTCCGCCCTGGACGGTGATAACGTAGTGGATAAGAGCGACCGTACTCCCTGGTATGGCGGTCCTTCTTTACTGGATTTTCTGGAAACAGTGCCTATCGACCAGGATCGCAATTTCGAGGATTTCCGCTATCCGGTACAGTATGTATTGCGTCCGAACCTGGATTTCCGTGGGTTCTGTGGAAAAGTATCCAGCGGTATCATCCGTAAAGGAGATACGGTTATGGCTTTGCCTTCACGCAAAACATCGAAAGTAAAAAGTATCGTGACGTATGATGGCGAACTGGATTATGCTTTCCCGCCCCAATGCGTTACCATTACGCTGGAAGATGAAATAGACGTGTCGCGTGGCGAAATGCTGGTACATCCGGATAATTTGCCGATGGGAGACCGTAACTTCGAAGCCATGCTCGTATGGATGGATGAAGAAGCGATGGACATGTCCAAACAGTTCTATATCAAACACACGACGAATCTAACGCGTGCCCGTGTAGATAGTATCCGTTATAAGGTGAATGTCAATACAATGGAACAGTTGTCCGTTGATAATGGACAGTTGACTATTGAGAGTTTGCCTATGAAACTGAACGAGATCGCTCGTGTCGTTTTCACTACCGGTAAAGAGTTGTTCTTCGATCCTTATCAGAAGAATAAGCAGACAGGAGCATTTATCCTGATCGATCCGATAACCAATAACACGTCGGCTGTCGGAATGATCATCGACCGGGTGGATGCCAAAGACATGGTTACGGAGGATGCTTTGGCTGTATTGAATCTGCCGGAATTGGGTATAGGTGAAGAGCATTACGATGCCATTCGTACGATATGTGAAGAATTAGGACGCCAGGGCGTTCCTGTGAAATGTATAACTGAAAAGAAATAACTTATGGGGTTGCTGGAATTTGATAAATTGCCAATCAATACGCTGGTTGGTGCGGACTGGAAGACATTCAAGGCTGTGACAGCCGATAAAACGATCGATAAAGGTTTTCGTAACAAGTATTATCTGACAAAATCGGTATGCCGTCTGCTTAGTTTACTGCAACCTTTCGAAGATGCCCGTTATCGCAAGATCGCGGACAAACCGCTGGAAATGGACCCGGTATTTATTCTGGGCCATTGGCGAAGTGGTACGACATTTGTACACAATGTGTTTTCGTGTGACAAGCATTTCGGCTACAATACGACTTATCAGACGGTATTTCCGAATCTGATGCTTTGGGGGCAGCCTTTCTTTAAGAAGAATATGTCATTCCTGATGCCCGACAAACGTCCTACCGACAATATGGAGTTGAAGGTCGACCTTCCGCAGGAAGAAGAGTTTGCACTGGCAAATATGATGCCGTACACTTATTATAATTTCTGGTTTTTCCCGAAGCATATGCTGGAGTATTGCGACCGGTATCTTTTGTTTGACAATGTTACAGCGCATGAACTGGAAATTTTTAAGGAAACATTCCTAAAGCTTGTCAAGATATCGCTCTGGAATACGCATGGTTCTCAGTTTCTGAGTAAGAACCCGCCACATACCGGACGCGTAAAGACATTGCTGGAGATGTTTCCAAATGCTAAATTTATTTATTTGAAGCGTAATCCTTATACCGTATTTGAAAGTACACGCAGTTTCTTTACAAATACAATACAGCCGCTTCGTTTGCAGGATATCACTAATGAACAGATTGAAAGCAATCTTATTGAAGTATACCGCCGCTTGTTTTACAAATTTGAAGAACAGAAAGGGCTGATCCCTGAAGGAAATCTGGTGGAAGTTAAGTTCGAGGATTTCGAACAGGATGCTTATGCCATGACCGAAGATATTTACCGTAAATTAAACCTGCCGGGTTTTGAAGCGTCAAAAGACGAGATCGGAAAATATCTGGGTAAGAAGAAGGGATATAAAAAGAACCAGTACAAATACGATGACCGTACGGTGAAGATCGTGGAAGAGAACTGGGGAATGGCTCTGAAAGAGTGGGGATATTCTTTATAATATTCTTTCAACTTTTAAGCAAAGCTTATGAATTCTATAAAGAATATATTATTATTTTTGTTTGCGGGCAGTCAGCTATCCACGATGACCGGACAGGAAAAGGTTGTTCCTTTTGCGTTTGGAGATATGGATCAATGGGTTGTCCGTGAGATTCAGGAATCGGGAATCATCGGTGGAAACAAAAAGTATCTTTATGAACTGGGACCGACCGATACGATTGTCGGTAATATCGCTTATCATAACCGGGGAGGTTCACCGTGGGCGAACTCCAATGTGATGGCGAAAGTGGCCGGGGTTGTAAAGACGAATACCTCTGTTTTCCCTGAAAGAAGAGATGATGGCTGGTGTGCCCGATTGGAGACCCGTATGGAAAGTGTGAAGGTGCTCGGTCTGGTCGATATCGAGGTGGTTGCAGCCGGTTCTGTTTTTCTGGGTGCAGTGCATGAACCGATTAAAGGAACGAAGAATCCGCAGAGTATGCTGGGAAGTGGTGTTCCTTTTACAAAAAAACCGAAAGCAATCCGTTTTGATTATAAGATCAAGGCGGCACCTGAAAAAGATCGTATCCGTAGTACGGGATTCAGCCGTAAGTCGAAAGTGGCGGGGCAGGATTCTATCGCTGCCATCTTGTTTTTGCAGAAACGTTGGGAGGATAAGGAAGGAAATGTATATGCCAAACGTGTCGGAACCATGGTGCAGCGTTATGTATCGTCGACAGACGGTTGGGTGAACGATGCTACTTATCCGATCATGTATGGAGATATTTCTTCCCATTCCGATTACAAACCGTACATGCGCATACAGGTTGAAGAACGTTATACGATGAACAGCCAGGGAAAGAGTGTCCCTATCCAGGAGATCGGCTGGGCGGAAGAAAATGAAGAACCGACGCATATGGTTCTGCAGTTCACTTCCAGTCATGGAGGGGCCTATATCGGTTCTCCCGGAAATACGTTCTGGATTGATAATGTAAAACTGGTATATTAAATATGGAAGTAGAGGCAAAGATTAAAGCACTTCGTGATGAGCTGGAGCAACATAATTACAATTATTATGTGCTTTCCGCACCGACTATATCAGACCGTGAGTTTGATGAGAAGATGAAAGAGTTACAGGCATTGGAGGAAGCTCATCCTGAATTTGCCGATCCGCATTCACCTACGCAACGGGTGGGAAGCGACCTGTCGAAGGAGTTTGAACAGGTTGTTCATCAGTATCCGATGCTTTCTTTGGGGAATACCTATTCCGAAGAAGAGATACGTGATTTCTATGAGCGGACGGAACGTGCTTTGAACGAGCCTTTTGAGATTGTTGCCGAACTGAAATATGACGGAACTTCCATCTCGTTGATCTATGAGAACGGACGTCTGGTGCGTGCCGTTACCCGTGGTGACGGAACCCGTGGAGATGATGTGACGGCGAACGTAAAGACAATCCGTTCTGTCCCTTTAAAATTGCGCGGAGAGAATTACCCTGCTAATTTTGAGATTCGTGGTGAGATATTACTTCCGTGGGCGGAATTCGGCCGTCTGAACAAAGAACGCGAAGAACAGGAAGAACCGCTTTTTGCCAATCCCCGTAATGCCGCGTCAGGGACATTGAAACAGCAGAATCCGGCTATTGTGGCTTCACGTAAGCTGGATGCTTATTTCTATTATTTGCTGGGGGAAAACCTTCCCGCCGAAGGCCATTATGAAAACTTACAGATGGCCCGTACCTGGGGATTCAAAATACCTGATGTTATCCGTAAGTGCAATAGCTTGCAGGATATTTTTGACTACATTGCTTATTGGGATGTGGAACGGAAAAATCTGCCGGTAGCAACAGACGGTATCGTTCTGAAAGTAAATTCGCTTCGCCAGCAGAAGAATCTGGGATTCACAGCTAAAAGTCCTCGTTGGGCGATCGCTTATAAATTTCAGGCAGAACGGGCGGTAACCCGTCTGAACTCTGTCTCTTTCCAGGTAGGACGAACGGGAGCGGTTACTCCGGTAGCCAACCTGGAGCCTGTATTGCTTGCCGGAACGACCGTGAAACGTGCCTCTTTGCATAATGCGGATATCATAGAAGGTCTGGATTTGCATCTGGGAGATAATGTATATGTAGAGAAGGGAGGAGAGATCATCCCCAAGATCGTGGGTGTCGATGTCGATTCCCGTTCGATGTTGTTGGGGGCGAAGGTCACTTTCATCAAGACTTGTCCGGAATGCGGTACACCTTTGTACCGTCCCGAAGGAGAGGCGGCTCACTACTGTCCGAATGAATCCGGTTGTCCTCCCCAGATAAAAGGTCGTATCGAACATTTCGTTACCCGACGGGCAATGAATATAAACATGGGACCCGAGACAGTGGAGGATCTGTATGATGCAGGCTTGGTCAAAAACGTGGCAGACTTGTATACATTGCAGATGACAGACTTGTTGCGTTTGGAACGTTGGGCGGAGAAAAGTGCCCGTAATCTGATGACCAGCCTGGAGGAATCCAAGCAGGTTCCGTTTGAACGGGTATTGTTCGGATTAGGTATCCGTTATGTAGGTGAGACGGTAGCGAAACGTTTGGCTTCTGCATTTCATTCGATGCAGCAATTACAGGAAGCATCGTTGGAGACATTGACGGAAGTGGATGAGATCGGCGAACGTATCGCACGCAGTGTAGTGGATTATTTTGCCGACGAGGATAATCGCATATTGGTTGCCCGTCTGCAGGTTTCCGGATTACAGATGGCGGTGGCGGAAGAAGTACTGGCAAATCGTTCTGACAAGTTGAAAGGTTTGACGATCGTGATCAGCGGAACTTTCTCACAACATTCGCGTGATGAATATAAAGCGATGATTGAACAGCATGGCGGCAAGAACAGCGGTTCTGTTTCCGGCAAAACGGATTATATCCTTGCCGGAGAAAATATGGGTCCGGCAAAACTGGAAAAAGCAGCCAAGCTGGGAGTAAAGATTATCAATGAGAATGAATTCTTAAATATGTTGGCAGAATGAGACTGACGAACCATTTCATCCGTAAAAAAGTAAAAGAACTGGCAGAGCAGGCCGGAAAGCGTCAGAGTCATTTCTGCACTTTGAAGGATGCACGCCATATCCTGGTATTGTTCAATGTCGAGGATAAGGATATTGTCGAGCCTTGCCTGGAAACATTACGCTCGCAGCAGAAGAATACAAAAGCTTGTGTCTATGTTTCCGGAGATACGGTTCCTGAAATGGATCCGTCCTATATGGTCATCCATGCAAAAACAGATCTGGATATGTGGTATATGCCTGTGGATGAAATAGAGAAGAAGTTCTGTTCATGTGATGCGGATATACTTATCGACCTTACACGAGGGGATAATTATGCCATGCAGTATTTGTTGTTGAAGCATCCCGGAACTTTCAAAGTCGGGGCAAGGAGCAGTGAACTTGATTTATACGATCTTACTATTTCAGTGACAGAAAACGCTGATATAAAGCATATATTCGGACATATATTATTTTATTTGCAAACAATCCGCTCCAAATGATATAATTTCGTTATTTTTGCAGTGCTAAATAACAAAAAAGGAATATTTTCCCCATGGCAGACATAAATTTGAAAGGAATGGGTGTGGCTTTGATCACTCCCTTTAAAGAAGACGAAAGTGTGGATTATGATGCGTTAGGCAAACTGGTTGATTACCAGGTGCAGAACGGAACCGATTATCTGGTAGTGTTAGGAACTACAGCGGAAACTCCAACCCTCACTGAAGAAGAAAAAAAGAAAATTATCAGCCTTGTCGTAACGAAAGTGAATGGTCGTATACCTATTGTTTTAGGTCTCGGCGGTAACTGTACCCGTACGATTGTTGAGAAATTAAAGAATGATAACTTTGATGGTATCGACGCGATCCTGTCTGTCGTGCCTTATTATAATAAACCTTCACAGGAAGGGATTTATCAGCATTACAAAGCTATTGCCGAAGCAACAAAACTTCCGATCGTGTTATATAATGTACCGGGAAGAACAGGTGTGAATATGACTGCTGCCACGACGCTTCGCATTGCACGTGAGTTCAAGAATGTGATTGCTGTGAAAGAGGCTTCCGGAAATATCACGCAGATGGATGATATTATCAAAAATAAACCTGCTAATTTCAATGTTATTTCGGGTGACGATGGTATCACATTCCCGTTGATCACGTTAGGAGCTATCGGTGTCATCTCTGTTATCGGTAATGCTTTCCCGCGTGAATTCAGCCGCATGGTGCGTTTGGCGTTGGCCGGAGATTATGATCATGCCCGGACTATACATCATCGCTTCACCGAGTTATTCGAACTGCTGTTTGTAGATGGTAATCCTGCCGGAGCTAAAAGTATGTTGAATGCAATGGGCTTTATTGAAAACAAATTGCGTTTGCCGCTGGTTCCGACACGTATTACGACCTTTGAAAAGATTCGGGACGTATTACGCGAATTAAGCATTAAATGCTGATAAGTCGAATTGCTGATTATTTTCAGAAAATAGTCATAAGATTGAAAAGAAAGTAATCTGTTGATAAATAAAGGAAAAGCGGTGGCTCCGGTAAATAAATCCGGTGTCACCGCTTTTTCATTGATCACCTTTGGAATAATTAATTTTCTTCCGCAGGCTGATACAGATATCGTTTTATACTGCGTTTCGGTGTCTTTTCAAATTCTTCCTGATATAACTTGAAACAGGAGACTTTGCTGTACGAAGGCATTTCTGCATTCAGTTGGTCTACATTCTGCTGCATCAGTTTTTCTATTTCAGAATGCTGGATACCTGCCTTATCGACCTGTTCCCAGTCCGGATAGATCAAAGCAACCAGTTTACCCCCCTGAGAGATGATCAGTGATTCAGCTACATATAACATATTATTCAACCGGTCTTCAATCTCTTCCGGATAAATGTTCTGTCCGCTCGGACCCAGTATCATTGTTTTACTGCGTCCGCGAATGTACAGAAATCCATCGGAGTCGATCGTTCCGAGGTCGCCGGTCCGCATCCATCCGTCGGGCATCATAACGGCTTTGGTTGCTTCCGGATTCTTATAATATCCCAACATCACATTCATGCCACGAACCAAGATTTCACCAACTTCATTAGTAGGATTGGCAGAGTCGATACGTGCTTCCATCCGGTCGACAATCCGGCCGACGGAGCCTTTCTTGAAAGTATCCCATTGCTCGTAAGCAACCAACGGTCCGCATTCCGTCATACCATAACCTACCGTATAGCGGAACTTAATCGAACGCAGGAACTCTTCCACCTCTTTATTCAAAGCTGCACCGCCAATAACCACTTCGCCGAATTTACCGCCGAACGAATCGTTCAGTTTCTTTGCAATCGTGTCGAGAACTTTCTGATCGAGATAAGGGACTTTAAGCAATAGCTTGATAAGAGGCTTTTCCAGTTCAGGGAATATCTTATTCTTAACGATTTTCTCAATAATAAGAGGTACGGCAAGTATCAATGCCGGCTTCACGCGGGCAAAAGCTTCGGCAATGATTTTCGGACTGGGCGTACGTGTCAGGAAATGTACATGACAACCTTTATTTACACAATTCAGTATCTCGAAAGCCAGTCCGTACATATGTGCCATCGGTAGCATGCAGACCACGCTATCTCCCGGATGAATGAACGGCAGGTTATCGTAAGCAAATTGTGTATTGCTCCATAAACTACGATAAGGGATCATAACACCTTTGGAGAAACTTGTTGTTCCCGATGTATAATTCAGAACAGCCAGTTCTTCCGGTTGTTCAGCATGATATTTTACATCTGAGGAGGTGAATGAGCGGGGATATTTCTTTCCGAAATATTCATTGATCCTGTCACGGACCATCCGTACATCCTTGTTCTTACTTTTGATGATGGAAAAATTATCCAGCATCATGAACAGTTTGACGTCGGGCATCATCTGTTCGTTCATGTTCTCCCAGTTGTTGGCACCGGCCAAAACAGCTTTGGCTCCCGAATGGTTGACGATATGATGGATGTTGTCCGGCTTGAACTCGTGCAGGATGGGAACGGCTACGGCTCCATACGCCAGGATTCCGAAAAAACAGATTGCCCAGTTGGACGAGTTACGCCCGACCAAAGCGACTTTGTCTCCTTTCTTGATCCCTGCATGTTCGAGTATTATATGAAATTTTTCTATACGACGGGCCACATCTTTATAATGGTATGTATGTCCATTATAATCAGAGAAAGCGGGGAGGTCCCAATGTTCCTTGATGCTGTTCTCGATAAGTCCTAAGAAACGATTTTCCATGAAGATATGTTTATTGAATAACCATGAAAACAAATTGATTGTTGCAAATATACTAAAAATACGGATGCAATAATTTTGTTTATTCCTTAAAAGTATTTATGTTTGCGATGTCAGTGTAACACTATGTAAATAATATGGTTATAAAAGGTTACAGAAAACTTTTCAATTGTTTGATGTTCTATCTTTAAACAATTTTCTCTCTCCCGGGTATTGCCGCCTGTGGTGCGGTAAATTCTTTTGTTATTCTTAATTATTTCTTTAAAAATACTGTGTGTCTCTGTGCGTAGTAGTGTATAGTGTATGCACGAATAAATAAACCATTCAAAATGAGTACGACAACAGCTCAGCGTGTACCTAAGAGTGCCTCTAATTTTGCTCCTGCAGTGGAAGCAAATGCTTATGGTATGAACGACCGTATCAAACGGTTACGCCGGCTTTCTTTCGAAGCCGAACCTTCTTTATCCATTGAACGGGCACTGATCGAGACCCGTTTCTATAAAGAAAACTATGGCAAATATCCTATCCCGATACTGCGGGCGTTGAACTTTCTGGAAATATGCAGGCATAAGACTATTTATATCGGTAAGGACGAACTGATCGTGGGTGAACGTGGTCCGGCACCGAAAGCTGTTCCTACTTTTCCGGAGCTGACCTGCCATAGCGTAGAGGATCTGCATGTGTTGAATACCCGTGATTTGCAACGTTATACGATCAGCCAGGAAGATATCGATACATATGAACGTGAAGTCATTCCCTATTGGAAAGGCCGTACACAACGGGAACGTATTTTCAGCCATGTTCCGAAAGAATGGAAAGAAGCCTATGAGGTCGGCATGTTCACTGAGTTTATGGAACAGCGTGCTCCGGGACATACGGCACTCGACGGTAAAGTATATCAATATGGTTTGCTTGACCTGAAGGAACGGATAGCCGGAGAATTGGCTGATCTGGATTTCATGAACGACCCGGAAGCGACAGATAAACAGGAAGAACTGACAGCGATGTCTATTTCCTGTGATGCCGCTATCTTATTTGCCGAACGTCATGCCGACCTGGCTGATGAGATGGCAATGACGGAGAAAGATCCGGTACGGGCAGCTGAATTGCGTAAGATTGCAGATGTCTGTCGTTGGGTTCCGGCACATGCTCCGCGTACTTATTGGGAAGCTATACAGATGTATTGGTTTGTCCATCTCGGAACCATAACCGAACTAAACGGGTGGGATGCCATGAATCCGGGGCATTTCGATCAGCATCTGACACCTTTCTATGAGAAGGAAATAACAGCCGGGACACTTACCCGTGCCGAAGCCAAAGAGTTGATGTCGTGTTTCTTTATCAAGGTAAACAACCATACGGCTCCCCCGAAAGTCGGTATAACTGCTAAGGAAAGCGGAACGTACAATGATTTCACCAACCTGAATATCGGAGGCGTGAAAGCCGATGGTAGCGACGGAGTAAGCGAAGTATCCTATATCATGCTGGAAACGATCGAAGAACTGCATATCCTGCAACCGGGTAGTGCTATTCATATCAGCTCCCGTACGCCGGAACGTTTTCTGCGTGCCGGATGTAAAGTGATCCGTCAGGGGCATGGTTATCCTTCCGTATTTAATCCGGATGTGTATATCCAGGAATTGATGCGGCAGGGAAAGTCGTTGCAGGATGCCCGGGAAGGAGGTTGCAGTGGTTGTATTGAAGTGGGTGCTTTCGGTAAAGAGGCCTATGTATTGACTGGATATCTGAATGTGCCGAAGATACTGGAAGTAACACTTCATAATGGCGTTGATCCGGTTTCGGGTCGTAAAGTAGGACTGGAAACCGGTGATCCGCGCAATTTCGCAGATTATGATGATCTGTATGCTGCCTTTATGAAACAGCTTCGGTACTTTGTGGATATGAAGATGCGTGTCAGTAATTATATCGACCGTATGTTTGCCAAATATGCTCCGGCAACCTTCCTCTCTCTGTTTATTGACGATTGCATTGCCAAGGGACGTGATTACTATAATTGTGGTCCGCGTTACAATACTACTTATATACAATGTACCGGTTTGGGAACGATTACCGACAGTCTTTCTTCTTTAAAGAAACATGTGTTCGAAGATAAGCGTTTCTCTATGGACGAGATGCTGAAAGCGATGGCTAACAATTTTGCCGGTGCGGAAGTGATGCGTCAAACGATTTTGAATCGTACGCCTTTCTTTGGTAACGATGATGATTATGCCGACTCTATTGCTATTAAAGTTTTTAATGACCTGTATGATACTATTGAAGGAAAACCGAATACGAAGGGGGAATGTTTCCATCTGAATATGCTGTCGACCACTTGTCATGTTTATTTCGGAAAAGTAATGGGAGCGACTCCTAACGGACGTTTGGCGGAGAAAGCGATCTCCGACGGGACATCTCCCTCTCATGGTGCCGATACGCACGGACCGTCTGCCGTTGTCAAATCATTAGGAAAACTGGACCAGGTAAAGAGTGGAGGAACTCTCCTGAATCAGCGTTTCCTCCCGAGCCTCTTGAAACGGGAGGAGGATATTTCCAAACTGGCATCCTTGATTCGCAGTTATTTTGCTTTGGGAGGACATCATATCCAGTTCAATATCGTGGATACGGAAACGTTATATGCTGCCCAGAAATGTCCGGAAGATTATCGAGACTTGTTGGTGCGTGTGGCCGGTTATAGCGATTATTTTAATGATATGAATGCAGACCTGCAGGCAGATGTGATTGCCCGTACGGAGCAGGATAACTTTTAATTAGTTGATAGTTGACAAGTGACAGTTGACAGGTAAAACACCTTAAAGCTGTCAATTGTCAACTGTCAATTGTCAACTGAAAAATGGGATTGATATTCGACATAAAGCGTTATGCAATAAATGACGGGCCGGGCATCCGAACAACTATTTTTATGAAAGGATGCCCGCTTTCCTGTGTGTGGTGCCATAACCCGGAGGGATTATCCTGCCGGAAACAGAAACTGTATACAAAGAAGAAATGTATAGGATGCAACACTTGCGTGAAAGCTTGTCCGCAAAAGGCATTGACATGGACTTCTGAAGGAATCGTGACCGATCGGTCTCTTTGTGACCTGTGCGGTACTTGTGCGGAAGTCTGTCCGGCGATGGCAATGGAGATATCCGGAACAGAATATTCCATCGATTACCTGATGAAAGAGATCGGGAAGGAAACGGTTTTCATGGATCGGTCGGAGGGAGGTGTTACTTTCTGTGGTGGGGAACCGTTATTACATCCGGAGATGCTGCTGGAATTGCTCAGGCGTTGCGGAGAGTTGGGTATTCACCGTGCCGTCGATACGACATTGTTTGCCCGACCGGAAATAGTCAGGGAGGTAATGGAGCATTCCGAACTATTTCTGGTAGATCTCAAACAAATGGATACGGTTAAACATAAGCTTTATTGTGGTGTCCCTAATGAATTGATTCTTTCTAACTTACGCCTGATAGCAGAAGCCGGTTATAAGTTCCATATCCGTATCCCACTGATCGAAGGTATCAATGCCGATGAAGAGAATATGGTACAAGCGGCCGCTTTTCTCTCTTCCTTACCCTGGGAACACCGTACAGTAAATTTATTGTTATACCATGATATCGGAAAAAATAAACATGATAAATTAGGTACGACATACAATCCGAACCGGTATCCGATGGCGACACCTTCAGAAGAAACTGTACAGCGATGTACAGATATATTTAATCGTTATGGAATAGATGTTATAGTAGGCGGATAGCCAGTAAACGTATTTATTTACTGGGATCTTTCTGATAATATGAATAAGTATATGTTTTTCCTCTGTATTCCTGAGGAGTCATTCCTACATGTTGCCGGAAGAATCGGTTAAAGAAAGACAGATTGTTGAAACCAAGTCCCATGGCTATTTTCTTGATTTCCAGGTTTGTCCCTTTCAGTTGGGCTTTGGCATCCATGATAATTATTTGAGTAATGACTTCAAGAGGTGTTTGTCCGATCGCCTTTTTGATCGATGTGGAGAAATAAGGAGGTGTCAGTCCAAGTTGGTCTGCATAGAATGTGACGTTATGCTCCGTCGTATAATGTTTTAGGACCAGATTCATGAAATCCTGGTATATTTCGGTGTACCGGGTCAATTCTCTTTTTTCCAGGAGTTGATTACTATTATATAATTCAACAATACCCTGGCTGCACATTGTAAAAATGGCTTTTATCATCTCTTTGTTGTTCAGAATATTGGGGTATATGGCGTACTGGAACAAGAGATCGTAGAAAGTAGCAAAAAGACAAGACATCTCCTGGGAAATGGGGATAACCGGATTCTTATAGATAACCGATAGGCAGTTCATCGTACTTCTCACAAAGTTAACGTATCCCATAAAATCAGAGGAAAAAGCCACAAAATAGATTAATATCTCTTCTGACATTTCGTGGATCTGTAAATAAGAATTGGGAATCAATGTCGTAACATGATGACGTGTCGATGTATATTCGGATTGGTTTATAGTAGTGCGTATATATCCTTCCATGCAGAGGATAAAGACCCCTGCTTTAATTTTGTAAGGCGCATTCATATATTGTTTGAGTTCATCGGAGGATACATATTTGCCGACAATGAAATCGGTTGGCGAATCGATGCTGATAATTTGTTTATCCATTTCTGTCGATTAGTTTTTGCATCAAATATAAATATTATTTGAAAAACAAATGTTATGAGAGAAAGAATAGAACATATAAAAGAAAAAATGGATTTGTTAGTTGCTACCAATAATTGTTACTTTGTAAAAAGTATCGATTCATCTTCACAAAACTTATATGACAGACGAATATAAGCGGCAACTACCGGACGCCAAAGTCAATTATTAAGGTTCCGGTATGAAAAGAGATGTAACGTAATAAAGAATAATCATTGAGAGATAGAAGTATCATGGAAGAACAGTTTTTGCAACCGGAGGTAGATGGAGATTATAATTTGTTGATGTGTACGATGGGAGTAAGTGTCAGCAAACATTTGGTGGATGAACATTTTACGGTCTTATGGGCCAATGACTTCTATTATGATTTGATTGGATATCCGAAAGAAGAATATGAAGCAACATTCCACAACCAATGCGATTTGTTTTTTGCAAGGAATAAAGCCGGATGGGATACCATTGTGGAGGCTGTGACAAATGCATTGGAAACCGGCAAGAGCAGATATGATGTATTTGTCCAGATGGAACGTAAAGATGGTTCCCTGATCTGGACGAAAATAACAGCCTCTTTTACGGAAGAGGTTTATAACGGCCACCCTATAGCATACACAGTTATCACAAATGTGGATGATATGATGCAGAAACGTATCGAACAAACGATTGCTTATGAGAATATCCCCGGATTTATCGCTAAATACAAAATACGGAAGGATGGAAGTCTGGGATTGTTGGATGCGAATGATAAGTTTTTGAGTTTCTTCGGTATCAAAAAAGAGAATATAAGCACTTTTCCTACTTTTTCTCATTTGACGGAAAAAAGCAGGATAGTTCTGGATGAGCATATTCCTTTGATGCAAAAAGGAGAGCCGGTTCATTTTGTTATCTGTTCGAGAAATAAGAACGGAAGCTATTCCTGGTTTCAGTTGAATGGCGAATGTATCGGCTGTGTGAACGGAGAATCCATCTATATTATCGTTTACATCGATATTACGGACATTACGGAACAACGCGAGTTACAAAAGAAGTTGGAGGAACAGTCTCAACTTCTGAAGGATGCACTCGATTTCGCAGAAAAGGCCAATCAGGCGAAATCTGATTTTCTTGCCCGGATGAGTCATGACATCCGTACGCCGATGAATGCGATCGTGGGTATGACGGCTATTGCAGGAGCACATGTAGATGACCACGAACGCGTACATGATTGCCTGAAAAAGATAACGAGCGCGTCAAACCTGTTGCTTAGCCTGATAAATGAAATTCTGGATATGTCGAAGATAGAGAGCGGACGTTTGAAACTATCGGAGGATGAGTTTAATATCGGTGAACTTCTGCAGGATCTGATCGTTATGATGCAATCGGAGATTAAGAACAAGCAGCACAAACTGGATATCCATGTCAGCGGATTACATCATGAAAACGTAGTAGGAGATATTCAAAGAATAAAACAGGTGTTGATGAACATTATATCCAATGCGATCAAATATACGCCGGATAATGGGCAGATCCTGATTAGCATTGAAGAAAAGGCTCCCCATGATGGAATTGCCAACTATGAGTTCGTCTTTGAAGACAACGGGAGAGGTATGAAACCTGATTTTCTGGATAAGATATTTCAGCCATTTGAACGGGCTGACGATCATGGTATCAGCAGTATTCAGGGAACAGGGCTTGGTATGGCTATCAGTCACAGTATTATTCGGATGATGGGAGGCGATATCCAGGTGGAGAGCGAATATGGAAAAGGCACCCGTTTTACTATCCACATGCCATTGAAATACCATGAGAAAGCCTTTGATGAGAAGATAGAACGACCGGAATTGTCTGTGCTTGTTGTCGACGATGACAAAACGGCTTGTCTGAGTACCTGTAATTGTCTGTCGGAAATCGGGCTGAAGAGCGATTGGGTTTGTTCCGGTAGTGAAGCGGTGGCTGCAACCAGGAAACGTCATAAAGAAAAGGAGGATTATTTTGCCGTTATCATGGATTTGAAAATGCCGGGAATGAGCGGTATCGAGACTACCCGGCAGATAAGATCGGCAGTCGGACCAGACGTCCCGATCATCATTCTGTCGGCCTATGATATAGATGAATATGAGACGGATGCCCGGAAGGCAGGTGCTAATGGATTTGTTGCTAAGCCTCTTTTCAAATCAAAATTACTTCAGATATTGAGGAGATTCCTTGAAAAGGATGAAGTACGTCAGGTAACTGAACCTGTTAAGTTTTCAGAGGCCGATCATTCAGGGAAACATCTTTTGCTGGTGGAAGATAATGACCTGAACCGTGAGATAGCCGAGGAAATCATCGGCAGCACAGGTGTCTTGGTTGAAACGGCGGTGAACGGACAGGATGCAGTCGATAAGGTGATGCAATCGGCTGAAGGTTATTATCAGATGATCCTGATGGATATCCAAATGCCCATTATGGACGGTTATGAGGCAACCCGCCAAATACGACAACTTCCGCGTACGGATGTTGTAAATATACCGATCATTGCTATGACGGCCAACGCCTTTTCCGAAGATGTGGCGAACGCCCTCAATGCCGGCATGAACCATCATCTGGCGAAGCCGATCGATATTAAAGCGTTGATGGGCGTTTTATCCACGTATCTGTAAGAGATTATACTTTTCTATATTCTTTTGGGGAAATGCCGGTATGGTGTTTGAAATATTTGCCGAAGAAAGATTGATTGGCAAAGTTCAGCACATCGGCAATCTCCTGGATACTCATCCGGGTCGATTTCAGTAATGTCTTTGCTTCCAGTACCACATACTGGTCGATCCATTCTCCGGCTGATCTTCCGCTGACATCTTTGGATATCAGGGATAAGTATTTTGGAGTAATACAAAGTTTACCGGCGTAAAAACCAAGACTTCTTTCCTCCTTATAATATTCCATCACTGTTTGTATAAACTTCTCGAACAATTCTTCTTTTCTGGATACCTTATTAGTGTGTTGCGGTTCATGTTTACGGAATATATCACAAATATCGTAGAACAAAGCCAGCAGAAGATTTTGTATGACCTCCCGCTGATAAGCATGATCTTTATTTTTCACCCGTTTCCATAAGATTGCATGGTATTCCACCAGATCCTCCAACTCTTCATTCGTGAGTATGGTATAAGGATGCCGCTTGATGTAAAAGAAGGCTGAGAGCAAATTTTGTATGTTAGGAGTTATGTTGTTGACAAAATCTTCCGATACCCCCAGGTATACCCCTTTGAAATCGGCACTTTGTTCATAGTGTTGCACTATCTGCTCCGGTAAGATGACCACCAATGTGTTTTGGGTAATAATATATTCTTCCAGATTGATGCTGATACGGATAGAACCACTCAGGCAAACAGCAAAAGCAGCTGCTTTAATACGACTGGGATATTCGAATATTGGAAAATGATCCAGCGTATTGAATATGGCAAGGTCTTTATCTACATAATCTATCTCGGGCAGATTTTCTATAAAAGAGAAATCAATAACAGGTACGGTCGTATTATCCATCTTTTTACTATTTGACTGTAAACATACATAAAAGAATTGGAATATCAACCCGGAGTAAGCGACTTTTAGAACAATACGATTAGCAAATAGACCTTTTGTATTCTAAAGAATCTCTCGACTTTTGCACTGTTTATTTTGTAGTACAAATCAAAGAATAGAATAATATGAAGATTGTTAATTGCGTGGGAACCCTTTTGTTATTATCTCTGCTGCTGAGTTGCACCGGAAGCAAGGACAAAGGAACGGCAGAAAGGGAAATCCCGGTAAAGGTTATCAGGATTACAGATATGAGTTCCGTTAAAGAACAATATTATGTAGGAACAGTAGAAGAGATGTCGGCCTCTTCCCTTAGTTTCCAGGTGATGGGGAATGTCGAGAGAATACTTGTCAGGGAAGGCCAGCGGGTGGATAAAGGGCAACTTCTTGCCTCGCTCGACCGGGCGACGCTTCAAAACTCTTATGAGGCGGCACATGCTTCCCTGGTTCAGGCACAGGATGCCTGCGATCGAATGAAGATACTTTATGACAGTAAAAGTCTTCCCGAGATCAAATGGGTGGAAGTACAGAGTAAATTACAGCAGGCACAATCCATGGAACGTATTGCACGGAAGAATCTGGAAGATGCTTCTTTGTATGCCCCGTTCAGCGGTGTGATCGGAAAACGGACTGTCGAGCCGGGTGAGAATGTACAACCGGGAGTTCCTGTGCTTACTTTATTGGAGATCAACGAGGTGTATGTCCGCATCGCTATACCGGAAAAAGAAGTTGCCAGGTTGGATAAACAGAAAGCCCTGATCACTGTTGCCGCTCTTGGTGGCCAGTCTTTTGAAGGACAAATAACGGAGAAAGGCGTAGTTGCCGACCCGCTTTCCCATACGTATGATGCAAGGATCAAGCTGAATAACGGCAAAGGATTGTTGATGCCGGGAATGGTTTGCCGTGTCAACGTGTTGGATGATGCTGCGTCTCCCGTCATTTCTATCCCGGTGAATGCCGTACAAATATCCCATACAGGAAACAACTTCGTCTGGTGTGTAAATAACGGAAGGGCAGAGGCAAGGCAGGTTGTAACCGGCCCGTTGACCACTGACGGCATAGAAATAACGAACGGATTGAAAGAAGGCGACCAGGTCGTTACCGAAGGTTACCAGAAAATCAGTGAGAACATGAAAGTGAAAGTACAATGAAAAAGAAACGCGGAATCATAGAGCTTGCCATGCGTTATAACCAGATCACGTTGCTATTGATCTTTCTGCTGGTATTGCTTGGCATATACGGATTGGTTAAGATGCCAAAACAGGAATTTCCTGAATTTATTATCCGCCAAGGTGTTGTAGTGGGCGTATATCCCGGTGCCACCTCTTCCGAAGTGGAAGAACAACTGGCAAAGCCGCTCGAACGCTATCTCTTCACCTTTAAGGAAGTAAAGAAGAAGAAAACCTATTCCATGTCGAGAGACGGCTTGGTATATGTGATGGTCGAGTTGAACGATGATGTGAACAATAAAGATGAAGTCTGGTCGAAGATCAAACTGGGATTGCAGAACTTCAAGTCGCAATTGCCGGCCGGTGTATTGGCACTTATTGCTAATGATGATTTTGGCGATACGTCTGCCTTGCTGATCACTCTGGAATCGGAAGACAAGACTTACCGTGAACTGGAAAGGTATCTGGAGACATTGGAAGACCGCCTCCGCCGTATCGAATCCGTATCCAATCTCCGCCGTTATGGAATACAGAATGAACAGATCGGAGTCTATCTGGATAAAGACAGAATGACGGCTTACGGGTTGGATAGCAGGATGCTACTTACTACTCTGTTTACACAGGGTTTCACAACCTCCGGCGGAACGGCGAAAGGCGAATCACTGGATATCCCTCTCCATTTCTCCGTCTCCTATCCTTCGGAAAAGGAGATCGGCGAACAGATCATTTACTCCGATAATAAAGGCAACATGATCCGCCTGAAGGATATCGCCAGGATTGTCCGTGAATATCCCGAACCGGATAGCTACATTAGCAATAACGGAAAGAAAGCGATCATTCTCTCCATGGAAATGAGGGAGGGGAATAATATTGTGGAATATGGCAGGCAGGTTGATGAAGTGCTGGCCTCTTTCCAGGAAGAGTTGCCCGACAGTGTCTCTATCCGCCGGATTGCCGACCAGCCGAAGGTGGTGAACGAGTCGGTAACCTCTTTCATTCGCGACCTTTTCGTCTCTATCATCATCGTTATTCTGGTGATGATGATCCTGTTCCCTTTCCGTTCGGCAGTCGTAGCGGCAACATCTATTCCGATCAGTATTTTTATTTCGATAGGGGTGATGTATGTTACCGGCATTCCGCTGAATACGGTTACACTGGCTGCATTGATCGTCGTGTTAGGTATGATCGTGGATAACTCCATCATCGTGATCGATGCTTATCTCGAGAAGCTGGATCTGGGAATGTCCCGCTGGAATGCCGCCATCTCCAGTGCAAAAGATTATTTCGGGTCTATTTTCCTGGCGACACTTTGTATCTGTATCATCTTCTTCCCGCTATTGTTTACCATGACGGGACAGATGTATGATTTTGTCGAGTATTTCCCCTGGACGATCACGATCTCACTGATGATCTCACTGGTCATAGCCATGGTCTTTATCCCGCTGTTCGAATATGCCGTGATAAAGAAAGGTTTGCACAACCGGAAGGAAAAAGAAGCTAAACCGACCTTTAATCTATTGGATATAGTCCAGTCCGTTTACGAGAAAACATTGAAATGGACATTCCGCTTTCCAAAGACAACGATCGGGATAGGTGTGCTTTCCATTCTGCTTGCCTTATGGATGATGACTCGTCTGGATCAGCGCATGATGCCTGTTGCCGACCGTGACCAGTTCGCCGTGGAGATATATCTGCCGCAGGGAACGCCTTTACACCGCACGGCAGAGGTTTGCGACAGTCTCTATTCCATTATGAAGAAAGACGAACGTATCCTTTCCGTCACCTCTTTTGTCGGTATGGCTTCGCCCCGTTTCCAGACAACCTATGCCCCCAATCTGGCAGGAAAGAATTATGCACAGTTCATTGTCAATACCGCTTCCCCGGAAGCAACGGTGGAAATTCTCGACGATTATACCGATCGTTATGCCGATTATTTCCCGAACGCCTACGTTAAGTTCAAACAACTGGATTATCAGAATGTGTCTTCTCCATTGGAGATCCGTTTTTCCGGCGAAGATATCGCTTTGCTGAAGCAGGCGGCCGATTCGATGATGCTGGCTTTGCGCGGAATAGATGAACTGGAATGGATACACACCAACTATGAAGAGATGCAGCCCGAAATACGTGTGAAGCTCGATCCGATAGAAGCTTCCCGCCTCGGAATTACGAAAGCAATGGCCTCTGCCGATATGGCTATCCGTTACGACGGTTTGTCGGTCGGTTCCGTCTGGGAGGGCGATTATGCACTGCCAGTCCATTTGAAAGCGGATAAAAAGGAGGAGAAACAGCCTTTCAACCAGGTAGAAGACGAATATATCCCCACGGCTGTCCCGGGTGTAAGTGTCCCTCTGCGACAGGTCTCCACAGTAGAAGCCGGATGGAATGAAGGGCAGATTGTGAGACGTAACGGTGTCCGTACGATCAGTGTCATGGCACAGGTGAAGCGGGGATATACGGAAAACAGCATGCAGAAAAAGATCGAGAAAGTTGTAAAAGCCGAGATCGAACCCATACTTCCTGCGGGTGTCTCTATGGAATATGGCGGAGCGAAAGAAGCAGACCTGGAGATTATCGAACCCTTGTTGCGCGGTTTACTGATTGCGGTGGTGATCATCTTCTTTTTTCTTCTGTTCAACTTCAAGAAGATCGGCCTGGCACTGGCGGCTTTGTCCTCTCTGTTGCTTTGCCTGTTCGGTGCCTCTTTGGGATTATGGATGGCAGATACGGCCTTCAGTGTGACTTGTGTATTGGGAGTGATCAGCCTGATGGGGATTATCGTCCGCAATGCAATCATTATGTTCGAGCATGCCCAGGATCTGAGGATCAATCACCATTTCACCCCGAAGGATGCCGCTTTCGATGCCGGTAAACGCCGTATGCTCCCGATCTTCCTGACTTCGGCTACGACGGCAGTAGGAGTAGTTCCGATGATCATCAGCCAAAGTTCCCTTTGGATGCCGATGGGAATCGTGATCTGTGCCGGAACTGTCTTTGCTATGATACTGGCGGTAACCATCTTACCGGTATTCTACTGGAAGATATTCGGGAATAAGTAGCCGGAAATAGCAGAACCGATAACTGCAGAGTGCAGATATCCTGATAAAAACATCCTTATCTTCTATATTTTTGACCCAGGTGCTAAACGTTTACGACCTTGGTGAAAAACGTTTTTGACCTAGGTGCAAAACGTTTTCTACCTAGGTCAAAAATATAAAAGATCGGGAGGAAAAGAATAGAATCAAATAATAAAAAAAATAGAATATGCTGAGAAGAGAAATAAGATATAGAATACCTGGCTTGGTTTGTTTATTGTCCTTGTGTCTGGTTGCAGGGAATGCACAACAGCATCTTACACTGGAAGAATGCAGCCGGTTGGCATTGGAGAATAATGCACGGATGAAGAATGCCCGTCTTGATCTGGAAGGGACGCAAGAGACCCGAAAGGAAGCATTTACCAAATACTTCCCTTCTGTCAGTGCAACAGGAGGCGCTTTTGCTTCCGACAACGGAATGGCGGAAATGATCTTGATGCCGGGACTGGAAATGACACTGGGGAAAAACGGAGTCATGGGAGGAGTTACTGCCGTCCAGCCTGTATTTGCCGGCGGACAAATATGGAACAGCAACAAGCTGGCTGCACTGGCTGTAGAGGTTAGCCGTTACCAGATGAAGCAATCGGAAAATGAGGTACTGTTGACGGTCGAGCAATATTACTGGCAGAACGTCTCTTTGCAGGAAAAGATGAAAACGATCGGGATCATTGAATCGCTGGTCGGTAATCTTTATAAAGATGTCGAAACCTCGGTAAAAGCCGGTGTTGCCAACCGGAATGAACTGTTGCAGGTACAACTGAAAAAGAACAGTGTTGCCAGCGATCGGCTGAAGGTAGAAAATAATCTGCGTTTGTCTAAAATGGTATTGGCACAGTATATCGGTGTGGCGGAAGATGATTTCCTTGTTCGTTCTTATTTGCAGGAGCCTTTGCCGTTACCGGAAACTTATCGGGTCGATCCGATAGCGGCTCTGCCTAATACTGTGGGTTATAAATTATTGGATAAACAGGTTGAGGCGAGCCGCCTGCAATATAAACTGAAAGTCGGCCAGAACCTGCCGTCGTTGGGTATAGGAGCCGGTTATATGTATCATAATATTCTGGATACCGATCATTCTTTCGGGATGATCTTTGCTACGGTCAGTATTCCGATTACGGACTGGTGGGGAGGGTCGCATGCTATCCGGAAGCAGAAACTACAGTTGAAGGCTGCCGAATATACCCGCCAGGATTCGAATGAGAAACTTGTGTTGCAGATGCAGAAATTATGGAACGAGCTGGAAGAAGCTTATAAGCAGGTCAAACTCTCGGAAGAATCAATCGCGACGGCAGAGGAGAATGTCCGTCTCAGTACCGCCTATTACCAGGCTGGGACCGAAACATTGAGCGATTTGCTGGATGCCCAGTCGCTGTTGCAGCAGAGTCGTGATCAATACACAGACGATTATACGAGTTACCTGATCAAACGTACGCAGTATTTGCAGGCAACAGGGCAGTGACGAGATAAGAACTTTACAAAAGCAAGCCGGTATTTCCCTTAAAGATTGTCTCGATCTTTATTCGGAAAATACCGGCTTTGTCGTATCTGGCAATATTATTCTTCTACCTGTACTTTTACGATCACCTTACGGATATTCCCTTCGCCGATGCCGGGAGCGTGTCCGTCTTCCGGAAAATAAACAGCGAATTGTCCCGGATAGATTTTAGTATAAGCGGTAGGACGATCTACATAGAAGGCAATGTCTTTTGCTTCGTCGTAAGGAATAGATTCTTCCTGCAGTTCGCAACCGGGCTTCCATCCGATTTTTTCCACGCCTAACAAGGGGAGCTGGATATCGATATATTTTTTATGTGTTTCGATAGCGGCATCATTTTTGTCTTTACCGGTCAAACTGACCACACTGACGAACAGGCGGGAACCATCCAGTTCATATTTACCATCTTCCACTTTGGAAAAATCTGTTTCTTTGATGTAATCAAATGCTTTTTTGAAAAGAGGGTGTAAGCGCTCTACTTTTTCTGTGTTATTCAAGGAGTCAAGTATCATAACTGTATTTATTTATAAATTCATTCGTAAATTAGTCTGACAAAGATCGGGTATCCGATTGTTAAATAATAGGACAAAGATACCAAATAAAACTATTAAATTTATACATATCTTAATCAGGAGTAATGAAAATCCGCAACTTTGTTGCAACTGATTTATTTGTATCTTTGTTCTACAAATAGAATCGGTATAAATAGATACACAATAATGAAAGATATAGAAAGTAAGGTATTGCCCGTCCTGGAGATGAGTTGTGCGGTTTGTGCCAATAACGTGGAAAGCACTGTTAAGGGGCTTTCCGGGGTAGAAGAGGCATCTGTTAATTTTGCGGCTAACACTTTGTCCGTTAAGTTTCGTCCGTCTGTAATCAGCTTACAGAAAATACAAGAAGCTGTGCAGGGAGCGGGATACGATCTGATCATAGAATCGGAAGATCCGCTTGCCGAGCAGGAAGAGATGGCGCGTAAGCATTATAAGAAATTGAAGCGGAATACGATCGGGGCGTGGGTATTATCCGTGCCCTTGGCGTTGTTGGGAATGGTATTTATGCATATGCCCTATGCTAACTGGATTATGATGGTGCTGGCATTGGCAATTATGTTGCTGTTCGGCAGAACCTTTTATGTGAGTGGCGCACGCCATGCTGTTCAGGGGAAAGCCAATATGGATACGCTGGTGGCCCTCAGTACGTCTATTGCCTTTATTTTCAGCTTCTTTAATACTGTATATCCGCAGTTCTGGATTGAAAAAGGGTTGGAGCCACATGTGTATTATGAGGCATCGGGTGTGATCATCGCTTTTGTCCTGCTGGGAAAACTGATGGAAGAACGGGCAAAGAACAGTACATCCTCTGCTATCAAGAGTCTGATGGGATTGCAGCCGAAGACTGCCCGCCTCGTAACGGAAGGTAAAGAGGAGGAAGTCCCTATTTCTTCTTTAAAGACCGGAAATGTGGTAAGCGTTCGTCCCGGTGAGAAAATTCCTGTGGATGGTGTTTTGCTGCAAGGCTCTTCTTCTGTGGATGAAAGTATGTTGAGCGGCGAACCGATCCCTGTTGAGAAAACGGCTGGCGACCGGGTATTAGCAGGTACGATCAACCAGAAAGGTGCCTTTACGATGGAAGCAACGGGAGTCGGTAATGATACGATCCTCGCACAAATCGTTCAGATGGTACAGGCGGCCCAGGGAAGTAAAGCGCCTGTGCAGCGTATTGTTGATAAAATAAGTGGTATATTTGTTCCGGTGGTCGTGTTGCTTTCTGTTGTGACATTCATCTGTTGGATGACGATTGGCGGCAGCAGCTATTTTTCTTACGCACTTCTTTCGGCTGTATCGGTGTTGGTTATTGCCTGTCCGTGTGCTTTAGGTCTGGCAACTCCTACCGCCCTGATGGTCGGAATGGGGAAGGGGGCTGAAAGACATATACTGATAAAAGATGCTTATGCTTTGGAGACGCTGTGTAAGGTCGACACGATCGTGTTGGATAAGACAGGTACACTGACGGAAGGAGTTCCGGTAGTTGTCGATTCCTGTTGGTTGACCGAGTCGAATGTCTGCTATCTGGATATCCTTTATACGGCAGAGCTGAAATCGGAACATCCGCTGGCCTCTGCTATTATCCGTTGGCTGGAAGATTCGGGTGCTTCAACCACTGAAGCGGAAAACTTCGAAAGCCTTACCGGGCGGGGTATCCGTATGGAAGTGGGCGGTACTGTCTATTGGGTCGGAAGTCAGGGACTGCTTGAAAAGTTCGGAGCCCGGATTCCTGATGATACGATGAAGCAGATCGGCAGATGGCAGGATGAAGGCATTAGCGTCGTTTATTATGGCGAAGGCGATCGTCTGCTGGCTGTTTTAGCTATCTCGGACCGTATCAAACCCACATCGGCAGAAGCTGTCAGGAAGTTGACAGAGATGGGAATTGAAGTTCATTTGCTGACGGGCGACGGCGTAAAAACTGCTGAAAGGGTGGCAAATACATTAGGTATAGGGCATTTTAAAGCCGAGGTGATGCCGAACGATAAGGAGGAATATATCATCGCCCTTCAGAAGCTGGGGAAGAAAGTGGCGATGGTCGGCGACGGCATTAACGATTCACAGGCGCTGGCCCGTGCAGATGTCAGTATTGCGATGGGAAAAGGTACGGATATTGCGATGGACGTGGCGATGGTCACGTTAATAACTTCCGACCTGTTGTTATTGCCTGAAGCAATCAAATTGTCGAAACGGACTGTCCGGCTGATCCATCAGAACTTGTTCTGGGCATTTATCTATAACCTGATAGGCATACCTTTGGCAGCGGGGGTATTATTCCCGGTAAACGGATTGTTATTGAATCCGATGCTGGCCAGTGCGGCAATGGCGTTCAGCTCCGTATCTGTAGTGCTTAACAGTTTGAGATTGAAATTTATGAAGTAATAGTATAAATATAAAAAATTATAGTAACAATGAAATTTAAAACAAACGCAAAATGTGGCGGCTGTGTAGCAGCCATCGGTGCAAAACTGAATAACGTAGTGAAAGATAACGAATGGTCCATCGATCTGAAATCACCGGACAAGGTATTGGAAGTTACAGCCGATGTTCCGGCTGATGCAGTTGTTGCGGCAGTTACGGCAGCCGGTTTTAAAGCTGAACAACTGTAACCTCGAATGGTCAGGACCAAACAAAGACAAACTTATGGCGAAGAGGTTGCCAATGTGCTGACACATGGCGCAGGGATGATTTTCGGGGCGGTTGCTCTCATTCTGTTATTGATGGCTTCAATCCGGAGCGGAAATCCCTGGGCTGTCGGCAGTTCGGTGGTTTATGCCCTTAGTATGACATCTTCTTACGTCACTTCAACCTTTTACCATGCTTCGGCAAATGCCCGGCGTAAAAGATTGCTTCGCCGTTTCGACCATAGTGCGATTTATTTGCATATTGCGGGAACATATACTCCTTTCACCTTAGTAGCCCTTCGTCAGGTCGGTTATTGGGGATGGTCGTTGTTTGCGATTGTCTGGGTTGCCGCCGTGATAGGAATTTTTCTGAGTTTCCGAAAGATGAAGAAAACGGATCATCTGAAAACGGTCTGTTACCTGGCGATGGGATGGGTGGTTATTATTGCTTTTAAGCCGTTACTGGATGTCTGTCGACAAACCGGCTCAATGGATGTACTGTACTGGCTGATTGGCGGCGGACTATTTTATACTGTAGGGTGCGTGTTTTATTTCTTCGATAAATATAAGTATATGCATCCGATGTGGCATTTCTTTGTATTGGGTGGCAGTGTCTGCCATTTTATTTCTGTCTATTTATTGGTAAGATAAGAAAAGGAGAAAGTCGACTGGCTTTCTCCTTTTCTGTAATGATTATTATTTTTCTTCCGGATGTTTCTTTTTATATTGCCAATCTTCATAAGTTAAATAGGCAATCATTATTAAACCGAAAATGCTTAATCCTCCAAATAAGTAAATAGCTTCCATTTTAGTTTCTTTTTTTTGTATAAAAAATAAATCCTAATCTGACTAAAACAATAGTAGTAAATATTCCCAGTAATAATACCGATTGTTTATCTACTTCCATATCCAATAAAGTGCTGAGTACAACTCCTGCAAATACCAATTTGGCGATATCGATAAAGAAATCACCAAGCTTTTCATTAATAACCACCTGTGGTGGAATGGTCTTTTGTTTCATAGTTACAAGTTTTAATTATAAAGTATTGGCAAATATAGAAAATCTTTTTTAAGAGAACAATTTTTTGTATATAAATAAAGGCCGGAAATAATCATCCGGCCTTTATTTATGGAATATAGGTGAAAATCTTATAATCCGCTAAAATCAACACCATCGAATAATAATGACGGAATACGCCAGCTGGAGAACAAACGCGGGTCATTTCCGGCTTCAGCCAGATTATTCCACAGCGAGATCATATTTCCGGTGGCATTCATTTCAGATATAGGCTGTGTCAGTTTACCTTTTTCGATGAGGAAGCCTTCCACGCCATAGGAGAAATCGCCGGTTGTACTGTTGCAGTTACCGCCATTGAAACCAGTGACAAGAATACCTTTATCCACGGATTCGATCAAACCGTTCGTATCTTTGTCGCCCATTTGCATTGTCAGGATGGAAGGAGAGGCGATAGTTGGCTTCACGTCCATTTTGTTGGCAGAATAGGTGTCGATATAGTATGTTTTCAATACTCCGTTTTCAAAGACAGGCATTCGTTTGGTCGCAACCCCTTCGCCGTCGAAGTAACGGGCGCCGGAAGCTTTGAGCAGATGCGGTTCATCGATCAGAGTAAGTTTCTCACCCAAAACCTTTTGGTCGAGCTTGTCAAGCAAGAAAGAGTTTTTCTGTTGAATAGACGAGCCATATAAAGCATCTATAACGGGAGATAACAAACGGCCTGAATTCATGTTATCAACGATCATACGATATTTTCCGGAGGCTACCTTCTTTTGTCCCAGTTTGCGAAAAACGCGCTCCAATGCCTTGGTTCCCAATCCTTCTTTGATCATTGTATCGTAGTATAGGGAAGAATCATACCAGTAAGATTCCGGACGGGCATCGCCTTCGCCACGAATACTGACACTGGCTACCAAGCTGAATGAAGAGCCGCAGGCTTCACCTTCGAAGCCGTTGCTGGCAACCATATATTTGAAGTCTTTCTCATCGCTATAAGAAGAATTGGCAGAAATGATGCGGTCGTCTTTTCCTATCATCTCTTCACAGGTCTTCATTGCCAGTGCAACCTTCTCATCCGGCTGTATGGAGTCGAATTTAGGATCGATCAGTTGCAGGTCTGCACCACCGCCTTTGTAATAAAGGGATGCGTCAGGAAGTGTACGGGCTTTGTCTTCTGCCAGATAACGGGTTGAGTCGATTCCATTGCGGATAAACTTTTCCAGTTCCTTCTTGTCCAGACGGTTGGTGGAAAAAGAACCATAACGTCCGTCTACGAATAATTGGATAACCAGACTGTTTTCCGATGCCTGTTGCAGGCGATCGATTTTCATATCACGGATTTCAAACGAACTGCTCGAGCCATTGTACAGGCTGACACGTGAAGACTGGCAACCATTTTTCAAAGCGAACTCCATGGCCCATTGAGCCAGTTTTTTATTTTCGTTAGTTATCATATCAATTTTCTCCTCCTACAGTAAGTTTACTAACCAGGGCAGATGGCATACCGCAAGTTACCGGACATGACTGACCGTCTTTGCCACATGTCCATGTGCCGTTATCCATCTTATAGTTGTTGCCGACCATTGTAATATCGGCCAATGCTTTCGGTCCGTTACCAATGATGTTGATATCCTTGATCGGTTGTGTCAGTTTACCGTCTTCGATCAGATAACCGTCTTTTACGAAGAAAGTGAAATCTCCGGCACCGATCTGTACCTGTCCGTTGGTGAAGCTGGATGCATAAATACCTTTCTTAACGGTCGAGATCATCTCTTCTTCCGTCACATTGCCCGCTTCCATATAGGTTGCACGCATACGCGGGATAGGCATCTGGCGGAATGATTCGCGGCGTCCGTTACCTGTCGACGGGATGCCGTAATGCTTCGCACTGATACGGTCGTGCAGATAGCTGGTCAGGATACCTTCTTTCACGATATATGTCTTTTGCCCTTCTACACCTTCGTCGTCGATATTGACAGAACCACGATTGAACGGAATCGTACCGTCATCCACTACGTTGATATGTTCGTTGCAGACTTTCTTATTCAGCTGGTCTGAAAAGATGGAAGTGTTCTTACGGTTAAAGTCAGCTTCAAATGCATGTCCGATTGCTTCATGTAACAGGATACCGGAGCCACCGGCACCCATTACGACCGGCATCTCACCGCCTTTAGGTTTTACCGCCTGGAAGAGGATAGAGGTTTTCTCTACAGCCTCTTTAGCCACTTCACTGATGATATCGTCGGTCAGGAACTCGGCACCCATACGGAATGCACGGGAAGCGTAGGAGTTTTCGATCTTGCCGTTATCTTCCATGATACAAACAGCTCCGAGTGTAACCATCGGACGGTAATCGTAATACATTTGTCCTTCCGAGTTACAGAAAAAGATATGCGATGTCGTATCGCCGAGAGATGCCATTACTTTATGCACACGTTTGTCGAGTGCAAAAATCTGGTCGTTCAGTTTTTGCAGGTAAGGTGTTTTTTCTTTGACGGCAATCTCATCCCAGGGCGTCTGTACGCCATAGAAGTTATTGACGATCGGTTCCTCGGTCAGTTTGGCCGGTCCTTTCCCTGCAGCGCCGTTTGCGATACGTGCGGCTGTGCGTGCAGCAGTCAGCATTTCGTCCAGCGAGATGTTTTCGACATAGGCATAACCTGTCTGGTCTCCGGAAAGGACGCGTACACCCATTCCAAAATCTATATTTGAAGAAGCACGATTCACCGCTCCATCCTGTAAACCGATATTGTTACGATAAGAGTGTTCGAAGAAAAGATCAGCATAATCTCCTCCTTTTTCCAGTGCTGCGTTCAGCACTTTTTTCATATCACTTTCGCTTAACCCGAAATGGTTTAACGCAAATGAGATACCGGCAGCTTTATCAGCAGTACTACCGGCACAACCTTCTAAAAAAGAAGGAACTGCCAGTGAACCAAGCATAACCATACCTCCTGTTTTAATAAAATCACGTCTGTTGTATTTCATGTTTTTTATAGAGTATCCCTGTTCTCCTTAGCCCATTGCATCACGTTTGCGGGCGGACGCTGGGCTAATAATTCTTTTTTCATAAAATCCATATAGGGTGCTACATGTTTGAAAAACTTTTTGTAGCCCTTGCATAAGTAGTTTAATCCCGGTTCGCCACTGGCTGTATGCAGGAAGCGGTTTTTGGGACATTCCCCGTTGCAGGCAAAGAGAAATTCACACTCTTTGCATTGAGTGGGGAGTTTATCGTATTTGTCTGCACCAAACTTAAGTTGGTTTTGACTGTACATCATTTCAGTTAATGTCTGCGTATAGATATTTCCTAACTTGTATTCAGGGAACACAAAGTGGTCACACGCATATAAATCGCCATTGAACTCCATCACTCCGGCATGTCCGCATGTCCGGGCCAGCGTACATACGCCCGGTTGCTCTCCGACCCAGTTTGCCAGTGTAGCGTCGAACAGCTGGATATAATAATTCCCGACATCTTCTTTCAGCCATTCATCGAAGATCGTACAAAGGAAATCCCCCCATTTTCCGGAATCTACAGAGAATGGTGCCAGTTTGATATTGGCATCCTGTTGTTCCGGCGAAGTTAACTTCGTCCCGTCCTGGTGAAATCCCAATCGTTCGACAATAGGAGCAAACTGAATGAAATGGCAGTCTATTTCTTTGAAAAAACGATAAAATTCCAGTGGAAAATCAACGTTGTAGTCGTTTACCACAGCCATAGCATTATATTCTACCTGATGTTTTTTCAACAATTCGATCCCCTTCATCACTTTGTAGAAGGAGGGAAGCCCCTGGCGGTTCCGGCGGTATTCATCGTGGAATTCCTGCGGACCGTCGATCGAGATGCCGACCAGAAAATTATTTTCTTTGAAGAAGCGGCACCAGTCGTCTGTCAACAAGGTACCGTTTGTCTGGATACAGTTGTCGATCTGCCGTCCGCGTCCGTATTTCTGCTGAAGTTCGAGCGCTTTCTTATAAAAGTTGATCGGACGCATCAGTGTTTCGCCGCCATGCCAGGTAAAAAGCACCTGAGGCATTGTCTGGCATTCCAGATAGTCTTTGATGAATTTTTCCAGTAACTGATCACTCATGATATGATTCTTCACCTCCGGATATAGTTTTCCCTTTTCCAGGTAGTAGCAATAATCGCACGCCAGGTTACACACCGAGCCGACAGGTTTCAACATCACATAAACGGGCTTAGCAAATGGAGATATATAAGAATTATTCATGGTTATTTAAAACGATTCAACAATAAAATTACACAAAGGTACGATTAATCTGTGGATTAATCGGTATTTCAGGGGCTAATAATTCATTGTCAAGGCATTTATTTCAGCTTTTTCTTGTAGCGTTTGTAGTCAGTGACAAAACCTTCGCACAACCAATTTGCCAAAGCCTGGCGGTTGTCACTGAGAATAAACCGCTTTTGGTCGAAACTGTTTTGTATGTTGCCTAATTCGACAAATACGGAAGGAGGTGTTGTTTTTCTTAAGACGAACAATCCTCTTTGACCAACAGTGCCTGTGAATCCGCGACCGGGCTGGTGCCGGTTGTATTTATGCTCGAAGGTGGATTTCATGGTCTTTGCCAAATGTTTGCTTTCAGAATTTTTATCCTGATAATAGAAGAAAACATCAGTCTGATGACTTTTACTACGGCTGTCGATATGCATAAAGATAGCGCGTTTGTAAAGTTCTCTATCCTTTTTGAACAGTGAGTTGATCTTTTCGCTTCGTTGTTCGAGGCGGCGCACCTGGTTGAATGGGATCGGGGCACCCATGCATGTTTCACGCTTGGTGTTGTTTAGGAAGCGGTCATTGCGAATGCCATCTTTGGCATCCTGGATGATGATATGCACTTTGGCACCCCGCATAAGCAGATTACGTGCCAAGCGCAACATGACGTCGTAGGCATATTCGTCTTCGTGAAGTTCGACGTTCCCCATTTTTCCGATGGCTCCGGGGTCGGGACCGCCATGTCCGCTGACCAGATAAAAGCAACAGCCTTTCAATTCGGAAGAGGTGACTTGGTATTGGGCTAATTCCTTGCCGAATAAGGGCTCGTAATTAGGCTTCTTCGCAGTTGTAGCCGCTGCGCCCTTTAAAGGCGGCAAATGGTATTTAACGCCCATTTTCAGCGAATTACCACTGCCGAGCCTGGTCTTGTTTAATTTGATAAATTCATCGTGATACTCTTTCCCTACACGGTTATGACGTTTCAGGAAAAGGGTAATTCCTTCTCCACTTTTAGGAAAAGCTTTTTCTTGGGCAATGATAGGCTCATTGAATATAAAGAGCGCAACTAAGACTGATAGTATGAGCGTTATTTTTTTTGCAAACATGTTTTCCGGATATAATGCGGTAAAGATAAAAAAAGATGTTGAATAACAGAAATGTCGAAAAAGAAAATGGCAGGAAGTTTTTGCTCTCCGTGGCTCTCACGCACGCGTATGTACGCGTTGCTGTTGCTGTTTTTTATGGCTGATTTGCTAATATGCGCTTGTTTTGGATAAATGCCTTAATAATCGTTTTTTTCTTTGTGTATTTTCTCAAAAATAAAATTTTCATCTTTGTTTGTGCAGAAAAACATACATTCGGGAGAAACTAAATTTTCTTCCGAATGAAATTCGAATTCCTCTCGGAAGAAATTAAAAATGGATTCGAATGGGATTTTATCAGATAAAAGCTTATTGTATTATTTAAACTTTACATACCCCAATTTCGTATACCGTATATTTCGGGATGCATAATGTTTGATTACCTTGGCAGAGCGTATATATAGTTTTTCTCCGACCTGGTAGGCATGGTCGGAATTGCTTAATTTTCCGCTTTCCAGGCTACGGTCGGTTGCACGGATAGTAAAGAAAAACAGATTTTCCGAATCATCGGCCGCAATGATCTTTTGATCGACATAAAAGTGAGTCGTTCCCCGGATCACACGGGTTTTATAAGGATTGTCTTCTATCTTGATCTGGCGGATAGTAAGATGCAAATCAGTCAGTTTCTCGTCTATCGTTCCGACAAAGCGGCTTACCGGCATTTTATGTATTCGGGAAGTATTGAGATCCTGATAAACCCATGAATAAGTGGCCGCAAGCTCTTTGAAGCGCCTTTCACTTTGAACGTGTGCCTCGTATTTGTTAGCTATCCAGGTGACATATTTAGGGTCGATTAGGGCTACTTCAAACAGATGATACCCCCGATATTTGCCGAAAGAGATCATGTCGTCGGCATTGTGTGAGATGGATTCGATGCGTATCTTGACCGTTAGTTTGACAAAAGAGTTTGCCACGGCTTTCATTGCTTTCCCGACCGAATTAATGGCATTGACGTCCAAGGTAGAAAGGAATATATTAGGATGATATTCCGCCGCCGGGTTATAGAACCAAAGCGTATAATAGGCTGTCTTTTCGTTAGGTAAAAGAATGTAATATACGCCTTTATCCTCATTTCTTCCTTCATTAAACATGTTCAGTTTATCAAGGACAAATTGTTCGATATAATCTGAAATGTTGCTCATAACTCATCCTCCTCATATTCTTCCCTAACAAACATAAGAAAAAAGAATGAATTATCCTAATAAATCTCCGATTAATACAGGGCGATTTGTCCTTTGAAGGTCAGAGCAGATGGTTTTCTGCCACGTATTTCCAAAGCGGGGCAGCATGTATGGCCTGTTTGATCTGATCTGTTTTTAATAGTTCTAAAACATCTTCGAGTGTGAGGATATGGACTGCTAAGTCTTCTGTGTCTTCCAGATGTTGAGCAGTGACGGGTTCGACGTCGGTTGCCAGAAAGCAATGAGTCAGATTGGTATGTGTTCCCGGGTTGGCCGAGATCAGCATATATTCGTTCCAGGAACCTTTGCCGAAGCCTGTTTCTTCCAGGAGCTCACGTTGAGCGGAAACGAGGGGAGAGCCGTCTTCTTTTTCACATACGCCGGCACAAAGTTCATAGGACGTTTCTCCCAGTCCATGGCGGTATTGGCTGACAAAAACGAATTTTTTATCTTTCGTGATGGCAATCACATTGATCCATTCGGGATATTCAAATACGAAATATTCGGGAATCTGGTTGCCGTTGGGCAGTTCGACCCGTTCGCTCCGTACTGTCAGCCACGGTTTGCGGTGAAGATAGGTACTTTCAAGCACTTTCCATTTTCTCTCTTTCAACTTTTCCATATCAGCTAATTCTTATTTTATTGATCGCGATGGGCTTTCTTTCGATAAAGCCTTGCAAAAGTAACGTATTTATAAATTGATTATTATAAAACAGGGGAAATAAAGAATGTGTTTGTATCCGGCGTCTACAGGGCTTTTATGCTGAAAAGCAGTCTGATATATCCTTTTACTTCAACAACTTCTTCGTTTATTTGAATGTTATTAGAGATGAGAGAATAAATTCCACTAAATTATTACCAGATGAAGATACACGAATATCAGGCAAAGAAATTCTTTTCAGATTATGGAATTCCGGTAGAACGACACATCCTGTGTAGTAAGCCGGAAGAAGTTACAGCTGCGTTCAGCCAGCTCGGAAATGAAAAAGTTGCGATCAAAGCGCAGGTTCTGACCGGAGGAAGAGGAAAAGCCGGAGGTGTTAAACTGGCTGGAAATGCTAGGGAAGCCTTACAACATGCTGAAAGTATTTTAGGTATGACGATCAAAGATTATCCGGTTACCCGCGTGATTGTCAGCGAAGCGGTAAATATTCATCTCGAATATTATGTCAGTTTTGTTATCGATCGTAATTCGCGTTCGGTTGTTTTGATGATGAGTGCGGAGGGAGGCATGGATATTGAAGAGGTGGCACGCAGAAGTCCGGAAAAAATATTTCATTTCAGGATCGATCCGCTGATCGGAATCCCGGATTATCTGGCTCGCCGGTTTGCTTTTACTTTGTTCGCTAGCAGTGCACAGGTAAACCAGATGGCAGCAATTATACAGAATATGTACAGGCTTTTTATTGAGAAAGATGCTTCGCTGGTTGAGATCAATCCGTTGGTAATGACCCGGGAAGGAGTTTTGATTGCTATCGATGCCAAGATGACTTTCGATGATAATGCATTGTATCGTCAGCCCGGTGTTTTATCTTTGTTCGAGCCAACCGAGGAAGAAAAGACAGAAACACAGGCAAAGGAAAAAGGATTTAGTTATGTACATATGGATGGCGAGATCGGCTGTATGGTGAATGGTGCCGGACTGGCTATGGCTACGATGGATCTGATCAAGTTGTATGGCGGAAATCCGGCCAATTTCCTGGATATCGGAGGTAGTTCCAATCCTGAAAAAGTGATCGAGGCAATGAAACTTCTTCTGAAGGATAAGCAGGTGAAAGTGGTGTTGATCAATATTTTCGGCGGAATTACCCGGTGCGATGATGTTGCCTACGGCTTGCTGAAAGCTTTTGAGCAGATCGATACAGATATTCCGGTGATTGTCCGATTAACCGGAACGAATGAGGCGGAAGGACGTGACTTGTTGCGCAATACACGTTTCAAAGTCGCTGAGACAATGGGAGAAGCCACCCTGATGGCTGTTGAAGCATCTAATAAACAGTAAAAAAGAAAAAATCATTATGAGTATATTAATAAATAAATCGACCCGGGTGATCGTGCAAGGGATAACCGGGCGTGACGGACTTTTTCATGCATTGAAAATGAAAGAATATGGCACTGATGTTGTTGGCGGGACTTCGCCGGGCAAAGGTGGTACTCTTATCGAGCATATCCCGGTTTTTAATACAATGTATGATGCTGTGCAGCAGACACAGGCGAATACTTCCATTATATTTGTTCCGGCCCGTTTTGCAGCAGATGCCATTATGGAAGCAGCTGATGCAGGGATAGAACTGATCGTTTGTATAACGGAAGGAATCCCGACACTCGATGTTATAAAGGCTTATCGTTTCGTTCAGTTAAAAGGAGCGAAGCTGGTCGGTCCGAACTGTCCCGGACTGATTTCTCCGGGTGAGAGTCTGGTAGGCATTTTGCCTGGAAAAGTTTTTACAAAAGGTCATACAGGAGTACTCAGCCGGAGCGGAACGCTTACTTATGAGGTGGTTTATCATTTGACCGCCAAAGGTATGGGCCAATCTACCGCGGTCGGAATGGGCGGCGATCCTGTGGTCGGACTTTATTTCCGGGATTTGTTGGAAATGTTTGAAAATGATCCGGAGACACATTCGATCGTGATGATCGGTGAGATCGGCGGCAATGCAGAAGAGTTGGCAGCCGAATATATTCGTGAGCATGTCACCAAACCGGTTGTCGGATTTATTGCCGGACAGTCCGCTCCGCCCGGAAAACAGATGGGGCATGCCGGAGCAATCATCTCCGGAGGTTCAGGCTCTGCCGTAGAGAAAATACGGGCTTTGGAAGAGGCCGGAATCAGGGTGGCCAGCGAGCCTTCTGAAATACCGGAACTTTTAAAAGTCTCTTTCTAATTCTGAAACAATACACGAACATACCAACTTTATCTTTATCTTTGCACCTTCGTAAGAATGAGTAAATGAATAAAGAAGATAATTTCGGCAGATTACTGGCTCTTTTGCTAATTACGCTTTGTATCTGCCTGGGACTATATTATCTGCCGGACAGAATGTTCGGTCAGAAGATAAAAAAGGTTGACTTACTTTCGGATTTACGGGTAAAAACGCAATCGCTGTCTATGGACTCGCTGCGTAAACAGCTCGAACAGCCGGATACACTGGAAATTGATTCGGTGGCTTTGCGCGATTCGATCATCCGTTCGACGGGGATTGACTCGGCGGCATTGGCTTTACGCGATTCCTTGTATAATGTGATGTATTCCGTTCAGGGAGCCGATTCGCTTGGTACGCATATCGAAGATTATTCGGTAGGGCATATCGGTTTGAAGCGTTTCTTTACGGCGTTGAAGAAACGGGATAAGTTGGGCCGGCCGGTACGTGTTGCCTTCCTGGGTGATTCGTTCATCGAAGGTGACATTGTCGTTGCCGATTTGCGTTCAGCCTTACAGAAAGAGTTTGGAGGACGTGGGGTTGGTTTTGTCCCTATTACTTCCGTTGCCGCTCAGTTCCGTCCGACGATCGAACAACGTTCGGAAGGTTGGCATACATGGTCGATGCTGACTGATCATGAACATGGTTATACACTTTCCGGTATGATGTTTGAACCTAAAAAAGAGGAAAAGGTCACCGTCTCTCTCAAAACAACTAACCGTTATCCTGAACTGGAAACAGCTTCATCGCTGAAATTCCTGTATGAACAGAATACGGGGACACGGATGAAATTGCACTATAACGGGGAACCGGATACGATCAATGAAATATTACCGCCAACGACAACAATCACTCAATATGTGCGTAAAGGAAACTTCACCGAAGCAACTTTCTCTTTTACCGAGACGGAAGGTTTCCGGGCTTTAGGTGTTGCTTTGGAAGATAATTCAGGAGTCGTGGTAGATAATTATTCGTTACGGGGTAATTCCGGTATGATCCTGAACCGCCTGGACAGTTCGCGTTGCCAAAGCCTGAACGAGGTACGGCAATACGATCTGATCATCCTACAATATGGACTGAACGTGGTGAGCGATAGTGTACTGCATTATGGCTGGTACGATAAACGTATGGTGGAAGCAGTCCGTCACGTACAGGCTTGTTTCCCGGAATCGGATGTTTTGTTGCTGGGAGTTTCCGACCGTAGTCATCAGGAAGACGGGGAGTTTGAAACGATGCCTGCCGTATTGGCTATGCTTCATACCCAGCGGCAGATCGCCCGTAAAGTCGGTATCCCGTTCTGGAATACTTTCGGTGCCATGGGAGGCGAGAACAGTATGGTCCGTTTCGTAGAGAACAATTGGGCAAGTAAAGATTATACCCACCTGAGTTTCAGGGGAGGACGTGAGATAGCCACAGCATTATTCAATGCATTATTATTAGAAAAGGAGTTTTATGATGAAGCAGACAAAGTGGTTAATTAATTTGTCGGTTTTGTTGGCGCTGATTGCAATCACCGTCGGGGCGAAAAATCTTTCGCCTTCCCGTGTTGCGTTGCAGGATGATACTGCTTTGCCTGATACACTGGCTGTTTCGGATACGGTTGCTTTGCCTTTTGCCTCTTATAAAATGGGAGCTGCTATCGATTCTGTTCTGTTGTCGGAGGCTGACAGTTGTGTGAGTGACTACGCTCCTTTACATAATTTTTTTGCGGCACTCGATTCTCTGCGTGCAGGGAAAGATACAGTCATCACGATTGTTCAGTTAGGCGATTCCCATATTCAGGCAGGTCATTACAGCGGGCGGACCATGCGTCTTTTGCAGCAGCAGTTCGGTAATGCCGGACGTGGCTGGATCGCTCCGTTCAAGTTAAGCAAGACGAATGAGCCGGATGATTATTTTATTTCCTCTGTTATCCGGGAATGGGTGGCCGGACGTTGTATCCAGCATAACAGGAAGTGTCCGATCGGACCGGGAGGAATTGGTATTCAATCCGTATCTCCGTCCATAAATTTGGATATAAGTATGGCGCCCAACAACGGAGCCGGTTATTCATTCAATCAGGCTGTCATCTATCGTGGTGAAAAGTCCATGCCGATGTTGCCTGCCGGAAAGATGAAGGATTCGATAGAAACGATTTTAAGCCAAACGGCTTGTGCTCCGGGTGTGATTACCGATACTTTCCGTATCTCCGGCCTGATCGATACGCTACAGTTACAAAGTACCCGTCGGAAACAAGGGACAGACAAACTGTTGCCTGCTTCTTCTTTCAAAAATCTTTATTATGGTTTTAATCTTACTAACGGCCAGCCGGGGATTCTTTATCATTCGGTAGGAGTAAACGGTGCTATGTACGTGAATTACACGGATGAAGATTATGTCCGCCAGCTAGCCTTGCTGAATCCGTCGTTGCTGATTATTTCTTTGGGAACGAATGAGACTTTCGGCAGACGTTTTAACCGGAGTGAGTTTGCCGGACAGATTGAAACTTTTATTTCTTTGGTAAAGAAACAGATGCCGCATACTGCGATCTTGCTTACTACGCCTCCGGAATGTTATAAACGGGTGTATGTGAATAAGAAACGTACGTATGTACGCAATGAAAATACAGAACGCGCCGCTAAGGCTATTGTCGATGTGGCCCGTCGTGAAGGTGTGGCCTGCTGGGATTTATTTGCTGCAACAGGAGGTAAGAGCTCGAGTGCTAAATGGCATAAAGCCGGATTGATGGGGAGAGACCGCGTTCATTTTACTAAAGAAGGCTATCAGGAGCAGGGAACTTTATTGTATCGTGCACTGATGCAAACCTATAACCGATATATAGCAGATAACAATGTTCGATAATATTGATTTGTCCAAACTGGGAGATGTGCTTACCTACCAGCACAATGCACCGATACTTTTTAGTAGCGGACTGTTTTTCTTTCTTTTCATCGGATTCCTGATCATATATATGTCACTCAGGAAGCATTTGCTGGCCCGTATTATATATGTGACACTATTTTCCCTTTATTTCTATTATAAGAGTAGCGGATTTTGGTTTTTCCTGTTGTTGTTTACGGCGACTTCCGACTTTTGTATTGCACAGGGAATATATCACACGGCGACCAAATGGAAACGTAAGCTGTTGGTCGTCCTTAGCTTATGTATAAATCTGGGATTGCTGGGTTATTTTAAATATTTTAATTTCCTGCTGGAGATCATCGCTTCTGTTACACGGGAGTTTGGTTATCAGTTTGGAAATACCTCCTTGCAAAGTGTGACTTATCAACCATTGGATATTTTCCTGCCTGTCGGTATTTCATTCTTTACATTCCAGACGATCAGTTATGTGATCGATGTGTACCGGGGAAAGATTACACCATTGACACGTTGGATCGATTATGTGTTTTATGTATCGTTTTTTCCTCAGCTGGTGGCAGGGCCGATTGTTCGTGCCCGCGATTTTATTCCTCAAATTTATAAGAATCCGACTGTTACCCGTTCTGAATTTGGGGAAGGTTTATTTCTGGTTCTGTGTGGCCTGTTTAAGAAAACGGTGATTTCCGATTATATCAGTTTGAACTTTGTAGATCGTGTTTTTGATGCACCGTTACTTTATACCGGGGTGGAAAATCTACTAAGTATTTACGGGTATGCTTTACAGATTTATTGTGACTTTTCCGGTTATTCGGATATGGCGATCGGTATCGCTTTATTATTGGGATTCCGTTTCAATATGAACTTCGACTCACCTTATCAATCGGCAACTATTACTGAATTTTGGCGTCGGTGGCATATTTCTCTTTCTTCCTGGTTGAAAGATTATTTGTATATTTCGTTGGGAGGGAACCGGAAAGGGAAAATCCGTACTTATATCAACCTGCTGATCACAATGCTACTAGGTGGCCTATGGCATGGTGCTTCCATGAGTTTTATCATCTGGGGAGCTATACATGGCGTGGCGTTGGCTATTCATAAGTTTATAATGGGGCGTTTCAGTAGTTTTAAACCGTTGGGATCGGAAATGAAACCCTGGCGCAGAGTGTTGGGGATTTTGATCACGTTCCATTTGGTATGTTTTGGTTGGATATTTTTCCGTGCCGACTCGCTGCAAACAGTAAAAGAGATGCTTACGCAAATCTGTACAAATTTCCATCCGGAAGTATTTACACAGTTTGTTACTGGTTATAAAGGCGTTTTTATATTGATGATAATTGGTTATGTATTACATTTTATGCCAAAATCGGCCGAGAATGCTTTGCAGGGTGTCGTTACCCGCTCTCCGTTATTGGTGCAGGCAGTCATCCTGGCGATTATGGTTTTCGTTGTGGTACAGTTCAAGAGTGCAGGTGTACAACCATTTATCTATTTCCAGTTCTGATGTAAACTAAATATTTCTATAATCATGAAAGCCACCCCGATTTTATATCTACTCCTGACTGTTTTTATCAGCGGAATATCAGGAGTAAAGGCGCAACAAAACAATTTACCGGAAGAGCAACTTCGCTTACGGCAGGAAGTCAGACCTTATCTGGATAGTCTGATCATTGAGGAACCCAAACCAAATGATAAGGATATTTCTCTGTTCCGTCTGGAATCTGTTTTTCCGGTCAATAAACTGACTCGTTTTGGAACGGATAAAGGAAAGCTTACGGCTTTTACACCCGATAATCCCAAACTGAAAGGGCTTATAACCGAGCCTATTCCTTTGCTAGGCGGTGCCAGGATCAGTCTGATTTATTCTTTTGCTGATGATTATAAAAATACGGTCTCTATCGCCTGGGAGTATCGGTTTGAAAGTGTCCGGAAGACTGGTGAATCGGGAGAAGAAATGGCTTGCCAGTCTCTTTATCTGCATGTATTGAATGGTCTGCGTTTCTCCAGAATAAAAGTGGGAATGATGGATGTCGTATTGTTGCCTCCGGATAATGACGGAAAGCAGATAAATAATGTACCTAAATTGGGTTACCGTTCCATGAGTTTCAGTCGTGCGAATGACGATCAATATATGCTTACTTATTTGTTAAAAACGAATGAAGGTGTCTATAGCCCGATCGACCGTTCCGAGGGTTCCGACCGCACTTTTCCTGAATATATCGGTGGATCGTCCGCACAATTTTGGTTTATCCGGCAGAACATGGAATATCCGGAAAAGGCCATCAGGGAAGAGGTGAGTGGAACTGTCCTTATTGCTTGTACGGTAGAGCCTGACGGTTCGGTTACCGATCCGCATGTTTTTCTTGGTTCGGAGCCGTTGCTGAATGATGAAGCGATCCGTTTGGTAGGTTTGACAAGCGGAAAATGGATACCGGCTACACGTAACGGAGAGAATATTGCTGATGAGAAAGTTATTCCTGTTACTTTCAATCTGAATGACGACGGAATAAAAGTGGTGCAAAATACGAAAAAAAGCAGTAAGAAGTTGCCGCTCAAAACGTACCTGTTCTTTTTAGCTATAATTATCGTATTGATTCTTTATTTGCGGAATAAGTTCCGGAAAAAAGATGCAAAGCCAGATCCGGCTTTACGTCCTAATATATCTGTCAGCAATGATAAAATAGTGATCGTTGCCGGACTGGAGGAAGCTGATGTGGAACAGCTGTTACGTGTATTTACCGACATATATAATAGCCGTCGATATGATGCGATCATTCGTATCCATCCGATGGGGAAACAAGTGTTTGCATTGACTTTCCCGTATGATATCAGCTGGGAGCTTTTTATTGAGTTGATGGATCATCTGGTTTATTTTGATGATAGTGAGCTTAAAGCGCAGATCAGAGCGTGGCTGACTTTACCGAAAGAATGCGAACCGGTTGCCGGTGAACATGCAATGTTATTCTTTAAAGAAGATGATAATGATTTTGAACCGATCTATGTCACAACCCAATATAATCGTTATTGGAAAATAGACTATGAAGCAGAAGCCTTGAAAGAGGCAGAAGGCGGTGAGGAATATGTTAAGCCTCCATTCGCTTACTACGAAATTGTACAAAAGAATTTTATAGAAATTGATTGATATAAAAAAGGGACTTACATAAAAGTCCCTTTTTGTTTATGCTTAGTTAACAGTTTCAATCCTCAAATGACGCAGATCCGAACCTGACACTTCCTGGAAAACCTGTAAATCGAATTCCGGTAAAACAGCCAGAATATGATCGAATACATCAGACTGAATGCCTTCGTAAGGAATCCAGACAGTTGTTGCTGCAAAGAAATATAACTCCATCGGTATTCCCTTTTCTGTCGGTTGCAATTGGCGTACCATACACGTCAGATCCTTGTTCACATCAGGGTTGCTTTTCAGATAATTTACCAGATAAGCACGGAAAACACCGAGATTGGTTTGACGGCGCCCGTTCACTTTGATGGAGCCGTCTATATTATGTTCTTTGTTATATCTTTCCAGTTCTTGTTGCTTAGTATCGATATATTCGGTCAGTAAGGATATTTTACGGAATTTATCAAGCATTTCCGGTGTACAGAAACGTACGCTGTTCATATCGATATTGATCGAACGTTTGACACGTCGCCCGCCTGATTCCTGCATGCCCCGCCAGTTTTGGAAAGAGTCGCTGACGAGCGCATAGGGTGGTATCATAGTGATCGTATTATCGAAATTACGTACTTTGATCGAATTCAGCGTTACTTCTATCACGGTTCCGTCGGCCCCGTATTTAGTCATTGTGATCCAGTCACCCGGACGGAGCATGTCATTGGCAGATAACTGGATACCGGCAACAAAACCAAGTATCGTATCTTTAAAAACCAACATCAGGATAGCAGCCGAAGCTCCCAATCCGGCAAATAGTGTAGCCGGTGATTTTCCAATCAGGATACTGATGATAATGATGAACCCGACAAAGAACACAAGCACCTGAATGATTTGTACAAACCCTTTCAACGGCTTATTCTTGAAGGCTTCTTTCCGGTTGTATATTTCGAGGAGCAGATTTAATGCCGCATTGATAAAACGCAATATGACAGCTACGATATAGATACTGCAAATCATTTGAAGGATGCCGAGTAATGTTGGCATTTCAGCCCTTGGAAGTGCCAGCGGGAGCATGATATAAACCAGAATGGCCGGAATCAGGTGCATCAGCTTGTTGATGATCTTCCGTTCCACGATCAGATCGTCCCACTGGTTTTTGGTTCTTTTGGCGAAGCGTTTGAATAATCCCAGAAAAATATACCGGCAGGTATAATCGATACCGACAGTTACTGCTATAACGAGAAGTAATACGATCAGGTTATCCCAGATATTAGCCGAGTCGCGTACTAAACCCCATTTAATCAAGTAACTGTTAATCCATTGTTGTAATTCACTCATACATGTTTCGTTTAGATATTTCCTATAAATACAATACAAAACTAATGAATAAAAGTTCAATATGAAAATGGTAATGTTGTTTTACTCCCTGTTTTTGCGATAGTTTTGCGGCGACATCCCGATGATGGTGGTGAACTGCCTATGAAAATTACTGCGGTCTGAAAAGCCCACCATTTCAGCGATACCCGATACTGATTTATCCGGATAAATCAGAAGAAGCCGACTGGCTTCTTCTATCCTGAGTCTACTACGCCAGTTGCGGAAATCGCATTCCTCATGCGTATTCAGGTAACGGGAGAAATAACTGCGGTTGGTGCCCAGCTCTTCCGCCACATCACTCAGGTTCTTGCCCGTTTCGAGATATTTCTTGTCTTCGATCCATTGTTGAAGCCTTTCTGTAAACTGCTTATTATTGAATGCTGCCACCACATTCGAAGGATTTTTCTCTGCCGTATCCATAACCACTTCCGGCATGATGCCGATGTCTTCCGTATCACCCATCTCCACCGATAGAGCAGGAGAGGGCAACGCTATACCACGCAGCACATAATAGAAAACCGGCACGTAATTACAGTACTTCACAGCAAAGTAGACATAAAACACCGTATATAAAGGTATAAAAAAATGATAGTAGAACGAACGCATAAAAGCCCCGACAAGCGCCAGGATGCCGATTGTCAATGCCATGTAGAAACACCGGTTGATCCAGTGGAGTCGTCTGTCCTCGTCTTCGGCGTAGAAGTCTGACAACCGGCGGATACCTTCCCCGTAAATCTGCCGGAATTTACGCACATACCAAACCAACTGCCCCACGTATCCCACCAGACACAGCCGGAATATCACGGTATGAACCATCCCCCCGAAACCGAACAAACTGATAAGCAATACGGCAGAAACCAACGTTATCACCCCGAAATGCACCCCCAGCAGGCGGCGGGTAATATAATCGGGACGTATCAGCGCAATCAGTGCAAAGGTGAAAAGAAACGCCTGAAACCCAGCGATCACCAGCGTAAAGGAACTGACCACCGCCCCTTCGGACGTCTCGTTCTGAAGGAATATTTCGAGGATGCCCAACGACGCCAGGCTCAGATAGGCAGCCGCCAGTACACGCCGTGAAAAGCAGTAGACCGTGAGGTCTTTTTCTCCCGGAACATTCAGCAACAGCTGAAAGCCGTAGGCCATGATTACAACCGACGAGAGAAGCGTTAACAACAAATAATGTGAAATCTGTAGAGGCATCTGTTTTATGTTTGCCGCAAAACTAATCAAAACCCATGGCATTCCTATCATTATTGTTGTCTAAACATCAAAATTCATGGTGTTTTACGTTTTGACAACTTGCCGTCGCGTCCGCTTCCCTATTTTTGATACGGTTATCACCCCAGCATTGAACGGTGGTACGTGAACAACGACAACAAGAACGATCATATGACAAACTTCATTCACTATTGGAAAATGCATTTTCGTCCCACCCCCTTCGGCAAAGAAGGCAAAACGGGTTACATTGCGCAAGTCCTGTCCGGCAAAAACACGCTGCGCAACGACGACATCGTTCGTGGCATCCTTTCCGACGGATGTGAGATCAAAGCAGAAACCATCAGCGACATTATCGCACGCTACGAACAACGTATCCGCCACGAACTGACGCTCGGCAACCGCGTGCTGACCGAAAACTGCCAGTTCACCCCCAGCATACAAGGCCTCTGGAATACGACCACCGAGCCCTTCGACCCCCAGACGCACACCTGCTCCGTTGCCCTCCGCCTCACGCCCCTCATGCGCAGAATGCTCCGGCAGATAGGCGTCGAGATCGTCGACAACCGTTACCGGACAGACTCCCTCAGCATCACCCGCATCACCGATGCCGCCACCGGACGCACCGACGGCTTCATCACTCGCGGCGACGACGTGGTGTTGGAAGGCGAAAAACTGAAAGTGACCACCGACGATGCCGACGCAGGCGTTTTCTTCCGCAACACTTCCACGCAGGCCGAATACCGCGTCAGCCGCCGCCTGACCCGCAACATGCCCTCCGAGGTCGTTGCCCGCGTCCCTGCCGACCTGCCTCCGGGAAGCTACACGGCGATTATCCGCACACGCTACACCGGGTCGGGAGGTGTAACTCTCAACGAATGCCGCGAGATTTGCAGCCTCGGAAATCTGAGAGCAGAAGAATAGCAACATTGCATCACCCGTTGCGATACCCTCGCAGCAGTTGATGCAAAGACGTCGCAACAACTGATGCAGATATCTCGCAGCAGCTGATGCAATACTTATAAAGAACATGAATCAAGAATAATAACAACCATATATAAAAGAATAATAACTAACATTTTAAAGCGTATGAAAGAAAAGACAACAACCCGCCTATACCGCTTACTTGGCGTAGGCCTCAGCATCCTGATGATGCTACTCATGCTCCTGCCCGCACGAACCGCGGCTCAGGAAGCCAGCGGAACCGGATGGTCGCTGGACGGCAAGGTTCTACACATTCTGGACAACGATGCGACCAGCCTGCAGGATAACCAGGCGATCCTGCCACAGGTGGAGACGGTATATATACAGGACAATGTAACCGTCATCGGAGCCAATACCTTCAAAGGTTGCGTCAACCTGACCGAGGTCCTATGGGACAAAATCGAAACCATCGGGGCGAATGCCTTCGAGGGTTGCATCAGCCTGGTAGAAGTGAGCCTTCCGGCCTCCTTGAAACAATTGGGCCAAAACGCGTTCATAGGCTGCAACAAACTTGAGAAAGTGGAGTTGTGGGAGGGGTTGGAAAGCATCGGGGCCGATGCCTTCGACGGTTGCGTCGAGCTGAAAAGACTAGCGCTCCCGGCAAGCGTAAAGAGCCTCAAGAGCGATAACGTCACCTATATCGAGGCCTTCAGGGGTTCCTCTATCAAAAGCCTCTCGGTGGCGCTCGATAATCCCTACTTCGCCGAGTATCAGAACGTCCTCTTCAACAAAGACAAGACCACCTTACTGTATTATCCGGAAAATGTGGTTATCTACGAAGGCCAGTATACCGTACCGGAAGGGGTGACGGAGATCCAGAACCAGGCCTTCTTCTCGAACCTCACTTTGGAGGAGGTGATCCTCCCGGCTCATGTCATCACGCTTGGCAGCAATATCTTCAGTTCTGCCCGGAAGCTGAAGAAGGCGACGATCCAGGGAGACGTATCCTCCATGGCTGGGATGTTCAGCGACTGCCCCCTGCTGGAGACCGTCGCGATCGAGAGCAAGACCCCGCCTGACGACTTCGCCGACGGGACCTTCAGTAACTGTCCCAAGCTGACAAGTATCGTCGTGGACGGGAGGAGCGTGGAGGCCTACAAGAGCAAACTCACCGACTCTGCCTTGAAAGCCTTGGTGACGGGCAGTTACACCTATTCCGACCTCGACTTGTCCGCGTTCCAGCCCGGCAGCAACCTCTTCCTCTCTTACACCGAGGCCGATGGATGGGTGTACGCCACCTCGGACTATCCGGGAACCACCACAACCCCTTTTACCGGAACCCTGACCGGCGTATTCAACGGGGCAAATATCCTGATCGACAAGACTCCGCAAGGCATCATTCTCCCGGTGCTTACCTTGTGGGAGGTAACCATCAACGCGATGTTTAACACATACTCCAACGCGAGCTTTACCCTGCTGGTATCCGGGGCGGTCGGATCGCGGATCGTGACAGAGAATCCGGACAAGAGCGCCGCCTTCTCTAGCAGCGGCACGCTGACCATCCGTGCCGAGCAACCCCTCACCATCGAAGGGTATAATTCGGGTCTGTTTAACAGCGGTGCCCTGACCCTCGACGGGGATATCACCGTCAAGGGTGGCTTCTGGAACATAACTCAGGGCACGATAACCCCGGGCCCGACGCCCAACGTCCGGTTCATGGCCGTCGGCACGGAGAAGTTCAACAACGAGGGAACGGCCCCCGAGCTGCTCACGCTGCTGTTTGATGTCGCTCCGGAGGCCGGCAAAACGGTGCGGGTCTACGAGGACGTAACGCCCGTCGTCTCCCTCGACTTCGCCGCCGACGGGACCAGCAAGGCGTATGCCCTCTTTGCCCCTCAGGGAAAGTTCTACCAGGCGTGGATGGATGAGACACGGCTACAGAACGCCGCGACCGACCTGTTTGAAGGCGGGAAGACGCACGACATCAACTCCATGTCCGACATCACCGTGACGATCACAACCCCGGACGAGGAGGTGACCATCTCCAGGCCCAATACCACGATCAAGGGGGATGGCCATACCGCCGCCGGTAACATCACTCTCGAAACCGCCGACGTATTCTTCGACAAAGTAGTGACCGATAAGCTCACCATCGGCAGCGGCGTCGACTTCACCCTGACCGAAGAGATCGCCAAAGAACTGACCGTTACCGGCATCTACGTGAACAACAACGGCACCTTCACTGACCAGACAGGTACTGTGACCAAGGTGGTAGATAACAGCGGTACACCGATCCTCAGTTATAACCCGCCCACGCCGACCGCCGAGATTCCGGCAAATGCCTCTGCGATCAATATTCAGATCGTCATTCCGGAAGGAAACGCTCCCGTCCTGACCCTGCAAAAGAAGGATGCCGCCGACGTTTGGCAGGACGTGCCGCAGTCGAAGGCAGCCGAGCTGGGATTGCGTTCGACTACCTCCACCGTCACCATTTCTGCCGCCGGTACTTACCGTGTAGGCATCACGGTGGGCACCACGACGCTTTTCACCAAGCCCATCACCGTCACTAAGGCCGCTGCCCCTGACCCCGAGCCTGATCCCGTCTACTACAACGTCAGCCTGCCTGCCGTAGAAGGCGCTACCCTCGACCCCTCGGCCGGTGATCATGCCGTAGAGGAGTGGAGCAGCTTCCGCTTCTACCTCACGCTCGATGCCGACTACAACCAGTCGCAACCCGTCGTCACCACCAGCCGGGGCGAGACCCTCGAACCGCGCAGCAGCGACGGAGCTTATATCGTGAAGTATGTTAGCACCGACCTCACGATCTCGATCAGTGGCATTGTGAAGAACGCTTCTCCTGTCGGCAACGAAGGGCTGCAGGCCGGTGTAACGGTTAGTGCCCGCGACGGCGTGATCCGGATCACCACCTCCGGCCCGGAAGACGTGCAGATCGTCCGCTTCAATGGCCAGCTGGTGAAAAGCCTCCGCGTTTCCTCCGGCAATGTTCAAATCCCTTTGTCTGAAGGAGCCTATATTGTAAAGGTAGGAGGGAAGACCTTTAAAGTGATCCTCTAAACAACCGAAATACAGTTAACCCGCCCTCCTGAGTGAGGGCGGCCACTGAAATTATTCATCTAAATAAACAGCAAACATTATGGCAGTTTATGAATTTTTCTGGAAGGTTTGGCTGCGGCTCAACCTCCTGACCAAAGACGTAGACAACGACTATACAGCCGAAGTGTCTACCATGAAAAACACCTTGCGCAACGAAGACATCGCCCGCCGTATCGTTGTGGAAGGCAGCGAAATCAAGTACGACACCATGCTGTCGATCATCAAGCAGCACGATCGCATCATCAGCGAAGCCGTGCAGCAGGGATACAGCGTACTGACGGACAACTGTCAGTTCACGCCCCGTGTCTCCGGTTCCTGGATCACTGCCAAAGACCAGTTCGACCCGGCCCGTCATAAAGTGACGCTCGACATCACCCTTTCGGCCAAAATGCGCGAAGCATTGGCGAAGGTAGGTCTCGAAATACTCGGCGTGAAAGACAGCGGTGCCTCTATCAACAAGGTGACCGACGGTGCAACAGGCTTTATCGACGGCACGATCACGGCAGGCGACGTGATCACCATCGAAGGTGACAAACTGCGTGTGGCAGGCGAAGGCGAAGCGATCGGTGTTTTCTTTGTCGACAGTACCGGAGCCAACCCGGTGAAGGTGGCTGACCGTATCCGTCGTAACGATCCGAAATGTGTCGAAGTGAAAGTTCCCGATTCGTTGACGAAAGGGGCTCAGTACACTCTGCGCATCGTCACCTCCTTCTCCTCCGGCACAACCTTGCTGAAGGAACCCCGCACCATCGAGTATGAAAAGTTGCTCACAGTGGATGGTGGTGGTGGCGACCGTCCGGAAATAGAATGATCTCCGGAGATCAATAATCACGAACAAGAGGTTTTCGCCGGGCGAGCGGAAGCCTCTTGTTGCGTTTTGGAAGGGGGAGACTATTCTGAATACTGATACACTTTCAGTTCGAACTGGGGAATCATGGCGAAGAAGTGGTCGAAAATATCCGACTGGATACGTTCGTACTCTTTCCATATTTTATTACGGGAGAAGAAGTAGATCTGAACCGGCACTCCGTATTCGGTTGCCTGCAGTTGGCTGATGATCAGGTCGAGGTCTGTGTTCACCACCGGCAAACTGGTCAGATAACGTTCCACATAGACACGAAATATTTGAGAATTGGTCGGTGTAACACCTTTGTCCGGCTGATAATCGGCAAGCAGGGGAATTTCTTTACGAAAAGTGTCCAGCATATCCGGTGTACAGAATTTGATCGTATTCAGATCGAGAAAGATAGACTTCATCACACGCCGCCCCCCGGATTCGACCATGCCCCGCCAGTTCTGGAAAGAGTTATTGACCAGCGTATAAGGGGGAATTGTGGAAATTGTGTTATCAAAGTTTTGTATCTTGACTGTATTTAGTGTAATTTCCTGTACAACACCGTTTGCATTCGAGCCCGGTACCGTTATCCAGTCGCCCGGCCGCAGCATATCGTTGGCTGAAAGCTGTATGCCTGCCACAAATCCTAATATCGTATCCTTAAATACCAACATCAGGATAGCAGCCGAAGCACCCAGTCCGGCAAACAAGGTTGCCGGTGATTTTCCGACCAGAATAGCAATAATAACAATCCCGCCTATAAAGAATGCCAACACCTGGAAGACTTGTATAAAACCTTTGATCGACCGGTTCTTATTTACTTCCTTGTGGTTGTATATATCCATTATCACAAGGATAAATCCGTTGATCGCCAATAGTAATACAAATACAATATAGACGGCACACACTTTTTGTGAAAGCAGCAATAGTTCTTTTCCCCGTATGAAAGCCATCGGAAGTAATGCATACACCAGAATGCCGGGAATGGCATGTACCAGATTATGTATTACTCTTCGCTTGATCAGTAATGTATCCCAGAAGTAATGGCTTTTTTCAGACAATTTCCGTACACTACCCACAAAAATGAACTGACATAGATAATCGATACCGACTGCTAAAACAATCAGTAATGCAGCAATGATAATCTCATCGAAAGTGTTTGCAATTTTTGGATCGACTCCCCATCCAATGAGGATCTTGTTCATCCAACTACCTAAGTTCACCATATTATTTATATCTATTTCTCTATAAAGATAACATTTATAATTTGAAATGTGCCTGTAGAATCTACTTTCACATTAATCACATACACCTTAACAACAAAAATTAATTCATAAAATGAGATCTTATTTCGTGAAAAAACATTATTTGATATAGTCGAAGTGTTAAATAATAACCATGGAGACTATTGGATTCTGTAAGATTTTTAGATATAATCGATTATATATTTTAGTTAATATGTGTATAATGTATGATTGTTGTTTTAGATAGCTGTGTATTTATATATATGATTGAATATTAGTGTGTTAATAAAGCGAAATGACTAGAAAAAACGTTCCTTTTTTTTAGTCACTGCAAAGTTATAATAAAAGTTAGAACAAACAATAGCGTATTTTCTATATCCCTTATAATTCATACAGTATAAGAAATGCATTTTTTTGTCTCGTAACAAATAAAATGACGTAAAAAAAGGAACGATTAATCTAGTCATTTTTATAGGAACATTGGAAAATTATTATTTAACAATATAAATCTCCAAATTACTATGATTTTTAATGACTATTTTGAAATTTAGTAGTATATATATTACAGTAAGTTGCTCTGTGACTGACGTACTTTGTTATATGCAATAACGAAATTTTATAACTTTAAAACTATTGATTATTAATCGTTTTTTATCCATTAAAATTGATCCTATGACGTTTATTTCACTGTTTCGTTATTTCTCCAAATTAAGGTATTTTAATCAATGGATAATTTTCTTGATTGATTTGTTCCTTTCCGGCTGCTCTACTTTGATTTCTTTGGGGCTTCTCTCTTATGTTTTAGCTTTTAACTATTCGATACACATATTTGCCATAGCACTGTTTTCTTCTACATTATGCAGTGCCGTTAGCTTTGTTTGTTTTAAGAGTTACAAAGGTGTTATTCGCCATTCTGCCTTCACCGAGGTTGGGCGCATCCTTCTGGTCACTTTCCTGAAGATATTGCTGTTGATACCGGTTATTGCTTATCTGGCAACCGAACTGACTTTCCGTAATATCTTATTAGGAACTCTGATCGATCTGTTCTTAACTTTCTTCCTGCTGACCCTTTTCCGGGTGACACTGATTACACTGTATCATTTGGTCCTGAATATATCCAATCGCGACAAGCTTCTGATTTACGGAAGTGAAAATCGAACAACAGCCCTGTTCGGAGCCTCCTTGAATGATAAGCTGATGTACCAGGTTGAAGGATATCTTCGTTTCGGCAAGAAATCCTCATTACGTATAGGCGGATATAAAGTCTATTCCGTTAGAGATCAGATCGAATTTAACAGTTTGGTTAACAGGAAAAATATCAAAGCCATTCTTTTCACAGACTTCCAGGCCATCAAAGCCGAAAGCGAACGCCTAATCCGTTACTGTGAAAAGAAGAAAGTCCGTATGCTGATGCTTCCGACTATTGACGAACTCAGAGAAGGAAGCAAAACATTGCATAACCTCCTTGCCGTACGTATCGAAGATCTATTGGGGCGTGATGAAATCCATATAAATATGGAGGAAATCGCAAACTCCCTTCAAGGAAAAGTTGTTTTGGTAACCGGAGCAGCCGGTTCGATTGGTAGTGAACTATGCCGTCAGCTATGTCATTTCGGTTTAAAGCAACTGGTTTTATTCGACAGTGCGGAAACACCGATGCACAACATACGTCTGGAGCTGGAAGAAAAATTCCCCGAAGTCCAGTTCGTGCCTGTTATGGGAGATATTCGTATGATCGATCGTGTCGAGAGTGTATTCAGCCGCTTTCATCCCCAGCTGGTCTTCCATGCCGCCGCTTACAAACATGTACCTCTGATGGAGGAAAACCCCTGTGAAGCCATTCACACGAACGTCTATGGTACTCACAACGTAGCTGATATGGCAGTAAAATATGAGGTAGACAAATTCATCATGATCTCTACTGACAAAGCCGTAAATCCAACGAATGTAATGGGGGCATCCAAGCGCCTGGCCGAGATCTATGTTCAAAGTCTAAGTACTGCGATCAGTAGAGGACTGCATCCCGGAAAGACTCGTTTTATCACGACTCGTTTTGGAAATGTCCTGGGAAGTAATGGCTCGGTTATTCCCCGTTTCCGGGAACAATTGGCAAAAGGAGGTCCGCTGACAGTAACTCACCCCGATATTATCCGTTACTTCATGACTATCCCGGAAGCCTGTCGCCTGGTGTTGGAGGCCGCTTTTATGGGAAAGGGAAATGAGATATTCGTATTCGACATGGGAACACCTGTAAAGATAGCCGATTTGGCACGCCGTATGATTGAACTGGCAGGTCTTGTTCCTGATAAAGATATAGAAATCCAGTACACAGGTCTTCGTCCGGGCGAGAAACTCTATGAAGAACTTCTGGCTATAAAGGAGAATACGCTGCCGACATCGAATGAAAAGATTTATCGTGCCCAGGTTCGCGAATACGATTTCAATGAAATCAATAATTTAATGGAACCATTGGTTCACCTGGCTCTCTGTGTTGATAAAATCGGGACGGTGAAGATGATGAAAGAGATTGTTCCGGAGTTTAAGAGTAAGAATTCGGAATATGAAGTGTTGGATAAGCAACAATAAAGAGTATCCATTCTCTGTTTTATCGGAGGACGTTATGTTGAAGGATTTTGTATCTGGCTATCTCTTCTGACTTTGGCCATTTGGTCGATACTGGCAGCCAATTTATTGATGGGAGTCATACAATTGTTCACAAAAGATAAATGGAGATGTTCTATTTCTCTCTTTGCCATTCTGCTCCACATAGATTATCTGTTGGCAGTTTATCAGCCGCCCTTTTAGAATCAGCAAGAAGGGGTGGACTCGGAAGGAATCTCTTTGACTGTTGTTACTTACAATACCAGTCATTTTCATTGGGCAAGAAGTACACGATATTACATCAATGTAGATAAGCTTATAGAAAGCTAAATAATAAATTTACATGTATTATATCGATATGAGATGTGCTATCAAAAGAAAAATTGATGATAGTGATATTAAGGCATCTGGTAAAACGGCAAGATCGAAGTCACTGTAGAATAATGACAATAATAGAGATATTTTTAAAATGTCAGATATTTCATTAAATAACAAACGAATAGCAAAGAATACTTTGTTACTTTATGTAAGAATGTTAGTAATGTTATTTATTAGCCTTTTTACATCTAGGATAGTTCTCCAATCTCTTGGGGTGGATAATTATGGAATTTATAATGTGGTTGGTGGCTTAGTATCAATGTTTTCGATTCTGTCTAGTGCATTAAATGCTGCGATAGTCAGATTTATTTCTATTGAATTGGGAAAGAAAGATAGTAATAAATTAAATTTGGTTTTTTGTACATCTGTATCTACCCAAATACTGTTGATTGTAATTGTTGTTGTTTTACTGGAGACCGTTGGTCTATGGTTTCTTAATTATAAATTAGTAATACCGGTAGATAGGATTGTTGCTGCTAATTGGGTTTTTCAGTTTTCAGTATTAACATTTGTACTTAACATGTGGAGCATTCCCTATAATGCCGAGATTATTGCTCATGAAAAAATGAATGTTTTTGCTTATGTCAGTATTTTGGAATCTGTTGCAAAATTAATGGTTGCAGTTGTAATTCTTTTTTATTCTAAAGATAAACTTATATTTTATGCTTTATTGTTGTGTATAGTCAGTATAGGAGTGAGATTAACATATGGTATATATTGTTCAAGAATGTTTGAAGAGTGTAGATTCCGTTTTTTTACTGATAGAGGTCTTTTGAAGGAAATGTTTGGCTTTGCAGGATGGAACTTTATTGGAGCTTCCTCAACAATCATTAGAGAACAAGGTTGTAATATGTTATTGAATATGTTTTTTGGTCCTGCGGTTAATACCGCAAAAGGATTGGCTTTTACTGTTAATTCTGCTGTAATGGGGTTTGTAGGAAACTTTATGATTGCGATAAATCCTCAGATTTATAAAAGTTATTCGATTGGAGAACATAAATACACTATGCAACTTGTATTTCAGAGTACTCGACTATCTTACTATATAATTCTACTTTTGGGTCTTCCTATTATTGTAACTGCACCTTATTTGTTGCAACTTTGGTTAGGAGTTGTTCCTGAACATACTGTGGCCTTTGTAAGATTAGTTATAATCTTTTCTATGAGCGAAAGTCTTGCCGGTTCATTACTTACGTTAACCTATGCTATAGGGAGAATCCAAACGTATCAGATTGTTATTGGATTATTACAGATTCTAAATATCCCTATTGTATATTTGATGTTAGATTCTTCATATCCACCTGAGTCTGTTTATATTGTTGCAATTACTATTTCTATTGTAAGTGAAATAGCGCGACTTATCATTCTCAGAAAAGAAGCAAACTTAAACGTTATATTTTTCTTGAAAGAAGTTTATTTTAATGTATTTATTGTAACTATATTTGCAAGTGTTGGTATTTTGTTGTTGACAAAACAATTCGAATGTAATTCGTTTGTCAATTTCTCTTATATGATTGTTGTCTGTTTGATTGTTTCAATTTTATCAATTTATATATTTGGTTTAACTATGTATGATAGAAGGCTTGTTATTGGCCATCTAAAAAACTTTTTTAGAAGGTTATTTAGATGATAATGTATGTTTTTCAATTGAAAAATAGTATTTGTATTATATCTATGTTGTTTGTGAGAGATGTTTTATGGTGAGAAAAGAAGATTTCTATGATAATTGTTCTTTTTGTATTTATTTTTCTTATGAGTAGATTATGCTTGGTAATATGTTGAATTTATTGTGATTTATTATAATTTAACTATTTCAAGGGACAATTAGTAATTTGGGGAGATAATGAAACAATTTAGAAAATAATATAATATGAAGATACTTCAGATTAATGCGTGTTATAATCGCGGTAGTACAGGAAGAATGGTGAAAGAAATGCATCAGTTCTTTCTGTCTAATGGGCATGATTCTTACATTTTTGTTCCAAGTTATTATGGAAACGATGAAAGGATATTTAATATTGGATGTAAGTTTGATTACTTATGGCATTCACTTATGTCAAAAATAACAGGACTTCAAGGTTATTTTTCTATAGTTTCTACATTATTATTGCTTAGGAAAATTTCTAAAATTAAACCAGATATAGTTCATCTCCATAATTTGCATAATAATTATATTAATCTACCATTTTTGTTTCGTTATCTAAAAAAAAATAATGTAGCAACAGTTATCACTATGCATGATTTTTGGTTTATGACAGGTCATTGTTGTTATTTTACAAGCGATAATTGTATGAAGTGGCAAAAGGATTGTGGAAAGTGCCCAGCAATAAATACATATAATAACAGCTGGTTCTTTGATAACTCAAGTTGGCTTAGAAAGAAGAAGGAGGTATATTTTACAGATTTAAAAAGATTAGCTGTTATAGGAAACTCTGAGTGGACAACACAAGAGGCTGCAAAATCCTTCTTAAAAAAAGCTTTTATATTAGATAATGTATACAATTGGATTAATACAGATATTTTCTACCCACGCAATAAAAAAGAGTGTCGAGAAAAGTATAATTTCAAACTTTCTGAATTTATAATATTGGGAGTATCACAGTGTTGGAGTATTCTAAAAGGACTTGACGTAATCGAGAGTCTTGCTAAGCGCAATCCTTCATACCATTTTGTGCTAATAGGTGAAATACATGATCAAAGACTCTTCCCTGATAATATGACGGTAGTTGGGCTAGTGAGGCATGCAGATATACTTTCTGAATATTATTCATTATCAGATGTTTATATTAATCCTTCTGTTCAAGAAACGTTTGGATTAGTGACTGCAGAGGCAATTTCTTGTGGACTTCCCGTTATTGCGAATAATGTAACAGCTATACCAGAATTAGTACTTGAAGGATGTGGCTATGTGGTAGAGAACAATAATATTAAACAAATAGAACAAAAACTATCAATAATGAAGCATGAGAAACGGAATAGAGAACAGATGCATAAACTAGCAGGTTCTGTCTTTGGAAAGAAAAATATAGGTAAATATGTAAGTCTTTATACAAGATTGTTGGTCAATGATTAATATAAAATTTAATAATGTAAAGTGGAATTATATATTATTATATATATTCCCGTTATCATTAGTCTTCTATGCTACTTTATGTCAATTTTATGGACAAACTAATTTCTTGTTTGAACTTTTGCTAAGAACAAGAGCTATTTCTGTTATTTTATTCAGCTTATTTGGCTTTATTATAACCAAAAGATTTTCAGGAAAAAAATTGTCTCGAGTAGTATTGTTTTTTTCAGTATATTGTTTTTTAACAACAATATTAGTATCTTATCCTAAAGATATAATGGCAATTGGTGCGATAATCTTTTTTTGGCCGATTACTTTGTGGATTGCAGAGAAGAGTTATTTTACAACAGATAGTTTTGAGTTATCAGCCGTAATTATTGCTATAATATGTAATTTGATGTCTGTAACAACTATACTGGGTAGATCTAATATTGAACTGTTGGAAAGTATGGATCTTAGTCAGGCTGTGGGTGCAATAAATTCAATATATCTTGTTTTATCTACTTTCCCATTTGTATTTTTAATATCCAATAACAAACTCAAATTTTTTCTTCTTATTTTACCTATTATGGCTTTCATTATGTCTGGAAAGACCACATGTATTGCTTCGTCATTACTGTGTACAGCATATTTCTTTTTTAGTACCATTATGCATAGTAATAGTAAAATAAAGATATTTATGATGGTAATTATTGTGTTTTATGTTATTTTCTACATAGGCGATTCTTTTGTGAATTTTGGAAGTTTGTTGGAAGGAATCAGTCTTGATCTTGATTCTGGGGGAAACGGGCGTATTAATATTATCAAGAATGTATTGACTCATTATATGAACAAAGGAATTATTAATCAGATTTTAGGTTCTGGCTTTTTTGCTGTTGCGACTGATACGAAATTATCTGCTCATAATGATTTTCTGGAAGTGCTTTATGATTATGGAGTAGTAGGTCTTATATTATTCCTTGTATTTTGGTATCAGTTGATAAAAAAAAGAAAACAACTACCTAGTGGCACTAATATTCATGTTGTATATGATATATCTTTGATAATTTATATTTGTTCCTGTTTGGCTTCAAACTTTATCGTACAACAGATTAATATGCTCTTTTTTGCTTTATTATGGGGTACAATAGATAAATATCCGATAATTTCTAAGAAACAGATTTTATGAATATAGCTTTGATTTGTGCAGGTTCAACTCCAATACCTGCAACTATGGGGGGCGCTACAGAAACCATGATGACTCATATGCTTGAAGTCAATGAGGAACGTCAGGAGCATCATTTCCATATTTTAGGATATTACGAAGAGAAAGCTGTAACTTTCTCTCGGAATTTTAAATGTAGTTCCTTTTATTGTTATTCTCCTAATCCCAAAATTGAATTTTTAGAGGGGGGATTTTGGCGTTTTCTTAGGAAAGTAACATCCGAACGAGTATATCTTCGTTCAAGATATATTCGTTGGTGTGCCGATATCATCAATCAATCTGACTTTGATGTAATTGTGATTGAAGGCAATTGTTTCCAAATTGAGTATTTAAGAGTATTGATAGGGAATAGGAAAATAATTTTGCATATGCATATAGACCGTCTCAATAGAGGATTGAAGGCAGCAGGTCGTATGATTAAGGCTTCTGATGGACTATTAGCCATCAGCCAGTTCTGTAAGAATAGAATGATTGAAGTCGATAATTGTTGTCATGAGAAAACGATTGTTGTAAAGAATACAATCGATACCGAAAAGTTTACTTTTAAGGGAGAAGACGTGAGAGCAGAGATTCGAAAAAAACTCGGAATATGCCCCAATCAAAAAGTAGTATCTTATTGTGGTCGAATTAATAAATCTAAAGGCGTTTTAGAATTAATACGTGCGATTAAGCAACTCAATGATCCATTGATTCATGTTTTAGTAATGGGGAGTAGTGTCTATTTTGGCAGTGAAAAAAACAAATATATAGACTTGGTCGAGCAGGAAGCGAAGGGGATTACTGGTGGTGTAACATTTACCGGATACATTCCTCAAGCAGACTTACCTAAATATTTAACTGCGGTAGATATTGCCTCTGTGCCATCTATATGCTTTGAAGCTGCTGGTAATGTTATCATTGAAGCTTTGTCTTGTGGGATACCTGTAGTCGCATCTTCACAGGGAGGAATTCCGGAGTATGCAGATCTTTGTGCATGTAGACTCGTGGATTACAATGAATATTTTGTTGAAAATTTGGCAATTCAGATTCATGAGTTGGCTTATAATAATAATCTTTATACTAACTTAAAGCGAAATGCTCGTAATGTTGCATTGCAATATGACAAATGTAATTATTATGTAAACTATTGTAATGCGATTAAACAAATTATTGAATTATGAGAGTTGGAACAATGACATTTCATACCGCCTTAAATTTTGGAGCAGTATTGCAGACATATGCCTTATATAAAACCATTAAAGATAAAGGACATGACGTAAAGGTAATCGACTATAGAGCACCTTTTAATGAAAAGCGATTTGCTCCAAAGCCAATTAGTTATTTTTTTAATATTCGAACAATTTATAATATATTATTTCGTAATGGCTATGAGATATATTATAAAGATGGATTTCAAAATTTCTTGAATCAATATTTGGAACTAACCAAGCCAGTTTATGATAAAGAAGGATTAACCTCATTGAGTTCGTCATTTGATATTTTTATAACTGGTAGTGATCAGGTTTGGAATCTGGCCTGTACGGAAGGGGATGAGATGTTTTATCTCCCATTTGTTGAAGAGCAGAAAAAACGGAACTCATACGCAGCAAGTATAGGATATTCAAAATTACCTATTAGCGAAGTTGATCGGTATCGGAGATTAATGATGGACTTTTGTAATATATCTGTTCGTGAGCAGTCTGCTCTTGATATTGTAAAAAATTTAACAGGTAAAAATGTAGAGTTGGTTCTTGATCCAACTTTTTTATTAGATAAGGCTCAGTGGGAGAAGATAGCAGATTATACTCAGCTTCCTAAGGATTGTCGGTATTTGCTTTTATATGTTATGGCAGAGGATAATGTTCTTATCAAGGAGGCTCAAATATGTGCAAAAAAAAACAATCTTAAAGTTGTATATATTACACAACGATTTTTTAAATTGGGAGGAGCTCTCAATTTGAGAAATGTTACACCTGAACAATGGTTGGGATTATTCTTGAAAGCTGATATTGTAGTTACAAATTCTTTTCATGGTTTAGTCTTTTCGATTAATTTCAATCGTCAGTTTATTACTCGCTATATTCCACGTTCAATTACTAACAGTAGAATAGAAACAATCCTTAGCCTTCTGAATCTGCATTTTCGTAGAATAGATAGTGAGTCGTATGAAAATGTAGGTACCATGGAATATTCTGTAATTAATAAGGAACTACAAAAGTTAAGAAATAAATCTCTCAATTATCTTGATAAAATTCTAAATAATGATTAAAGGGCTTGTTAGTATAATTATTCCAATATATAATGGAAAAAAATGGTTGAAGAATGCTGTTAATAGTGCTCTTTCTCAAACATACACTAATGTGGAAGTGATATTGATTGACGATGGATCTACAGATGATTCTTGGAGTATATGTAAAGAGATAGCCATTGATGAAAGAGTGCATGTGTATAGAAAAATGAATGAAGGAGTACCAAGTGCACGTAATGTAGGTTTGGATATAGCTCAAGGAGAATATGTACAATTTCTCGATTGTGATGATACTCTCGAAGAAAAAGCTTGTGCTACAGCAGTTGAGGCAATGAAGCAGAATACTGATATAGTTTTATATGGTTTCAATATTTATAAAAATGGTGAATTGTTGAGAAATCCACATTGTAGTAGAATATCATATCATGGTGAATTTGAGAAGTTCAAGATAGTATCACAACTTCTAGATTCAGCATGTAATAAACTTTATAGAAGAAACTATATTAAGAAGAAATTCAGAGAAGGGGTTGTTTATGGTGAGGATAGTATTTTTAATTACGACAATCTCACAAATGAAACGAAGATAGAATGTATAGATGACTGTCTTTATAATGTGGTTTTAGATAATCCGGTATCTGTAAATAAAAGGTATAAAAAAGGTCGATTATGTGATACTGTAGTTTTGGTAAAAACCCAATTAGAGAAGAGTTTATTACTTTTTGGAGTAGATAGAAATGTTGATGAATATCTACCCAATAGTGCAAAGACCCTTGCATTTACAGTTATCTTTTGTGCCTCTATGTCTACTTACAAAGATTTTTCCGATGAGCTGAATTTTATCCAGAAGGAAGGCTATTCAAATATTTTTAGGATTTTATATAAATCAGACAACATTAGACTTCAGCATAAGATGATTTTGTTTGTTGCTGCTCATAAAAGTTATAAACCATTACTATATACTATAAGTCATTTGTACAAGAAATTTCGTTTTTAAATTATATCTATATTAAGATGAAAATACTAGTCGTAGGTGTAGGGCCGTGGAATGACATACAATATGGTAATAACGTGATGACCAACTGGTTTAAAGGTTATGATGCAGAGTTTGCAAATATTTACGTACATACAGGGACTCCTTGTAATAGTATGTGTGAGAAATATTTGCAGATTACAGATTCTATGATGATGCATTCTATTCTAGGAGCTAAAGCAGGGAAGATTTTCACTATGACCAAAGATGAGCAGCAAATGATTGCTAAAGAGGAGGGTTTGTATGTTCGAAATACAAGATTGGTAAACAAAGTAAAATCCTTGCCGTCAGATCTAGCAAATTTAGCCAAGGATGCAGTTTGGCTTGTTGGACGAATTAATAATGAAGCAGTAGAAAAGTTTGTTACTGATTTTAATCCAGATATCATATTTTGTCATCGTGTATTTGGTTTCAATTTCAGAAAATTGGAACGTTTAATTCGTAAGTATACAAAAGCTCCAATGGTGGCCTTTACTGGTGATTCTGAAATTTCTCTGAATAAGATTAGTTATTCTCCTTTGTTTTGGTTGAGACAGGTGCTGTTGAATTTGTTGTTCAGGAAGCATATAAAGCTATATAGCCACTATTTCACATTTTGTGAGGATCAGGCTAAATGGTATGAGAGTTTTTCGGGGGTTTCGTCAACTACTTTGTATAAAGGTAATGATTTTTCTGATAGTTTTACACCTAAGGAAGTAGGAAGTCCGATTAAACTTGTTTATGCAGGTAATATTATTTACAACAGATGGAAAACACTTGCAGCCATAGTAGATGCATTGGAGATAATCAATAGAGATACTGAAAAAATGCTGCTTGATATTTACGTAAACACACATTTAACAAAAGAAGTATTAAAGAAACTTAATAATCACAAGGGGGTAAATATACATGGTAGGGTTGCCCCTTCTGAGTTGGTAGAAATTTATAACAAAGCGGATATAGCTTTACATATAGAAAGTTTTACTAAAAAGTATCGTTTAGCTACTAAAGACTCATTTTCTACAAAAATTGTGGATCTTATGACTTCTACATGTGCAATAATGGCAGTATGTTGGAAAGAACATAATGGCCTAAAATATCTCAAGAAAGAAGATGCTGCAATATGTATAGATGATTTAAATCAGGTAAAGAAAACACTAGAAAGTATTTATGAGAATCCATCTATTATAAAGGAGTATGCACAAAAGGCATGGAGTTGTGGTCAGCGTAATCATACACGTGTTGTAATTCAGAATCATATTACAGCAATTTTTGAAAGAGCTATTCAAGAAAATAAGACATGAAGAATATCTTAACTTTTAGTTGTAATAATATAATACCTAACACAAAACAGCAATAAAAAAGTTACATTATTTATACACTTGATTGGACAGATGTAAGATTTATTGTTTTTTCACTATCTTATATGCTAATGAAAACTATTGGGATAATTACTATACATAAAATTTATAATTATGGTTCAGTTTTTCAGGCTTTTGCTCTACAGTATATTTGTGAAAAAATGGGGTTTAAAGTTGAAATAATAGACTATAATTTTCCGAACTCTTTCCATGCAGAGAATAAATATCAATCAAATTGCAATAGTCAATCTAATGAGCCTATATGGATTAAGATACTCTTTGCTAAAGCTTTGCTATGCCAGCATCAAAGAATAAGTTCATTTGTAAGAAGATTTCAATATTTGAGTCCTAATCAATACAGCTCTCCTGCAGATTTAAAGGAAGAGAGGCCTACTTATGATATATATATAACAGGTAGTGATCAACTTTGGAATCCTCGTTTTTGTAATGGAGATCCTGCATTTATGTTGCATTTTGCTCCGGATAGAGCATTGAAAATTTCTTATGCAGCTAGTTTTGGAACAAATGTATTACCGAAGGACTTGGAACCTCTCTATAAAAAACTGCTGAATAGATATGCATATATTTCGGTTAGAGAAAATAGTGGTAAAAAAGTCATGAAAGACATTATTGGAATGGAGTCAATGGTCGTATTGGATCCTACACTCTTACTTAATCAGGATGAATGGAATAAAATAGCAACTTCTAAGAAACAGTTAAAGAAGAAATATATACTTTGCTATTATTTAAACTATACATTCAACTCCTTTCCTTATGCGGATAATTTAGCGGCCTATATGCAAAAGCTAACAGGGTATGAAATTGTCCGCGTAGCTAGACCTCCTCATAAGTTATTTGTTCCACATACTCATTATCGAATAGGTGCTTCTCCTGAGGAGTTTTTAGCTTTGATAAGAGATGCAGAAATGGTGCTTACAACTTCTTTTCATGGAACTGCTTTTGCGATTAATTTTGGTAAACCCGTGTTTACTATAGTTAAAGACAGAATGGCAAGTGATAATAGACTGGTTAGTTTGATGGAAAATCTAGGGATGGAACAACAAGTACTGTCTATTAAGGATTCATTCCCTACTGTAGATAAATTTACTTATGATGTAGAAAAGGTACAGAGACGACTAGAGATTTTACGTCAAGAATCAAAGCAATATCTTTTTAATGCATTACATCATGGATAAAATACAATTATGTGATAAGACTACATGTACACAATGTATGGCTTGTGTAAATGCTTGTCCCAAAGGGTGTATTAATATGGTTGATGGAGGACAGGGCTTTGTTGTTCCTCAAATTGATAACACTCTTTGTGTGAAATGTGGAGTTTGCATGCATTCATGTCATCAGTTAGAGAATACATTGAATCGATATACCCCGATAAAGACATTGGCATGCTGGACAATGGTGGATATAGACCGTAGGAATAGTTCTTCAGGAGGTGCATTTAGTGTGCTTGCTCGTTGGGTATTAGGAGAGGATGGTGTTGTGTTTGGTGCTACAATGAATAAAAATTTGCAGGTATATCATACATCTATTGAACGTGTAGACCATCTTTATCGTTTACAAGGAAGTAAGTATGTGCAATCATATCTAGGAGATACCTTTATTCAAGTACGTAATCATCTCAAGCAAGGTAGGTTAGTTTTATTTACAGGTACTCCATGTCAAATAGGGGGGCTACTTACCTACCTCCGTAAGAAATACGATAATTTGATTACCTGTGACATGGTTTGCCATGGTGTTCCCTCACAGAGAATTTTTAATGCTTTCTGCGAGAGAACACACTTGACTGGAACATGCGACGGAATTAGTTTTCGTTTTACGGAAGGTTGGGGATTTCAACTCACACGTGAGTTGATCCTTCCAACCAAGGTCGAGAATTTCAACTCAACTTGCGTGAAACGCAAGCCTATTAACCCTCGGAATGCATGGTATATGCGAGCATTCAATAAAAGTTTTATGTTTAATGAGGCTTGCTATTCCTGCTCGTATGCAAAGCCCGAACGTGTAAGCGATTTTACGATGGCTGACTATTGGGGGGTAGGACGTAATACTCCCTTTTTACATCCTAAGCATAGAGGTGTTTCAATGTTACTGGTTAATACTTATAGGGCTTGTGAGATACTGAAAGAATTACCCGATTTCTTTTGTGAGGAACGGGATTTACAGGAAGCCTTAGAGGGCAACTTTAATCTGTCTCGTAGTTCTGTACGTCCAAAGAATAGAAATCAATTTATTGCTGATTTGTTTGATATGAGCAAGACAGATATTGTTAAACGATATGGTTTACAAGCTGATGTTCGAGATTATTTCAGACTTGTAAAACAATGGTTGATTGCCAAACGATAAATTAAATATGAAGTTTAGTTTTATTGTTCCTGTGTACAATGTTGAGCAGTTTCTCAATCAATGTATAGAAAGTATTTTAGCTCAATCATATCAGAATTACGAGATAATTCTTATAGATGATGGATCACCTGACAATAGTCCGGTGCTTTGTGATGATTGGGTAAAAAAGGATTCAAGAATATCTGTAATTCACAAAAAAAATGGAGGGCTGTCCTCGGCTCGCAATGCAGGATTGAAAGAGGCAAAAGGAGAATATATCATATATCTTGATAGTGACGATTGGTGGTGTGATAATACAGCTCTGATTCGGATAGTCAGAAAAATTGAAGAGTCAAATGCTGATGTGATTTTTCTAGCTAGTAAGAAGTATTACACATTAGAAAATCGATTTATAGAAAAAACTTCAGCTCATGAAAGATTATCTGTTCAGTCTTCAGTTTCTATTGAAGAAGCTATGTGTAATTCTCTATTCCTTGCATGTGCTTGGGATAAGGTTATTAAGCGTTCTATACTTGTTGAAAATGGAATTGAATTCATAGAAAGACAATTGAGTGAGGATATTGAATGGTGTTGTAAATTACTGCAATTAGATTTGATCTATGCATGCATAGATGGAGTTATACATGTTTATAGACAACAGAATTCATTATCGATAACAGCAAATGTTTCAAACACAAATCTTTCTGATATTTATGGTGTAATATATAAATATGTTAAGTTGGCTGAGGAAAAGAATGATGTCTTGATTTTGAATTTTCTAGCTCTTGAAATGTTACTTTGGTGTGCTATTACAAATCATGCTACAGGTAGGGAAGGAGATAAACTTATTAAAGAGATGGGTAAATATTTTTATCTATTGAAATACAACCTGTATCCTAGAGTAAGGGTAGTTTCGAAAATAAGTTTTTTAGGTTATAACATAGTTCGCAAGTTATTGATTTTTTATCTTAATAGGCAATTATGAATATACTGCATATTTAGGAAAAAGTTGTACATAGGAGTTTTTTATATATATGATTTAATATTTGTTAAATGAAACCTAAATTAATAAGAGCATCAACTGTACCAGGGTCTTTAGCTACATTCTGTAAAGGTTTTTTAAAGGAACTTTCAGATGAATATGAAGTTATAGCCTTGTCTTCACCTGGGGAAGATTTAAAGTTAATTGCAGAATGTGAAAATGTTAGAACAATTGCAGTTGATATGGAACGGCATATATCTCTTAAAAAAGATATCGTTTCACTTTATAATTTAATTAGAGTGTTTTGTAAAGAAAAACCCATTATAGTACATAGTATTACTCCTAAAGCAGGGTTATTGTGTATGGTTGCAGCATGGTTAATGCGTGTGCCTTTACGGGTACATACTTTTACAGGGTTAGTATTTCCTACATCGTATGGCTTAAAACGCAGAATTTTAATGTTAACGGATTGGATTACTTGTATATGCGCTACGCATATTATTCCAGAAGGTGAAGGAGTGAAAAAGGATTTATTAACGAATAGTATTACCAAAAAGGAACTTAAGGTACTTGGGTATGGTAATGTACGGGGTGTAGATATGGAACATTATGCTAGAACCAAGGCTGTTTTGGATGAAGCTATGAAGGTTCGTACTCCAGGGATATTTACATTTATTTTTATTGGTAGATTAGTTCGTGATAAGGGTATAAATGAACTAGTTGCAGTTGCTAGATGCTTATATGAAGAAGGTTTTAAATTCCGTGTTTTATTACTTGGAACTTTTGAAGAAAAGTTGGATCCTCTTCAGGCAGAAACTAGAAAAATACTTTTCAATGCTGAGTATATTGATTTTGTTGGTAGAAAAAAGGATGTTCGTCCGTGGTTGGTAGCATCAGATGTATTGGTGTTTCCTAGCTATCGAGAAGGTTTTCCTAATGTTGTGCTGGAAGCGGGAGCAATGGGACTTCCTTCTATTGTGACAGATATTAATGGGTCGCGAGAGATTATACAGCAAGATTTCAATGGTGTAATTATACCTCCCCATAATATAGATGCTTTATATAGGGCAATGAAAGATTTTCTCGAGAATCCTCAGAAGGTAAATAAAATGGCTTCTGTTGCTCGAAAAATAATAGGAGAACGTTATGAACAATCGTTTGTACGTCAATGTCAGAAAAACTTTTATAAGAAAATCTTAGAAGCTGTTTAAATTTTCTGTTAGCGTCTAATTTTGACGTCTAACCTTGTAGCAATAAAATTCATAGTTTTGTGGTTGTAATCTATCTGGCAAGATATAGCATGCAAACAACAGAATACCCAATTAAATGAATTCTGTCATTTGCGTGCCAAAAAGAAACCCTCAAATCCCCCGATACTCCCACTCAGCATCAAAGCAAGGACATGCCTTGGGTGGTCGCGGATTGAGGTGGTTATGTCCGGTAATAAGCGCCCTGGGATAAAGCCGATGGAGAATCGTCAGCAACTCCTCCAGCCGTTTGCGCTGGCGGGGCGTACGGGTATCGGCAGGATTCCCATCGGGATCAAGTCCGCCCTCGTAACAAATACCGATCGAGCAATGGTTCAAACCTTTTACATGGGCACCCACCTCGCCCAGCAGGCGAGGGTGGGTAGTGGTTCCGTCGGTGCGAATGTAAAAATGGTAACCGGTTGTACGAAAACCCCTGCTCCGATGGTCGTGTTCCAGCTGCTGGGCAGTATAGGGCCGATTGCAACGGGTGGCAGAACAGTGGATCACGATAAAGCGGACACTTTCCGTAGCATGACGCATCCGTTCGATCTTGCCCTGCAGGACGGTTTCGCAGATGGAGTCCATGGCTACATGCACGACTGGAGTCCCAAGGCTCCTAAAAGGGTAGCTACTACGGTGGCGATCACCTTTAACACGATGCCCCAGACTTTGCGTTTAGGATTTTCGGGTTCCGGATTGGTTGTAATGGTTTGTTGCATAGATTTGTAAATTTAATAGGTTTGTAAATGTATGAATTCAATCAGGTGGAGGCGAGACCGGCTCTATTCGATTTCCGGTCTGTCACCTTCTTCATCATCCGGTACTTGCGTACCATTGATGTTTACTTTCACCAGGGAGGTTTTTTCGCCCAGGAGCGAGTAACGGCGACTACCGTTGATGCGCGTGAACGAAGGGGTAAAACCGGGAATGATGCTCCGGATTTGGGTGGCTTTCGCATCTTCAGCATTTTCAACACCTTTTCCCGTGACGAAACGGTTGTAGACGGTGCCGAATCCGAGTAGTTCCACCCTGTAACCTTTTTGAAGGTTGACGATGACATAGCGCTGGTAACGATCCAGCACATTCAAAACATCCCCTTTGGTGAGCGACGACTCTTCGGCAATCTGATTGGCAGCATCGGCCGTCGAGAGTGTCCCGAAATAATAGGGCGCAGGTTTGAAAACTTCTTTCCGCGGTTCGTCGCCGGGAACGCGATACTTGCGGATAAAAAATGCTTGTGGCATACGCTTTACGTTTTAATGGTTGAACAATGATTACAATGCAAATATACAACAGTGGGCAAGGGCCAGTGATGCTGAACGATGCCGGCGGCGAGATTCTGGTGTAATTTTTTTACAATGCCTATCGTAAGCCTCTAACAATAGGCATCGTAAGACCCCAACAATAGGCATTGCAAGCATCTAACGGCTGGGATCGTTGGAAATTGAAAATTCTTCCGGTTCCCCCAGGTACTGGATAATGAGTTGAACCTGCTGGGGAGTAAAAACACGTTGGTAGGGAGAATAGTCGCATAGGAGCAATTCTTCATGCAGTTGTTTACAACGGATAATCCATCGACGCAGGCGATTGCAAGCCTGATGGGAAGCCAGCTCCGGAAAGTAGAGCTGGGCGAAGGTTGATTTTTTGAGAGGATAAGAGTTCATAATTGAAAATTAATAGTTGACAGTTGCAAATTGATAAACTGATGATTGGGCAGTGTGATAGATGTGACGACTGTGAGGGCGGTTTTGTAAACTTTTTGGAGATGCAAATAAAATACATAACCCCTTTAAAGGGCTGGCTATATTTATTTATTTTCTCGCATAGTTTACAAAAGGGGGGACACATCCATCACATCTGTCACAACGGACAGAGGCTAATTTCCGTCGGGAATCTCTTCTTGCGGTTCTGGCAGGATGGTGGTGATTTCGTCGGTGGTTCGTTCGATGGCCAGCCAGAAGTTGCCGTTACGGGTATGCAAACGCTCGAATTTCAGCTCTTTCAAGATTCGTCCCACTTGCGCGGTTGTCAAGTGGACGCTATTGCCGAAGCGAGCCACAATCTGGCTGGCGGTGATGTAACGTCCCCTTTCCAATCCGTAGGGTTTTCGGTAAAAGGCGAGGATCAGCTCACGGGCAGGGTTGGGTGTCTCGAAACGCCGGTTGCGTCGGTTGAGTTCGTCGATCTCTTCGCCTTGAAACCAGTAGCGGAAACCGCTGTCGATCAGGGCTTTGGCTTGCGCATAGACGGCATCGTGGTCGATCGGGTGTTCCCACGGGTTGTTGATGTCCGTCACTTCAAAAACGAGCCAACGGCGGTTGCCGGTATCGTCGGTAAGGAAAAGCGGATTGTTGCCGGTGGCGCAGAAAGAGGCAACGTGTGGCAATCGTATCTTGTTGCGGCCATAAGGAAGTCGTTCGTCGATGTAGAGAGCGGTGGTCATCGCCTTGAGCTGATTCAGCTCCGCCGGGCGCATGGTGTCGATCTCTTCGAAATTAACCAGGAGGAACTCCGAGAGGGTCAGCAGGTCGTCTTTACCGAGCCGCTGGCTGTTGGTCTTCGTCGTGAAGTAACGTCGGAGGCTGGGTGGCAGCAGGTTTTGCATGAAAGAAGTTTTATAACTTCCCTGGCGGCCGATCAATACGAAGATAACATGGTTGACCGTCCGTTCGTCCAATGCGCCCGCCAACATGCCCACGAGCCAGCGGCGGAAGTAGGAAGCGAATTTTTCAGGAGAGTTGTCCGTTGTATGCACCATTGCAGCCAGTTTACCAATCGGGTCATCTGTGCCATTCCAGGGTGGGAGGGCATTGAGATAGTCCGCAAGCGGATGGTATTCGGGCACGAAGTCGCTGGTCAACAGCGTGCGCAAGCGGGAGAGGTCTGCGTTGACCCCTTCCTTCTGCATGGCACGCCACAGGGAGTTTTCGATGGTGTCGGTCATGCGTTGCCACTCTTCACTGCCTTGCAGTCGTACTTCCGCCTGTTGGGTGAGCCGGTTGCGGCGGATTTCCATATAGCCACCTATGAAATGCTCCATCTCCTCGACCGAGGCGTAACTTCGGTTGCGGGTTTCGCCGGAAGCCGCCCGTTCGAACTGCCGAAGCTTTTGTGTAGCATGTTCGGCGGTCAGAGCGTAACAGCTTTTTGCTGTGGAACGGATGGCTGTCGCATCATAGTCGGTAAACGTATCGAGCACCCATGCCGTAGCCTCCTGTTCCGGTATGCCGAAGCGGTTCATCCAGTAGAGGCAACGGCAGATGTAATCGTTGTGGCTATGTGCCTCGTAGGCAATGCCTTCCTGTTCGACAAGGCGGCGCACGGTCGGTGCTGCCCGCTGAATGGAAGGCTTGCGGCCGCGTTTTTCCGCTTTGGCTGTGTGCTTGCCGGGTTTTTCCTCCGGCAGCGGGAAGCGGAGTGCGTCGGGGTGGTAGAACGTGTCGGGATCATGGCAGATGACGGACATGCGGGTCGCGTTCTTACACTTGAGGTCGTATTCGAAGCCGGCCAGCTGGGCGTAATGTTCGTTGACATGTTTCCAGGCAAGTGGAAAATTCTGCTTAGTGATGGTCTCTTTCATCCGGACAAACACCCGAATACCGGAACCGGAGATCGTAGTGTGGGCCAGGAAGGTATGCGGATCGCCTTTGACCCGGTTGAGTGTCTCGACAAATTGTCCGGACGGAATGCCGTCGATGTCAACCATAATGAATCCGGAATAACCCGTGACGTGTGCGGTGGAACGTCCGCCAACGAGCGAGGTCGATGCGACGAAGGCGGGTTGGTACTGTTTGATCCGTTCTTTTTCAACCTTCAACTTTTGGAGAAGCTGCTCGTCACCATCCTGTTCCGCTTGCAGCAAGCGGGCGATGGTCTGTCGGTACAGCCGGGTTTGCGTTTCATGGCGCGTTCCTTTCAGTTCGTCGATAATGGCCTCCCACGAAGTGGAGACCGGTGTTGTGGCTCGCAACGAGGCGAAGCGGCTGGGGTGGAATGGAGTAGATGCTTGATTCATGTTAACAACAGTTTATATAATTAATAAAAACAAAGGAAAGTACAAGTGAGAGGTATTTCCTTTCATGCTGGTGCTAAAGATATAGTTCTTATTTTTTAGCGTGGTACATCGATGGATGTACCAAATATAAGATCTAGTAGTATAAATTAAAATTTATTTTGTTTTTGGGTCGTTTCAAGAGGAGATAACCCTCAATGGAAATGAGATGTCCCGACAACATTTCGGTGTAGGTTCAAATAAATGGATTATGGTTGCTTCCGATGAAGTCTGGCAGATACAGAAAAGGTGGAGATTGCTTTCATTCAGACGAATGTCCGAATGTCTGCATATCGATCGCCGTACGCTTTCCAAGTTGGACCACCGCCATCCGGACGGTACATTGACACTGGAAACGCTCGACCGTATTTATGCAACTTTCATCCATCTTTGCCCGGTCTATTTCACTCCGGAGGAGGTCGAAGAGGAGCACCGCAAACTAGCCGATTCGCGTATTCGCATTATGATGTGTTCGGAGGTGAGTTCTCTGGTGTTGGGGAAAAAATGAAATATATAAATATGTACAAACATTTCTTTAAACGACTGATCGATTTTATTATCGTCTTTTGTGTATTGGCTGTGATTTGGCCGATATTGTTGATCATTACCCTTTGGCTGCACTTTGCTAATAAGGGGGCAGGGGCGTTTTTCTTTCAGGAACGGCCGGGGAAAGATGAGAAAATTTTCAAAGTAATTAAATTCAAAACGATGACGGATGAACGGGATGCTACGGGAAATCTGTTACCGGATGCAGAGCGTTTGACAAAGATAGGGCGTTTGGTACGTTCAACTTCTATAGACGAATTACCCCAGTTGATCAATGTACTAAAAGGAGATATGGCTTTGATTGGTCCGCGTCCTCTGCTTGTTCAGTATTTGCCTTTGTATAGTGAAGAACAAGCGCGTCGCCACGATGTGCGACCAGGTATTACGGGATGGGCACAAGTGAATGGGCGCAATGCGATCAGTTGGACAAAAAAGTTTGAGTTAGATGTTTGGTATGTGGATCATTGTTCGTTTCTATTGGATTTGAAGATTATTCTTTTGACAATAAAGAAAGTCTTTGTTCGAGAAGGTATCTCCCAGGAGGGGCAGGCGACGATGGAGTATTTTACTGGAAATAATTAAACGGTTATGTATTTATATGGTGCGAGCGGTCATGCAAAAGTGATCATTGATATATTAAAAGCGAATAAAGTTGATATTGAAGGATTGATTGATGATAATCCAGCCGTAAACGAACTTTTAGGATACCCGGTCTTTCATGGGAGAGAAGACCTTTCCCCTTTAATTATAAGTATTGGAGATAATAAGATTCGCCGAATGATAGCTGAAAAATTAAAGGTTGAATTTGGTACGGCTATTCATCCTTCGTCATTGGTTTCTCCATACGCTTCAATTGGTGAGGGAACTGTAATTATGCAGGGAGCCATATTACAATCCTGTGTGCAAGTAGGACGACATTGTATAATCAATACAGCTAGTTCTATCGATCATGAATGTACGATTGGGGATTATGTTCATGTTTCACCACATTCGACTTTATGTGGAAATGTTTCGATAGGGGAAGGAACCTGGATTGGAGCCGGAACAACAATCATCCCAGGTGTAAAGATCGGTAAATGGTCGGTGATCGGTGCAGGCTCTGTGGTTGCAAAAGATATTCCTGATGGAGTTCTGGCTGTTGGAAACAGATGTAAAATAGTGAAACAAATATGGGACAGAAGTATATTCAAGAAACCTTCGACACCAACTGGGTAGTTCCACTCGGGTCGAAGGAAATTTCCCTTATCAAAACACCGACAAAAACTCCCGTATCGGATAATGCTGAATACCTTCATAGCTGCTGCCGGTGTAAGGATCTGCGGTGACGACAAGTTTAGGGTAGTTGTCTTGTATTTTTAATAGGTTGCCGAATTCACGTTGAGCGGTTGTCTCATTGTCGATACGTAAGGCGACTTGGATATAAATTTTCTCATGATCCTTTTCTCCGATAAAGTCGATTTCATTATTGCCCAAATAACCGATTTGGACGGTGTAGTCGCGATAGAGGAGATGGTTGTAGACTAGATTTTCTAATATTTTAGTTTTGTCCGTGAGGCGGTAACCAATGACAATGTTGCGTATTCCCATATTCTCGAAATAATATTTTTCTCCAATTTCGAAGATACGTTTACCTACCAGGTCGTATCTTTCAACCCGATGAATGAGAAAAGCATTGCTTAAGTATTGGGTATAGTTTTGTATCTGATTGACAGAAACCGTAGTATGTTGAGATTTTAAATAATCGCTGATGTTTTTGGCAGAAAAAAGACTCCCGATGTTTTCAGACAAGAAACGAATGAGACGTTCTAAGAAGTCACTGTTTCGCAAATTATAACGGCCAACTACATCACGGAATACAATGGTGGAATAGACGCTTTTTAGGTATTCATTGACAACTTCGTCGGTTAGAGGCAGATTGATCAAATAGGGCAAACCGCCATAACGACTATATAAATCGAGACTTTGTTCGGTATTGGTTAACCGGTGAAACTCCAGAAATTCCAAATAAGACAAGCTATAGATTTTGAACTCTATATATCGTCCGCTCAGATAAGTGGCTAGTTCTCCGGAAAGCATTTTGGCATTACTACCGGTCAGGTAGATGTCATTCCAAGGGGATAGCAACAAAGAACGAATTACTTTTTCGAAATTGGGAATTTCTTGTATTTCATCAATGAAAATGTAATTGAATTGATTTCCTAGAAGCCGTGATGTGATATAAGTGTGCATGTCTTCTACTGTTTGAATTTGGCTAAAGGTGAAATCTTCAAAATTAATATATATGATATTGGCATTCGGCTCTTCTTCAAGAACTTGTTTCATGAGCTGGAAAAGCAGGAAACTTTTACCGACACGTCTTTGACCGGTTAATACTTTGGTTATGCTTTTTCTCATGAAAGGCTTGATTCTTTCTGAATAGCCTTTTCGATTGATGAGTGTTTGAGGTAAATCCATTTGCTGAAAGTTTTAAGTATAGGTGAAACTTATGGCAAATATATGAAAAGTTTTAATCATACTTAAAACTCGCCCTTGAAACACGAAAAGTTTTAATTATAAGTAAAACTCTAATTATCTATCATAACAATGAATAAACGAATTTACCTTTGCCTCGCTCACATGAGCGGCAAAGAGCAAGGCTTTATAAAAGAAGCCTTTGATACCAACTGGGTTGTTCCACTTGGTCCGAATGTGAATGGATTTGAAAAAGATCTGGAAACATTTGTAGGAGAGGATAAACACGTCGTTGCCCTCTCTGCCGGTACAGCTGCCGTCCATCTGGCTTTTTTAGCCTGTGGTGTCGGTCCGGGCGATGAAGTGATTGTACAAAGTTTTACCTTCTGTGCATCTTCGCATCCTGTAACTTATTTGGGAGCAACTCCGGTATTTATTGATTCAGAAGCTGACACTTGGAATATGGATCCGGAACTATTGGAGAAAGCGATTATCGACCGAATAGCAGTTACAGGTAAGAAGCCGAAGGCAATTGTCCCCGTCTATCTCTATGGTATGCCAGCTAAAATTGAAGAGATTATGGCTGTGGCAAATAAATATGATATTCCGGTTATCGAGGATGCTGCTGAAGGATTGGGTAGTCGCTATGATGGTCAGGTTTGCGGAACATTTGGACAGTATGGGGTACTTTCTTTTAATGGTAATAAAATGATTACGACCTCCGGTGGTGGCGCATTAATCTGCCCGGATGAAGAAGCGAAAAAGAAGATCATGTTCTATGCTACTCAAGCTCGCGAATCTTATCCTTATTACCAACATGAAGAGATTGGTTATAACTATCGTATGTCGAATATTTGTGCGGGTATCGGTCGTGGTCAGATGACAGTGTTGGATGAACATATTGCTCATCATAAACATACTTGTCAACTTTATAAGGAACTGCTTACCGGAGTAAAAGGGATTACATTGCATGAGAATCCTTCTTCCCGCTTTGATAGTAACTATTGGTTGAATACAATCCTGCTTGATTCGGATTTACATGTGAAAGGAGAAGAACATGCATACGAGGCTGCTGTACAGGGGGCTGTAGGTGGTGCTGCCGGTGTGACACACGAGGCTTCTTCTTTACATACCAATTTGGAGCCGAACCGGAATGTGGAAGTTATGCGTATGGCGTTGGATGCTGCCGGTATCGAATCTCGCCCGCTGTGGAAACCGATGCACTTACAACCCGTTTATAAGAACAACCCTTGTTATGCGAACGGCGTAAGCGAATCTTTGTTTAAGCAGGGGCTATGTCTGCCGAGTGGTCCTTGCGTGACGGATGAAGGTGTAGCGTATATCGTAGAGGAAATTAAAAAGTCTATTCTGTAATCTGTAATGAATTCATTTGAATTTTAATAGAATATATATTATATGTCAGTATTCAAAGACAAAACCCTTTTAATCACCGGCGGTACTGGTTCCTTCGGTAACGCCGTCCTCCGGCGTTTCATCAACTCCGATATCAAGGAAATCCGAATCTTTAGCCGAGATGAGAAGAAGCAGGACGATATGCGTCATGCTTTACAAAATCCTAAAGTAAAATTTTACATAGGAAATGTACGTAACAAAACATCTGTGGATGTCGCCATGCGCGGTGTGGATTATGTTTTTAGTGCAGCTGCATTAAAACAAGTCCCTAGTTGCGAATTCTTTCCGATGGAAGCTACGCGTACAAATGTAGAAGGTACGGAAAATGTGCTGCTTTCAGCCATTGAACATGGTGTAAAGAATGTAGTTGTTCTTTCTACGGATAAGGCAGCTTATCCAATCAATGCAATGGGTATCTCCAAGGCTTTGATGGAGAAAGTAGCGATTGCTAAAGGACGTGAGCTGGGCGAAGGGGCACAGACGACTATCTGCTGTACCCGCTATGGCAATGTGATGGCAAGTCGTGGTTCTGTAATTCCTCTTTGGGTGGAACAGATGGAGCAGGGCAAGCCGATTACCATTACGGACCCTGAAATGACTCGCTTCATGATGACGTTGGATGATGCCGTAGATTTGGTGGTCTATGCATTTACACATGGTCATAATGGTGATCTATTTGTTCAGAAAGCTCCGGCAGCTACTCTATCTGTTCTGGCACAAGCCTTGAAAGAGACATACGCACAGATCGATCCGAAGTATCTGGATACGGAAGTGAAGGTAATCGGTACACGTCACGGAGAGAAACTATACGAAACACTGGTTACTCGGGAAGAGATGGCGAAGGCAATCGATATGGGTGAATATTATCGTATTCCCTGCGATACACGCGATCTCAATTATGATAAGTTCTTTACCGAAGGAAGCGAATGTCTCTCTAAGATTGAAGACTATCACAGCTATAACACCACACGTCTGGATGTGGAAGGCATGAAAAAACTATTACTCCGCTTACGTTTCATTCAGGAAGATCTTGGACTGATAGAACGGGCAAAACCAAGAGAAATCAGAAGCGAATAAATCAATTTTAATGTAATGAACATATTAGTTACTGGCGCCAAAGGATTCGTCGGTCGGAACCTTGTTTTCCAGCTCCATAATATCCAATCGGGGAAAGCCCGGAATTATCCTGTTTCGGGAACTGATCTAAAGGTCTTCGAATATGATATAGACAGCGATCCGGCTGAGTTGGATGTCTATTGTAAGAAAGCTGATTTCGTCTTTAACCTGGCGGGTGTGAACCGTCCGAAAGACCAGGCGGAATTTATGAAGGGTAACTTCGGTTTTGCATCTACTTTACTGGATACATTGAAAAAGTATAACAATACTTGCCCGGTGATGATCTCATCATCTACGCAGGCGGCATTGGATAATCCGTATGGCGAATCGAAAAGGGCAGGAGAGAACCTGTTGTTCGAGTATGCGAAAGAAACCGGGGCGAAAGTATTGGTTTATCGTTTCCCGAATGTGTTCGGAAAATGGTGTAGACCCAATTATAACAGTGCTGTGGCTACTTTCTGTAACAATATAGCCAATGATCTGCCTATCCGGGTGAATGATCCGAGTGTGGTGATGAATCTGGTTTATGTGGATGATGTAGTAGACGAATTGATTGCCGCTTTATCTGGTAATGAACATCATGAAGGAGATTATTGTGCAGTACCAGTCGTTCATACGATTACGCTAGGAGGCATTGTTGATCTGCTTTATTCATTCAAAGAGATGCCGGGTAACTTAGGTGTACCCGATCTGGGTGATCCTTTTACGAAGAAGTTATATTCGACCTATCTATCTTACTTACCGAAAGAGAAATTCTGCTATCCGGTACAGATGAAAACAGATGATCGCGGTAGTTTTACAGAGATCATCCGTACGCCGGACAGGGGACAGTTTTCCGTAAATATCTCTAAACCGGGTATAACCAAAGGCCAGCACTGGCATCATACCAAGAATGAAAAATTTGTGGTCGTAAGCGGGCATGGCTTGATCCGGCTTCGTAAGATCGGAACAGATGAAGTAATCGATTTCGAAGTTAGTGGAGAAAAGATAGAAGTGGTCGAAATGATTCCCGGTTATACGCATAATATCATTAATCTTTCCGATACGGAAGAGTTGGTGACTTTTATGTGGGCCAATGAACCTTTCGATCCAAACCGTCCGGATACTTATTTTGAGGAAGTATAAAAGATAACACTATGAGCAAACTAAAATTAATGACTATAATCGGTACCCGTCCGGAAATTATCCGTCTGGCTGCCGTTATTAAGCGATGCGATCAATACTTCGATCAAATCCTGGTCCATACCGGACAAAATTATGATTATACATTGAATCAGGTCTTTTTTGATGATTTGGGACTTCGTGCTCCTAACTATTATCTGGATGCAGTGGGTGCGGACCTGGGGGAAACAATAGGAAATATCATTGCCAAATCGTATAAATTGATGGTGGAGGTGAAGCCCGATGCCGTTCTGGTACTGGGAGATACAAATTCTTGTCTGTCGGTTATCGGGGCGAAGCGTTTGCATATTCCTATCTTCCATATGGAGGCGGGTAACCGTTGTTTCGATGAATGTCTTCCGGAGGAAACAAACCGTCGCATTGTGGATGTGACAGCCGATGTCAATATGTGTTACTCCGAACATGCACGCCGGTATCTGAATGCTGCCGGTACACCGAGAGAACGTACCTATGTAGTCGGTTCACCTATGGCAGAGGTATTGCATAATAACCTGGAAAAGATCAAGGCTAGCGATGTTCTGGAACGTTTGGGATTGAAGAAAGGAGAATATATTTTACTGTCTGCCCATAGGGAAGAGAATATCGACACGGAAACGAACTTCTTCAACCTGATGAATGCGGTAAATGCGATGGCCGAGAAGTATGATATGCCGATCCTGTACTCTTGTCACCCTCGTTCAAAGAAATATATCGAACAACGTGGTTTCCGGTTCGATTCGCGTGTGATACAACATGAACCGTTGGGATTCCATGATTACAATCATCTTCAGATGAATGCTTTCGCTGTGGTATCTGATTCGGGTACGCTGCCTGAGGAAAGCAGTTTCTTCTTGTCTGTCGGTAATCCTATTCCTGCGGTATGTATCCGTACGAGTACGGAGCGTCCGGAGGCATTAGACAAAGGGAACTTTATCCTGGCAGGTATTACGACCGAACAGGTCTTGCAGGCTGTAGATGTGGCGGTCGAAATGAATAAGGATGGCGCTTTGGGAATCCCTGTTCCCAATTATGTGGATGAGAATGTATCAGTCAAGGTCGTTAAATTGATACAAAGCTATACCGGAGTCGTAAATAAGATGGTTTGGAGAAAATATTAAAACCAAAGTCATGAAACTAAAAAATAAATCTATCTAACATAAAATTAGTAATATGATTAAACAAGCAGTTTGTATTGTAACCCTCTTGCTATCACTACCATACGCAACGAGGGCACAGGAGGTTAAAACTGACACCATTCGGGTGGCCCAACTAGACAACATTATCAGTGAGTTGGGCGATTCGACAGACATTGTTGTGGCCGGTAGAGGCCGCTCTTCCAACTGGTTTATCAGTGGAGCGATTGGTATGAATGGTTTGGCAGCAGAGGCGAATCGGAAGTATGAAGGCTTTATTAAGCGCATGCAGCCCATGGGGCAGATATCAGTAGGTAAATGGCTTTCTCCATTGTGGGCATTCCGCTTTCAGGTGGGGGCCGGAAAGCTGTGCGGACATTCTTATCCGTTTGCTTTCTACAACATGTTCGATAAGGTGCCTGACCATACGGTGATACCCGAAGAGGCTAAGCCTTATTTCTCAGAGAAAGATGGAGTAACCTGGTTCCACCGTCAGTTCGCTTACATGGATTTCCAGGTGAACCTGATGAGCAATGTGGTGCGTTGGTTCACAAGAGACGAGAAACCGGTCAATTTCTATCTTTTCCTGGGACCCGGTTTCTCGCATACATTCGAGAAGCAGGGAATCACGCCGGATAACTCATTCTCATTGAATGCCGGTGCACAGTTGGATGTGAAATTGAGCGACAAACTTTCATTGATAGCCGAGTTGCAGGGAACTATCGTTGATGAATCCTTTGACGGACAGATTAATGGCCTTTCCTCCAAAACAAACCGTACCGTAGAAGGCTACGGCGGTCTGAGCATCGGTATCACTTATAAGTTCGGAGGACAGAAATTCAACCGTTATACAAAGGTGAACCCGGTTGTGCTGGAAAGCGTTTATTACACGCCGGCTCCTGTTGTTGTGGAAGTACCGACTGCCGAACCGGAATCATTGGTGACCGAATTTCCTGTTCGTTTCCTGATCGACCAGTCTACGATCGAAGAAGATCAGATGACCAACATCTATCTGGTTGTCGATTATTTGAGAGAACATCCGAAGGCTAAACTGAAGCTATGCGGTTATGCCGATAAGGAAACTGCCTATCCGGCCTACAACATGAAGTTGAGCGAACGCCGTGTAAAAGCCGTGAAGGATTGTCTGGTGAAAGAATTCAATATCGACCCTGAACGTTTGCAGACTTCTGCGAAAGGGGATATCGAACGGGCTTACGAAGAGGACTACCGCTGGAATCGTGCCGTAGTGATGGAAATAATCGAAGACGAAACTGAAAACAAGTAAAAGGATGAAAAAGACAATATTGATACTTCTCCTGGCAGCCGTATCGGCAGGGGGATATGCACAAGAAAAGCGTGTGGAATCTACTGTTATGATGGATACGCTTGAAGTGGACTATAAGACAAGATATGTTTCCTCTTTCTGGAGCAATTTCTATATACAAGGTTCATTTGCCGGGCGTGTGATGTGTGCCGAAGATGATAACCATCTGTCTGTCGGCAAGCGTTTGTCTCCGGGATTCTTGCTCGGTATCGGAAAGGATTTGAATCCGAATCTGAGTCTTCGTTTGAGCTTTGGTGGTATGCGTTTGACGGGTTGGAATACGGGTATTCCGGGTATCTACAAGCAGTATGCCAACTGGAGCGACGGTAATGATCCGGTACGCGAATACCTGGAATCGCAGGGAGTCGATACGAAGGATGGCTACAAGCAGAAGATGAAATATCTGGAAGTGAATCTGGATTTGATGGTCGACTTATATAATTTGTTCCATGAACAGAAGCGTTTCGACCGTCGTTGGGACTTCGAGGCTTATTCCGGTTTGGGTTACCTTTATAATATGCGTTGGCACGGTATGAGTAAGGAGAACAAGATTGCCTTGCGTCTGGGTGCTATCGCTGGATATAATATCACAGACCGCCTGGCCGTCAATGCGGAGATCAGTTCTTCCATTACCAGCGCTACCTTCGACGGCGAGATCGGGAAAGGCAACCAGTTCGATACCTTTTTTTCCGGATTGGTCGGTTTGAAATGGCGCATTGGTAAGCAGGGCTTCCAGGTCGTACGCCTTGTTCCGACGGAACAGTATGCTGCGTTAAACAACAGCGTAAGCAAAATACGTCGCGAGTACACCGAACACTCAAAAACGGTTCACCGTACTGTTACTCACGTCGCTACAGGTAGCGAACTGCTGATTCCGGCTGTTGTCTTCTTCCCTGAAAAAGACACCTACAATGAAGAATTGCAGCAGGTTAATATCTTCGAGGTGGCTCATTTCATGGAAGAGCATACAAACTACAAGATTGCAGTCATCGGTAACAGCCATCAGGCAAGTGACAGAGTCGCTCGCAAACGTGCAGAACGTGTCAGAAACATCCTGATCAACCGCTATTCCATACAGCCGTCGCGTCTGATAGTACGTGTGAAAGACATGGGTTCCGTATCTGATCACATGGAAGATAACCAAACGGTTAATTTTGCAATAGAACAATAATGACAAAAAAACAACTGGTATCTTATTTAGCAAAACACTGCTCGTTGCCATTGGCAACGAGCAGGTTGGTCGTCAATACGCTAGCAGATGTGGCGACAAAAGAGTTGAAAGCCGGTCGCGGTTTCAGTATCCATGGCTTTGGTTCACTGGAACCTTGGTATCAATCCGCCCGTCCGGGACGTAATATACGAGCAGAGCTTCCCTGCATGATCGCTCCGCGTATAAGTGTAAAATTCAAGCCCGGCGTATATCTGCTGGCCGCTTTGAACAACAACTTTCTCGCCGAAGAGAATCCCGATACAGTCGAGGAAGAGGCTGTAGCTCATATAGGTCAGCATCACTTCCGTTTCCCTCATAAGGAGAGAGGAGAGTCAGAAGGAGCAGGCAGAGAATGAGGACAGAGGTAGTCATCGGCTGCCGACGTTGGTTTACTTTGACTTACGGAATATATCAGGAATTAATATTAAACTTTTATTTATTTGTTATGAGAACGAAGAATTACCATTCGTTGGGTCTGTTGGCTGCAGCACTGGTGTGTGTGGCAGTACTTTTCACGGGCTGCAGATCTTCAAAGAAGATTGTCTATCTGCAGGATGTTGTTCCTTTAAAGCAACAGGAAATCGAGCAGAAATACGAAGTGTTTATCCATAACGACGATTTATTGTCGATTATGGTGAATAGTAAGAATCCGGAGTTGGCGCTGCCGTTTAATATGCCGCTGGTGTCGTATCAGCTTGGAAGTGAAAGTCCCGGTGTACAGCGTGTACTGGGTTATCTGGTGGATGTCAATGGGAATATAGATTTCCCGATTCTAGGTAAACTGCATGTTGCAGGGTTAACCCGCCTGCAATTGACTGAGATGATTAAGGAGCGTCTGATAAGCGAAGACTTGATTAAGGATCCGATTGTAACCGTACAGTTTTTGAACTATAAAATTTCAGTCATGGGTGAGGTAAGCCGTCCGGGATCGTTTAATATTTCCAGCGACCGGGTCACATTGCTGGAAGCATTGAGTATGGCTGGCGATCTGACTATCTATGGTCGTCGTGACCGGGTAGCCGTTATCCGTGAGAAGGATGGAAAGCGGACTATTCTGTTTCACGACCTTCGTTCGTCCGATATCTTCAACTCTCCCTGTTATTATTTGCAACAGAACGATATCGTGTATGTAGAGCCGAACAAGGTGAAAGCCGAACAGAGTGGAATCAACCAGAACAAATCGGTAGGAGTATGGTTGTCTGCCGCTTCTATTCTGGTTTCCATAGCTTCTTTGGTTGTGACATTGACAAAATGAGAACGAGTATAATTTAATTTATTGCGATAATGAAGAATGAAGAACTAATAGAAGATGGGACAAATGCTTTGAACCTGATAGATTTGTGGTACATGTTCAAGCGTTACTGGTATTGGTTTGTCCTGTCGGTTATGGTTTTCCTTGGGGGGGCAGTCTATTATGTGAAAAGCACTGCCAAGATATATACCTGTGTCGCTTCCGTTTTAATCAAGAATGATTCGAAGGGAACAAGTCTGGCCAGTGAGGCTGCGGCCTTTGAGGATTTGAATGTATTGAATACCAAAAGCAGTGTGGATAATGAAGTGTTGGTGTTTCAATCCCGTAACCTGATGATAGAGGTGGTCCGTCGCTTGAATCTGAACATTTCTTACAGGGTGGAAGCCGGTCTTCGGGAGCTTGAATTGTACAAGGAATCTCCTGTTGTCCTTCGCTTTCCGGATGCCGAAGAAACCAGCAGTTTACAAATGGTGGTGACACCTTTGGACGATAAAACGGTTATGCTTGCCGGATGGAAAGGTGACGATGAGGAATGGAAGCAGAAGGTGGCTCTGAAGGATACGGTAGAAACGCCTGTGGGAAAGGTGGTCGTTACGCCTACTTTATATTATTCCAAGATGTATTATTCGGTGCCGGTCACTGTCACGAAGTATAACTTGCTTCAGGTAGCGAAAGCCTGCAACGCCGGTCTGCGTGCTTATTTGGCCGACAAGAAAGCTTCTATTATCAATCTGGCTATTGAAGATGTATCTAAAGCGAGAGCGGAAGATATTATCAATACATTGATCGTTGTGTATAATGAAGATGCGATTAACGACAAAAACCAGGTAGCGATCAATACGTCCAATTTTATCAATGAGCGTCTGATTATCATTGAGCAGGAGTTGGGAGGCGTGGAATCGGAAATCGAAACGTTTAAGAAAGAAAACCTGTTGACGGATATTGTGTCGGAAACAGGTATCTATCTGCAAAACTCCAACCTTTACCAACAAGAGGGGCTGGGATTGGAGAATCAGTTATCGCTGGCACGTTCCATCAAAGAGTATTTGCATGACCCGCAGCATGAACGGGATTTGATTCCTTCCAATACCGGTATTCCGGATGTGAATATCGAGCAGAGTATCGGCAAATACAACGAAATGTTGCTGAAGCGAAACAAATTGCAGGAAAACAGTAGCGAGAAGAATCCGATTATCCAGGAGTTGAATGGTTCATTGTCGGCTATGCGGCAGACCATTGTGCGCACGGTCGACAACCTGATTGCCGGTCTGAATGCACAGTTACAGCGTATCGAGCAGCAGGAGAGGCAGGCCAACCGACGTATTTCGGCTGTCCCTTCTCAGCAGAAGTATGTATTATCGGTTGAGCGTCAGCAAAAAATCAAGGAAGCTTTGTATTTGTATCTGTTGAATAAACGTGAAGAAAATGCCTTGTCGCAGTCGATTACTTCAAGTAATGCACGTGTGATCGATCCGGCCATGTGTAGCGACACGCCGGTAGCTCCGAAAACATCTATGATTTTGCTTGCTGCTTTGGTGGGGGGCTTTGCCTTACCGGGACTAATCCTTTGGTTGATTTTTAGTCTGAATACGAAGATTAACAGTCGTAGGGAACTGGAAGAAAAGCTGACCGCTCCGATATTGGGAGAGATCCCTTTGCTTCCGAAAAAGCATAGACGGAAAGAACATGAGATTTATGTGTCGGAAAATGGACGTGATGCCATATCTGAAGCTTTCCGTATTGTGAGAGCAAATATGGATTTTATGGAGGTGAATACAAACCGCCTGCAGGTGATAGTCTTTTCTTCGTTTAATCCGGGTGCCGGCAAGACATTTCTGTCAATCAATATGGCAGTAAGTATGGCTACCGGAGGCAAGAAAGTCGTGTTGGTCGATTTGGATATCCGAAAAGGTTCTCTGAGTGAACGCATTGGTCATAAACATGAGGCTGGGGTTACCAATTATCTGTCGGGAAAGGAAACGAACCTGGATAATCTTCTGGAAAAAGGAAAGTATCATCCGAACCTGGACGTTTTGTATAATGGGCCTATTCCGCCGAATCCGTCGGAGTTACTGCGCAGTAAGCGGCTGGATGATTTGTTGGAATGGTTGAAAGAGCGCTACGACTACGTGATACTGGATAATGTGCCTTCTAATATGATTGCGGATGCAATTATCGTTAACCGTGTAGCCGACCTGACACTTTATGTATTGCGTGCCGGATATATGGACAAACGATTATTACCGGAGGTAGAAAAGCTGTATAAAAGCAATAAGCTGAAAAATATGGCTATTTTATTGAATGGCGTAGATATCCGTTATAACTATGGGTATGGATATGGTTATTACGGAAAAGGATATACTTATGGCTACGGAAGTAAAGATTGAAACATTGCAGTTGATCTATAATGTGTTTAAAAAATACATGATACAGGAACTGCGTTTCAGATCGCCCGCTATTTCTTTGCGGGCGGTTGCTTCCGCATGCGGAAGCAATGATAAATATCTATCGATGGCAATTCGTTCTTTTAGCCGTGAAAAGACCTTCTATCGGTATTTGACCCATCTGCGACTGAAATATGCCTGTTATTTATTAGTGAAGAATCCCAACTATAAGATCGATTATATTGCGAACCAGTGCGGGATTCCTTCGAGAAGTACCTTTTATCGTATTTTTAAAAATGAATACGGGCGTGTTCCGGAGAGCGTGCGGGCTGATTTTGCAGGGAAAGAATTTACTCATTTAAAATTTGAGGAGTTTGATGATGAAGCGTTCTATGGAAAATAAGGCGGAAGCAGCCTTTCTGGAGTTGATAAAGTCCGGGATATGGGATAAAGAGCCGGATGTTTCCTTTTTTGAGGGATTGGATGCCTCGGAGTGGATGGTGATATGGGAAGCGGTGCACGACCAGGCAGTAACAGGCATCTGTTATGTGGCGGTAGAACGTTTGCCGAAGGCTTTTCGTCCTCCCCGGCAACTTTTTTTCTCCTGGATGGCGGAGGCACAGGCTATTCAGGGATATAACCAGAAAATCCGGAGTGTCTGGACCGAAGTAAATGCCAGTTTTGAACAGGCCGGAGTTTACCCGATTGTGATGAAGGGGATTGGCATTGCGCTTCTTTATCCGCAGCCTTTGTTGAGAATGACTGGTGATTTGGATCTTTATATACCGGATTCGTATGATAAGGCTTTAGAGTGTTTGAAACAATGGGGAGAGATTAAGTTTGATCATAATCGCAGTCATCAACATGATATGATTTATATTCGGGATATATTGGTCGAATTGCATTATCCGCATAATTCGAATCCTTCTTCTTTGCAGAATAGAAAGTGTGAACTTGTGAAGAAGGAGGGTGTTTTGTATCGTGTTCCGGAAACAAGGGAGAATGCTATTATGCTGCTGAAACATGCGGCTAAACATCTTTTTAACGGGGGAATTGGTTTACGTCATTTGTGTGACTGGGTACTTTTCGTTAAGCAATTTCCGGAATTGGATTATGCAAGTATCATGGAAGAGCTAAGGAAAGAAGGGATGGCTCGGTTTGTGCGGGTGTTTACTGTTGTCGGCTTTGAATACATTGGTATCGGTTCGGTTAATCTTTCAGCTTCTTGGTCATTAAATATTTATGATAGGTTATTTTTCAAAAGACTATTATGGTTTTGTATCCGAAAATTGGGTAATTTTGGTCTGAAGAAGAGAAAGAAGTGCAAGTTTACTATTTGGAAAAAAGGAAATTCTTTCTCTCTTCAAATACTAAGAGAGCGGATTTATTGGTATGGAAATATATTAAAGGAGATATTTATTTTATACCCTTTCTATCCGAAACTGGCAAGAAAGAAACTGAAATTATTTTTTACATCACTGAATACAGCCTTTAAAGAGCGTTTTTTACACTAACTTCACCCTAACAAATAAACCTCATCACACAACTCCACCACTTGCCGCTTATGCGATACCAATATAATAATCCTATCTTTTACATTGTTTTTGAGTAAAGCCAGGATTTCTCGTTCGGCTTGTTCATCCAGGGAAGAAGTAATTTCGTCTAATAAGAGGATTTTTCCCGGGCAAAGCAGGGCGCGGGCGATGGCCAAGCGCTGTGTCTCTCCACCGGACAAGCCCTCTCCACCTTCTCTTAATTTCAAATCTAATTGTTCTTTTGTTTGCAGGATGAAATCGGCGGAGACCGATTTCAATACCTGCAAAAGTTCGGCGTCTGTAGCTAAGGGGGCTGCTGCTTTTAAGTTATCGCGTACCGTGCCGGAGAAAAGGTAGTTTCCTTGTGGCACGTATGAGAAATTGATACGGGTCTGTTTTCCGATTGTATGGATGTGGCCCTGGCTGTCTGTCAGGGCGATATGGCCTTGGGAGGGAGATACCAGTGCCAGAAGCAGGCGGAGCAGGGTTGTCTTGCCGCATCCGTTGTGACCGACCAGGGCAGTGATTTCGCCGGAGCGAAATTCCATATTTATATCTGTCAGGACAGGCTTTTCCGGCGTGTAGGAAAAGGTGACCTGTTGAAGCTGCAGCTTCGTGCAGTCTATTGGGCGGAGAGAAGCTTCCTGTGTCTCTTCCGGAAGGGAATTGATTTCTTTCAGGCGTTCGGTTGATGTGTAGGCAGTGATAAAGCCGGGGATGGTGTGCACCAGACCGAGAGCCGGGCTTTGAATCATGCTGACCAGTTGCAGGAAGGCTGTCATGGTGCCGAATGAGATTTCACCGCTTTGGAGGCTGTAAACGCCCCAGGTGAAGGCTACCAGGTAGCCGGACAGAAAACCGATGGACAGTACCAGGTTGGAGAAGATTGAGAAGGTGTTCTGCTGTCTGACCTTGCCGATGTAGTCCGACTGGCGGTTGTTCAGTTGGTGCAGGAGCAGGTTTTCGAAGCGGAGTGCCTTTACTATTTCGCTACGCTGGATGGATTCCTGGAAGAATTGTTTGATATGACTGGACGACTGTTTGATTTCAGTCGATAGTTTTCGCATTTTTTTGAAGTAGGCCTTGCTGAGCAACAGGATGAAGGGAATCATTCCGACTATGACACCGGCCAGGATAGGCTCCATCGTGTATAGAAAGTAGAATGCTCCGCACAGGCTAAATAGCATCAGGATGACTTGGGGAATGGCGGTGACGAAGGTATTGACTACGTCGTTGATATCGGTGTGCATCCTTGACATGATATCGCCGCTGTGAAAGGCTTGCGCCGGTTTCCACTCGGCATGGAGCAGGGTGGAGAAGTAACGGTGAAGCAGGGTGTTTTGCAGACGGGTTTGCAGGAGCACAGACCATCTGGAGAGGAACGCCCGGCAGATGATGGAGAACAGGAAACAGCCTCCGATCAGGAGCAGGGGCGGGAGTAAGGCCCCTTCGCGTGAGTGAGTTGCGGTGTCGATTACCCGTTTGGAAAACCATACGATGATAAGCGAGAGCGCAACTTCGATTGCTCCCACGGAAATGAGTCTGATTATCTCTTTCCGAAAGCCTTTGGAAAGATGGAAGAAATAGTAGAGTATCTGCTTCATGCTTCTTGGATGTCGGTATCCAGGATATGTAAGTTTTGCAGGGTGTTTATCAGTTCTTCGATATCGGATTCGGCGGTAGAGTGGTCTACGTCGAATTGGTCGGCCAGGGCTGTAGCCAACTCTTCCTTGCTGTATGCTTTTTCGAGCAGCATTTGAATCAGGAAGGTGGAGGTGGTGTTGAGCACGAGCATATTGGTGAAATCCACATTGGCCATATCGACAGGGAAAAGGACTTTTTCTTCTGCTATTTCTTGTATTTTATAGCCTTGTTTAAGTTTAAAGGTTTTCATAAGTTTGATTGTTCTAGGATTTTTCGAATGTGTTTTTTTAAGCTTGAGAGTCGGAGCCGTAGCGGATATGAGTGTATCCAGAGGGAGGAGATTAGTTGCCATCCGAAGTGTTCGGGAGGCATCCATCGGGTTCCTCGCTGGATGGAGGTGACGTATCCTACGACAGCATCTTTGTCTACAATTTCAAGTGGAAATCCGATTCGGTTGTCACCGCGGATATAAAGCTGTGAGGCTTCGATACGGATAATCCGGTGTAAGAGATAAACGGGGCCGTATTTGAATAATACGATTTGCCCGCATCTGAGTTTGTCCGGATGAACAGATTGCAGCCGGACGGCGTCTTTTTCATGGCGCAAAAAGGGGAACATGCTGTTCCCCTTTATACGTATGGTAGCTGTCTGTCCTTTACGTAAACATGTTGCCACTTCTTGAATGATTAATTCATTCGACAGCTGGATGATACGGGTAGAGGAGGGGAGCTCCATGATAAAATTTTATGTGTTATTTGGATCTATAATCAATGTCTACATCACCATTTAACATTGTACCGAATAATTCGTCTTCAACGGCTGAACGGGTAACGAGACTCTTTTTATATGGATGATTGAATAATTCATCGAATGTAGATAAGTTGATTGTGAATAACACACCCATATGATTATTTCTCTTCATAATTTCAAAGGCATTGAACTTACCTTCGATAGTACCTCTATATAGAGGATCTGCATCATCACTTGCTCCTTCCTTGGAAATTTCAAAAGTAAAGTAAATAGTTGCTTTAAGTCCCTCGGAGAAATCATGTGGTGTAAGATAAGGACAAGATGAATCTTTGAAACCTGCAAAATATGCAGTCGGTGTATCGAATACAGGATATTCTAATCCATTGGTAAGATCACACCATTTATTGCTGATAGCTGTATAATCAGTAGCATTTCCCGATATAGGATTCATTCTTGTCATATCATACGAATTCGGGTAGCCGGCAAAGAAGAAACGAGCACGGAATCTTACAGGTGTATCTTTTAAATCTTCACTTAGTCGATCCTTGATATATTCTTTTATGTACTCGATATTATTTCTATCACCTTCATTTTGAGGATTAAGAGCAACTCGTACACTTAATATTGTCGTAGCACGTTCTAAATTAATAATATTCTCTGTAGAGGTTTCTTTGTCCTCTACTAATGCTAATTCGTATGTTTCCTCATTTTCTACAGATGTAAGAACTATTTTATCATTTTCTATTTTGACTTGTAAAGCATTTGGACTTACGAATAATATGTCACCAATGGGTTTATATACACCTATACCAAGAATCGATGATTCTTCTGCATTTGTTTTTGTGACATTCTCTTGAGAAGAAAAGTAAACTAAGTCATTATTACTCAATGTAAGTTCTTTTCCATTTTCTCCTTTTATTATGGCTACATCTCCATTTTTAGCTGTAAACCAAGTTACCTTTCCATCAGAACTTATGTTTGCTTTTGTAGATTCACATTGTCTATTTGCTGCATCTACAACTTTTACTAGATATACTTCATCCAATGGATAAATACCAGGAGCTTTGCCATTTATTAAAGCACTTGAGTTATCCCATAGTGAGGAACCACTTTTGGTTATAGTTAAGTCTTCCCCTTCGATGGAGCCTTGTGCTGTTTCTGAAAGCTGCATAGTGACATTTGTCCAAACTCTTTCAATAGGTGTTTCTTGTCCGTTGCTTTCAATATCATCGTTACATGCAGTAAATGCAAAAAACGATAAACTGCTAAATGCTAATAATTTAATTAGGGTTTTCATTGATTCGTAATATTTTTAAATTAATTAAAATTAGCCCAACCTTGGTTCCAATCACTAGTGTCTGTTCCATAATAACGTGAATCATAACTTCCTGTTTTAACTTGAACAGCGCTACCAGCGATACACTCATTCAAGTGGATTTCTACGACTTCCACTTTTGGTTTCTCGTACATTTTTAAATTTTCTTTTTTCACTTTCTATTCGTATTAAAATTAAACAATTATCTATCTCTGTTGTAAGATATTTCGGCAGCTTCTCGTTCTGGCCTTGATTGCAAATGGTAGCCAGGAACGGTTCCTGCAAGTCGGGCCAAAGTCTGACTGATCGCATTGAAAGTCGGCTTGTCGTGGCGTATCATAGATGCGGAGGCCAGTAAAAGTCGGAATGTGTCAATGGCAGACAATCGCTTCAAGCGGTTTTCTTTTGCTTGCTCCATTTTGTAGAGGGCTTGCAGCTGAGCTCTTTCGTTTCGATAATAGTCTCTTTTTCCACTCCAGGGAGTGCCATATATATAAGGTATGTTTCCTATTATACGGACTGCCGGCTGGTCGTCGTTCAATAAAGTAGAACCGGGGATGTATTTCAGCCACAGGTCGGAATGGGTGCTTTTGCCGATTCCGGAAGGGCCTAAGAAAGCAAATCCCTCTTCTTCTTTTTTGATGGAAGACGCGTGAATCAGAACTGTATCATGAAATGAAGAGCTGTAAATAAAGGCCAACATGAGAAACAGATTTAAGACAGTCGGACTTTCGGCACTTGTGGTCGGAACAAAGTCGATTGTGAGTTCTTTCCATGTTTTGTCGGCCAGCAACCGGTATTTGTTGCCTGACTCGGCAGACTGGTATATGACTATATTCAAATCATCGTTTTGATATATACCATAGGAACCTGTTTCTGTGGTGGTTGAATACACGAATACGGGTATATCTTTTATTTCTCTGCCGGGATAGACAGAGATGGTACACAGGTCTGTAGCTTGCTTCTCCTGGCTTTTTCCGATGAAGGGGATAAAATTCTTCATTTCGAGAAAGGGGTTGAAGTCAAAATCCAATAATATATTAAAACCTGCGATATTAAGATATTGCATACTAGTGTTCGTTTTCATTATTGTTCCGCAAAGGAAAGAATAAATATGAGTTTGGTACGGTTTTGTAAAGTAGTAGGTGTCTTAATAAAAGGAAAACAAAGTCCCATTTTCTTGAAAAGGGGCGGGGATATTGTTTTGTGCTTCAGATTTGAAAGAATAGTCCAAAAATATCTTATCAAATCCTATTTACTTGTGGAAATGAGCTATCTTTGTAAGTTATAATTGATGGTGAAAATATAGCCATGAAAGCATTCTTGACGATGATGTTATTTGCAACTGGTACAAATCTGTTAACCGCTCAGAATACAAAAGCGCTTGAAGTAAAAGAACATAAACTGGATAATGGATTAACCGTCTGGCTGAATGAAGACCATAGTCAGCCGAAAGTTTTCGGAGCCGTAGTTGTGAAGGCAGGATCGAAAGACTGTCCGGATACAGGGATCGCTCATTATTTTGAGCATATGATGTTCAAGGGAACCGATAAGATTGGTACGGTGGATTATGAAGCGGAGAGAGTCCTGCTGGATTCTATAGCTATGAAATATGACGAACTTGCTGCGACAGAAGATGAACTTGCCCGTGCAGAAATCCAGAAAGATATCAATGAGTTGAGCATCCGCTCTTCCGATTATGTTATTCCGAATGAGTTCAACCGCCTGATCTCCAAATATGGCGGTTCGGGATTGAACGCTGCGACATCTTATGATGTTACGTTCTATTTCAATACTTTTTCTCCGCAATACATGGAGCAATGGGCCGAAATAAACAGCGAACGCCTGTTGAATCCGGTTTTTCGTATGTTCCAAAGCGAACTGGAGACTGTGTATGAAGAAAAGAATATGTATGGTGATTTTATTGGCGGCCAGGTTATGGATCGTTTGCTTGAGCGCTATTTTGCACCGCATCCTTATGCCTATCCGATTATCGGGAGTACAAAGAACCTGAAGAATCCGCGCTTGACAGAGATGCGGAAGTTCTTTGAGGAATATTATGTAGCGTCCAATATGGCTTTGATGTTGAGCGGCGATTTTGATACGGAGACTGTATTACCCATCCTCGAAAGGACTTTCTCACGTATTCGTCCGGGTGAAGCACCTAAAAAAGAGACTGTCGCTTTGCCTCCTTTTAAAGGTAAAGAGAGAATGAAGGTGAAATTTCCTGTTCCTTTAGTAAAAGCGATGGGATTGGGATTCCGTGGACTTCCCGCCAACCATGAAGACCAGGTCGCACTTGCCGTTGCCGTTAATATGCTGAACAATGCCAATGGAACAGGTTTTCTGGATAAACTGATGGTCGACCGGAAAATAATGGCCTCGATGGCAATGAATGAGAATTTGAATGAATCCGGTATATTGGCAGTGGCTGTTATTCCGAAACTTATGTTCCAGACATACGGCGGGGCGGAAAAGTTGGTTTGGAAAGAAATAAACCGGATAAAAGAGGGAGATTTCAGTGATGAGATATTCAATAGCCTGAAAGAGGAACAACGTCGCCAGTATGCTACCGATCTGGAAAGTATCGATTCGCGTACCCGCATTATGATGACAATCTATTCGCAGGGTAAAAGCTGGGAGGATTATTTGCAGGATGTATCCAAGATCGAGGCATTAACGCGGGAGGATGTTATCCGCGTTGCCCGCAAATATTTTAGTGAAAACTATCTGTGTGTCACTAAAACGACGGGAAAATACCCAAAGGACAATCTGCCAAAACCAGACTTCAATCCGGTCGTTCCTAAAAACTCGGAAGCATCATCCGAGTATGCCAAACAGCTGGAACGATTGCCTGTACAAACAGTATCACCTCGTTTTATCGATTTTAGTAAAGATGTTCAGATCACTCAACTAACGCCTTTGGCAACCTTATATACAACGATAAATCCGGTTACGGATGTGTTTACACTGAATATGGTGTATCAGATAGGTACGTTGGAGCAACCCAAATTGAAGTATCTGGCAAATTATCTCCAGTTCCTGGGCACAGATTCTTTATCGTTCCAGGAATTCCGGACACGGTTGCAGGTGTTGGGCAGCACGATGTCTTTCGATGCGAACGATAAGCAGTTCATTGTCCGTGTTACCGGTTTTGATAATCATTTAGAGGAGACCGTTCAGTTGGCCGGTGATTTTATCACGCATGTCAAAGCTGATGATAAACAAATACGGCAGGTTATAAATGATGCCAAAATAATGGAGAAAGCCTTCTTTGAATCGAGTGATAATATTGCGGGTGCCATGTTGGAGAAGGTGAAATATGGGGAACAATCGAGATTTCTGAATAAATTGTCGCTTTCAGAGGTCAAGAAGTTGAAAGGGAAGGATTTACTGGATGTCTTTGCCGATGTTCGCCGGATGGAATGTGATTTGCATTATTGCGGGACGTTGTCTGCCGATCAGGTTACGGGGCAAATAAAGGCGACACTTCCGTTGCAGGAAATGACTGTTGCTGTAAAAGAACCTTATTACCGGGATGCAAAATTATATGATAAACCGCTCGTTTACTTTATGGATATGCCAACGGCATCGCAAAGTATCATTTACGCTTATACAAAAGGAGAGGCTACCGATGATGCCTGGTCACGTCATGCTTCCCGGTTATTCTCGGTTTATTTCGGCGGAGATATGTCTTCTTTGATGTTTCAGGAGATCAGAGAGTTCCGTTCTTTGGCTTATCGGGTGAGCGGGCGTTATATATTGCCTCCCCACCAATTATCGGGGAAAGCCGGAGAGTTTGTTACAATGCTGTCTACACAGAGTGACAAGACATTGGATGCGATGGCGGTTATGTGCTCGCTGATCCGCGAAATGCCGGAGAAGCCGGAGCGGGTTTCTACAGTCAAGCAATCTATCGTAAATCAGGTGAATAATGATTTTCCTCCTTTCAGGGACTTATCAGAGAAAGTGGCATCTTTCAGAAGGGCAGGTTTCGATAACGACCCGAATGAAGCATTGTTGTCAGGTATTTCAGAGATGGATATGAAAGATATTGTCCGTTTTTACCGGCATAATGTCCGTTTGAAACCGTTTGTTTATGTGGTAGTTGGTGATTCAAGACGTATCGACATGAAGGAACTGGCTGGGTATGGAGAAGTTATCAGATTAAGGAAGAAAGATATTTATAAATAGTTGACAGTTGACAGATGACGGTTGACAGGTGGTTTTAGTCCCCTCTTTTTAACTGTCATCTGTTAACTGTCAATTGTCAACTAAAAAAGATGTATAGTAAAGACGAATTAAAGAACCTGAAACTGGAATTTTGGGAAAGTTTCGCCGCTTATTGTGAAGTACAGCCTTATCTGCGGGACCGAAAGAAAATATGGACTTTATACGATACCAAAGTGAAAGGTGTCGAATTGAAATTTGATGTCAGCCGTAACGGAGCCTATGTGATCTTGGAAGTGAATCACCGGAGTGAAGAACTTCGTTTGGAGATGTATGAACGTCTCACCTGGTATAAGGAAACGTTAGAAATGGATTTTCCCGAAGGGTTGATCTGGGATATTTGTTTTGTCCGGGAAACCGGAAAAGAAGTTGCACGTATTTACATTGCCAAAGAAGGAATAGATTTTCACCGCAAACAAGATTGGGGAGAATTTTTTACTTTTATGGCGTCGCAAATGTATTTACTGGAGCGTAACTTTATGTCGATCGCTGAATATTTGAGAGAGTAAAAAAGAATGACACATACAAATCATATTATTTTTCAGGTGGCAGGAGCAGTAACTGTAGGTCTGTTTTCTGCTTGTGCAACACAGCAGAAAGATATTGTTTTGCAGGAAGCGGGAGTCAGTCACGAACTGGCTCAGTTCAGAAAAGAACATTTCGGGCAGGTAAAATATGATCTGTTTTTCTCTATTCCGGAATCTAAACAGGAACCGGTAAAGGGTAGGGCGGTAATCCGGTTATCCCTGAAAGAGAAGCTTCCGGTCATTATTGACTTCAGGGGAGAAGCCTCGCAGATAGCTTTGGTTGCACTGAATGGGGAGCAAGTTCCTTATGAAGTCAGGAATGAACATATTATTATTCCGGCAGATCGGAGTAAAGTAGGAGAGAATGAAGTCAATATAGCTTTCACCCCGGCTGACCAGTCTCTGAACAGGCGGGATGAGTTTCTTTATACATTGTTGGTGCCTGACAGGGCGCGTACTGCATTCCCTTGTTTTGACCAACCGGATATGAAGTCACTGTTTACATTGGCGTTGGAAGTGCCGGTTGAATGGCAGGCAGTTACGAATGGTGCGATCGGAAAGACCGACACGATCTCTGTTCCCGGACGGAAAATCATATCTTTTAAGGAAACGGAGCCATTGAGTACTTATCTGTTTGCATTTACTGCCGGAAAGTTTATTCGTGAGACCTATACTCGGGATGGCAGAGAAATCTCTATATATCACCGGGAGACAGAGCCTAAGAAAATAGCCCAATGTCCGGATATCGCATCCGAAGTTTTTGACGCATTGGCCTGGTTGGAAGATTATACGGCTGTACCGTATCCTTTTGCTAAATACGATCTGATCATCCTTCCCGGTTTTCAGTTTGGTGGAATGGAACATACCGGAGCCACATTCTATACAGACCGACGGATGTTCCTGAATGAAAATCCGACACTGAACGAACAGCTGAGTCGGAGTGCCCTGATTGCCCATGAAACGGCACATATGTGGTTTGGCGATTATGTGACGATGAAATGGTTTGACGATGTCTGGACAAAAGAAGTATTTGCCAACTATTTTGCTTCCCAGATTGTCGAGCCATTATACCCGAATATCAATCATGCCTTGAATTTTATGCAGGATTATATTCCGCCTGCTTATTCGGAAGATCGTACAGCCGGTGCCAATCCGATCAAACAGGATCTGGATAATTTGCGTAATGCCGGTTTGGTTTATGGTAATATTATCTATGATAAGTCTCCTGTCGTATTGGAAATGTTGATCAAGAAGATGGGAAAAGAGGCATTCAGGAAAGGGATACAGGAATATTTGAAAACATATGCTTACGGAAATGCAACCTGGGAAGGATTGATTACTATTTTGGATAAATATACGGATGATGATCTGGCAACCTGGAGCCATATCTGGGTGAATGAAAAAGGGATGCCGGAGATCACAGCCTCCGTTGTCGGAGATAGCTTGGTTGTCTCACAAAACGATCCTTTCAACCGGGGACTGAACTGGCCGCAGGATTTATCTTTTCTGATAGTTCCTAAAAACGGGGATCCGGAAGAAATTTCAGTTTCTCTCGGGAGAAATTCAAATTCCATCCGAAAGGAATTAAAAAAGCTTCCGAAAGAGGGGTGTTTCATTATTCCGAATACAGATGGAAAAGGATATGGCTTTTTCCGGTTGAATAAAGCGGATGCCGAGGCTTGTGCGTCATATCTTCCGGCCTGTAAAGATGAGTTGCTGAGAGGTTCTATACTGATTACTTTATATGAAAATCTGCTGAACGGAACTATTTCACCGACTTCTTATATGGAGGCTATGCTGGATTATTTGCCGAAGGAGAATAATTCATTGTTGTTCTCTGCCGCTTTGGGATATATAGGCAATTGTCAACGTCTTTATCCGGCAGATACTGCTTTATTGGAAAAAACGTTATGGCAGATCGTTACGGCTTCTTCTGTCCCACAACACCGTTTGCAGGCTTTCCGTTCGTATCGTTCAATCGTTCAGTCACCTGAAGCGATCGCTTCATTATATGATTTGTGGAAGAAAGAGCAGGCTCCTGCCGGGTGTTCGTTAAGTGAGAATGATTATATCGGATTATCTTATATATTGGCCCTTCATCTGCCGGAACAGGCAGACGAAATTATTAATACCCAACTTTCGCGTATAACAAATCCGGACCGGAAACGGGAGTATCAGTTTATCTCGCCGTCTGTTTCTCCCCATAAAGAGATGCGTGACAGTGTCTTCGCTTCTTTGCTGGTTGCAGAGAACCGTCGGATAGAACCCTGGGCGTCTGCCGCATTGGCAAATCTGAATCACCGGTTGAGACAGGAAGGGGCGATAAAATATATTTGTCCGGCTTTGGAGGCGATGCAGGAGGTGCAGCGGACCGGCGATATATTCTTCCCGACAGCCTGGGTACGAGCGTTGTTGTCCGGACATACATCTCCGGAGGCGAGGGCAGAGGTCGATGCTTTCTTTACCGATCATCCGGATTATCCGCCAATGCTGGCTAATAAAATACGGCAGCAAGCCGATCATTTATATAGATTAAAACACAGATGAAATTATGGGATGGATTTATTTATTGTTAGGCGGCCTGTTTGAGATAGGCTGGCCTGTCGGTATGAAACTGGCACAAACGACGGGATCACGTTTTCTTTATCTTTCGGTCGCTGTTATCTCAATGGCTTTGAGCGGATACTTTTTATATCTGGCACAACGGACAATCCCGATCGGAACGGCTTACGTGGTATGGACCGGCATAGGAGCTGTCGGAACTTTATTGATCGGCATCTTTATTTTCGGTGATTCGGCAGGCATATGGCGTATCCTTTCCGCTATGCTGGTCATATGCGGAATTATCGGCATAAAACTGGCATCCTAGAAAAAAAGTGGGCCTGATCGCTAATCTTTTGATAGTTTTATTTGCATTTTCAATTATTATTGTAACTTTGCGGCATCAATAAAATAACAAATGAGAAGAAAAGTATCACATCACCATCATCATCATTACAACGGGCAATAGTTCGGTGGGCTGTGAGGTGTGTAGATACGCATAATATAATTAAGTAAGGCTTGCCGTTATTTGGTAAGCCTTATTTTGTTTTTGGAAAGAATATAATTATTAAAATAAAAACAAACATGTTACGAATTGCAGTACAATCAAAAGGTCGTTTATACGATGAAACAATGCTATTATTGGAAGAAGCAGGTATCAAACTGAACAGGGGAAAGCGTATTTTGCTTTTATCGGCAAAAGGTTTTCCGGTGGAAGTGTTGTTCCTGCGTGATGATGATATACCTCAATCGGTAGCGAATGGAGTCTCTGATATAGGTATTGTTGGAGAGAACGAATATGTAGAAAAAGGAGGGGAAGCCCGCCTGGTTAAACGACTGGGATTTAGTAAATGCCGTGTGTCTTTGGCTATTCCTAAAGATGAAGATTATCAGGGAATAGAATGGTTTGAAGGAAAGACTATCGCTACTTCATATCCGGAGATCCTGAAGGCGTATCTGAAAGAAAAAGGCGTAAAGGCCGATTTGCATGTTATCAGCGGTTCAGTTGAGATTGCTCCGGGTATCGGTTTGGCTGATGCCATTTTTGATATTGTCAGCTCAGGCAGTACGTTGGTCAGCAACCAATTGAAGGAGGTTGAAGTGATCATGCAAAGCGAAGCGCTTTTGATCGCCAATAATAATCTGTCGGAAGAAAAGCTGGCGATCCTGGATGAATTGTTGTTCCGCTTTGAAGCAATCCAGGTAGCAGAAGGAAAGAAATACGTATTGCTGAATGCTCCGAAAGACAAATTGGATGAGATCATAGAAGTGTTGCCGGGTATGAAGAGCCCGACGGTGACGCCGTTGGCAAATGGCGACTGGGTTTCTGTACAGTCTGTTATTGCAGAGAAACATTTCTGGGAAATTATCGGAAAGCTTAAATCGTTGGGAGCAGAAGGTATTTTGGTTATTCCTATTGAGAAGATGATACTTTAATAAAATGTATAACAACTATCATACGTCCGGTGACACCCGGGTCTCAATGCCCTTTACACCCGGTGTCAGCATCGTTGAGATGGGGTGTAAATAGTGCGGGGAATTAAGTAATAGATATGATAGATTATGATAGGAGTTTTTAGAATATAGATATAGAGTGCAATTATGGAAATAATAAAATATCCGTCAAAAGAAGAGTGGGTTTCGTTGGTCAAACGGCCTGCTTTGGATGTGACGACTTTGTTTGACACGGTCCGTACCGTATTGGATGAAGTGCGCCAGGAAGGTGATGTTGCCGTAAAGCGATATGAAGAAAAGTTCGACAAAGTAACATTAACGGATCTTCAGGTATCGGAAGCCGAAATAGAAGAAGCTTGTGAACTTGTCTCCGAAGAATTGAAGCAGGCTATTCGTACAGCTAAAGACAATATAGAGAAGTTTCATGCTTCCCAACGTTTCATTGGACATAAAATAGAAACGACTCCCGGTGTAACCTGCTGGCAAAAAGCAGTTGCAATAGAGAAAGTCGGCCTGTATATTCCGGGAGGAACGGCACCTCTGTTTTCTACAGTCTTAATGTTGGCTGTGCCGGCACATATTGCAGGTTGTAAAGAGATCGTTTTATGTACTCCTCCGAACCGGGAAGGCAAGGTGCATCCGGCTATTCTTTTCGCCGCCCGTGCAGCTGGTGTCAGCAAAATATTTAAAGCCGGTGGAATACAGGCTATTGCTGCGATGGCTTACGGAACGGAGTCCATACCTAAAGTATATAAGATCTTTGGTCCCGGCAACCAGTATGTAACGGCAGCCAAACAGCTTGTCAGCCTGAAAGATGTAGCTATCGATATGCCGGCCGGCCCTTCTGAAGTGGAAGTAATTGCAGATGAAACAGCTAATCCGGACTTTATTGCTGCTGATTTTCTCTCACAGGCTGAACATGGAGCGGATAGCCAGGCCATTCTGGTTACATCGGCCGAAAACATGGTTTCTTCTGTAGCCGAAGCCATCCGTCGTCAATTGTCTGCACTATCCCGTCAGGAAATTACGGAAAAGGCATTAGAACACAGCCGTATAATCGTATTGAAGGATGAACAGGAAGTGATCGATTTCACAAATATGTATGCTCCGGAACACCTGATCATACAGACCGGAAATTATGCCTATATTGCAGAACAGATTGAAAATGCAGGAAGTGTGTTTATGGGCCCTTATACACCCGAAAGTGCTGGTGATTATGCTTCTGGTACGAACCATACACTTCCTACCAATGGATATGCTAAAGCATACAGCGGTGTGAACCTGGATAGTTTTATCAAAAAAATAACCTTCCAGGAGATCACTGCCGAAGGTATTAAGAGTTTAGGTGGAACCATTCAGGTCATGGCCGGAAACGAACAGCTGGATGCTCACCGCAATGCAGTAACAATAAGATTAAAAACAATATGATGGATTTAAAAAAACTTGTAAGACCTAATATCTGGGACTTGAAGCCATATTCTTCTGCAAGGGACGAGTTTCACGGCAGTGCGTCTGTTTTTCTGGATGCGAATGAGAATCCTTATAACGAACCGTATAACCGTTATCCGGACCCGTTGCAGTGGGAGTTGAAAGACAGGATTGCCGAATTAAAAGATGTGGACCGTAATTCTATCTTCCTGGGAAATGGCAGTGATGAACCGATCGATCTCGTGATCCGTGCATTTTGTGATCCGGGAATCGATACCATCGTTAGCATAGCTCCTTCTTACGGTATGTATGAAGTGGCAGCAAATGTAAATAATGTAGAATTTAGAAAAGTCGAATTAACGGCTGACTTTGAACTGGATGCAGACAAGTTACTGGAAGAAGTGGACGAGTGGGTGAAAGTAATTTTCCTTTGTTCGCCGAACAATCCGACGGGAAATAGCTTGGACCGGGATGAAATTTATAAGATATTGACTGATTTTGAAGGAATCGTTGTACTGGATGAAGCTTACATTGATTTCTCGGCAGAGCCTTCTTTTCTCCCGGAATTAAAGAAATTCCCGAATCTGATCGTGCTACAGACACTTTCCAAAGCGTGGGGAGCGGCAGGTCTCCGTTTGGGAATGGCATTTGCCTCACCTGAAATTATAGCGATATTGAACAAAATCAAATATCCTTACAATGTCAATATGCTGACACAGAAGCAGGCTCTGGAATTATTGAACAATGAGGGACAGATGCTGGAGCAATTGCGCCGTATCATGTCTGAGCGTATTCGTTTGCAGGCTGCTTTGCCGGAGCTGCCGATTGTGCAGAAAATGTATCCGACCGATGCCAACTTTATCCTGGTAAATGTCGGTAAAGCTGATTCAGTATATAATAAATTGGTAAAGAAAGGCGTTATTGTACGTAACCGGAATAATGTAACTTTGTGTAACGGTTGTCTGCGTATCACTGTCGGTACACCGGAAGAAAACGATGCATTATTGAAGGCTTTAAAAAATATGTAAGCATGAAAAGAGCGCTCTTTATCGATAGAGACGGGACATTAGTGATAGAGCCTCCTGTTGATTACCAGCTGGATAGCCTGGAAAAACTGGAGTTCTACCCAAAGGTATTCCGTAACTTATATTTCATACGTAAACAATTGGACTTTGAGTTGGTCATGGTGACCAACCAAGATGGATTGGGTACGTCCTCTTTTCCGGAAGACACTTTCTGGCCAGCTCATAACAAGATGTTGAAAGCTCTGGAAGGCGAGGGGATTGTCTTTGATGATATTCTGATCGATCGTTCTTTTCCGGAAGATAATTCTCCCAACCGCAAACCGCGGACCGGAATGCTGGGTAACTATCTCGGTGGTGAATACGATTTAGCAAACAGTTATGTGATCGGGGATCGTCTGACGGATATGCAACTGGCTGTAAATCTGGGAGCCAAAGGTATTTGGTTACGTCCTTCCGATGAAGAAGCTTCCCGGTTACTGGCAGAGAATCCTTCTATATCGCCGGTCCTGATAACGGAAGACTGGGACAAGGTGACTGAATATCTTTTTGCCGGTGAGCGTCGTGCCATTGTACAGCGCACTACTAAAGAGACGGATATTTATGTAGAAGTTAATCTTGACGGCACTGGCAAGACCGAAATTTCGACCGGATTAGGATTTTTTGACCACATGTTGGATCAGATAGGAAAACATTCCGGGATGGATTTGGTTATACGTGTAAAGGGCGATCTGAATGTTGATGAGCATCATACAATAGAAGATACGGCGATTGCCCTTGGTGAAGCCTTGCTTAAAGCCCTTGGTGACAAGCGTGGCATCGAACGTTACGGTTACTGCCTGCCTATGGATGATTGCTTATGCAGTGTGGCTCTTGATTTCGGAGGCCGTCCGTGGTTAGTCTGGAATGCTGAGTTTCATCGTGAAAAGGTGGGGGATATGCCTACGGAAATGTTCCTTCATTTCTTTAAGAGCTTGAGTGATGCGGCTCGCATGAATCTGAACATTAAAGCGGAAGGTGCGAATGAACATCATAAGATAGAAGGCATTTTCAAGGCTTTGGCGCGATCTGTAAAAATGGCGATACGCCGTGATATTTATAAATATGAGCTACCAAGCACAAAAGGATTGTTATAAGATGAAGGAAGTGAAATACTGGATGATAGCCGCTGTCGTAATCATACTGGCAGCATGTAGTAATGATACGGAACATAAGCTGGAAGGCAAATGGCAATTACAGCAAGTGGAAGCGAATGGAGAGGTGATACAGGCTGATACGGTATTTTATAATTTTCAGAATATATTGTTTATGTATCAGGTATATCTTGCCGATGCTGATTCTTTTTCAAATCAGCATGGCTATAATACATTAAAAGATGAGACGTCGTTGACTTTAGAGTTAGATAATTATCCTCGTCCTGTAACAAGTTTTCTACCCCGTACTGATTGGAGTTCAAAAACGCGTGAATTTACTATTGAAAAGTTAAGTGGAAAGCAGTTGATTTTGAATAGTGAAGGTAAAAGATATATATTCAGGAAATTCTAATAATAGCATAAAAAAACAGGACTGTTTGTTATTCTATACACAATGTAGAAATAAACAGTCCTGTTTTTTTATGCTATTATTAGAATCTTATTTATCAATAATCAGATCGGATATTTCAGCTTTCACTTCGCGAATTAGATCTTTTGGTGCGATTTGAACCTGTAATCCCCGCTGTCCGGCACTAATATATATATTGTCATATTCTTCTGCCGTTTGATGAATATAAGTAGGAAAATGTTTCTTCATTCCGATAGGAGAGCATCCTCCCCGGATGTAACCTGTCAAAGGTAACAGTTCTTTTACCGGAATCATTTCGCATTTCTTATTTCCGGAGACTTTTGCCGCCTTTTTCAGATCTACTTCATCAGCCCCGGGAATTACACAGACAAAATATCCGCTTTTATCTCCATGAAGGATCAGAGTTTTGAATACCTGTTCAACATTCTCACCTAATTGCTCTGCCACATGGATAGCGCTCAAATCATTCTCATCCACTTCATAAGGAACCAACTGATAAGATATTTTGGCTTTATCCAACAGTCTGGCTACATTCGTTTTATTTACTTTCATATCATAATCCTTTCATAGATAACTGAACCCGTTTGCGAACTAAATCTACGCTCAGAACCTTTACCTTAACATGTTGGTGAATAGATACGACCTGTGTCGGATCACTGATAAACCGGTCTGCCAGTTCTGAGATATGAACTAATCCGTTTTCTTTTATACCGACATCGACAAAACATCCAAAGTTCGTAATGTTGGTTACGATTCCCGGTAAGACAAGTCCTTCTTTCAGGTCCTCTATTGTTTTCACTGTCGGATCGAAAGAAAATACCTGAATGGCCTGGCGCGGGTCACGGCCTGGCTTATCCAACTCCTCCATAATATCGAGCAGGGTTGGCATACCGACTTTATCCGTGATATACAGCTTCAGATCCAGTTTTTTCTTTAATTCTTTATTTGTGATCAGTTCCTCTACTGTACATTTCAAATCCTTAGCCATTTTTTCTACAATCGGATAGCTTTCCGGATGCACGGCCGAATTGTCGAGTGGAGTTTTTCCTCCCTGTATACGGAGAAATCCGGCACTTTGTTCGAATGCTTTTTCACCCATACGGGGAACTTTCAGTAATTCACGTCTGGATTGGAAAGGACCGTGTTCTGCCCGGTAATCGACAATGTTCTGTGCCAGTGTCGGACCCAGACCAGAAATATAGGTAAGCAAATGCTTACTGGCTGTATTTACATTGACACCAACCATATTTACGCAACTTTCTACCGTTTGATCCAGACTTTTCTTTAGAGCTGTCTGATCCACATCGTGTTGATACTGGCCGACACCGATACTCTTAGGATCGATCTTTACCAGTTCGGCCAACGGATCCATCAACCGGCGTCCGATGCTGACTGCTCCCCGGACCGTTACATCGTATTCAGGGAACTCGTCCCGGGCAACTTTCGATGCAGAATAGATGGATGCTCCGTTTTCGCTGACAACAAACACCTGTACTTTTCGCTCATAGCGAATATTTGTGATGAATTGTTCTGTTTCACGGCTGGCTGTCCCGTTACCGATAGCAATAGCATCGATTGCATAGGTTGATACCAATTGAGATACCTTGGCTGCAGCTTTGCTTTTTTCATTCTGTGGCGGGTGGGGGTAGATCGCTTCGTTATGTAATAAATTACCTTGCGCATCCAGGCATACTAACTTACATCCGGTGCGATATCCCGGATCGACTCCCAGTACTCGCTTTTGCCCCAATGGTGGAGCTAATAACAGTTGGCGTAGATTTTCTGCAAAAACACGGATAGCTTCTTCATCCGCTTTTGTTTTACTCAAATTAGCATATTCCGTTTCAATGGAAGGTTTCAAAAGACGTTTGAAAGAATCATCGACAGCATTGGCAACCTGGTCTGAGACTTCGTTGTTTCCTTTTACGAACCGTCTTTTTAACCGGTCGAGGGTCGTATCGACGTCCGGAGAGATGCCGACTCTGAGAATACCTTCGGCTTCTCCGCGGCGGAGAGCCAGCAAGCGGTGGGAACTACATCGATTCAACGGTTCGCTGAAATCGAAATAATCCAGGTATTTAGCTCCTTCTTCCTCTTTCCCTTTGATTACTTTGGAAGAAATGATCCCTGTATGGGCAAAAGAATTACGTACGGCATTACGTGCCCCTTCATTTTCATTCACCCATTCAGCAATAATATCACGTGCACCCTGTAAGGCTTCAGCCGCATTTTTAACTTCTCCCTTGATAAAGTTTTTAACCCGATCCAATAGGTTAGACTCATTTTGTATCATGATAATCTTGGCAAGAGGCTCTAAACCTTTCTTGCGTGCAATCTCTGCTTTAGTAACCCGCTTCGGTTTGTAAGGCAGGTAAAGATCTTCTATTTCTGTACTATCCCAGGATTCTTCAATACGTTTTTTGAGTTCGGGAGTTAACTTTCCCTGTTCTTCTATAGAGCTTAATATGGAATTTTTTCTCTTTTGGATCTCTGTTAATTTATCCAGTTGATCTTTGATGTTCCCGATCTGAACTTCGTCCAGCCCTCCGGTAACTTCCTTTCTGTAACGGCTGATAAACGGTATTGTAGCCCCTTCGTTAAGCAAACCTATTGTTCTTTCAACCTGCCCGGCCGAAATATTTAGGGAACGGGAGATAAGTGAATGGAATAATGTCATCATATTTCTTTCATTTCAATTTCTATTCTACAAAGATAATCTTTTGCTGTCTATTTTACTTTTTGCGGGAAGTTCTTTCTTTTATTATTTGTCACTCTCGTTTATTTTCAACACTTTTGTGGAATAATAAATTAGTGGCTATGGAACTTTCTTATTTGGATGAAAATGCATTGGAGCAGAAATATAAGGATTTATCCGGGTTATTATCGAATATAGTGAATTCAGTGCCAATGTATTTCTTTGTCAAGGATACCGGTGATGATTTTCGTTATGTTTATTCCAGCCCGATGATGAATCAGATATATGGCCGTTTTCACAATGATGTTGTTGGAAAAACGGACTTTGATCTGTTTATGGATCCTGTAGCTGCACAGTCTTTCAGGGATATGGACGAGAAAGTCCTTCAGACAGGTGAAATGCAACGTTTTGTAGAACAAATACTCGATCCGAGAGGTGTATTGCGGTCTTTGGATACGATGAAACTACTTGTTCCCCGCGAAGGCAAATCTCCTTATTTATTAGGTATGTCGTGGGATATCACCAAACAGCGGCAAATAGAAGAAGAATTACATGAAAATAATAAAAGACTGGCTTTGTCTTGCATGGCCGGTCGTATTTATCCCTGGATATGGGATGTGGTGAATGAAACGGCCGAGTTGTCTCATGTGGAGAACGGAGAAATGATTCATGCCTATATATCCCATGAAAGTTTTACGGAAAAGATACATCCGGACGATCAACAAATGTACCGGGATGTTGTAAATGCATTTGCCCAGGGGAAAATAGAGTCTTTGCGCCTAAGCTTTCGTTGCCGGTATTTTTCCGAAGAATATATTTGGCTGGAAAAGATCGGAGAAGTCTACGAATATGGAAAAGACGGAAAACCATTGAAAGCGATCGGTATTTTGAGGGATATTACGATAGATAAACGTCATGAAGCAGATATACAGGCTAAACGATTGGCAGAAGAAAGCAACCGGATGAAATCAGCTTTCATAGCCAATATGAGCCATGAAATAAGGACACCATTAAATGCAATCGTAGGTTTTTCGACCTTGATGGCACAGGCGGAAACAGAGGAAGACAAACAGGAATACCTTAAGATCATCGAAACGAGTAATGAATTTCTGTTACAGTTGATCGATGATATTCTGGATATTTCCAAAATCGAATCGGGAAAACTGGAGTTCATTTATACAAGCTTTAGCCTGAACGAGATCTTTAAGCCACAGGAACAGGCTTTTTTGCGCCGGGTGAATCCCGGAGTAGAGGTTATTTTTGAAAATGACGGAACTAATTATAGTATTATTTCTGAAAAGACAAGATTGACACAAGTTCTGACGAATTTTTTGTCTAATGCCATAAAATTTACATCGACAGGTACTATCAGATTCGGTTATCGTCTGACGGATAATGGTATTTATGGTTATGTCAGTGATACGGGAACAGGAATAAAAAAGGAAGACCAAGACACTATTTTCGATCGGTTTGTTAAACTGGATCGTTTTAAGCAAGGGACAGGTCTAGGTTTGTCTATCTGCAAAACTATTATAACGATGTTGAATGGTGAGATCGGAGTAGAATCGGAGGAAGGTACCGGAGCTACATTCTGGTTTACAATACCCTGCGACCCTGTAAAAATCAATTGACAGTTTGTAACCGGATAATTACGGAAGCAAGGCGGTCTATTTCTTCCTGATTATGGGAGGTGAAAATAATGGTCTGCTTTTGATCTGTTTGTCGTGCGATCATCCGATCGATAATACGAATAGCAAGGGCTTTATCCAATCCTTTAAATGGCTCATCGAGAAGCATGATTGCAGAAGGATATGCCAGGGCGCGGGCAAGAGCGACACGTTGTTGTTGTCCGTAACTGAGTTCATTTGGATAACGGTCACGAAATGCTTCCATTTCAACGATTTCTAATGTTTTCCGGGCTTTCTGTTCTGAATAGGAATGGTTGTAGACAGAAGCTAACGGTAGACATATATTTTGCATCACTGTCAAATGGGATAAAAGTTCAGGTTCCTGGAAAACAACGGAGAATATTTGCTCTTTATTGGATGATATTTCCCCCTTGTCCGGTTTCAATGAACCGTCCAGTAGATTCAGTAAAGTAGTCTTGCCACTACCGGAAGGAGCTTTTATTCCATAAATGATACCAGGTTCAAAAGTATATGAGAAATGGGATAATACTTTTATATCGGTATATTGAAAAGTAACGTCTGTCATTTTTATCGGATAAATGACGGAGGTATAATTTTTCTCTGACGTTGTATTACTAAATCGTATATTCCATTTAATATGTAATAATCGGTTGATCCCCCTATCGAAAAGGAAGCTTATCAGAATGGCTATAATAGTCCAGGCAATCAATTCTGGAACCGATATAAATAGCTGGGCACGTTTCATTTCGCCGCCGATACCGAAGGCACATTGAGAAAGGACTTCACCCATAATGATTGCACGCCAACCGAATCCGATAGCAGAGACAAGTCCGCTGAATAGGAATGGTTTGAGTTGGGGATAATAAATATGTATTAGTTTGTTTTTGCGACTGATCCTGAATTGACTTGCCATTAAGGAAAGTCCGGGCTTCAGATTGATAATACCTTTTGTCAGGTTTTCCGCCAATAGAGGAAACATAGTCAAAAAAGCGATCATCAATGGGATTCCTTCCGGATCAAGAAAGATCAAAGCTAATAATATGAATGAAATAACAGGAACAGACCTCATGATCGTCAGTAGCGGCCGGAATAATTCATAAAGTAATTCGTAGCGGGCAAACAAAAATGCAGCTAGTATTGCAGCAGCTAACGACAGCAATATACCGGATATTCCACGTAAAACCGTCGCAAAGATACTTTTATAAAAAGTATCGGTGGCAAACAACTGAAATAAGGCTTTTATAAGATCAGGAACGGACGGTATCAATTCCGGCTGATTCATGTAGGAAGCAGTCAGTTGCCAGAATAGCAATAACAAACATATGGATATAAATGAGATAAGTCCTTTTTTCATTGTTTTTCAGGCATGAAACCATCATTCGGAACTTTTCCGCCTATGGCTTTCGGTTCATATTTTTCTATCAGACGAAGAAAATCGAGAATACTTCTTTTAGCTTCTTTTGTCGATAGATATTTAATCTGGCATCTCTCTATGCTTTCCGGGGTCAGTGATCCAGGCACAAATATATTCCGGTTTTCAAGAATCTTTATTGCCTGCTCCGGTTGGTTGACAGCAAACTGGCAGGATTCATCTAGTAAACTGTCAAGTATTGTACTTTTCCCTTGCAAAGAAGGAGCATATACAATGGCGGTTTGAGCGAATCCGGGCGAAGTACTGTCCGGATTGTTCAGGCTTGATTTTATATATAATGTACTGTCTTTACGGAGAATCAGGCTTAAAAATGGTTCGGCCATTACAGCTGTTCGGATTTGTCCGCTAAGTAATCCCTGGCTTATTTCCTGGGGAGTGGAAAAAGAATAATTCAAAGAATAAGTGAGTCCTTTTTGTTTGAGATAATAACGGGTTAATATATCAGGAGTAGTACCTGCGCCAAAAATATGCAAAGTGTTTGTTCCCTGGGATGGAGCATTATATTCTTTCTTTTCGACAATATACAAGTTTCCCCAAACCGGACATCCAAGCAGGGAATACTTCAAACCTTTATTATACAGGTTTGCTGCATTTATCATGGGAAGTGCAGCCAGATCCGCTTCACTCTTTATCAATAAAGCCTGCATTTGTTCCGGAGAATCCACTATATCGACTGATAACCGTTTACTATCTATCTCCGGAGAATCTTCAATCATCTTTGCAAACGCTATAACAGAGGGACCTCGAAGAACAGCTACATGGAATACATTATTCTCCTTTTTCCCTCTATTACAACTGCATAATATCAGCAGGAACAGACAAAAGTATTTGATCATCTTTTTCATTTGCCGCCTATCCATCTGCTGCGCTTCCATTTCATATCGACCGGCATTAAATGAGTTGTGCTTCTGATCTGTAGATCCTTTTCATATATGGTCTTTTCAACCACCATATTCCATCCTTTCTTTAGGTTAAGGTCATATGTCATGGCATGATCCCACCAGTCTTTGCCTGATCCTGTTATTGTTACTGCGCGGTCACAATATATATATTGCAGCTGGTACTCGATATTTGCTGCCTCATAACTCATATACAGGAATCCGAAAACACGCGTCGAATCGGGCATGTCAGTGGCGATCTCAACGAACGAAATAGTCTTCGCATTAGTGTCACTTATCACGAATCCTGACGGAATGTCGGATGCGATGTTGCTCATAAGTTCTTGGGGAGGATTTTCCGGCAGGATCAGTTTTGTTCCGTTTTCATCGAACGGTACTTTCAGCATGATACGCGTGTCATTACCCAGAGGATCGATAGGGGAACCGATTCCGCCGAAACCATGGAATCTCGCTACGAAAGCCACCTCCGAAATAGCCTCTTTATAAGGCGCGTTATCGACATCGGATATATTGATCTCTGTAGTCAATCCGACTGTTTCATATTCTTCTGTAATGGATTCTTCATTTTTGTCACATGCTTGAAATAACAATGCCAGCAGAAAGAAGCCGGTAATCAAATACTTTCTCATATAGTTTGTTTTAGAGAAACAAAGATATGAATAAACTTCTTTGGGTAGATAAATATCTGAACTATTCCATCCTGGCGGCCTATAAAAAATTAAAGCCTGTCTCACGACAAGCCCTAACCAACTTTGTTAACCTTAAATCTAATACTATTATGAAAAAACCACGGTACAAATGTACGGATCTTTCCATAAGTAGCAATAGTTAAAATGCTAATATGTGTTTTCTAACATGTAATAAATGCAAATCTATTCCATATTTATGTTATTAGTTTTCTCCTGTGTCATCAAACTGACTATAACAATAGCCATAACCGATAACGGAAGCGCAAACAGAATAGGGTCTATTGCAAACCAAGGGTACACATCGATCAGTACATCTTTTCCTGTCAATGTTTTGCACAAACCAACAGCACCTGCTTCAGCTTTATGGAGGAACAACATAGCAAACAGACTTGCCAATGCTCCGGTCCATAGACTTGCTATAGCTCCTTGTTTAGTCGCTTTTTTCCAATATAAAGCACAGAAATAGGCAGGAAGGAATGTGACTGCACAAACTCCCATAAATAAGGCCGTGCCTCTGGCGATTATACCTGCACTCAATGTATAACAAATGATATAACTCAACAATATGGAACATAATACACCGATACGGACTCCTAATGTTGAATTTGTATTTTTACGACGTCCCAGGTTCGGAAAAGCATCTGCTCCGAACGCAGCTCCCATGGTATGGAATTGTGCACTTAATGTAGACATACTGGCTGACAAGATGCACAGCATGAAAACTGCCCCGAACCATTCCGGCATTGCACGGTCTATAAATAATGGAATAATTTTATCCATATCTTTTATAGCTTCGGAAGCAACGACGCCCTCAGTCTTCATAAAAAATAAATTGGATAAAGCTCCGACATGGTAGATTGCTCCTACAGTCACGATCAGGAATACACAGCCGATAAGCACCCCGCGATTCAGTTGTTTGGTGCTTTCCACCATCATAAAACGTACAACCAATTGAGGCTGTGCCAAACAACCGATCCCAACCCCTAAAATAAGTGAAGTGACCAAGGTATACCATTGGGGAGAACCGGTAACGGGCATAGCTGTCCATCCCTGATGCCCCAGTTCCTTGAATCGGTCGGGAACGAGAGGTGCAATCTCTGTCAGTTTATGATTTGCTTCGATGAATCCAATATCCATTACATGGTAAAACCAAAATAAAAGGAATAACATGCAACCGAACATGATAACTGCTTGTAAAGCATCTGTATACAAAACACCTTTGATACCTCCGGTAATTACATAAGCCGCAACGATCAGTGTGAATATTAATAGTGCCAGATGCAGGTCGATATGAAACATCTGCTCAATAAAGACAGCTCCACCTTTCATTACGACAGCTGCATATAGTGGCATTCCGATAAATATGACCGTAGCAATAAATATCTGAATACTACGTGAATTATAATGCATCCCTAATAATTGCGGAAATGTACGTGCATTATGTTCTTCTCCCAGCTTTCGTGTTTTTCTGCCAAAGAATATGAAGGCTACGACTACTCCCATAAACATATTCAACAGGCATAACCATTGAATACCCATACCGAAAGTAGCAGCAACACCGCCAAAACCAACAATGGCGGAAGCGGAAATAAATGTAGCCCCATAAGAGAGAGCCATGACGATGGGGTTGACTTTTCTTCCCCCTAATAAGTAATCACTGGCATTTTTTGTCTGTTTATATCCTATATAACCTAACCAGGCAATAACGAACATGTAAACGATAACAATAATTCCAAGGGTAAGGGTACTCATTTATCAGATTGTTTAGGGTTATCACTCTCTTTATCTCCTTTATTCCAATAGGCAATTCCGAACCATAAAGAAAAAATTAAACACACGAAGGCTAACAGGTAGGCTAACCAGATACCGGGGTCTTCTATTCCGAACATTTGTTATTTGTTTTAGGGTAGAGAGGCTGTATAGGCCTCTCCACGATAAATAATATTATAGTTTCATCAAATCACTTTCGCAAATATATTCCAGATTCTGACGGCGGATCACTTCACGGGCTGCTTCCCGGTTATTTGTTCGCAGAATCAGGATGGATTTGTCGTTTATAGAGAAGCAATACATATATTCGATACTTAAACCGGCTTTTGTAAAGTGTGTCAGTGTTTCAGCAAAACTTCCGGCACAGGAGTTTGTGACAATTGCCAGTACATCTGTAAGATTTGCACTTACATTATTATTTTTCAGTATCTTATATGCTTTTTGCGGATCGCTTACAATAATGCGCAGAATACCATATTCAGACGTATCCGCAACTGTAGCAGCAATGATCCGTATCTTTTCTTCAGCGAGCAGAGCCAGGATTTCACTAAGTTTTCCGTATTTATTCTCCAGGAAAATAGAAATTTGATTTACCGTCATAGCTGTATCTTTTTATTTGTTGAACAATCGTTTTAACAGAACTTACGTAAGTCTTTTACCCTTACGGCCTTACCTTCCTGTGTCGGTAATGAGCCCTTGGCAACCAGTTTCAGACGCGGGGTCAGTAGCAACTCATCTTTCAACTGTCTTGTGATATCTTTTGCAAGACGTTGAAGTACGCTGTAATCGTCTGTGAACAGGTCACTTAATTCCACTTCGATCAACATTTCGTCGCTATTATTCACGGTTTCAAGGGTGATCAGGTAATTACTACCTAATTCTTTGAACTGCATCAATATCTTTTCGATCTGGATCGGGAAGAGGTTAACACCTTTCAGGATGATCATATCGTCGCTACGTCCTTTGAAACGGGCCAGACGTTTATGAGTTCTTCCGCAGGCACATTCACCGGGAATAATGCAGGTCAGGTCACGGGTACGATAGCGCAGCAATGGCATGGCTTCACGATTGATCGTTGTCAATACCAGTTCGCCGACTTCTCCTTCGGGGACAGGTTGCAATGTCTGGGGATCGACTATTTCGACAATCGTATAATCTTCCCAAATGTGCAGACCATTTTGTTCCGTACATTCAAATGCAACTCCGGGACCATTCATTTCTGACATACCGAAACAGTTATATGCCTTTACGCCTAACAATTGTTCGATGCGTTTGCGCTGTTCTTCCGAGTGAGGTTCGGCACCGATGCAAACGGTATGTAGTTTGGTGTCTTTTCGCGGATCAAGTCCGATCTCGTACATAACTTCAGCTAAACGGGTTGCATAGCTCGGTATAATATGCAGGCAGGTCGTTCCGAAGTCGGTAATGAATTTGATCTGTCGTTTCGAATTACCGGCAGCAGCGGGAACGGTCAATGCACCAAGCCTTTCAGCACCGTATTGAAATCCCAGACCACCGGTGAACATACCGTATCCGGAAGTGTTCTGAAAAACATCCGTATCGCGTAAACCGACCATGTACATGCAGCGTGCTACCTGATTGGCCCATTGGTCCAGGTCTTTTGCCGAATGTAAAACAACGGTAGGATTACCGGTTGTACCGCTCGAGGAATGCACTCTTACACAATCCTTGAGGGGAATGGCTGCCATTCCAAACGGGTAATTATTACGCAAGTCATCTTTCGTTGTGAAAGGAATTTTTTGCAGGTCATCCAATGACTGGATACTGTCTGCCGTTATACCGTTGTCTTTAAGTACTTTACTGTAGAAAGGGGAGTGTCCGGCTAATTCTATTGTTTGTTTCAGTCGCTCTAACTGTAGTTTATTCAGTTCGTCACGACTCATCGTCTCAATATCTTTCTGCCAATACATCATAGCTTTTTCGTATTATATTGTGTTTAATTCATGAAATTAGAATGCAAATGTATCTTTTATTTTGGATTAGAGCAGCATTTTATATTAAAATTATAAGGATAGAGTAATTAAATAGATGTTTTTCAAGGATCATTGAAAAATATATTTACATTTGCTACTCGATACAAGCAAATCAAATTTATGCACAAGCCTTAAAATCTAAGAAATGGATGTATATGAAAATTTTTCAAGGGAAGAATTGATTCAGCGAATAAAGGAACTCGAAACAAATCTATCTCAATCTGCAATGAATAATGCGGATATGGAAGAAATGAGTGAGAATCTTGCCAATCAGCGTAAGATTAATTTCCTGAATATATTAATGAATACAATTCTGTCGAATGTTTTTGTTGCGATTAGTGTAAAAGATATTTTCGATGGATTCAAATACATCTATTTTAACCAGGCGGCAGAGGATTTTACCGAGGTAAATGCTTCTGACGTGTTAGGCAAAACAGATTTTGAACTTTATCCGGACCCGCGGAGAGCCCATGAAATCAGGACGGAGGACTATTCCACAATAAAAAATGGAAAAACTCATAAGATAATGGTAGAATATGAGAAACCGAATGGCGACATCCGGATTGTAAATACAATTCGTCTGTTGATAACCAATCCGGACCCAGGGGCTTCCCCGTTGCTGTTAGTGATGTTATGGGACGTTACCGAACAACGCCAGAATGAACTCGACCTGATCAAAGCACGTGAAGCCGACAAAATGAAAAATGCTTTCATTGCTAATATGAGCCATGAGATACGTACCCCGTTGAATGCGATCGTAGGCTTCTCCAGATTGATCACAGAAACCGATAATGACAGTGAACAGCAGGAATATCTTACTATTATTGATAACAACAGCAGTCTGTTACTCCAGTTGATCAATGATATTCTGGATTTTGCGAAAATAGAATCTGGAACATTGAATTATAATATTTCGTATGTCGACCTGAAAGATATTTGCCATGAGGTATATGTATCTCAGTCGCTGAAGATGACTTCCGATGTTGCTCTGCTGTATAATGGAGATTTGTTACCTTCAGTTCGGTTGCAGACTGATGCACAGCGTGTCGAACAGGTGCTTCTGAATCTTCTGTCAAATGCGATAAAATGTACGAATCAGGGTTTTATCTCATTGTCTTATAAATTGGAAGACGGCTTTGTACGTGTTTCTGTGACAGATACCGGAATAGGTATCGCCAGAGAAAAGCAAAATGCTATTTTTGACCGTTTTGTGAAACTGGATGAATTCAGGCAAGGTACAGGCTTGGGATTATCTATTTGTAAAATGATCATAGAAAAGTTAGGAGGAGAAATAGGAGTGGAATCAGAACAAGGGAAAGGTTCTTGTTTTTGGTTTACTCTGCCGTTGAGTGTTCCGTTGGCATTTCCGGACGAAGAAGATGATAATATATCCGATAATATTCCGGAAGCATTACCCGGACAATATACATTGTTGGTTGCAGAAGATGTATTGGAAAATTACCTTTTGTTACAAGCCGTTTTAAAGCAACAATATCGTTTGATCTATGCTACGAATGGACGACAAGCTGTACAAATGTTTAAAAAGTATGAACCGGATTTGATTTTAATGGATATAAAAATGCCTGTCATGGATGGGTTTGCAGCGACTCGTGAGATCAGGGAACTATCTTCGGATGTCCCCGTAATGGCTCTTTCTGCTTTTGCCTATGATAAGGAAAAAGAGAAAGCGAAAGAATGCCATTTCAATGATTATCTTGTAAAGCCGGTCGATATTCCATTATTGAAGTATAAGATCAAATATTATCTGAATAAAAATAAAAAGTAAGCGTTATGAAAGAAGCATTTATATTCCTGGCAACAGGATTTGAGGAAATTGAGGCATTAGGCACAGCCGATATATTACGCAGAGGCGGTGTCAGGACTACTACTGTCTCTATCGATGGAAATATGCGGGTTATGGGAGCACATAATATTCCGGTAATTGCCGATTATGTGTTTGAAGATGCCGATTACAGTACGGCGGATGCCTTGATCCTTCCGGGGGGAATACCGGGAAGTAACCATCTGAATACTTGCACCCGATTGAAAGAATTGGTAATGGAGAAGTATAAAGAGAATAAAATACTGGCAGCAATATGCGCCGGTCCTATGGTTCTTGGAGGACTTGGGTTATTGAAAGGACGCAAAGCAACTTGTTTCCCTTATTTTGAACCGACAATGATCGGAGCAACTCCTACAGATAATGGTGTGGAGCAGGATGGAAATATCATTACCTGTAAAGGGCCGGGATTTGTGTTTGATTTTGGTTTGACTATTCTTCGGGAACTTCGTGACGAAGAAATTGCCCAGGAGGTTGCTGCAGCACTGTTAGTCAATTATAGGTGAATTTTCTTACCTTTGGTCTGTTGAACCAATAAATAAGGAAAGAGAATGAACGATCCGGTATATTTATATAGGGGAGAAGTCTTTTATTTTAAGGCTTCTCCTTTGGATACAGATGATTTTTATTGTTATTTCCCCGATGGACTTCTGGTAGTTTCTCAGGGAAAGATCATAGAGACTGGTACATATCAAGATATAAAAGACCGTTATCCGGAAACCTCTATTACGGATTATTCCGGTAAACTATTGATGCCGGGGCTGATTGATTCGCATGTCCATTATCCACAGTCGGAAATGATTGGCATGTATGGCAGGCAGTTGCTCGACTGGCTGAACGAATATACTTATCCTACGGAAGAGGCTTTCAGCAATCCTGAATATGCAGAACGAGTCGCTCGTTTTTTTGTAAATGAACTATTCCGCAATGGTACGACTACTTGTATGGCCTATGCTACTGTCCATAAAGAGTCTGTCGATGCACTTTTTTCCGTGGCTTCCGGTTATAATATGCAAATGCTAACCGGTAAAGTACTGATGAACCGCAATGCTCCTCAGGCATTGATGGATACGGAAGAAAGTGGAGAATCGAATAGCCGGGAATTGATCGAGACCTGGCATAAGAGAGGACGTAATTTGTACGTAATCACTCCCCGTTTTTCTATTACTTCTACTCATGGTCAATTGATCAGTGCCGCCCGTTTACATGAAGAATATCCGGATACTTATGTCCAGACCCATCTTTCTGAAAATAAGAATGAGATAGATTCGACACTTTCTTTATCTCCGGAATGTACTGATTATTTAGAGGTGTATGAACGTGCCGGACTGGTAACCGAACGTGCTGTGTTCGGTCATTGCATCCATCTTTCCGATTCGGAATGCCGGCGGATGGCTGAAGCCGGAGCGATAATAGCTCATTGTCCGACCTCAAACCTGTTTCTGGGAAGCGGTTTGTTTGATATGCAACAGGCTAACCGGATCAATATCCGGACAACATTGGCTACAGATGTAGGTGGCGGTACTTCTTTCTCCCTATTCCGCACTATGGGGGAAGCCTATAAAGTGCAACAACTGAATGGTTATTCCATGCCCGTTTTCGAATCATTATATAAATGTACGCGCGGTACGGCTAAAGCATTGAAACTGGATGATAAGATCGGTAGTTTTGAACAAGGAAGAGAGGCCGATTTTATTGTTGTAGACTATGCGGCAACACCTTCTCAGCAAATACGAAAAGAATATCTGGAACGTAATGGCAAGTGGGACCTGGAAAACAAACTGTTCGGTATCCAGACTTTGGGAGATGACCGTAATATCCGGGCCACTTATGTGGCGGGAAATAGGGTTTACCTGTCAGATTCGGGCAATCATCAGGAAACAGGTATGTAAAACAACTGTAATGACAATCCAGAGGCGTTCGGCTGTAGCTGGACGCAATCTTAAAAAACGATATTCCAACCCGCCGTGCTTACAGGCTGAAAGACAATCGCCGCAATAAGTACAGGTGTAGCCTATCTTTCCCTTTTCGATATTTTCTTTATGTAATGCATCATATTTACAGGCTTTCAGGCAAGCCATGCAATGTGTACAGTTCATGTTGAGCCTGACCCGGAAAGGAGAGAGCTTCTTCATAAAAGAAACCAATGTTCCTATCGGACAATAGCTGCTGCAATGGATCATTTTTTTCTTCTTCCGTGAAAGTGTCAGCATGATTCCCAGTCCGATGATCCCGACAATCAGTCCGGCAATCGTAGCTAGCCATCCAGTTGCCCCGAACAACCTTAATGCAATAGCCGCTGCTATTACTATAAAAAATACACTGTAGCGCAATTGCTTATGATAATGGAAAACATTCTTTTCTGTCTTCCCTTTTGCGTTCCACGCATCAAATGCCCCGAAATAACAAAGCTGGCTGCACCAGGCTGGTCCCGAAAGCAGCAATGTACTCAGAAAAAGTATAGGCATAAACAAACCTTCCAACCGGAAAAGCGGACCGGCCAGTATAATTGCCGGGACGGGTAAATGCAGCTTTCCGGTCATCAGGAAGGCGGAATCGACAGTTATGCCTAAGAATAACTGACCGAAAAAAACAATGGAAAAAAGTAACCAGGCCCGGAGTCGCCATTTGGGTCGTTCTTTCCGATCCTGCATTTTATAACTGAGCAGTGCCCCGTAAATGACAGCAATGCCGACCTGTATCCATCCTGCGGATGGCACAAATCTATCCAATAGCAGTAATGGTTTGTTTGGAACGATCTGAACAATCGTCAATAGAATAGCAATTAGTATTGCCGTTATAGCTGAAATATAGAGAAACTGTTTATTCATCTCTTAACGTACTTTGTAGCAGTGCTGGTCTGAAAATTATTATCTGTCGTTGATCAAATAATCGTTTCCATGATATTGAGTTATGTATTACTATTTCCACAAAGATACTTTTTTATCCTCTAAATACATATTGTAAGAATGTAATAATAGATAAGTAGATTCTGAATTATGAATGACTGTATCAGAAAATCATCATTTATGTAACTTGTTCTATCCTAAATTATTGATTGTAAGAGTCTTTGAATATTAAGATGACTAAAATAAACGATCGTTTATTTTAGTCTACAAAACTAGACTATTTTTCTTATATAAACAAATTTTATGAATATTATTTAGGGCTTATATTTCATAGTTTAAGGTTGAATATATCTAAAAACATCTTATAAGGCCAGTATGACTAGAAAAAATGATCGTTTTTTCTAGTCATTCTGATTTTATACACAATGTTCAAAAAACATTGGTGAGAGTTTACAAAATATTATTAATCACGTTAATACGCAAGAAAAATCATGGAGAAAGAACAAAAAACAAAGAGTGAATGTAACCTTATTCTAAGTGAATAGAGATGAGTTTTACGGTGTTTAACAGAAAAATTAAAAGTATGACAAACAGAATTAACCTATTTCGGGGTCTGATAAAGCCTCATGAAATGAATTATCTGAAAGTAGGAGGAGTCAGTACCCTGCTATTATGTATGTCGCCGCAATTCATCATGGCTGAAGCCAATGACAATGCAGCTGTAACTATCACCCAACAAAAAGAACATCTTGTAACAGGTACGATTACAGATGATGCGGGTGAACCTCTTATCGGAGTGAATGTGAAGATCAAAGATTCTACAGTTGGGACAATAACCGATGCCGATGGTAAATTTACTATTAATGCCCCTGTGGGCAGTCAATTGGAAATTTCCTACATAGGCTATAAGACCCAAATAGTCACTGTAGGAGAAGCACCGGTCAAACTGAAATTAAAAGAAGACTCACAGGCATTGGATGAAGTGATTGTCGTTGGTTACGGTACGACCTCTACCCGCAAAATGGTAGGAGCTGTTACAGCTATGAAGACAGATAAAATCGACCAGTTACCTTTCACTAATACAGCTTCAGCATTGCAGGGGCGTACGCCTGGTGTGATCGTTCAGCAGGGAGGAGCCGAACCCGGATCTACTCCGACTATTTCTATCCGTGGCGGTGGCACGCCTCTCTATGTTATTGACGGTGTAATACGTGAAGCACAGGATTTTAACAGTTTAAACTCTTCTGATATTGAAAAGATCAGTATATTGAAAGATGCCAGTGCAACAGCTGTATATGGAGCCCGTGCCGGTAATGGTATCATCATGGTACAAACTAAAAGAGGTAAGGAAGGACAAACTAAGATCGAATATACGGGAGGTATAGACTTCAGTTCACCTACCGTTTTGCCGTCGAGGGTAAATACAGCGGAATATACAGGGGCTACCAACCAGGCTGCGGCTTACGATGGCATTGATCCGGTATATCCGGCAGATGTTATTGCGACCCTGCCGGATACTGACTGGCAGAAACTGGCTTTGAAAAACAATGCGATCCAGCAACGTCATACCTTATCCTTCTCTGGAGTGAAGAATGGCGTCAACTATTATACGGCTATGGGTATCCTGGATCAGGGTTCCTTGTTCAGAGAAAGTCATAATGATACTTATACCCGCTATAATCTGCGCAGTAACGTATCGACGACATTCGATCCGATCGGGTTGGAGGTTGGAGTGAATATCGATGGTGCCTGGGAAAGAAAGCATCCGACCATCAAAGGAAGTTATGCTGTATGGCGTGATATCAATGCAGCAAAACCGACTATCGAAGCTTACAATCCCGATGGTACTTTAAGTGCCTTGTCATTACATCCGCTGGCTTACCTCGATAAACGTTCAGGTTACAATAATAATGATGATAAATATGCAAACGTACAAGTTTATGCCAATTGGGCGGTTCCGTTCGTAAAAGGATTAAAGGCCGGATTCATTGGTAACTTCCGTATATCGGATTATAACTCGAAATCGTTCAATGCCAATGCACCCCAATATACCAGTGACGGAACGCTGGTTCCCAAAGATTTCCGCTCGCTTCAGATGTCTAATTCATGGGGATGGCGTAACTCGTTTGATGTGAATGTGCAATACGGTAAAACATTCGGTAAACATAACTTTGAGGTACAGGGTGTTTATTCTTTCCAGCAAACATTCGATGAGAACTTCTGGGGATACCGTGAAGGCTTTATTTCTTCTGACTTTGACCAGTTATTCGCCGGTGATGCCTCTACCCAGCAAAACTCAGGCTTTGCAGAAAAGAGTGCCCGTGTCGGTTATGTTGGCCGTGTGAAATATGATTATGCGGGTAAATACCTGTTTGAAGGTAATTTCCGTGTAGACGGTTCCGACAATTTCGCCAAAGGTTCCCGTTACGGATTTTTCCCGTCAGCCGCATTGGCCTGGGTTGTTTCAGAAGAAGGGTTTATGAAGGAACTGAATGAGAGGAATATACTTAATTTCTTTAAGATCAGGGCTTCTTTTGGTCAGGTAGGTTTGGAAGGACTGGAAGGATTGTCCGGTGACGATTACCGGAACATGCGTTTCAGGTATGTTCCTGCTTATAGTTTTAACTCAAAAGGATATGTTGTCGATGGTAAGTTTGTCTCCAGTTTCTCGGAAGGACCTTTGGTTTCAAACGATTTAAGTTGGTATACTAAAGATGTGTGGGATATTGGTGTCGACTTGTCTACTTTACAGAATCGGCTGTCGGCTTCATTCGACTATTTCTACTATCGTACCAAGGGATATCTGATCTCTCCGCAGAACAGATATACAACACCTCTGGGTAAAGACCTGCCGCAGGTAAAATCGGAAAGCGTGCACCGCCGTGCCGGTTTTGAATTGAATTTGCGCTGGAAAGATTCTTATAATGATTTCCATTATGAGGTAGGCTTCAATGTCACCGGTTACAATGAGTTATGGGAAAAGAAAGAAGACGAGTCTTTATCCAGTCTGATGAACCCTAAAAAGCGTGTGACTCATATAAAGAACTTTTATGGTACGGCTTATCAGAGTAACGGATTGTATCAGAGCGGAGAACAAATCCTGAACAGTCCTCGTCGTGAAGCCTCCAACGAACTGAAACCTGGAGATATAGCTTATCAGGATATCAATGGTGACGGTAAAATAGATGGTGAAGATCAGGTACGTATCGGTAAGCCGACCTTCCCGGCAATAAGCTACGGTATTGATTTTAGTCTGGATTATAAAGGTTTCTTTGTCAACGGTTTGTTCCAGGGAACAGGAGAACGTTACCGTGCTCTGGATGAATTTATGAGGGGAACCTATGCGGAGGCTTTAACGTATAAATTCCAGCTCGATTACTGGCGTCCCGATAATACAGATGCAATGTTTCCGCGTTTGTCAACTATGACAGGTCTGAACGGAAATAACAATTATGGAGTAAGTTCTGACTTCTGGTATCATAATGCGGCTTATTTCCGCCTGAAAAGCTTGCAGGTCGGATACGACTTCAAAAAGGTTATCTTGAAAGATTATAAGTTGATATCTTCTTTGCGGCTGTCTTTATTGGGAACGAATATATTCACCATCTCAGATGTGAAAGACTTCTATGACCCGGAACTGAATGCTAATAACGGGTATGCATACCCGACACAAAAGACTTATTCTATTGTATTAAATGTCGGATTCTAAAAAGTACAGAAATATGAAACGAGATAAAATTTATAAATTATTCATCTGCATTACGGCATTGACAGGAATGACTTCCTGTAATGACTATCTGGATAATCTCCCTTTGGATAAGTTTCCTGAAGAAACTGTTTGGAGCGAACCTGCGTCGGCACAGCTATTTGTCAACGGGACTTATTACATTATCAATGATTTTCTGGTGGGGAACGATGACTGGAGCGATAATACGGTCATCAATGCAGAAAAAGCGGATGCCCTGATCAGGGAACAGATAACCGAAGACAATGATTACGGCTGGTATAAATATGGCGATATCCGCCGTTGTAACATTATCCTTGAAAAAGTGGCAGCCGCTACCAACTTCACACAGGCTGATCAGGACCTGTTGATGGGAGAAGGGTATTTCCTCCGCGCCTCGGTTTATTTCAATATGGCCCGTAAATTTGGCCGGTTGATGATCGTGGATAAGGTGCTGACGCCCGATGATGATATGGAGTTATCGAGAACTAAAACTATCAAGGAAACCTACGATTTCATTCTCAAAGACCTGGATGAAGCAGCCAAACGCCTTCCTGTAGATGTGAAATCCGGACGTATCAGCCGTGGAGCGGCTTATGCGCTGAAAGCTGAAGTTTGTCTGCAAGGGGCTGCTTATATGGATAATGCCTCTGAAAAGAAAGATTACTATACACAAGCCAAACAGGCAAGCGAAGATTTGTTCAATTTGAATAAGTATTCGCTTGACTCTGACTTTAAAGGGTTGTTTAACGACTATTCAGTCGGAACAAATTCCAGCGAAATAATTCTCGGAGTATATAAGATTTCCGAGAATACAACATTTCAGGGTACCTGGATGCAGGAATTGGTTCCTAATATGAATATGGATAAGGCGATCGACGGTGTATGGGAAAAATGGCCGTTGGATGCCAATATGGAAGGTTGGATGGAACGGACTCCTTCCCAGGAAGTGACCGATGCCTTCCTGGTGGTCGACAAGGATGGAAAGGCCAAACGTTGGGATGAAGCATCTTATTATACGGAAGATTTCAAACAAGGAAAACTGTGGGTGCGTGATGCCCTTTACGGACATCGTGACAAACGTTTCGATGCGACTATCGTCTATGATTCCTGTCATTATTTCACTTCGATTGTTTCTACCCGCCTGAAAGGAAATATTCATTATCTGTCTAATAAAGAACAGACACGCCATGTATCGAAGAGTGGATATATCTATCGCAAAAACGTTTATGAAAGTAAATGGGTATGGTATTCCGACCCGACCGACTATCATTATGTAGTACTCCGCCTGGGGCGTTCTTACCTGAATTATGCAGAAGCTATGCTTCGTTTAGGTGACAAGAATACGGCGATCGAATATATAAACAAGACGAGAAGTGTTCACGGTGGCTTACCTGAATTACCGGCAGGCACCAGCCTGGAAGATACCTGGAAATATTACAAAATAGAACGCCGTGTCGAACTGGTACAGGAAAACGACCGTTACTGGTCTCTACTTCGCTGGGGAAAAGAAGAGGGACTCGATGTGATCCCCGAATTAAATTCAACTCCGACCGCTATTACGATTTCTGAGGACGGTAGGTCTTTCTCCATTGGAACTGTCCAGGCTGTTGAAGCTGCCAATGCGCGTGTCTTTACTAAGCGCCGATATCTGCTTCCTGTTCCGAGAAGTGAACGTAATGAGAATCCGAATCTGGCTAACGACCAGAATCCCGGGTGGTAACAACAAAATAGTATGAACAATAACTATAAATAAAATGAATATGAAATATCTGAAATATATATTGCTGTTCTTCGTTTGTTTGTCATTCTCTTCCTGCCTGACATCAGGTCTGGAAGATCTGCCCAGCTATGAAGATGCTGACGTTAAGGCGTTCACTTTTGAATATCGTTGGATGATCAAAGAGGGCGAAAGTGAGAAACTGAGAGTCCAGAAAATGGATACGGATGTAAAGATCGACGTAGACAATATGACTGTTACCTGTACTATTACGGTACCGGCTGTGAACGGAGCTTTTACTCAGGAAGTACGCGATAAAGTAGCATTGAGCAATCTGAATGCATATTGCACGATCTCTACTGCGGCTACAATTACACCTGTCGGCGATACTCCTGTATTAGGTAAAATAGGGGATTTCTCCAAAAGTGATATGCAATATGAAGTTGTTGCAGCTGATGGAAAGACGAAGAAGATTTGGAAACTTATTATTGGTGGTTTTAATAAGTAGGCGTTTGGTAAACAATGAAAGTGGCCGTCCAAAAGTGATTTTGGCGGCCACTGTTGTTTTATATCCATCCGGGTAGCGGAGTCTTCTCCGGAAAATTAAACCTGTCCGGCTTTTGACAAAGTATAGACGACGACTTTCCGGTATCCCTGTTGGGTTATTTTCTTTTCTGCGAGAAGTTCCTTGATATCCTTCAATGCGAGATAACGCGTACACTCGTTTATCCCCATACAATCGGAGCTCATAATAGTTTCTTGTTTTTCAAGGTATTGCATGATCCTTGCCTTTCGTTCCTCACCGTTGTATTTTACAGGTTTCGATGATCCCGGCTTTCTTTCCACTTTCATACAGCAAAGGCGGTCTGTTATTTCTTTCGAACAGCGGAAGTTTACCGACTTGAAACTGATATCTTCGGCACGCACTTGCCGGGGATTTGTTATTTTAGGACATTTCAGTGAGATGGAAAAATGCCCGAGACCTTCCAGTTCGACTTCATCGCCGTCTTCCAAATATGATACGAGCACATCTGCAAAAGCTTGCAATAGTCCTTTCACATCTCCCGGGCTAAAAGATGTGCATTCGGATATCTCTCGTGTAATCCGGTCGATCCGTATCGTTCTTCCCGGAATGATGCGGGCATGAAGAATATCACTTTCTTTCTCTCCTTTATGCGGAGGATTTTTGAAAAGTCCGTACTGTGCAGTCATAATACCAGTGTTTTTTAATTATAAGGTTACTACTTTCAAATTCAAACGTCCGTATCTTCTATATTTTTGACCCAGGTCGCAAACGTTTACTACCTTGGTCAAAAACGTTTAGCACCTAGGTCGAAAACGTTTGTCACCCAGGTCGAAAATATAGGAGTAAAGGAACAAATATATTGAAAGATAGGAGGAAAAACAAGGAAAGAAGGGAGAGATATATCAGAAGTTCACCGGATTATTTCTTTCCTGCAGGTAAAAGGAATAAAATTATTGTACTTTCGTGCTGATTTTACTGAAGTTCTACCGCTATAAAAAGAATAGAATGGGGCAAAAAGCATCTATATGGAATCCCTGGCATGGCTGTCATAAGTTAAGTGAGGGATGCCGGCATTGCTATGTTTATCGTACGGACGGTAAATATGGCAAAGACAGTTCTGTTGTTGCAAAAACGGAAAAGTTTGATCTGCCTTTGCAGCAGAAAAAGAATAAGACTTATAAAATACCTTCGGGAAACCTTGTTTATACCTGCTTTACTTCCGATTTCCTGGTTGAAGATGCGGATGAATGGCGTGCCGAAGCCTGGGAAATGATACGGACGCGGCAGGATCTTGATTTTCTGTTCATTACCAAACGGATCGACCGGTTGCATGAATGTCTTCCGGCTGACTGGGGAGATGGATATGATCATGTAACCATCTGTTGCACAATGGAAAATCAGGACCGGATAGATTATCGCCTGCCTATCTATAAAGCTGCTCCGATAAAGCATAAAATTATTATTTGCGAACCGCTTCTCGGACCGATAGACTTCAGAGGTGAACTGGGCGATTGGGTGGAACAGGTGGTAGCCGGAGGGGAATCCGGCAAGGAGGCCCGTAGATGCAATTATGACTGGGTGCTGGATATCCGTCGGCAATGCATGGAGGCGGATGTCGGTTTCTGGTTTAAGCAAACCGGTTCTTATCTGCTGAAAGAAGGTAGCGAATATAAAATTGCCCGTCAGTTTCAACACTCACAGGCTAGGAAAGCTGGGATAAATTATGAACGGAAGAAGAATCTATAAAACGCAATACAGGTTAAAATACCTGCATTGCGTTCTTAACGCTTGTGACTCCGATTAATCGGTCGTATTGTATGCCCATCGGGCGGTAATAGACGTAAATGGTATATTCGTTTTCTGCCTGATAGTAATTGCCTTCTATCGGACCTGTTTCTCCGACCGTGTTACCGTTGGGTACAAACAAATATTGATAATTATAACTTCCTTGTTTTAAAAGCACTGCTTTTTCATACTGGTGAGTTTCAAAATTGTAACCCATCTTGCTCTTTTCATCGAGTACATTGTGGAAAAGTTCGCCGTTCAGATAAACATTGCCGTCAAGTAACGGGTCGCAGGCCAAAGCGAAATGAACAATGCAGTAATCCGCCTCCGTATCCGGATCGTTGCAACTGCTGCAACGAATAAAGAAACGGCCGTCCTGATCCTGATCGTACTGATAGGTCTGGTCGCTGCGTTTATGATCGGTCATTAGTTCCACATTATAATAAGGATTGTGGTACGAAATATTTTCTATGTGCATTCCATTATATTTGGTACTCAGGAATTCCATACGGCGGTATTCATTGCCGGCAGAGAAGATCAGACTACGGTTGTTTGTGTAGCCGATCTGATTCTCAAGAATGGTTGTCGGTTGAAGTCCTGATACGGCATTATCGCGCCGGTTATCCTGATAGACATGTATTTTCAGGTCTGTTTGCGGATAAGGTATCGGAAAGTTTTTATTATTGATCGTGAAACTAACCTGCTGGTGAGTCTGGTTTGTATCGATGTCCGTATTTCCGCTAACGGAAGCAGAAATGCCGACCATCGGCTCCACAACAGAGAAACAGGCGGTAAGAACTATCTGGTCAGGAATGTCTTCATTATAAATCTGTACGGCATAATTTCCCGAAACTTTGAATTGTATGTCTTCATTCGGCAACAGCAGATTGTAGTTTGTGTACTGTGTTGTGGTGTTAATGGAATTCGCGAAGTCATCTATCGTTAATCCTTGAAAACCACTCATATATTGAATGGGAGAGAGGATAGACTTCTGCCAGTTTGCATCACAATGGATGATGGAATAAGAATAGCGGACGCCGCCTTGTTCCAACGCATCGAAGTTGATCTGGATCTGTTGGTCGCCGTTCAACTCGATATAAGGCTCGGAAATAAACTCTCCGGCCACCTTCACCTGAAGGGTTTTTATCAGCTTGCTGTTAACGTCGGTAAAGTACGTTTGCTGAGCATTGGCCGGCATTATAGCGGCACAAAACAACAAAAATAGTAAACAATGTACTCTCATTTTCATGTATCTTTCTTTGACGGTACAAAATTATGGAATTATTTCTCTAATTATTTCTTTAATCCTGCTTTAAAGCATAAAAATTTATGTACTTTTGCGGGAAAATTACATATAAACAATTTTAGTTGTATCATGGCAAATGTGATTAAGATTAAAAAGGGTTTAGACATTAATCTGAAGGGTAAAGCTTCGGACGTACTGTTAAACACCGGGAAAAGCGACAGTTATGCTATCGTCCCCGATTATTATAACGGTATTACCCCCAAAGTTGTTGCCAAAGTAGGAGAAAAAGTCAAAGCCGGTTCTGTATTGATGATCGATAAGAACCGCCCGGAGATCAAGTTCGTTTCACCCGTTAGCGGTGAAGTAACTGCCGTAAACCGAGGAGAGAAGCGTAAAGTGCTTAGCATCGTTGTTAAGCCGGACACGCAGATCGAGTATGAGGATTTCGGTAAGAAAAATGTGTCTTCGCTGAAGAGTGAAGAGATAAAGGAAGCCCTGCTCAATGGTGGTATGTGGCCTTTTATCAAACAGCGTCCGTACGATATCGTAGCAACGCCGACAGATGAACCGCGTGACATTTTTGTGTCAGCATTCTATTCTGCACCGTTAGCTCCGAATTTCGATTTCATCCTGAAAGGACAGGAAACTGATTTCCAGACCGGGTTGGATGCACTGGCAAAACTTACTAAAGGTAAAGTTTATGTCGGCGTCAGAAAAGGTTCTTCCGTGAATGTGAAAGGAGTTGAAACCGTTGAGTTTGAGGGACCGCATCCTGCAGGTAATGTGGGTGTGCAGATCAACCATATCAAACCGGTTAACAAACAGGAAGTTGTTTGGGTGGTAAATCCGGCAGACGTGATCGTTATCGGTCGTCTGTTCAATAAAGGAGTAGCTGATTTCAGTCGCCTGGTAGCTATCACTGGGTCAGAAACAACGGAAAGAGGATATATCAAAACAATTTCAGGTTGTACGATCAACAGTTTGGTTGCCGGAAAGATACTGGAAGGCAAGGAAGATCTTCGTATCATCAGCGGAAATGTACTGACCGGAACAAAAGTTCGTAAAGATGATTATCTGGGTGCTTATGACAATCAGATCACTGTGATTCCGGAAGGAGACAAAACGTATGATTTCTTCGGCTGGGCGACTCCCGGATTCGGAAAATACAGCGTAAGCCACTCTTTCTTTACCTGGTTGGCTCCGAAGAGCAAAGAATATGTAATCGATGCACGTATCAAAGGAGGTAAACGTGCCATGATCATGTCGAACGAATACGAAAAAGTATTCCCGATGAGCATCTATCCCGAATACCTGCTGAAAGCCATTATCGCTTTCGATATCGATAAAATGGAAAATCTGGGTATCTACGAAGTTGCTCCGGAAGATTTTGCACTTTGCGAATTTGTTGACACTTCCAAGATCGAGATCCAGAAGATCGTACGTCAGGGATTGGATCTGTTATACAAGGAAATGAATTAATAACATAAAAAATTAGAATACATTGAAAGCGTTAAGGAATTACCTCGACAAGATTAAGCCTACTTTTGAAGAAGGCGGAAAGCTGGCGATGTTCCGTTCTGTATTCGAAGGTGTTGAAACATTCTTATTTGTTCCGAGCACCACTTCGAAATCAGGCGTGCATATTCACGACTATATCGATTCTAAGCGTACTATGACTGTGGTTATTATCGCTTTGTTGCCTGCTTTGCTTTTTGGTATGTACAATGTCGGCTATCAACACAATCTGGCTGTTGGCGCTGATCCCGGATTTTTGATGACCTTCATCTTTGGTTTCCTGGCTGTACTGCCTAAAATTATTGTTTCGTATGTAGTAGGTCTGGGTATCGAGTTTGCTGTTGCCCAGGTGAAGAAAGAAGAAATTCAGGAAGGTTTCCTGGTTTCCGGTATATTGATCCCGATGATCGTTCCTATCGATACTCCGCTGTGGATGATCGCTGTAGCTACTGCTTTTGCAGTCGTTTTTGCTAAGGAAGTATTCGGTGGTACAGGTTATAACGTATTTAACGTAGCATTGGTAACACGTGCATTCCTATTCTTTGCTTATCCGGCTGCCATGTCTGGCGACCAGGTATTCGTTCGCACAGCCGATACATTCGGACTGGGTGCAGGAACAGTAGTTGACGGTTTCTCCGGAGCTACTCCGCTGGGACAGGTTGCTATTGCAGGAAAGGATATGATCGGTTCATTCCAGACAGTTGACGTACTGGGTAACCCGATGACTACCTGGGATATGTTCCTGGGACTGATTCCGGGTTCAATCGGTGAAACATCCGTATTGGCTATCCTGATCGGTGCTGTTATCCTTCTGTATACTCAGATCGCAAGCTGGAAGACCATGCTGTCTGTATTTGTAGGTGGTGCTTTAATGGCAGCTATCTTCAATATGATCGGCACAACGGTGGCTATGTGTGTATCTCCGATCGATCATTTGTTCCTGGGTGGTTTTGCTTTTGGTGCCGTATTTATGGCTACCGACCCTGTGACATCTGCACGTACTGAAACAGGTAAATATATCTATGGCTTCCTGGTAGGAGCAATGGCTATCATTATCCGTGCATTGAACCCGGGTTATCCTGAAGGTATGATGCTTGCTATCCTGTTAATGAATGTATTTGCTCCGCTGATCGACTACTATGTGGTAGAAAGCAACATCACACGTCGTTTGAAAAGAGCAGTGAAGTAACATTATAATAAGAAGTAGAATTATGAATAGAGATAGTAATGTATATACCGTAGTATACGCTTCTGTAATGGTTCTTCTGGTTGCTGTTGTGTTAGCTTTCACTTCGCAGTCGCTGAGAAGTTTCCAGAAAAAGAATGAAGATAACGACAAGAGACAACAGATCCTGCGTTCAATCAATGTATCTGCATCGGCTAATGACGCTGAAACAAAATACAATGAATTGATTAAAGAATCTTTCCTTGTGAATGAAAATGGAGAAAAGGTAGAAGGTGACGCATTTACTGCAACACCTGATCAACATCCGGTATTTGTAGCCAATGTAGATGGTAAAAACAAATATATCATGGCTTTGTCAGGTGCAGGTTTGTGGGGACCTCTGTGGGGGTATCTTTCCGTTGATGAAGACAAGAATACAATTTTTGGTGCAGACTTCAGCCACCAGGGAGAAACTCCGGGATTGGGTGCTGAGATCTCAAAGCCAGAATTCAGCAAAGAATTCAAAGGTAAAAAATTGTTCTTCAACGGTGAATTCAAATCCGTAGCTATTGTTAAGCCGGGTAAGAGCGTAGCCGGTCAGGACTATGTTGACGGTATTTCAGGTGGTACGATCACCAGTCAGGGGGTTGACCACATGTTGTTCAATAGCCTGAATGGTTATGTTAAGTTTTTAACCTCACAAAATCAGTAAGAAGATGGGATTATTATCAAGTAAGAATAAAGAAGTTCTGTTAGGCCCGTTGAGCACAAACAACCCTGTCATCGTACAGATGTTGGGTATTTGCTCTGCACTGGCTGTAACATCAAAACTTGAGCCGTCTATTGTAATGGGTATTTCCGTGACGGCTGTGGTGGCGTTTGCCAACGTGATTATTTCGTTACTGCGTAATACAATTCCTAACCGTATCCGTATTATCGTACAGTTGGTAGTTGTTGCCGCATTGGTAACTATTGTAAGTGAAGTATTGAAAGCATTTGCCTATGATGTAAATAAGCAGCTTTCGGTGTTCGTTGGTCTGATCATTACCAACTGTATCCTGATGGGACGTCTGGAGGCGTTCGCCCTGGGTAACGGTCCGTGGGAATCTTTCCTGGACGGTATCGGTAATGGTTTGGGATATGCTCTGATCCTTGTGATCGTAGGTTTCTTCCGTGAGTTATTAGGTTCTGGTACGTTACTTGGATTCCAGGTGATCCCGCAGGCATTCTACGACTTCGGCTATGTAAACAATGGTTTGATGATCCTGCCTCCGATGGCTTTGATCGTGATTGCCGTGATTATATGGGTTCACCGTTCTAAGAACAAAGAGCTTCAAGAAAATTAATACAAACTATTAAACGAATAATAGAATGGAAGAATATTTAAGCACGTTTGTCCGCTCGATCTTCGTAGACAACATGATTTTCGCATACTATCTGGGTATGTGTTCTTTCCTGGCTGTTTCCAAGAACGTAAAGACTGCTTTAGGATTGGGTATGGCTGTAACGTTCATCTTGGTATGTACGTTGCCGATCAACTATATGCTCGAAAATTATATATTGAAAGAAGGCGCCATGAGCTGGTTAGGCGCTGAATATGCAGGAGTGAATCTGAGTTTCCTTTCTCTGATCATCTTCATCGCCATCATTGCTTCATTTACGCAGTTGGTTGAAATGGTTGTTGAGAAATTTGCTCCGGCATTGTATGCATCTCTGGGTATCTTTTTGCCGCTTATCGCTGTGAACTGTGCTATCCTGGGTGGTTCTCTGTTTATGCAACAAAGAGCATTTCCTAATGTAGGAGTTGCTACTGTATACGGTTTAGGTTCTGGTATCGGTTGGATGCTGGCTATCGTTGGAATGGCTGCTATCCGTGAAAAACTGGCTTATTCGGATATACCGAAGCCTTTGAAAGGTCTGGGTATTACCTTTATCATTACCGGTCTGATGGGTATGGCATTTATGTGCTTCTCAGGACTTAAGATCTAAGTATTAACGCATTAAACAAGAATAAAGATGATTATATTAATGTCGGGCGGACTTACCATTGCAGTCGGAGCAGTCGTTTTCCTTGTGATTACACTGATCCTTGTTGGTTCGCTTTTATTTGCGAAAGCAAAATTAATACCATCGGGCAATGTGAGGATGGTTGTTAACGGAGAAAAGGAATACGATGTTCCCATTGGTGGAACAGTATTGAATACGCTTCAGAGTGAAGGTATTTTCCTGTCGTCTGCTTGTGGTGGTAGCGGTAGCTGTGGACAGTGCCGTTGTCAGGTGCCGGAAGGTGGCGGAAACATTCTTCCTACGGAAGTTGGTTTCTTCTCTCGTAAACAAATTAAAGATCATTGGAGACTGGGTTGCCAGACCAAGATAAAAGAAGATATCAAGATCAAAGTTCCTGATGAAGTATTCGGAGTTAAGGAATGGGAATGCGAAGTGATCAGCAACAAGAACGTGGCTACCTTTATTAAAGAGTTTATCGTTGCTCTGCCTAAGGGTGAACACATGGACTTCGTTCCGGGTTCTTATGCACAGATCAAGATCCCTGCATATACTATGGATTATGACAAGGATATCGATAAAGACCTGATCGGTGAAGGTTATTTGCCGGCATGGAAGAACTTCGGTTTGTTCAGTCTGAAATGTCAGAACACTGAACCGACTATCCGTGCTTACTCAATGGCCAACTATCCTGCAGAAGGAGACCGTATCATGTTGACAGTACGTATCGCAACTCCTCCTTTCAAACCGAAAGAACAGGGTCCTGGATTCCAGGATGTAATGCCGGGTATCGCTTCTTCTTATATCTTTACCCTGAAACCGGGTGATAAGGTAATCATGAGCGGTCCTTACGGTGATTTCCATCCGATCTTCGACTCTAAGAGAGAAATGATGTGGGTCGGCGGTGGTGCCGGTATGGCTCCGTTGCGTGCTCAGATCATGCACATGACTAAGACATTGAAGACAACAGATCGTAAGATGACTTATTTCTATGGTGCTCGTGCATTGAATGAAGTATTCTATCTGGAAGACTTCCTGGCAATAGAAAAAGAATTCCCGAATTTCGAATTCCGTCTGGCACTTGACCGTCCGGATCCTGCAGCTGATGCAGCCGGCGTGAAGTATACCCCGGGTTTTGTACACCAGGTAATTTACGATACTTATCTGAAGGATCACGAAGCTCCGGAAGATATCGAATATTACATGTGTGGTCCGGGCCCGATGTCGAAAGCTGTAGAAAATATGCTTGACAATCTGGGTGTACCTCGTGAAATGTTACATTTCGATGACTTCGGTGCATAAAATGGAGTGATCCATATTCAGATCCAAATAACGAAAGGGAAGAAAATTGAATTTTTCTTCCCTTTTTCTTTTCTGTTTTATTTATAAAAAGCCATATAAGATATATAAGTATAATTTATTATATGCTCTTAAATCCTGAAATTCAAGTAAATTTCTAAAGAAAAATACATAAAATGTACTTTTCATGTAATATCATGCAGCATTTTTCGTTCTTATTACATCTTAGCTAATAGAGACATAAAAATTGAGCAAGATTATGAAGCCGTTGATTTTATCTTTTTTCGCAGTTATACTAGGTTATTCTCTTCTTTTTAATGAAAAAGAAGAAATCAGTCAGCCGATTCATGTGATTGATAATTCTGTGTATATCCATAAATCCGATACACCGAGGGTCGATTCTGTTGCCATTTATTATAACAGAACAGCATCTGTTTTATAAAAAATACTCCAAATAGCAATATTTATTCTGTAAATGTTTGTTTATTAAATAAATATTGCTATGTTTGTTCCGTATAATTATGAATATGCGGAAATGCTACACCAGTTTATTACTATATATACTTCTGAATTTTTGATGACAATGCTCTTTGGAGTGTTGTTTTTTCTGTGTCTGCCTGTTTTTTTCATAGAAGTAAGCAAGTCTTTTATTATAAATAATGTAACCCGATTAATTCCGGTTATCTCTGATTCTGTTTTTGCGGGGAAACAGGATAGAATAACTGAATCCAAGAAGGGTTTCATGCATCATACGATCCCGGATAAATCACAGATAAGGAATAACCGTCACCGGTTGGGCTGACGAACCCTTATCCGGCAACTAAGCGTTGAAGGATAAGGGGAGAGGCTTTGTGTAAAAAATCTAATACTTATTATCTGTACTGTTTTCAGATAAATAAGAACAAAGTTGTTGTCTTTTCTTATCGGTTTTGTCTACTCCAGCACATTATATTCCGGGATTCCTTCCAAAAAAGAATAAGTCAGATTTTCATAGTCTATTTTGCAGCAAAAATGGCTGATGCCGTTGCTGACGGCGAGATAACGAACGTGTAATACCATGTTATAGCGTACTATCTGGTCAAATACCGAGCTTGTGATCTCGATGTGGGGAGCTTTATATTCTACGATCATTAAAGGGGTTAAAAAGCGGTTATACGCAACCGTGTCGCATCGTTTGGAGGTGCCGTTCAGTTTTAAAGGAACTTCATTTGCCAGAAGTTCTTTAGGGTATCCTTTATCCGTGATCAGATAATTCACAAAATGTTGGCGAACCCATTCTTCAGGAGTCAGGGCAACAAATTTGCGGCGTACCGGATCGAATATGATGTGCTTCCCATCTTTTTCCTTTACTTTCGCAGCGAATGTTGGTAAGTTTAATGACAGCATTTATTATATTTGTCGTTTATATTATACACTATAATTGCACCCTCAAAGGTAATGATTTATGAAAACAAAACAAGAAATCGTTGAAAATTGGCTGCCTCGTTATACCGATCGCAAGTTGGAAGATTTTGATAAGTATATATTACTCACGAACTTTACCAAATACGTCGAGCTGTTTGCTGAAAAATTTAATGTCCCGATACTCGGACTGAAAAGTTCCATGCCGAACGCTTCGGCAGAAGGCATCACCATCATCAACTTCGGTATGGGAAGTGCAAATGCTGCAACGATCATGGATTTGTTGTCGGCTGTCAGTCCGACCGCCGTCCTGTTTCTAGGTAAATGCGGCGGATTAAAGAAAGCCAATAATCTGGGCGATTATGTTTTGCCGATTGCTGCAATCCGTGGTGAAGGAACTTCTAACGAATATCTGCCTGCCGAAGTTCCGTCTCTCCCGGCATTTTCGATGTTGCGCGCTATTTCTTCTGCCGTTCGTGACCAGGGAAAAGATTATTGGACCGGAACGATTTATACTACGAACCGCCGTGTTTGGGAGTATGATACATCTTTCAAGGAGTATCTGAAACGCACTCATGCTACCGGTATCGATATGGAAACCGCGACGTTGCTTACTGCGGGCTTTGCCAATAAAATTCCAACAGGAGCCTTGCTGATGATCTCGGATAAGCCTTTGGAAGAAGATGGAGTTAAAACAGAAGCGAGTGATCGGGTAGTTACCCGTAACTTTGCTCCGGAGCATGTAAAACTGGGAATCGAAGCCCTTCGTCAAATTATAGACGATAAAAAAACAGTTCGCCATATCCGGTTCAGTTGGTAATAATTAAAGCTATATTATGGCAAAAAAAGAAAATACGTTTGAGGAAATATGCCGGGATATCGTAGCAAAGAAATTTCAACCCGTTTATATTTTAATGGGCGAAGAGCCCTTTTTCATGGACAAGATAACCGATCTGCTTATTGAGAACGTGCTGTCGGAATCCGAACGGGATTTTAACCAGATGATCATGTATGGTGCAGATACGGATGCAGCCATGATCATCAATGCAGCCCGGCGGTTCCCAATGATGTCTGAATATCAACTGGTCGTGGTACGTGAGGCCCAACTGGTCCGTGACATAGAATTGTTGACCAATTATGTCAAGAATCCGCTTAAATCGACAGTGCTGGTCGTCAATTACAAGTATAAGAATCTGGATAGAAGGAAGTCTTTGGCTGCAGCTACTGAAAAAACAGGCGTTCTGTTCGAATCGAAAAAGATTCCGGATTATAAAATGCCGGGGTTTATCGTTTCGTTTATGCAACAGCGTTCTATCGGGATCGATCCAAAGGCCGCTCAGATGCTCTCAGACTTCCTGGGAAACGATTTAAGCCGTCTTAGTAAGGAATTGGACAAGTTGACATTGATCTTGCCTGAAAAAGCCCCAAAACGCGTCACACCGGAATTGATAGAACAGAATATCGGAATAAGTAAAGAATACAATAACTTCGAATTGATAAAAGCCATTGCGGTAAAGGATGTATTAAAAGCAAACCGGATCATTCAGTATTTTGAAAAGAATCCGAAAAGTAACCCGATACAGATGACCCTTCCTGTAATTTTTAATTATTTCTCAAACCTGCTGATCTGCTATTATACAAAGGACAGGTCGGAGACTGGATTAATGACGGCATTAGGTTTAAGAGGAACTTTTCAGGTAAAAGATTATATGACCGGACTAAGAAACTTTCCGGCCATGAAAGTTTTTAATCTGATCAGTGATATCCGGACAACTGATGCGCGGTCAAAAGGAGTAGACAATTCTTCTGTATCGGATGCAGATTTACTCAAAGAATTATTATATAAAATACTTCATTAAAAATTGGATCAGTAGTGAAAACTGCATGTGTGATAAATCTAAATTATCGACATATGCAGTTTTTTATGAAACTACCGGTTGGAGCTCTTTCAATCGTTTTTTTACTCTTCTTTTTCTAGAACAGTCTAAACGCAGAACGACAAAAAAGTAGGTGTTCGTTTTGTTTCTCAATGATTAAGACTATATTTTACCCCTCTGAGAATTCAATATTTATTTCCGCCCGTATAGTTGTTTACAAATATCACTGAAAAATCAGGTTTTAGAGTCTTGGATACAAAAGTATATCAGATAATAGAAGACCAGGAATACAAAATAGGACATATTGGCAGTAGCTCTTTTCAATTAAAGAAGGCGAGTTTACAAAAGTGTGATTTAAAATGAATGTTACTTTTGTAATCGGATACACTTGTGTACTGACGAATCAGAACAAATGTCACTTTTGTAAAGATGTCATCCGTGATACAAAAGTAACAATATACATTACTAATATAAATCAATAAAAATAGGTTTAAATACTGTTATTGTAAATGTATATGATAAAAGATCAAAAACCAGCACATTATCTAAATATATTAATTGTATACATTAATTTTCTCCTATTATTCCGTATATAAATGTGAAATATGCTTGAATCTATGCAAATAATAATACCTTAATTCGTTATGCAACAGATATTTATTCTATAAAATCATTAACACTGCTTTAAGCCTGTTTTATGGTCCTGGATATCGGTTTACAAAAGTGTTCTACACAAAAGTGTAACGACGGTTACAAATGTTCTGGTTTATTGTTATAACTATAAATTGCACAATTGGAAATAATGATTTATCTTTGTGTCTATATTTATTTTTGTATCATATGCTTGTAAACAGTCATATTGGCAGTGATTTTTGATATATAAATCGTATTTTAGTATGAAAGATCGTATTTTAGCAGTAATGGAACATGAAGGGCTGACTCCTTCTAAATTTGCTGAAGCAATCGGTATCCAACGTTCGGCTATGTCGCATATTATATCCGGCAGGAATAATCCCAGCCTGGATGTGCTGATAAAAATTCTGGAACGATTCACATATGTAGATTCCGACTGGCTTTTATTCGGTAAAGGCAATATGATGCGCGAACATGTGTTAACTGAACCCAATTTGTTTACAAATACAACGATAAATCCGCCCAACCTATCGGATTCTCCCGAATATCGCAAGGAAATTAGGGTTGAGACACCTGTAAACACACCTAAACAGCCTGTAATTGAACAAATTGTGCTACCGGAACAACCTGTCAGAAATGTGAGCAAGATAATGATATTTTATTCTGATAATACATTTGAGACTTTTACGTCTGAAAAAAACAAGAAAGACTAGGCCAACATTGTTATATACATCTTATTCATGTATCTTTGTATAGAAATTGAGTAATCATATTATATGAAGAAGTACATGTTAGATATGAAGGTCACAGAAAACAACCGCCTTCATAAAAATTATTGCCTGCTGAAGTTAACCAGCGACGATACTTTACCGGAAATGCTTCCCGGACAGTTCGTTCAGGTGCTGGTGGATAACTCTCCTACAACATTTCTACGCCGACCTATTTCAATTAACTTTGTAGATAGAACAACCAATGAATTGTGGTTGCTTATCCAGTTGATTGGCGACGGAACACGTCGTATGGCAGAATACCGTCCCGGAGATATTGTAAATATTATGTTGCCGCTTGGGAACAGTTTCACAATTCCTGCTGCCGGAGATAAAAATCAGAAATTCCTGCTTATTGGCGGTGGTGTCGGTACGGCTCCGATGTTATGTTTGGGGGCTGCCCTGAAGAATGCCGGTTTTGAACCTGTATTTCTGTTGGGAGCGCGTTCAAAGGATGATGTATTGCAACTGGATGAGTTTACGAAAATCGGAACTGTTCACATAACTACCGAAGATGGTTCTCTCGGAGAAAAAGGTTATGTAACAAACCATTCCGTATTGAAAAACGTTCATTTTGATAGAATTTACACATGTGGACCGAAGCCTATGATGGTAGCTGTTGCCAAATATGCAGCTGCCGAATCGATCACATGCGAAGTCTCGCTTGAAAATACAATGGCCTGTGGTATAGGTGCTTGCCTGTGCTGTGTGGAGAATACGAAAGAAGGTCATGTATGTGTTTGTACTGAAGGTCCCGTATTTAATATAGAAAAATTGACATGGCTGAGTTAAATGTAAACATAGGTAATTTGCCGTTGAAGAATCCGGTAATGACTGCATCGGGAACATTTGGATACGGAGTCGAATATTCAGACTTTATGGATATTTCGAGACTGGGCGGTATTTTTGTAAAAGGAACAACTATCCAGCCACGCGAAGGCAACCTGTATCCCCGTATGGCAGAAACTCCTTCCGGAATGTTGAATGCCGTCGGTCTGCAGAACAAAGGTGCCCAATATTTTGTCGATAATATCTATCCCGCTATTAAGGATATCGATACTAATATGATCGTAAATGTGAGCGGATCGTCTGTTGAAACATACGTGGAATGTGCAGAGAAAATAGCGGAATTGGATAAAATTCCCGCTATCGAACTGAATATTTCCTGTCCGAATGTGAAGCAAGGCGGTATGGCTTTTGGGGTGACAACCTGTGGTGCTGCCGAAGTCGTGAAGGCTGTCCGCAAGGTTTATCCTAAGACCCTTATTGTAAAACTTTCTCCTAATGTAACAGACATAACCGAGATAGCAAAAGCTGTCGAAGCTGAAGGTGCAGACTCTGTTTCGCTGATCAATACCATGCTTGGTATGGCTATCGATGCAGAGAAGCGTAAACCTATATTATCTACAATAACCGGTGGCCTTTCCGGTCCTTGTGTAAAGCCGGTTGCTCTCCGTATGGTATGGCAAACGTACAAGGCTGTGAAGATTCCTATCATCGGTTTAGGTGGTATTTCCAACTGGAAAGATGCCGTCGAGTTTATGCTGGCCGGAGCTACTGCCATACAGATCGGTACTTATAACTTTATTGATCCGACTGTATCGGTAAAAGTGATCGATGGTATGAACGATTACCTCGACAGGCATGGTTTTAAGTCTGTAAAAGAGCTTATTGGGGCTTTGGAAGTATAAGACTTACTATTAAACAGAAGAACTTCCTTGTTTTTTTTACGGAAGGAAGTTGTTTATTGCTTGTAACATCCGGATGCTACCGATCGGTAGACCCGGGTGTCAGTAGGGTCAACACCCGGGTGTCAACCTCTTTGAGATCCGGGTGTCGATCAGTTTAACTACTGACCTTTGTAAAAAAAGACAATAGGGTTTATGGAAAGCACAAGTATCGTCGGAGAACTTGCCACACGAATGATTTCGTTGATTATATCCGGAAACTATGATAGTTGTATGATAGTTAAATGATAGTTGAAAATAAGAACTATCATTATGTAAAGCTTAGATTTATAGGTATTTATACTTGAAAATGATAGTATGATAGTTGTTTTTCGATTTCTAAGTATGTAATGTATTTATTGTAAACCAAGTAAAATAATAGTATGAGGAACAAATTATTTCTTTTAATCTTATTGACGATTTTATCTATATCGTTGAAAGCCAGTGACAAAACAGTTATTCCTATTACAACGGAAAATATTAGCCTGATCTATAAAGTAGGTGATAACGGTCGTTTATACCAATCATATTTAGGGCAAAAACTTCGTTTCAGCAGTGATATCGACCAGTTGCCGATGGGTGATGAAGCCTATATTGCGCATGGTATGGAAGATTATTTCGAACCAGCTATCCGCGTATTGCATAATGACGGCAATCCTTCCCTGCTACTGAAATATATCTCTTCCGAAACCCGGGAGTTGCAGCCGGGAGCTACAGAAACTGTCATTAAGCTGCAAGATGAAGTTTATCCCGTAATGGTAGACCTCTATTTTATAGCTTATGCCAAAGAAAACATCATCAAGACATATACAGAAATATCCCATCAGGAAAAAAAGCCGGTTACGCTCTATAATTATGCTTCTTCTATGTTGCATCTGAATAGCGGCAAGTATTTTCTCACGGAATTTGCAGGTGACTGGGCACACGAAGTCAATATGACGGAACAACAGCTTTCATTCGGTAAAAAAGTTTTGGATACGAAGCTGGGAAGTCGTGCAAATATGTTCAATTCACCTTTCTTTTTACTGGCTTTGGACGAACAGGCAAAAGAAAATGAGGGTGAAGTCCTTTTCGGGACAATTGGTTGGACAGGGAATTTCCGGTTTACCTTTGAAGTCGATAACTTGAATAATTTACGTATTCTTTCAGGTATAAATAACTATGCATCAGAATATTCATTAAAACCGAAAGAAATATTCCGTACTCCTGAATTTATATTTACTTTCAGTGCGGAAGGAAAAGGGAAAGCAAGCCGCGATTTTCACAGATGGGCTCGTAAATACCAGGTGAAAGACGGTGATAAATCACGTCTGACATTGTTGAATAACTGGGAGGCTACTTATTTTGATTTCAATGAAGACAAGTTGGTCGATATTATGGATGAAGCGAAATCGCTGGGAGTCGATATGTTCCTGTTGGACGACGGATGGTTTGCCAACAAATATCCGCGTAACAGCGACCGCCAGGGCTTGGGTGATTGGGATGAAACAGCAGAAAAACTACCGAATGGCATTGGGAAATTGGTGAAAGAAGCAACCGGTAAAGGGATAAAATTCGGTCTGTGGATTGAACCGGAGATGGTAAATCCGAAGAGCGAACTCTATGAAAAGCATAAAGACTGGGTAATTCATCTGCCGAACAGGGAAGAATATTATTTCAGAAATCAATTGGTATTGGATCTCAGTAATCCGAAAGTTCAGGATTATGTATTTGGTATTGTGGACAATCTGATGACAAAATATCCGGGTATCGCTTATTTTAAATGGGATTGTAATAGTCCGATTACCAACATTTATTCCCCTTATTTAAAAGATCAACAATCTCATTTGTACATAGAACATGTGAGAGGTTTATATAATGTATTGGAACGTGTAAAAGCAAAATATCCGGATCTGCCGATGATGCTCTGCTCCGGAGGTGGCGGACGTACGGATTATGAAGGATTGAAATATTTTACCGAGTTCTGGCCGAGTGATAACACAGACCCTATCGAACGTATCTTTATCCAGTGGGGATATTCTCATTTCTTCCCGTCAAAGACAATGGCAGCGCATGTAACAAGCTGGAACAAAGGGGCTGGTGTGAAGTTTCGTACGGATGTTGCGATGATGGGTAAGTTGGGTTTCGATATCCGTATTCATGATATGACCCCGGCAGAACAGGAATATTGCAAAGGAGCTGTGAAAAACTTCAACCGTTTGAATAAGGAAATTATGGAAGGTGATCTGTACCGTCTCGTATCCCCTTATGATGGAAATCATTCGGCTGTAATGTATGTAAATGAGGCTGTAGATAAAGCTGTTCTTTTTGCTTTCGATATCCATCCGCGATATGCTGAAAATTTACAGTCAGTGCGTTTACAGGGGTTGAATCCGGACGCTCAGTACGAGATAAAGGAGATTAATTTACTACCGAACACTAAATCGGTGTTGAGATGTAATGGAAAGACTTATTCCGGTGAATACCTGATGAAAGTAGGTATACCGGTATTTTCCGGCAGACAATTGGCTAGCCGGGTTATTGAGATCTCAAAAATATAAGTGAAACATATTCATTCTTTAGCAAAAACGGAGAGGCTGATAAGTTAAGTCTCTCCGTTTTTTTGTTTTCACTATAAACTATATTATTTATATTTTCCTTTTTGATAGTAAAGTGACCGACAGGGAAGCACAGCAGAGTAAGACCCCAACACCGGCTGTCCCGGCCCAACCGAACAATTGCCAGGCTGTCCCGGAAAGAAAGGTTCCCAGTGAGCCGCCAACAAAATAAGTGGTCATGAATATGGTATTTACCCGGTTCGATGCAGCCGGACATAACTCGAAAATGCTCGATTGGTTACTGAGCTGGATGCATTGCATGCCGATATCGATAATAATTATACCCGCAATGATGGAAGTATAAAAACTACCTCCGAAATAAAGTAATAACCAGGATAACAATATCAATCCGCATCCCCAGAAATTAAAACATCTGACGCCTACTTTCTTTACATATTTCCCGACAAGTGATGCCGACATGGCTCCGGCAACCCCACAAAGTCCCAACATACCGACAACATCGCTATTGGCAAAGAAAGGGGCTTGCCCCATCTTAAATGCCAGGCATGACCACATCGCCAGAAAAGAGCCGAAAGCCAGTCCGGACCGGACAGCATAGATACGCAACGCCGGAAATTCTTTTACGAGGGAAAGCAAGGATTTCATCAATTCAGCATATTTCCCTGTAAAAGTCGGGCGTATATCCGGTAGTACGGTGATCACGACAATACAGCAGACGATCATCAATCCGGCTGCAATGTAGTACATTTCACGCCATCCGAACAGTTCTCCGACTAATCCGCTGATCACTCGCGATACCAATATCCCGGATAATAATCCCGAAACGACCAGTCCGACATTACGTCCTTTATTTTCCGGTTTGGAATAGAGGGCGGCGATAGGAATGAATATCTGCGGAATTACCGAGCAAACACCTGTGACCAGTGAAGCGATCAGGATAATATGAATATTGGGGGCCATGGCAATGCTTAACAGCGATAGCACCAAAAGGGTAAAGTTGGTTATAATGATTTTTTTACGTTTGAACATGTCGGCTAGCGGTACCACAAACAACAGTCCCAACGCATAACCGATCTGGGTAACCATTGCGATCAGGTTGGTTGTAAATTCGGATACGTCGAGATCGCGCCGTATCATATTTAAAAGCGGTTGATTATAATAAAGATTGGCTACCGATATACCGGCTACGATAGATAATGTCCAGAGTATCGAAGCTGGCAGACCTCCGTTTTCTTTCAATGTCTGTTTCATATTTTGCGTTTGAACCGGCAAATTTACCTTAAAAAATTGAGATATAGAACCTTTTTTCTTTGTATGGAAGCAGCCTCCGACATATAGAGATATTCAAATAATTGGTTATATTTGCCAATAACTAAAACAGGAGAATATATGTTTGAACATCTTAATGATATATTGGAAAATACAACTATAACACCCTCAACCGCAGCTGTCAAACTACTTGTCAGTTTCTTTCTGGGTGCTATTATCGGTATAGAACGTCAATTCCGCCGCCGTGAAGCCGGAATGCGTACATTTACACTGATCTGTATGGGATCGGCTGCCGCTATGCTTATTTCCATCTGGATACCGCAATGCTATCCTGATTTTCTGAATGGAGATCCGGGACGTATTGCAGCACAGGTACTTACCGGCATCGGCTTTCTTGGTGCCGGGGCGATCATGCAAAGTCACGGAAGTATTCACGGATTGACAACGGCTGCCTGTATCTGGGTAGTGGCCGTGATCGGTCTGGCTGTGGGAGCGGGGATGTATGTACCGGCATTGATAGGGACAGGCCTTACATTGGTTATCCTGGTCAGCCTTGAAAAGCTTGAAAAAAGAATGTTCCTGAACGGAGTGAATAAGATCCTGACTATTATTTGTACAACAGCAACACCTGACCTGAAAGCGGTTCGTAAGATATTGGAATCAAAGAATATTTATATTGTCAGTGTTTCGTTCGAATCAATCTATGAGCAGAATAAAGCGATTATCACTTATAAAGTGAATGTCAAGGCGCAGTCTTCTTATATGAATTTATTCAGTGAGATCAGGACGTTGGGGTATGTCTCTCAAATAAGATTGATGGCCTGAGCCATCAATCCAATTCGTTTTTCAGCATCCGGCCTGCTATCCGGGCAGCCGTTTCCACATATTTGCAGCAAGGGCGCTTGGCATAATATTCTGCTGTTCTTGCAGAAGGGGCAGGAGTTGTCTGGCTGGCTTCTGCGGCAGGCAAAAGACTCCGGCAGATAATCGTACCATGCTGTTCCTTAAACAATTCAGCCATTTTTTGCACCATTCCATAATTCTTTGTCCGGGCTTCCTGATCATTTTGATCCAGTACCGGATATTTGAATCCAGCAAGCATAGCCATAGCACTGACCGTTCCGCAGACTTCCCGCATCCGGCCTACGCCGCCACCGAAAGAGACAGACATTTGCTTGGCCATATCCAGATTCAGTTCGAAAACATCCGAATAGGCCAGGAATACGGATTGTGCACAGTTAAACCCCGATTCAAAGTTTTGAACGGCAAGCTTTACACGTTCTTCAATATCAAATTCCTTCATAAAGGAAGTATTAAGTATTAGAATTCGTAGTCAACACATGCCCTGTCGGCTTTTACCGGGCCGATAATTCCTTTCGATACAGCTACATGTTCAGGATGATTGGCATATGTTTTTACATCTTCGAGCGAATCGAGCTCTGTTGTCAGGATAATATCCCATGTTTCTTCCGGGTTGATATTGAAATCGACACGGATCATACGCAATATATCGATCTTATCGATCAAAGCTTCCAGCCCCGTTTTGATTTCCTGCATTTTTGCCTGTTTATCGGCAGGAGTTGCAAACTCCGTCAGTTTAAACATTACAATGTGTCTTACCATAAACGCTTTTAATTAATTACATTTGTTCGTCCAAATAGGAATCTTTATATCCCAGGAAATATAATATGCCATCCAGTCCGATCGTGGAGATTGACTGTTTGGCGGTTTCTTTTACTTTCGGTTTGGCATGGAAAGCAATTCCCAACCCGGCTATGCTGATCATAGGCAGGTCGTTTGCGCCGTCTCCGACAGCAACGGTCTGGCGTATATCTACGTTTTCCACCTGTGCGATCAACCGAAGTAATTCGGCTTTCCGTTTACCATCGACAATATCCCCGACGTATCGGCCTGTCAATTTGCCGTCCTCGACTTCAAGCTCGTTGGCATATACATAGTCTATGTTATACTTTTGCTTCAGGTAATTGCCGAAATAGGTGAATCCTCCCGAAAGGATAGCGATTTTGAATCCGACTTTTTTAAGGATACGCATCAGACGGTCGACCCCTTCCGTTATAGGAAGGTTTTCAGCGATCTCCTGCATGACAGAGACGTCCAGTCCTTTCAGTAATGCACAACGCTGGGCGAAGCTTTCGCTGAAATCGATTTCTCCGCGCATAGCCGATTCGGTAATCGCTTTTACCTGGTCGCCGACACCGGCACGAACGGCCAATTCGTCGATCACTTCCGTTTCGATAAGCGTCGAGTCCATATCGAAGCAGATAAGACGACGCATACGGCGATACATACTGTCCTCCTGAAAAGAAATATCCATTACCTGTTCGGAAGAAAGCTTCATAAATTCCGCTTTCATCAGTTCTTTGTCGCAAGGAGTACCACGCACAGAAAACTCGACACTGGCTTTCGGAGTACGGGCATCTTCATCCAGAGGGATACGTCCGGTCAGGCGCTTGATGTCGTCGATATTCATTCCCTGGTCAGCAACAATACGGGTCACTCCTGCAATTTGTCTGGCAGTCAGCTTTCGTCCCAGAATGGTGATGATATACCGGTTCTTTCCTTGCATATCGACCCACTTCCTGTATTCCTGTTCCGTGATCGGGTTGAAACGGATATTTACGTCCAGCTCATAGCTTTTGAAAAGTAGCTCTTTCAGGATATCTCCCGAATTACCTTCGCAACTCTGGAAAAGAATACCCAATGACAAGTTATTATGAATGTCAGCCTGACCGATATCGAGAATAGCCGCATTATTTTTAGCTAAGATCTCAGTAAGGGCGGCAGTGACACCCGGACGATCGGCTCCATTTATATTTAATAGTATAATTTCGTCTTTTTGTCCCATGTTTTTTGTTTTATAAGGCAAAGGTAAACAAGTTATATGCAAATTCAGGCATCCGGATAAACAAAAATTCAAATGAAATTGTTATTTTTACAGAGACGTTATATTTAATTTAGAACCTGGCAACCTTAATAAGTCCTGACTGGCAGGCAAATGAGATGAAGATTCAGTTTGAAGTTAAGGAAAAGCTGCCTGAGATTATTGCCGAAGTACGGCATTCAGACAAATGGCAAACAAAAGTAGTGGAAAAAACGCACAGCCTTGAAAGAGTTACGATCAAAGATCCTAATTATGATTCGGAAGCCTGTGTAGAGATCTGGGAACATGAGATTCATATCCGTACGGCATGGTCTAATTATACCTACCGTATTTTCAAACGGGGTGATTCTTGTTGGTGTGAATATATCGGAGCTTATCGGGGATTACTGGAGCAGACACTGCTTCCTACGTTGACTCCCAAGTTGAACATATTGGATTCTGTCGTTATAGAGAGTTCATTGACCGGTAACAGAAAGGAAACGTTGCGGACTTATAGTTCTGAAAACCTCAAATTGAAAAATTTCCGTCGTGATAATTTCAAGGAAGAATATAACAGAACATCGTTGCAGGACCATCCGACGGTAGTTTATGATGAATATATCAAGGAAGGGATGCCGATGCCTTCCCCTTACGATAAAGAATAACAGGGAAAAGCCCGATGCACTCCGTATCGGGCTTTTTTTATCTCCATATCTATCTAATATACATGATTATTGAGTTTATTAACCTGATTTTAGTATATAGCGAAAACTAAATTTATGTTATAAAACAACCGTTTTAGTGGATTTTTATGCGATAAAACATATAAAAAATCTTGCATTTCAGTCGATTTATGTTATATCGTTTGGAAGGATAGGTAATTTGCCTGTATCTTTGCCAGCGTTAAAAACAAGAAAGTGGCTCCTTAGCGAAGGAAAAGCACTTGTTTATTTCCTGAAAATCAGGAGTCGGACATAAAGATATGCAGAGGAAAGCCGACCGCAGACCGGCGAGTAGAGTGTTGAAGGGTATGTTCCGATTAAGTTTAACGTAAATATTAAATTATGAAGGTAAGAGCTTATGTTCTCATTGTAGCGGTAGCATTTACAATAATGTCGTCCGGTACAAAAGAAGCAAGACCTACCGTGGGTACCAATCCCGGTGATCTGGCTCCGAGAATAGAGTCTTTGGGAAACGAAAGCAATTTCAGTTTCCAAAATCATTCAGGACGTTACACATTGCTGAATTTCTGGGCAGCTTACGATGCTGAATCGCGGGCCCGTAACGTTCAATTATGGAATGAGATTAACAAGTTAAGTTCGGACAGAGTTGCTATGTATTCTGTATCTTTCGATGAGAAAGAATCGATCTTTACCGAGACGGTAAAAGCGGACAGACTGAGCAATACAAAGCAATTTCATGAAGAACTTGGTAAAAAGTCAGAGTTGTATGGAAAGTTTAACCTGAAGAAAGGTTTGAAGAACTTTCTGATCGACGACAAAGGGGTTATCATAGCCGAAAATGTTACTCCGGACAAACTGACTGAAATTTTGAATAGAATTTAATCTGTCGATTATTTATTAAAAAAGAGCTGTTTCGCCCAACGAGGAACAGCTCTTTTTTGTTATTTCAGATGAGCGATCATAAAGATCGGGTTATCTTCGTCATCCACCTTTCCTGATAAATCGAGCAACGCTTGATCCACCTTATTGCCGGCGGCCTGCTTTTCATCTATATATTCATGTAGCTCGTAGGGCCAGAAATAAGCAAACAGTTTATTGTCATAGATACCGAAACGGGGGAAGAAAGTCTCTTTGTGATGAATATCGTCGATAAATCCTTTTCCTTCTATGGCTATGGTTTCACCTGTCCGTTTATTATAATAGGCGATTTGTGGATAAACCTGATCTTCCAGTCCCCGTAAAGCCGGACTTACTACGAATTCATTCCAGATAATAAATATATAATTATCCGTATCGTAAACAGCATTGACCATTTTCTTCCCTTTTGTCAGACGCGTTAATTCGCAATTGTCAAGACAATTCTTGACGGCGGCACTTCTGTCTACGCTGTTCCTGGATTTATGGATACACATTAATGCATCGGTGAAAAGCTCGTTTTGCCGTATCAGCGATACTTCGTCAGGTATTTTATAGTCACCCAGGTCTATGATCCACCGGGAAGCCAGGCCGTTTTCCGTCACCCGGTATATCGTGTCGTTGTAGTAATTATAAAAAAGGGTACTGTCTGAGTTGCAGGTGTAAGCACGTTTTATACCTGTATAACCTACATTGTTCAGTTGTACTTTAGGAATGGAAGGAGAGATAGCCCGCTCGGCTTTCAATGTGTTAAAGTCGCGGTCTATTGTATAGACTGTATCCGGTTGGTTAAATACCGAGATATTATTTCCGGCCGGTGACCAATCATCAACCCAGCCTATTCTGCCCAGTTGTTCAGGTATGTCAAACTCTGATTTGCCCTTTGACAACAGTTGTATTTCTTTCCCGGTAAATTTCCCATTTTCATCATATTCTATCAACTTGTGTCCATAGCTATAAAAATGTCCTTTTGTAAAGATAGAACCCATATATTGCGTAGGGTCTTCGCCCGGTCCTTGTCCGATCCGGCCGATGGTCCGGATAAACCGGCCGTTCAGGTCGAAAACTGTTCGGCTGCATATGATATAAGGAGGAGAGTAGTTAAACCAGCTGGTATTCCTGAGCAAACATTCTTTACGGGTTTCCAATGGGAGATAGGTGATGCTGTCTGCCAGTTCCGACAGATTGACTTTCCGTATATGATCGATTGCATCGGCCAGGCGGATGATGTTGTCGACAGGTTTCTCTTCTGCCTCTGATTGTTTGGGGTTGCCGGAACAGGAGAGCAGAAGACCGGCAAAAAAGAGATAGATTAACTTTTTCATGGCAACGAAATTTATAGGATAACATTAGAAGCTGTTATGAACAAAGATACGACATTATTACGAATTATTCGTAACATATCCGCGAAACAGTGTAAAATGTTATTCGAATCACACATGTAATCTCCTTTCAAAATAAGGGCGAAACGGATTTTTATTGTATTTTTGCTTTCTAATTTATTACCAAACAAATAAACACATAAAAATGTACAAACAATTTCTTGCAGCTTGCTCCCTGACCGGAGCTTTAATGCTGAGTGCATGTTCGCCCACGACGCCTGCGGCACATGATGTTTCCCTGATCCCCGTTCCGAAAGAGATCAAGAATGTGAATGGACAGTTCATCCTGAAGAATGGTATGACGATCGGTGTTGCCGATAAGCAGTTATTACCGGCAGCAAATTATCTTTCCGGCCTTTTATCGCGTGCAACCGGCTATATATATAATGTACGTGAGGGAGACGGTGATATATCTTTGGCGGTAAGTGATATTGCCGGCCAGAATGAAGGAGCTTATACGCTGGATGTTTCTTCCGGTAAAGTGCAGATTAAGGGAAATACTTATGGTGGAGTTATTTCCGGTATCGAATCGCTTCGCCAGCTTTTGCCGGCAGAGATCGAATCGCCGGAAGTGGTGAACGATATTACCTGGAGTGTTCCGGCTGTCCAGATCACGGATGCACCCCGTTTCGGGTGGAGAGGGTTGATGCTGGATGTTTCCCGTCATTTCTCTACTAAAGAAGAAGTGAAAGAACTGCTGGATATGATGGCTCTCTACAAATTGAATAAATTCCATTGGCATCTGACTGATGACCAGGGATGGCGTATTGAAATAAAGAAGTATCCGCTGTTGACTGAAAAAGGAGCCTGGCGTACCTTCAACAATCATGACCGGGAATGTATGAGATTGGCAAAATCACAGGATAATCCGGATTATGAATTACCTGCTGAGAAATTGCAGATTGTACAAGGCGATACTCTGTACGGTGGTTTCTATACTCAGGAAGATATCAAGGAAATCGTAGAATATGCCGGTGTGAGAGGTATCGACGTAATCCCGGAAGTGGATATGCCGGGCCATATGCTGGCTGCCGTAAGCAATTATTCAGGCGTTTCCTGTTTCAACCAGACAGGATGGGGAACCATGTTTTCTTCGCCGGTATGTCCCGGAAAAGACTCTGCCCTTGAATTTTGTAAGAATGTGTATAGCGAAATAATCCCGCTTTTCCCTTATAAATATATTCATTTGGGAGCGGATGAAGTAGAGAAAGCCAACTGGAAGAAATGCCCGGATTGCCAGAAGCGGATGAAAGATAACGGACTGAAGACGGAAGAAGAATTGCAATCCTGGTTCGTTCATAATATGGAGAAATTCTTCAACGATAACGGAAAAGAAATGATCGGCTGGGATGAGATCCTGGAAGGCGGATTGTCTCCGACGGCAACGATCATGTGGTGGCGTACCTGGTCTCCGAACGCTGTTCCGGAAGCAACCGCACAGGGAAACCATGCTATTCTTTCCCCGAATGCAAACTTCTATTTCGATTATCAGCAGGATAAAAACTCTTTGCCGGGTGTTTACAACTACAATCCGATGCCCGAATCGTTGAGTGATGCGCAGAAGGCCTTGATCCTGGGTATTCAGGCAAATCTCTGGTGCGAATATATCCCTTCTTTCGAACGGGCACAGTATATGATCATGCCCCGTATGATGGCTATGGCGGAACTAGCCTGGAGCGATCCTTCCGTAAAAAGCTGGGATGGTTTTAAAGAACGGATGGTTAAGCAATTCCCGCGTCTGAACATCATGGATGTGAATTATCGTATTCCGGATCTGGAAGGATTCAATAATACCAATGCGTTTGTCGGTGAAGGCACATTGACGGTAACCTGTCTCGATCCGAGTGCGGAGATCCATTATACAACCGACGGAAGTACTCCGACTCTGGAATCTCCTCAATATAAAGAACCGGTCAAAGTAACGGAGACGACAGACTTTACTTTCCGTACATTCCGCCCGAACGGAAAGAAAGGCGACATCGTAAAGACACGGTTTATCAAGAGCGAATATGCACCGGCAGCAGAAGCAACCCCTTCAAAGAAAGGTTTGCAGGCTGTATGGCATGAGTTCAGAGGCAGTGCATGCGACGAGATAGAAAAGGCTCCGGTAAACGGTACTTATGAGATATCCGAAGTGACTATTCCGGCAGAAGTGAAAGGAAATATCGGCTTGGTCGTAACAGGTTATTTCAATGCTCCGGAAGATGGTATTTATACCTTCAACCTGTTGTCTGATGACGGCAGTACACTGAAAGTCGACGGAGAGCTGGTTGTCGATAATGACGGTCCTCATTCACCTCGCGAAGTTGTCGGACAAAAGGCGTTGGCAAAAGGTCTTCATCCGATAGAAGTAAAATATTTCGATCATAACGGCGGAATGCTTCAGATGAAGGTGCTGACAGCTGACGGAAAAGAATTACCGGTTAACGATAGTTTATTTGCATTTTAGACATTTCTCACAGTGAGAAATGTTCAATATGATCCCGGGAAGCTTTCTCACTACCGAGAAAGCTTCAAAAGTATTTTTTGAAAGATTCTCACGATGAGAAACAATAAAAAAGACATTTCCGAGCTTTTCTCATGCTTGGAAATGTCTTTTTTGTGATTTTGAAGGATTCTCACAGTGAGAACGACTATCGCAGTGCTTCTACTTCTTCCGTATGCAAAGGAATCTTCTTACCTAACAAACGTGCTCCGTCTTCCGTGATCAGATAATCCTCTTCGTTACGGATACCGCTGAAGTCTTTATAAGTTACCAGCTTTTCATAATTGATAAATTCAGTGAACTTATTCTGGCCTCTCCATAAATCCATCAGTTCAGGAATGAAGTAAACCCCCGGTTCGATCGTAAGAACAAATCCCGGTTCCAGTTTACGTCCCAGGCGGAGAGACTTACGGCCGAACTCAGTGCTCTTCGGCTGTCCGTCATAACCCACATATACCTCACCCAGGTTTTCCATATCATGTACATCCAGTCCCATCATATGTCCCAAGCCACAAGGCATGAACATGGCATGCGCACCAGCCTTTACAGCATCCATCGGATCGCCTTTTACGAAACCAAGATCTTTCAAACCTTCCATAATGACCTTACAAGACAGCTCATACACATCGACGAAAGGAATACCCGGACGAAGGGCGGCAACAGCAGCTTCATGGGCAGCTACCTGGATATCGTAAATATCTTTCTGGCGGGTGGTGAATTTGGAATCGGCCGGAATAGTAGACGACATATCGCCTGCATAGCCCATCTCCGTTTCGGCACCGGCATCGAGCAACAACATATCGCCGCTCTTGATCATATTGCTGTGGTCATGGTTATGCAATGTCTGTCCGTTGATTGTTGCGATAATAGGGAAGGAGAGCTGATAGTCGTTGGCATAAGCCACTTCTGCCACGGCAGCAGCCACTTCGCTTTCGCGGATTCCCGGACGGACCGTACGCATGGCAGTCAGGTGCATGTCGGCAGTGACCACACAAGCCTTTTCGATCTCGACGATTTCTTCCGCCGTTTTATAATTACGCTGGTTAACGACACCGAAAATGAAAGGAACGGAAGGTTGTTCGGTTCCTGGTACGATGCCTAACCACTGGAATAACTTGATCTGATGTTCTGCACGATATGTCGGCAGGTAATGGATACGCTGGCTTTTCTGCCCAGCCGCTTTCAGATAGGTTTCAATTTCCTTGAACGGGCGTACTTCCGTGATACCGGCAGCTTCGCTCTTTTCTTTCAAAGTCGGTTGCGTGCCCATCCATACGATTGCGTCGATGGTCAGTTCGTCACCGAAGATGATCTCTTTGTCGTTGTCTATATCAATGATGGCGGACAGTCCGGCATACGGCAGTCCGAAGAAATACAAGAAAGTAGAATCCTGGCGGAAGTGATACGTGTTGTCTGCATAGTTCATTCCTGACTCATCATTTCCAAGGAAAAGTAACAGACCTGAGCCTATCGTCTGTTTTAGTTTAGCCCGGCGGGCGATATAGGTTTCTTTACTAAACATAAGATTAGAATTTTATTTATTGCTACCAAAGATAGTAATTAATATAGACTAACGGACATCTATTAAAAAATATTTCTTACATTGCCATCACGAATTAAACCTTGCATGCGATTATGAAGATTCAGCAAATACAAGAACTTACCGATGCGGTCGTGGCGTGCGGAAACGACAAGCTAGACCATGATGTACAATGTGCTTTTGCCAGCGACCTGATGAGCGACGTGCTGACACTGGACTGTAATGAAGTCATTCTTATCACCGGACTTTGTAACCTGCAAACAATCCGTACGGCGGAAATGGCAGATGTCGACTGCATCCTTTTCGTCCGTGGAAAAAGAATCACTCCGGAGATGCTGCAACTGGCATCCGAGAATAACATGATCTTACTCGAAACGGAACATTCCATGTATCATACGGTGGGCGAACTGTATTGCAGCGGCCTCGTGCCGGTCTATTAAAGAAAGGAGAAAGTATGCAACTGAGGTTTGAATTAGAAGGAGGAAATTTCTCGAAAGCCGGATATGCGTCCAGCCAGGTCAAGAAGATACTGAAACAGCTGTCCATCGATCCCCGCATCATCAAGAGGGTGGTTGTCGCACTGTATGAGGCCGAGGTAAATGTGGTTGCCCATGCCTGGCGGGGAAAAGTACTGGCGGAACTCGATGCCGATAAGATCTCTTTGTTGTTGAAGGATGAAGGTCCCGGCATCCCCGATATTCCGCAGGCCATGCAGGAAGGGTTCTCGACCGCTTCGCCTGCTGTGCGGGAAATGGGGTTCGGTGCGGGAATGGGATTGCCCAATATGAAAAAGAATGTAGACGAACTTAATATAGAGAGCGAGGTCGGCGTAGGCACAACCGTACGCATGGTCACCTGGTTCGGGAAGAAGGAGTAAAACACCATGGAAGAGACGAAGTTTTATCATGCACTTAAAATAAATCAGGAACGTTGCATCGGTTGTACGCATTGTATGACCAAATGCCCGACCCGTGCAGTCCGTATCCGTGACGGTAAAGCCGTGATACGCAAAGACTGGTGTGTCGATTGCGGGGAATGCCTGAAAGCCTGTCCGGCGGAAGCCATCTATGTGGAGCAGGACGACTTCCAGAAGATATTCGACTATGAATGCCGGGTGGCGCTTGTTCCGACCGTATTTATCGGACAGTTTTCCAAATATACGACGGAAGAGGAGATATTCAGTGCCCTGTATGAGTTGGGATTCACCCATGTGTACCAGGTCGAATTCACTGCCGATATGATCCACCGGGAGATGCTCCGGCAGATGGAACAGGCGGAGGAGAAGCCAGTAATCAGCTCTTTCTGTCCGGCAATCGTGCGGTTGATACAGATTCGTTTCCCGGCGTTGGTCGATAATATTCTTTTGGTGAAAAGTCCGGTTAATGCGACTGCCACCTATTATCATCAGGTGTTGACGGAAGAAGGCTATCAGCCCGGACAGATCGGACTCTTTTACGTGACGCCTTGTGCCGCCAAGATTGCCGCATTGAAAAGTGCGGATGGCTATTCATCCACCATTAACGGTGTGATCAATATGGATACCCTATATAATAAGGTATATCATATCCTGCAAAACCGTCCGAAAGGCTACAAGCCCGAATGTGTCCTTCCGCCCGCCCTGACCAAGAAAGAAATGAGATGGAGCCAGACGGGAGGGGAGGCAAAGCATTTCTCCGGCCGTTGCCTGGCTATCGACGAAATACACAACGTGATCGACTTTCTGGAACGGATGGAAACGACGACGGAGGTCCGGAATGTGGATTTTCTCGAACTGCGTGCCTGTGACCGCAGTTGTGCCGGAGGTGTATTGGCTGTAGCCAACCGTTTCCTGACTGCCGAGCGGATCATGAAGCGTTCGATGAAACGTGATAAGGCCCCGCTTATTTATGCTTCTGAACGGCTGGGGGCATTAGCTTACCTGAAACAACATATCACGATCCGTCCGCTTCCGGCTAATCCGAAACTGCTTTACGACGGCAGCATTGAAGAAGTGCTGAAAAAGATGGAGCAGGTACGGAGATTGATGTGTTATCTTCCGGGAATCGATTGCGGTGCATGTGGAAATCCGAACTGTCAAAGCCTGGCGGAAGATATTGTCCGTCACGAAGCCCAGTTCAGTGACTGTATTTTTATGCAGCGCAATATGGAGAAACATGGCAAGCTGGACCAGGAGCATGCTTTCCGCCTGGTAGAAAAAATATGGGGGAAGGATCGTTTAAATAAAGACTGTTATAAGAAAGGAGCCAAATATGAAGGTCAGTGATCTTGTAAAAGAATTGGAACTCACCGTTTTCTGCAGTGAAGAGAATCTGGATGCCATCGTTAAAGGCGGTTATACCAGCGATCTGTTGAGTGATGTAATGGGGCATATGGAAGAAGGGATGCTATGGATCACCATGCAAACCCATCAGAACATCGTTGCCGTTTCAACCTTGAAAGATGCGGCGGCTGTTTTGATCGTGAACGGTGCTTCACCGGATGAAGAAACGTTGCAGAAAGGGATAGAAGAAGGGGTTCCTTTACTGGGGACGCCGCTTTCCGCATTCGTCGTCAGTGGTAAAATATATCAACTCCTGCAGAACGGATGAATCTTTACCGGGCTGATCTGCATATTCATACTTGTCTTTCCCCTTGCGGAAGCCTGGAAATGAGCCCCACGGTCATTGTCGAAACAGCACTTGCCCGGGGACTGAATATTATTGCCGTAACGGATCATAACAGTACCCTGCAATGTCCTGAGATACAAAAGCTGGGGGCCGAAGCCGGATTGACGGTTTTTGCCGGGGCCGAGGTTTGTACCCGTGAGGAGGCGCATTGTGTGGTTCTTTTGGGAACGGAAGAGGCGCGTGTTGCTTTTCAGCAATATCTGGAGATGTATTTGCCGCCTGTTCCGAACGACCCTAAACGGTTCGGTGACCAGGTGTGGGTGAACCGGCAGGACGAAATAATAGGGGAGGTCCCGTATTTGTTGCTCTCTGCGCTCGACCGCAATGTGAACCAGGTAGCGGCATTTGTAAAGGAACTGGGCGGTCTGTTTATTGCTGCTCATGTGGAACGTCCGTCTTTCAGCCTGATCAGCCAGCTTGGTTTCATTGACCCCGCATTGCCTTTGGATGCGATTGAATATACGGATGCGTCCCGGTTTGCAAGGCTTGTGGACAAACAAAAGTATTTGTCGAACTACACCTCTTATCCGGCTTCCGATGCCCATTACCCGTCACAGATCGGAAGTAATCCATGCCTGATACGGGCATCTGCACCTTTATTCGAAAACATCAGGATGGCTTATGCTAAAACTCAGGAACATTTAGTTTTTTCCTCCGCATAATTAAAAGAATAAGATAAACTATACATAAATGTAAAGCATACTATACGTATAAGTAAGGCACTCTATACAAATACGTAAGGCAGGCTTTCCTTTTATAAAATAGATGAGAAAAAAGTTTAAAATTCACTATTTCAGGAAATAAATATCAGGATGAACACGCTTACATTCCATATCACCGATATTGCCTCGAACAGTGTTCGTGCAGGCGCCACCCGTATTTCGTTGGAAATAACGATTCATGAAGACCATACGACTGTCCGTATTACGGATAACGGTTGTGGTATGGATGCAGAAACGGTCTCCCGGATAACCAATCCGTTCTATACGACCCGGACAACCCGGAAAGTGGGACTGGGAATCCCTTTCCTTATTCAGAATGCAGAACAAACCGGCGGTCATGTCAGCATCACATCGGAGCCGGGAAAAGGAACGGCGGTAACGGCTTGCTTCATTACTTCTAATATCGACTGTCCGCCTATGGGTGATCTGCCCGGAACGGTTGCTATGCTGATAAGCGGGAATCCGGGGATTAATGTCTGTTTTGAATATCGGTTCAATAAAACTGTATATTCAGTTTCTACAGATGAAATCAAAGAAGTACTTGATGGTATTCCAGTAAATCATCCGAAAGTAATGTTACTGATAAAAGAGATGGTAAAAGAGAATATCTAAATATGGAAAATATGAAAAGAAGTAATTTATTATAGCATGCAGATAACAGATCAGATAAGATTTTATACAATTATAGTACTGTCTGGATATCTGTCCGATCTGTTATGTGTGCCTATTATTTTCCAAAGCTAGTTTTGAGAACCTTATTTTATCATTATTTTAAAAGTCTTCTGGAATCTCTGATTTTTGAGAACTACAATATATATACCAGATGAAAGACTCTGACTATATTGCATATCGATATTTTTATGTGTAATGGTTTGTCCATGTATATTGATTATGTCTACAGATAGTTGTCTATCTGTTCGTATAATTACAACATTTTCATTTACAGATAAATTTATATTATCAAAAGATTCAATACCTGTTGGAGAAAGTGTTTCCAGTATTATTGTTTGTAGGTTGATAATATCAAGGTATTTATATGCAATCGTTTCTATATGATATTCTGTTGAAGCGACTAAGTCTGTTAAATTAAAAGATAGCTCTTGAGTACTCGACTTAAGCTTTCCATTTTCGTCTAATTCGTATGTCGCTAATAAGTGTATTTGTTCTTTATCGTACAAATTTAATTTATAGCTAGTAGCTCCTTCTATTTTTTGCCAACGGACAATAGCACTGTTTTCCGTGATATCTACAATTTCAGGAGTTGGTAAAGGATTTTCTGATTTATTGATCAAAAGAACTTCGATAAAACCAGAGTTTAATGTCATCTGTTCATTTATAGGACTGATGACAGTTTCTCCTCCCACTGCAGTACATGATTCTGTATTTATTCCAAATGAAGAAAAAGTCCCATTTGAAAGACTTTGGGCAACTGTGAGGCCTTTAGTGAATACAGATAATAATAGTAGTAATAATAATTGTCTCATAGTTATTGCCATCCTGGATTTTGTCTCATATTTGGATTTAAATCCATTTCTCTTTGAGGAATGGGCAATAAAGATTTATAATTGTCCATATTAAAATATTCTGCACTGTATTTCAGAATATTTAAATATAAATTTCCTCTGTTATAAGTAGAGTAGAAATTATCCATATATTCTTTCATCAAGACTTCATTGTTAATATCAGACGTAGTATTCAATTTCCAATTAGCAATTTTTTTAATGAAGTCTGTTATTGAGGTGCTTTTTAATTGGATGGAACTGATTTCCATATTCATTCCTAAGTCAATTGCGTTTTGCCATTCTCCCTGCATTAAATATGCTTCACGCAATAGAATTTGCATTTCTTCTACTGTAATATCTGAATTGTTTGAATCCATTGCAGATTTTGTTTTGATGGAGGCTGTACGTAAATCAGAAATAATAGATGCTAAAGCTTGAGCTTTAGGTGTACGGGGTAAAAAAAGAACTTCCTCAAAGTCTTCAGTTATAAGTATAATATCTCCAAACCATTGTGTTAACATTAGGTGCACATAAGCGCGGACTGCTAATGCTTGATCCATCGCATTTCTTCCAATATCACTAGAGGGATTGGACTCTATTTCTCTGATTAAAGAATTAGCCATACGTAATACATTGAATGCTTCTTGCCAATAGTTATTGACTTGAGAGGAATTGGGTGTATATGTTTTATTTTTAAATTCAGCAAAAGTTTCATCTGAAGATTTATTCATGAATGCATTGTCTATAGCCTTATTTAAATTAGAAAACGAGCGAAAAGATGTTAGTAAGCTTTGTTTTAAGTCTGAAATATTATTACCTGGTGATGGCTCTGGATTAATAGGTGCTGATCTTTGATATGTGAAAGGAAACTTTTTTGTTATTCCATATTTATTAGTCATAACGATAGTGACTTTGTGTGTGCCTGTTGGTGAATTGTTAATGCTAATATCGATGTATCTACCGTAAGGACCAGACTCCAAACTATTATCCTCAAGAGTAGCACCATTGGGTAAACCTTCAATTTTCACTTTTACATCTTGATCTTGCATATCTAAATAAGACACTAATCCTCGAAAATCAGGATCATAGTTTTCAACTAAAGCTCCTGTATATAGTCGGTCAGAATGACCATCTGTCGTAACTATAAACATATGGTTGGCTTGGTTTTCGGTATTTCCGGCTTTTTCTGCATAAAGAGCATACGGAACCGATAGCATTTGGGTGGTTGCGATATCTTTATAAGTAGTACCTCCGTTTTCGTCCATACTGAAACGGATGAAATATGGGGATTTACTCCAATCTATATTACTAAAAGCTCCATATGTCACAGAGCCATTGCCTATTTGCAAGTTAATAACTCCATCTTTGGAACTTGTTGTAACATGAGTTTCTTCAAAAACTTTTGAACCAGTAGAACTTCCTTGTAAGATTGCCAGTTTGATAGAAACCTTCTTCTCAGAAAGGATACGTCCTTGATTGTCACGTGCTACAGCCTGGTAGTTGATTGCTTGCGGAGCTTGTCCCCAAGCGAATATGCAGCATAATAACATGAATGCAGCAAATAATAGTTTGTTCATAAAAAATATTTTATTCGTTTGAATTCGTTTTCAGATACTATTTATCAAAATTTTTATCTTTAGCATTCAAGGCAAACACATTTACAGTAAATAGTGGTATTATGACTATATCTAAATTAAATAGGAAATAGAATGTTGAATACTAAAGATTCATTACAAAATTAAGAATATTATTGAGATATTTATCTTAAAAGAAGAATTTATGATTTATACCCTGTTTTTTCTTTATAGTAACGATAACGTTGCATCACTTCACGCACATAATTATACGTTTCCGAACCACGCAAATATCCATGCTTGCAGACAGGGTCGTTGTAATATTCGGGATCGCTTTTCAGGCGGACATATTCGGCTACGTTGTTATCCCAGACTTTCGGGTCTTTCCCGTATTTCTCCGCCAGACGCTGGGCGTCGTAGATATGTCCGATACCGGCATTGTAAGAGGCTAAAGTAAACTTGATCTTCTCCTGCGGATCGGTTATTTCAGAAAAGCCCTGACGGAATTTGCGCAGGCAATCCACTCCGGTACGGATGCCGACATCCGGGTCTTTCAGTTCGTGCGGAGTGACGCCGAGTGCCTTGGCTGTATTAGGCATGATCCCCATCAATCCTTCCGCCCCTGCCCATGAGACGACCGATGGGTTGAAATGAGACTCCTGATAAGAGATAGATGCGATAAGCTGCCAATCCCAGCCGATGTTTTTGGAATGCTTTCTGAACAGCTCGTCGTAAGGAGAAATATGTCCGTTCTTTACCGGAGGCAGGTCGGCGGTAAGCGGTTGCTTGCCTAGCTCGAAATAACGTTTCACCAATGCCCGGTAGACATGGTTTCCCGATTTGTCGGATGCCCAGGCGTTGATCGCTTCTGCCAGTTTCGGACTCGTCTTACGAACCAGCCAGGAAGAACGCTGCATGAAGCTGACTTTCAGTGATACGTTGATATTCCAGAAATAAGTCTTGTTCAGACGGGCGATATTATCGTCGCTGATGGTGTAGGGTATTTCGCCCTGCGAAACCATGGCGATCAGGTCTTCGGTTGTTACCGTATCTTTCTTGATGTCTTTTATATGGATACCGCCGCCCAGTTCTTTATCCAGGTTTTTAAGCCGTTCGTAATATTTGGTATCCGGCTTTACATACACTTCTTTCCCGATCAGTTGAGTCACATCTTTAAGGATCGTATCTCCTTTGTTGGCACGCTGAACCAACACCTGGCTGGTCAACTCTTCGCGCCCGCAGTAAAGATAGTTCTCTTTCAGGTTATTACTCATCTGGATAGGGTAGGCAACAACGTCTGCTTCACCGGCTTCCAGCATCTCGATCAAACGGGTTGCGTTTTCAGCGACTTTAATGTTCAGCTTCAATCCTTCGGAGCGGGCGAAGTCTTTGATCAGGTCGTATTCATACCCCATCGGTTCCATTTTATACTGGAAGTAGGAAGTGGAGCTGTAAAGTGTCACGGCCGTGATCTCGCCCTCCGCTTTCAGTTGGGGCAGGTCGGTATAGACAAAATCGTCTTCCTTTTGCTCTTGCTTATTGCCGGAACAGCTACTCAAAAGCAAAGTTAAGCACAAAAGGGAGACGATTTTCCTATACATTATTATATATGTTATTCTTTCTTTTCCAGTAAGACAACATTTTCCACGTGATGTGTATGTGGGAACATATCGACGGGGCGTACCTTCTTCACATTATACTTCACGCTAAGCAGGCTTAAATCGCGGGCCTGTGTTGCCGGGTTACAACTTACATATACGATACGCTTCGGCTCGGCAAAAAGGATGGTGTTGATTACATCATCATGCATTCCGGCACGAGGCGGATCAGTAATAATAACATCCGGACGGCCATGTTGGTTTATGAAATCTGCCGTAAGGATATCTTTCATGTCACCGGCATAGAATAATGTGTTGTCGATTTTGTTCAGGGCAGAATTGACTTTGGCATCTTCGATAGCTTCGGGCACATATTCGATACCGATTACTTTCTTTGCCTGGCGTGAAACGAAGTTGGCGATCGTTCCGGTTCCCGTATAAAGGTCGTACACCATTTCATTGCCGGTCAGTCCGGCAAACTCGCGGGCTACCTTATATAAGTTGTAAGCCTGTTCACTGTTCGTCTGGTAGAAAGATTTGGGACCCACTTTGAATTGCAGCCCTTCCATCTCTTCAATGATATGGTCTTTGCCACGGAACACAAGAACATCCTGGTCGGTGATCGTATCGTTGCATTTCTCGTTTATTACATATAATAAAGAGGTGATCTCCGGAAATTGTTCTGCCACATGCGAGAGCAAGGCTTCGCGGCGTTCCTTATCTTCGTGGAAGAATACGACTACCACCATCAGGTCGCCCGTTGAAGCGGTACGGATCATCAATGTACGGATAAACCCTTCCTGATTCCTTAGATCGAAGAAAGGATAGCCTTCGTGTGACAAGCAATACTCTTTGATACAAAGACGGATGCGGTTGGAAATATCATTCTGCAACCAGCATTTGTGTATATCCAATACCTTGTCGAACATTCCCGGGATATGGAAACCGACAGCGTTCATACAATCGAAAGTGGCTCCTGACTTCACTTCTTCTTCCGTCAGCCATTTCTTATTGGAGAAGGTGAATTCGAGTTTATTCCGGTAGAAGGTGGTACGTTCGGAACCTAATATAGGCAAAACCTCTTCCATCTCGATCTTTCCGATGCGGGTAAGGTTGTCTATAACCTGCTTATGTTTGTATCTTAACTGGGCTTCATAGGGGAGATGTTGCCATTTGCAACCACCGCATACGCCGAAATGTTCGCAAAACGGAGTGGCTCGTTCTGTAGAGTATTCGTGGAAGTGTACAGCCTTCCCTTCGGCATAACTATTCTTTTTACGGGTAAGTTGGATGTCTACTACATCGCCGGGAGCGACAAAAGGAACAAACACTACTTTCTCATTTACACGTGCAATCGCCTTACCTTCAGCGGCTACGTCTGTAATTGTTACCTTTTCAAGCAAGGGTAACTGCTTCTTATTTCTTGCCAATTTTATCTGTGTTTAAAATTTTCGCCACGCAAATGTACATATTTAGCTGATACGAATAGTAAAGAATAGTTCTAAAACATATAAAAATCTTTAACTTTCTGTATCCTGTGTACTTCTAAATAGCATATATTTGCAGCATTGCAATGTAGAGATAGCAAAACTGAAATCTAATAAACATATATTTACAGTCTGACATATGGAAAGAAAAAGAGTCTACACATTCGGAAATGGAAAAGCCGAAGGTAAAGCAGATATGAGAAATCTGCTGGGTGGTAAAGGTGCAAACCTTGCCGAAATGAATTTAATTGGCGTTCCGGTTCCTCCGGGATTTACAATTACAACAGAAGTTTGCTCGGAATATTATGAACTGGGCAAAGACAAAGTGGTAGAATTACTGAAGTCGGACGTTGAAAAAGCTATTGCTAACATAGAAACGTTAATGAACTCCAAGTTCGGAGATGTGGAAAACCCGCTGTTGGTTTCTGTCCGTTCCGGAGCACGTGCTTCTATGCCGGGTATGATGGATACCATCCTGAACCTGGGATTGAACGACGAGGTAGTAGAAGGGTTGACACGTAAAACAGGCAACGCTCGTTTTGCATGGGACTCTTATCGCCGTTTTGTACAAATGTATGGTGATGTGGTTCTGGGTATGAAACCGACCAGTAAGGAAGACATCGATCCGTTCGAAGCGATCATCGAAGAGGTGAAAGAAGCCAAAGGGGTGAAGCTGGACAACGAACTGACTGTCGACGACCTGAAAACATTGGTGACAAAGTTCAAAGCCGCTGTTAAGAAACAAACAGGAAGCGACTTCCCGACTTGTGCCTACGAACAATTGTGGGGTGCAGTCTGTGCCGTATTCAACTCCTGGATGAACGAACGTGCTATCCTGTACCGCCAGATGGAAGGTATTCCGGCAGAATGGGGAACAGCTGTTTCTGTTCAGGCGATGGTATTCGGTAACATGGGTGATACATCTGCTACTGGTGTATGTTTCTCTCGTGACGCCGGTAACGGTGAAGACTTATTCAACGGTGAATACCTGATCAATGCACAGGGTGAAGACGTTGTTGCCGGTATCCGTACTCCGCAGCAGATCACGAAGATCGGTTCACAGCGCTGGGCTGAACGTGCCGGTATTCCGGAAGAAGAAAGAGCTGCTAAATTCCCTTCTATGGAAGAAGCCATGCCGGAAATCTATAAGGAACTGGATGCACTGCAGACAAAACTGGAAAATCATTACCGCGACATGCAGGATATGGAATTTACCGTACAGGAAGGCAAACTTTGGTTCCTTCAGACACGTAACGGTAAACGTACCGGTTCTGCTATGGTGAAGATCGCTATTGATCTGTTACATCAGGGAATGATCGATGAAAAGACAGCTTTGAAACGCATCGAACCGAATAAACTGGATGAATTGCTTCACCCGGTATTTAACAAATCTGCTTTGAAGAAAGCGAAAGTATTGGTAAAAGGTTTGCCTGCATCTCCGGGTGCTGCGACAGGCCAGATCGTATTCTTTGCGGATGACGCTGCCGAATGGCATGCTGCCGGAAAGAACGTGGTATTGGTTCGTATCGAAACCTCTCCTGAGGACCTGGCTGGTATGGCTGTGGCTGAAGGTATCCTGACAGCTCGTGGTGGTATGACCTCTCATGCTGCTGTAGTTGCCCGTGGTATGGGTAAATGCTGTGTGTCAGGTGCTGGCGGTTTGAATATCGATTATAAGAAGAAAACGATAGAGGTAGGAGGTATTACGCTGAAAGAAGGTGACTTCCTGTCTATCAACGGTTCTACCGGTGAAATATTCGAAGGCAAAATTGAAACAACTGCAGCTGAGCTTTCTGACGATTTCGCAGAACTGATGAAGTTGGCCGACAAATACACCAAATTGCAGGTTCGTACCAATGCAGATACTCCGCATGATGCTGAAATTGCCCGTGCATTCGGTGCAAGTGGTATCGGATTATGCCGTACGGAACATATGTTCTTTGAAGGTGAAAAGATCAAAGCTATGCGTGAAATGATCCTGGCAGAAGATGCTGAAGGACGTAAGAATGCATTGAAGAAGATCCTGCCTTACCAGCAGGCTGACTTCAAGGGTATTTTCAAAGCTATGCATGATCTGCCTGTCACTGTTCGTTTGCTCGATCCTCCTTTGCACGAGTTCGTTCCTCACGATCTGAAAGGTCAGGAAGAAATGGCAGAAACAATGGGTATTTCTGTAAAGGAAATCCAGCAGCGTGTAGAATCGCTTTGCGAACATAACCCGATGTTGGGCCACCGTGGTTGCCGTCTGGGTAATACATATCCTGAAATTACAGAAATGCAGACACGCGCTATCTTAGGTGCTGCGCTGGAATTGAAGAAAGAAGGTATCGTAGCTAAACCGGAAATTATGGTTCCTCTGACAGGTATCTTATACGAATTCAAAGAACAGGAAAAAGTAATCCGTGATGCCGCAGAAAAGTTATTTGCCGAAGTAGGAGACCGTATCGACTTTAAGGTAGGTACAATGATCGAAATTCCTCGTGCTGCTTTGACTGCTGATCGTATCGCTTCTTCTGCTGAGTTCTTCTCATTCGGAACAAATGACCTTACTCAGATGACATTCGGCTATTCACGTGACGATATTGCCTCTTTCTTACCGATCTATCTGGAAAAGAAGATCCTGAAAGTAGACCCGTTCCAGGTATTAGACCAGAATGGAGTAGGCCAGCTGGTTCGAATGGCAACAGAAAAAGGACGTGCAATCCGCCCGGATCTGAAATGTGGTATTTGTGGTGAGCATGGCGGTGAACCTTCTTCAGTGAAGTTCTGTCATAAAGTAGGACTGAATTATGTATCTTGTTCTCCGTTCCGCGTGCCTATCGCTCGTATCGCTGCCGCACAAGCTGCGATCGAAGATTAACATAAAATGTAAATAAAGTAATTAAGAAGGGTATTCTTTTGGGATATCCTTCTTAATTCGTTTTAAAATAGTTCGTATTCTATATCATTTATTTCATTATTCTCAAAATATAATTACTTTTGTATTAATGATTTTTTATTATTCATAAATGTAGAAAAATTTATATGGCACGAAAAGTAAATTATTCAAAAAGGATCGGGAAAATTAAAGCTCAACTAGACGAGCTGGTTAATGACATTGAAAATGGTTCTAAAAAAGAAACAGAAGAAGTTGTAGAACAGAAAGTGAAAATTTCTGATATTGATTTCGAAAATGAAGATGTTGCTACGTTAATGAAAATTCAGACGCGTTTAGTTCGTGCAATTAATCAAAAAATGAAGAATTAATCGAATTGAGGTTTTATACCTTAAATGGAGAAGGGTGTTCTGTAATGGAATACCCTTTTTTTATATTAAACAGGTCATGTCTGGTGTCCGGTTGATGCCAAATATTCAATGAGAAGTTTCCAGCTTAGGCCAGTATGGGGTGAGCTATTGAAATTTAATAGATAACTTATTTTTATCGAACTTCTTAATATTCAAGAATAAAAGAGGAATTTTATCAGCACGGCTTTCCCTTTACATTTATATTTCTTTGTAAAATATAGCCGGAATAAAGATAAAATACCGTATATTTGTTACTCGATGAAAATTAAAAAAACAATATCAACGTATGGAGCGGTATTTAATAATTAAGACGAGGGATGAGTTGTTACGAATAAAGATAGGGCAGATACTCTATTTTGAAGCTGATAGAAATTACACTAAATTACTATTATCCAATGGAATCCAGTTTACGTTTGCAATTAATATCGGTAAAATAGAAGAGATATTAGAAAAGCAGGTGGCAGGATGCAACAAGATATTAATGAGAGTTGGAAAAAGTCATATCATCAATAAAAATCATATTCTGCAGATCAATTTACCTAAGCAAAAACTATTATTGTTGACGGAAGAGGGCAAACCCAGAGAGCTTATAATATCTAAAGATCCTTTGAAAGTGCTAAAAGAATCGCTGGAAAAGGAGATGGGCAAACCGGAAGAACCAAAGGAATTAAAAGATGAAAATTAAAATCGGTAAAGCTGAAGATAATGATTTTATAGTGAATGATCCTCATGTTAGCAGACACCATGCTTGTCTGATGCGTGAGGATCATGGCTGTTGGTTGTTAGAAGATCTCGGCTCTACCAACGGAACTTTTGTTAATGGTTCACAGATCGTCAAAAAACGTGTTACACCGACAGATAAGATCATTTTGGGAACAGGCTATGTCCTGAATTTGTCTGAAGCGCTGAAGTATAATAATGACTATAGCGAAGAATTTGCCGCTTTAAAGAAAGTGTATGATGATTATGTTCAAGCAAAAGTGAAGATACAGTCGGCTAATCAGTTTAAAACCAGATTATTTCAATCCCTTCCTTTTGCTTTACCCGGTATAATAGGTGTTGTGATCGGTTTTTTAGGTAAAGGGAGTCCTGAGTTTTTAGGGATAAGTCTTTTCATTACAATTTGTGCTCCTACCGTCGGTATTTATATGGGAGCCAAACAGGCATCCAAGACACCTCAACAGTTGCAAGACATTGCAAATCAATTTAAAATAGACTATGTATGTCCCAAATGCGGTACTTTTTTGGGAGAAATACCTTGGGAATCCCTGAGGAACAGAAAGCAATGCCCGGTTTCTTCCTGTAAAGCAAAGTGGGTCAGCGAATAAGTTGTTTCGTATCTCAAAAGCGGACAGTTTGTACATAAAACCCAAACCTTTGATTATAAGAGGAAATTACATGTTAATTTAATCCGTTACTTTTTCTACTTTTGTTTCCAGAAAGAATAATTTTAATTCAAACCAGTATGCAAGAGGAGGAATACACATTCGTTACACTAGACAGTGACGACTCCGTATTTAGTGATGCGGTAGTAGTAGATGTGGATGGGGAAAACGATTTATCTGGTATCGTTATGATTGATGATGATAATATGGATGTTTCAGATTTTATTACATTATCTGATGACACTATAATATTGTCTGACACAGATGTACATGACGCTTTCTCTACTGATATTGACGGAGCTGATATATCGTTCATGTTATGATTTCAGTCAAGTGTCCACATTGTCACGTAGGATTAAAGGTAGACGAGGGGAAACTTCCCCTCGATCTCACTTCTTTTAAATGTCCGAAGTGTAAACAATCGATTCCTGTCTCTTTGCTTCAACTGGGAAAGCAAGGAGCAGATTGTGATCAGGATACAATCCTGGTCCATCCCGTTTCAAACAGTACAGGTCAGCTTTTGGTTGTTGGCGATGCCGTTACCCCCGAACAATCTTTTCCCCTCTATGAAGGTATTGCAATCATCGGTCGAAAATCCAATGCATCGAATGCTACTATAGGGATTCTGACGGCCGATAAATCAATGAGCCGGGAACATATACGAATAGAAGTTAAAAAAGACCCAAAAGGAGGGTATAAACATTATCTTTCTGACAATAATAGTAAAAACCATACGTTATATAATAGCAATTACCTTGAAAATGGAGAAGTAGTGGTGCTGAAGAATAATGACGAGATCGTTATCGGGCATACTGTTCTTCGCTTTAATGAATAAAATCTGTTCGTGCTATGAATATAACGATTGGCAAGCCTTGGGCCGTTTGTGAAAAAGGCGGTAGACAAAACAACGAGGATTCAATCTATCCGTTACCGGAAATGGTTAATTCCAATCAGAAATTATTTCTGGTTTGCGATGGTGTCGGCGGATCAGAGAAAGGAGAGATTGCCAGTTCGCTGGCTTGTGAATCTTTCCAGACTTTCTTTTCTACATTCCTGGACGATGAACCATCAGAAGAATTTATAAATAAAGCTATCAGATATACAGAAGCTCGTTTCGACGATTACGTAAATACCCATCCGGAGGCCAAAGGTATGGCTACGACACTGACGATGGTTTCAGTTGGGATATCCGGTGTGACATTAGCGCATGTTGGGGACAGCCGGATTTATCAATTCCGCCAGAGAGAGATCCTTTATCAGACTGAAGACCACTCGTTAGTCAATTCACTTGTCAAATTGGGAAAGATAACCAAGGAAGAAGCATCGACCCATCCGCAAAAAAATGTTATTGTTCGTGCCATACAAAGTACGGAACATCCGACGGAAGCAGATGTGATCCTGTTAAAAGATATACAGGCTGGCGATTATTTTTTCATGTGTACGGATGGTGTATTGGAACGGTTGAAAAATGAGGACCTTTCTTATATTTTCTCAACCCATAATAACCCGGAAGATATAAAAGATGCCATTATGGCATCCTGTTGCGGGAAGACCAGGGATAACTTTTCTTTTTATATTTTACCGGTTCAAAACGTTGGTGAATCTATCGGAATAAAACAAAATATTCTCTCTTTCCTTTATTCTTTTATATAAATAACGTAATTTTGGCAGATTAAAAAGAGATACGCAATAAGTTATGAATTTGCCAAACGGACATCTTCTTCAAAATAGAAAATATCGGCTTACTCATGTAGTTGGTCAGGGCGGCTTTGGTATAACTTACAAAGGCGTCTGGTTTACTGAGGTTAAAGGACCATTGGGAACGATCAAAACAGAAGTTCCTATATGTGTAAAAGAATATTTTTTTAAAGATTACTGTTATAGAGATCCTGATTCTTTTGAAGTTAAAGTTCATTCAGAAACAGGAAAGGCGCTTTTTGAGAAGTTTAAAGAGAAACTGATTAAAGAGGCCAAGATATTATCGGATGTTCATCACCCTCATATTGTCAATGTATTGGAAGTGTTTGAAGAAAATAACACGGCCTATATTGCTATGGAGTATATTTCCGGTAATAGTTTGAAATATATGATGGACAAGGAAGGCGTCTTGCCGGAAGCGAGGGTGCTTAGATACGTGCATCAGATAGGAGAGGCTCTTCAGTTCGTTCACGAGAAAAATGTTCTCCATCTGGATATAAAACCGAGTAATATACTGATCGACCAAAGTGGGAAAGCACGCCTGATCGATTTTGGTGTGAGTAAACGATATGATATTGAACAGCAGGAGACGAGTACGACCATGCTGACTTTATCGAAAGGTTTTGCCTCTATAGAGCAGTATGATAATGAGGGTACACAAAATTTTTCGCCATGCCCGGATATTTATTCCCTGGGCGCAACTATGTATAACCTGTTGACTGGCAAGATACCGACAGAATCTATTCTCCGTGCAACCCGTCCGTTGCCAGTTCCTAGAGAATTAAATCCGGCTATTTCTTCCAAGACAGAAGCTGCAATAATCAAGGCAATGGAAATTGTTCCTGCTGACCGTTTTCAATCGGTGTCGGAGATGTTGGTAGCTTTGGACTTCCCAGAAGCGGAGGAAGAGGAAATAAAAAAAGATATATCTTCTCCGGAATATTTTGAGGAAGATGAAACGACGATTTTATTTACAACACGTTTACCCAAATCCAAGACGGATGAAGGAGATGAAACGGTATTGAATAATGTCGATCAGCCTTCAATACCTAAAAAGAAAAAAAGAAAAGTAACGTTAATATCTTTACTTATTATTATATTTGCAAGTATAGCTTCTGCATGGGTGCTGTTGGTACAACGAAATAAACCTGTACCTCCTGTTGTTGAAGTTCTGAATGCTGCTCCGAAAGGAAATAGCGATCCGGTCTCTGAAACGGTAGCTACTGATATTATTGAAAAGAACAATACGTCGGCAGTTGCTGAAGAAGAACCCAGAAATGGTTCTGATGAGAAAAATGTCGATAACCGGCAGACTTCGCAAGAGAAACCCGCTGTTAAGTCTGAAGTTACGACTTCACGAACAGAAACGGCGAAACCTCCAAAGGAGCCAACGGTAAAAGATATTGAGAAAACAGTTGTTACACCATCAGTTCCTTCGGAAGAAGAGATCAATGCGGAGTTTGAAACATTGATTACTTCCGGTAAAAGTAAAATGGCGGACGCACAGGTTTCCAATGGTGCAGCCGATTTTGCAAAAGCTACGGAAGAAATTTCGGAAGCAGGTCTTGCTTTCAGTAAGGCTGCAAAGCTCAAAACGACGGATGAACTTATTGACCTTATAGGAAAATGTAAAGTCAAAGAGGAGGAAATACTCCTTGCCGGTAGAAAAGCACAATATGAAGAAATAAAACCATTTGGTGATCTTATGATCGTTCAGAAAAAGGATACGAAGAAGTACGGAGCCATTGATGCCAATGCAAGAGAACGGGTCAAATGCAAATATTTGGCGGCATACCGGACACAGCAAGGATATGGAGCGTTTGTCAGGGAAGATGAATTGTTCGATATTTATAATACCGAAGGTGTAATGATCAGTGAACGTTTACCAGATTATTATTAATGTTTTTATGAAGAGACTTTGGATACTTATCTTATTTGTTGTATTGCCGGGTTATATAATGGCACAACAATATACAGAATATAACAAGAAAGGCGATGAAGCAATGAAGCGCCAGGATTACAGGAATGCGACAATGTGGTATGAAGAAGGCGTTATGCAGTGTGATTCATACAGCATAGAGCAATTGACTACTATCTGGAAGCTCAATAAAAAGATGCGTCCGTCTATGCGTAGCCTGATGAGTAAGTGTTTCGACTGTCTGAGAGATAAAGCTACAATAGATAGCGATTCGACTGCCATATCGCAACTGATTCTTTATTATAAAGAAGGAATAGGTACTTTGGCAAACGAAGAACGTGCCAGAAGTTGGAGTAATCGCCTGGAAGAACTTCGTAGACCGGTGGAATCGATAACTTATATCCCCCACCAGGAGAAAAAGCCCAGAGAACCCATGAAATTTTTTGTTGGTTATGCATTTTCTATCGAGGCTCCTTACGGCTTAACTGTAGGTGGCGTAGGTGAAAGGTTCGGTTGGTATGCACGGTTCAGGACGAATATGTCATTTGATAATTATACGGATAAATGTAAAGGAACAGATGAGTTTATCAGTTATCCGGAAAATACAGCTTTAAAGTTTACCAATAAGAAAAAAGTAAACTGCTTAACAGCTTCTGCCGGTCTTGTTGTTAAATGTACGCCGTGGTTGTATACTTCTGTCGGTTTAGGATATGGGAAGCGGGAGTTGTTGTGTGAATATAATGCTACCAGTTGGGATGATATCAATATAAAAAATACGTATTGGGCAAAGAATATTGATCATTCGTATGAAGGTGTGATCGCAGATTTAGACTTTATGGTAAAGTTCGGTTCAATATTTGTTAGTGCCGGATGTAATACCTTGAATTTTAAATATGTGGATCTGAATGCAGGTTTAGGTTTATTCTTTTAACTGATAAGATTATGAAACAATTATACTTCTTATTAACTATATTTTCTTTACTATTATCAGGTTGTTTGGAAGATCCGGATATGAATACCGGATTACAGAATGCATTGAAACCGGAGTTTGAAAAATTTAGTGGAGATGATATTACAAAGACGGCAACAACGATTGTTGCTAAAGCTACTATAAAGAAAGAAAATGGTTCTCCGGTTACTGAACGTGGATTCCAATATTGGGAGGAGAACAGTACTAATATTCAAAAAGAAACTGATAAGGAAAAAGAAGGCAAAGGAACATATAGTTTAACTATGGACCAACTGATAGATGGTGCAACTTACATGATATGTCCTTATGCAATTAATGGTGTTGGTACCAGTTATGGAGATACAATTAAGGTTAATACAAATCGTGGAACTGGTCGAGTAAAGACAACGACAATAGAAGATGAAGCTATTAATGCCACTTCTGTGAATGTAAAAGGCATCATTGCTGAAAAAGGAGAGGGAGAATATGAAGATTATGGTTTCCGTTTATTTAATGCTGAAAAAGATACAACATTCAATAAGGAAAAGGGTGTAGAACTTCGGGATGATAGTGTTTTAGTATATACAATTGAAGGATTGGAGCCTAATACTGAATATTTCGTGGAAGCCTATGCAAAGAATAAATTCGGAACATTTAGTTCTGATGGCAAAGTGAAATTCACAACAAAAGATGGTCTTCCTCAATTAGGAAGTATCAGTCTTAAGGAAGATGCAGGATATGATTATGCAATTTTAAGAGCGGAACTGGTTTGTGAAGGAGATTCTGCAGTGAAAGAGTTCGGCTTTTGTTGGGGGACAGATAATAGAACTCCAGGAAGGCCCAATATTGAACAAGACGATACGGTCAGGGCCCTCTCATTGGATGCTGATAATTTCTTCGAAGCTACGATCAAAAATCTGAGTGCTGCAACAAACTACTATGTGATTGCTTATGCAACCAACGCTTTCGGAACACGGTATAGTAATGATACGATCAGAGTGGTGACAAAGAGAGACCTTCCGACCATATTTCTCAATGAATCTTCCACTTATGTCATAAGTGCCGGAGTTGTTACGATTGGTGGGGAACTGCAAAGTGAAGGAAAAACGCCTGTGAGTGAATTAGCTGTTTATTATTCTTCATCTACCAAAACTCCTGGTCCGGAAAACTATGAAGGGAAAAAGGAGTTTAAGACTACTGATCTGGATGAAAATAATAAGTTTACCGTTACTCTTGAGAATATAAAAGGAGGAAAGGAATATTATGTCAGAGCTTATGCGACCAATGAATCCGGTTCGGCTCCAAGTAATGAGATTCAAAAATTTACTACCCCTTCCATCTTTGGAGAAGATTTGGCTACTTTCCCCGGGTCAGGGCGTGTTGAATTTTCTACCTTCTGTGTAAACAGTCAGATATATATTCTGGGAGGATATTCTGGTACCGGATATATTAAAGAACTATACGGTTATAGTCCGAGTGTGAACAAATGGGCAGCATTGTCTTCTTACAATGAAAATGTGTATGGAGCTTCTGTCTGTACCCAGGATGATCATGTTTATTCTGTCGGGGGAAGGACAAATTCAAAATGGTTTACAGAATTATATACTTACGAGAATAATTCTTGGTCTTCATTTGCTTCAATGGATAGCAAAATGGAATGTATTTTCCCTACTAGCTTTGTTTATAAAGATTCAATCATTTTGATTGGAGGTGAAAGAGCTGTAACGGTTCCTGAAAGTAAAAGCAGTATGGAAGTGCAGGACACTATATATCGTTATGATATGGTCAATAAAGAATGGATTGGATGCGGTAATTTTCCAGTCCCTATAAAGTCTGGAGTTTCTATCACTTCCGGAGATAGTGTATTTGTTGGTTTGGGAAGTATCTCTAAAGATAATTCATATGAACGGGGATTGTGGCTTAATACCTCTGGTAACTGGGAGGATTGGGCTGAGCTGGCTGATGCACCGACCGGTATGGGAAATGTTAGTTCTGGTATTTTGTTCAAGGATTGTTTATACTATATAGATAATGCTGGCATTATCTGGCGTTTTAGTTTAGCAACGAAAGAGTGGTCAAAAATGTCCAGCTTCCCTAGAAAACTGGATAACCCACCTGTCGATTATAGGATATTCCTGTTGGATGATACTATATACATTTTCCTGATCAATTATTACTATTCTTATTTGAAGATTTATGATCCTTTGTGGGATGTACCACAAGAACAGAAATAAGATGAACAGAACTGATATTTTAAACCAGATACAAAAAAACGTTGAACGTTTATCGGCTTCCGATCTGCCGGAGTATAAATATATTCCGCTGCATCAGAAGCCATCACCTTCCGTGCATTCTCTTCGGGAGGTGATGTTATTGCTACGGAAAGTGATCTTTCCGGGATTCTTTGGATCGGAGCAAGAGGCACAGGTAGATTCAATCCAATATTATACAGGTGTATATCTGGAGAAAATATACGATCTGTTACAGGAACAGATATACAATGGACTGTGTTTTGAAGTGGATCGTTGTTGCGACTCGAAAGATCGCGCTTCCCGGATAGCGATTGATTTTATAAATAAAATTCCTCATATAAAGTATTTGCTTTCTACAGATGTAAAGGCTATACTGGATGGAGATCCGGCGGCGAAGAGCCTTAGTGAAATAATTTTCTGTTATCCCGCCGTACATGCAATCCTTCATCAACGGGTAGCTCATGAGTTATTAAAGCTGGGTGTACCTGTTCTGCCGCGTATTATAACTGAGATGGCCCATTCCGAGACTGGTATCGATATTCATCCGGGAGCACAGATAGGAGAATATTTCAGTATCGATCATGGTACGGGTATTGTTGTGGGACAAACTGCTATTATCGGTAACCACGTCCGTCTATATCAGGGAGTCACTTTAGGAGCCAAAAACTTTACGTTGGATGAAGAAGGACTACCTATCGATGTTCCCCGTCATCCGATCATTGAAGATTATGTTACTATCTACTCCAATGCATCTATTCTCGGTCGTATCACGATCGGAAAAGGTTCGGTGATAGGGGGTAATATTTGGTTAACTCATAGTGTCCCACCAAACTCCAAAGTTCTTCAAACGCGAGCTGTTGAAGACAAATAAATCTTTTGTTTTTTTAGAACAAAACACGCCCGTAAATCAAACAGAAATACGTATGTTTGTGTCATACCCATGTGGTAATAATGCCTTAAATGTGTACGATGATGAACAAAGTAAAAACGTTAGATGACCTGCGGAAGATGCGTGAATCCTTACGTACCTCTCTTGATTTACGCGAGAAAAGTAATAATCCCGAGCAAATGGTTCAGATTAAGGTCGCTATGGCAACCTGTGGTATTGCTGCCGGAGCCAAAGAAGTAATGAGCTATTTTATTGAAGCCCTCGATCGGGAACGTGTAGATGCCCTAGTGACTCAAACTGGTTGTATGGGATATTGCTACGCGGAGCCTACTGTCGAGATCACAGTCCCCGGCAAAGAACCGATCGTATTTGGTCGCGTCAATAAAACCAAAGTAGACGAGATCATAACCAGTTATATCAAACAGGGTATTCTGATAGACGACATTATACCTGTCAACTATAACTCGGTTGGCCCAGAATAAAAACCAATACAAATTCTTACATAATGGCACAATATAGCAACTATATCCTGGTGTGCGGCGGTACAGGCTGCCGTGCATCACAGAGCGAACTTATACTACAAAACCTGAAAGAGGCGGTCAGGCAAAACGGATTACAGGAAAGTGTACAGGTGATCCGGACAGGCTGTTTCGGCTTTTGTGAGAAAGGTCCGGTTGTAAAACTGATCCCGGATAATACTTTTTACGTGCAGGTTACTCCCGAAGATGCGGATGATATCGTCAATGAACATCTGATAAAAGGTCGTAAAGTAGAGCGTTTACTCTATGTAAACCCGGAAACGAACGAACTGATACTCGACTCCAAACATATCAATTTTTATAAAAAACAGTTACGTATAGCCTTACGTAACTGTGGTTTCATCAACCCTGAAAATATAGATGAATATATTGCTCGTGACGGTTACATCGCCCTGGGGAAAGCGCTGACCGAAATGACACCTGAAGAAGTGATCAAAGAGATTATGGATAGTGGTTTGCGAGGCAGAGGCGGTGGTGGTTTCCCTACCGGATTGAAATGGCAGATTACCCGTAAAGTACAGGCACCACAGAAATATGTAGTCTGTAATGCCGACGAAGGCGATCCGGGAGCGTTCATGGACCGCTCCATCCTGGAAGGCGATCCGCACTCTATTGTCGAAGCAATGGCAATCAACGGATATTGTACCGGTGCCAGCAAAGGACTTGTCTATATCCGTGCCGAATATCCATTGGCAGTAGAGCGTCTGAAGATTGCTATAGACCAGGCGAAGGATTACGGATTCTTGGGTGATAACATTTTCGGTACAGACTTTTCTTTTGATATTCAGATACGTTATGGTGCCGGTGCTTTCGTCTGCGGAGAAGAGACGGCACTGATCCATAGTATGGAAGGATTGCGTGGGGAAGCCACGGTCAAACCTCCTTTCCCCAGTGAAAGTGGTTATAAAGGTTGTCCGACGAACGTGAACAACGTAGAGACTTACGCCAATATTCCCGTTATCCTGCTGAAAGGAGCCAAATGGTTCAGCAGCATAGGTACGGAAAAGAGCAAAGGCACGAAAGTTTTTGCCCTGGCCGGCAAAGTGAACAACGTCGGACTGATTGAAGTTCCGATGGGAACGACACTGCGCGAAGTAATATTCGGTATCGGAGGAGGAATAAAAGACGGAAAGAAATTCAAAGCTGTACAAACCGGTGGCCCTTCCGGTGGCTGCCTGACAGAGAAGCATCTGGATCTACCGATCGACTATGACAATCTGATCGCAGCCGGTTCCATGATGGGATCGGGTGGAATGATCGTGATGGACGAAGACGATTGCATGGTAGCAATGGCCAAGTTCTATCTCGATTTCACGGTAGAAGAGTCGTGTGGCAAATGTGCCCCTTGCCGTATCGGAAATAAACGTTTGCATGAAATGCTGCAGAAGATAACTTCGGGTAGAGGGAACATCGAAGATCTGGATAAACTGCGTAACCTCGCTATGGTAATAAAAGATACTGCTTTATGCGGTTTGGGACAAACGTCACCCAACCCTGTTCTTTCTACCATGGATAACTTTTACGATGAATATCTGGCACATGTCGACGAACAACGCTGTCCTTCTCACCAGTGCCGCGAACTGACCCAGTACTTTATCAATCCGGAGAAATGTAAAGGTTGTACCATGTGTGCCCGCATCTGTCCGGTACATGCTATCACCGGTAGCCGGAAAGTACCTCATACGATCGACTCGGAAATTTGTATCCGTTGCGGATCATGTATAGAGAAATGTAAGTTCGATGCTATTTATGTACACTAAATAAGTTGACAGTGGATAATTGACAGTTGACAGAGAAGAATATGGAAAAGATAAAACTAACAATAGATAACAGAGAAGTGGAAGTTCTCAAAGGGACAACTATTCTCGACGCAGCAAAGAGCATGGGAATCCGTATCCCGACACTTTGCCACATGAAACTCGAAGATTTGAATTACGAAAACAACCCCGGAGCTTGCCGTATCTGTGTGGTGGAGATCGAGGGACGCCGCAACCTGGCCCCGTCCTGTAAGATGGAATGTACGGAAGGAATGGTGGTCAGAACCCATACACCCCGCGTAATGAATGCACGGAAAACAGTGATGGAACTGATCCTGTCCAATCATCCGGCCGGTTGCCTTACCTGTAGCAGTAACGGATATTGCGAATTGCAGACCATCGCTCACGACCTCGGTATTCGTGAAATAAGATATCAGGGTGAACAGTCTACTTTTGAGATCGACCGTTCTCCTTCCATTGTGCGGAATATGAACAAATGTATCATGTGCCGTCGTTGCGAAACCATGTGTAACAGCATACAAACGGTAGGTGCTTTGACCGCTGTTCATCGTGGATTCAACGCTGCTGTTTCTACAGCCTTTGAACGGGACATAGCCGGTAGCACCTGTTCCTATTGCGGGCAGTGTGTTTCAGTCTGCCCGGTGAATGCACTTAGTGGCCGTAATACCCAGCAGCCGGTACTGGACGCATTGGCCGATCCGACCAAGATTGTGATCGCACAAACTGCTCCGGCAGTGCGTACGGCACTCGGACGTGATTTTGGCTGTGAACCGGGAACATTGGTTACAGGAAAGATGGTATCTGCCCTTCGTCAGTTAGGTTTTGATTATGTATTCGATACCGACTTTGCCGCCGATCTGACCATCATGGAAGAAGGTACGGAGCTTCTTCAAAGACTGGGCAAATACCTTTCGGGAGATCAGGAGGTGAAAATACCGATGATGACCAGTTGTTGTCCGGGGTGGGTGAGTTTTGTAGAACAACACTTTCCTGAATTACGCGACAACCTGTCGACAGCAAAAAGTCCGCAGCAGATGTTTGGAGCTATAGCTAAAAGCTATTTTGCAGAAAAGCTGGGAGTGGATCGTAAAAATATAGTTGTAGTATCCATTATGCCATGTCTGGCCAAGAAATATGAAGCCAGCCGTCCGGAGTTTGCCGTCGAAGGTAATCCGGATGTCGATATATCAATCTATACCCGCGAACTGGCTCGTTTGATCCGTTATGCCAATATCAACTTCAATGAACTTCCTGACAGTGATTTCGACCATCCTCTAGGTGAATCGACCGGTGCAGGCGTTATATTCGGAACGACTGGAGGTGTTATAGAAGCAGCCTGCCGTACAGCCTACGAGTTATATACCCGGAAGCCGCTGGAAAAAATTGAATTTAAGGAACTACGAGGACTGGAAGGTATCCGTAGCGGAACGATCAACTTCGACGGTGTCCCAGTCAAAATCGGTATCGCGCACGGTCTGGGGAATGCCCGTAAACTGGTAGAAGAAGTGAAAAGTGGGAAATCACCTTATCACGTTATCGAAGTTATGGCCTGTCCGGGTGGTTGTATCGGAGGTGGCGGTCAGCCGTTCCATCAAGGTAGAATGGATGTTCTGCGTAAACGTGCTGCCGCTCTTTACAATGAGGACGAAAACAAACCGATTCGCAAGAGTCATGAAAACCCATATATTCAGCAATTATATAAAGAATACCTGGGTGAACCTTGCGGACCGAAGGCGCATAAGTTATTGCATACTCATTACTTCGACCGTAAAGAAGTAGTCAATATGTTTTTGGAAACCGATAAAGACGAATAAGCATGGAAAAGATACATTTGCCCCAATCAAAGATAAAAGAGTTGCAGGCCGTATGTAAAGAGCATGATAATGACTCCGGTGAACTGATCAACATTTTACATGCAGCACAGGAAATATTCGGTTATCTTCCTCGAGAAGTACAGGAAATAGTAGCGTCCGAGTTGCATATCCCGGTATCCCGAGTATATGGTGTAGTTACTTTCTATTCTTTCTTTACCATGACGCCGAAAGGAAAATACCCGATCTCCGTCTGTTTGGGAACCGCCTGCTATGTGCGCGGAGCAGAAAAGGTGCTGGATGAATTCCAGCGTCAGCTTGAAATTAAAGTAGGAGAGACTACGTTAGACGGATTATTCTCTTTAGATTGCCTGCGTTGTGTGGGGGCCTGTGGACTGGCACCTGTAGTTACAATAGGAGGTAAGGTGTACGGTAGAATTACTCCGGAAAAAGTGCGGGATATTCTGTCTGAGTATTATATTCGCGAAGAGTAATACAATTCGAGATTATGAGCTATTCATATTAAATAACACAGTTTATTGTTACCTTTGTCGCCCGTAATATAAAAAGAGTAAAAAGGAGATGAATAAACAACGTGTCGCTTATACTCCGGTTGGGGGAGTATGTTCAAAAATGATGATTGTAGATGCTGAAGATAACATTATTACCGGCGTACAGATCGTGGGCGGTTGCCAGGGTAATACACAGGGACTGAGCAAATTATTGATCGGTATGGCAGTACCCGAAGCTATACAGCGCCTGGAAGGTATCGACTGCCGCGAACGGGGAACGTCCTGCCCGGATCAGTTGGCACAGGCATTACGAAAACTTAGCTGATTGCCGGCGTACATTCGACTGGTTTACGGATTTAGGGGGATATCTTTTACCAACCTGAATCCGTTGTTGAAGTGTTTACTTCCCGGGTAGATATAGTAATGACAGGTAGGCCGGCAGGTTGCCCGTTCGTTGAACCAGGTGCCGCCGCGTACGACTGCATATAGTTTGCCGTCTTTTTCAAATGTATCGGAACACCATTCCCATACATTCCCGCTCATATCATGGATTCCCAGTTCGTTCGGTTTCTTCATACCGACAGGGTGCGGTTTGCCTTCCGAGTTTCCGGCATACCATCCGAGGCTGTCGAGTTCCATACCGCCACTATATAAATGGTCCCGTTTGCCATACATGCCGCCGCGAGCAGCATATTCCCATTCTTCCTCTGTGGGTAAACGTCCGCCTGCCCATTGGCAATAAGCATTAGCTCCGTACCAGGTGATGTAAATGGCAGGGTTGGCTTCGTAGCCGGGGACCGGTTTTCCGTTTTGGATTCCCCAGTTACATTCAAAATATAAAGGTTGTCCGATGTCAGAACCTTCTTTGATTACATCGCTTTCGTATATTTTCAGAAACTGGGCGAACTGGAAATTGGTTATTTCATATTTGCTGATGGAGAAACTGTTTACTTTCACCTCATGAACCGGATTGTTATCTTCTTTATAGGTCGAGCCCATCTTAAAAGTACTTCCTTTCACTTCGATCATCTCCGGATTGATGTTGGTTGATAACCATTTTCGAAATTCAATCTCTTTCATCCGTTTCCGGGCTTCATTCCGGTCTTCTTCCCTTACATCGCTTTCAATGAATTTATTGAGGTAGGAGATAGAGATATCGTATGCTCCGTTCCCTTTCAAAGGAAGCAACCGTTCGTACATGGTTGCCAGTGCAATGTATCCGTCGGTACGTTCCGGGTCCAGCCGTACGCCCTGTTCATAGAGTCTGTAAGCCTCTTCGGTATATTTGTACATGTTAATCGGGGTACCGCTAAAAGAGAGCAGGTTGTCTGCCTGTCGGATGCAATTATCGGCATAAGGGTTGATCTGGCTACTGATTAGGCGGGCGAATTTTGTTTTCTTCATCTCCACCGGGATCAGGCGGTAGAACTGTCTGAGTGAATCGGGCGACAGTTTTTTCATGATACGGGTCAAAAGGAACTGGCCCGCATATTTATCCATATTATCTCCGATGAAAGCAATTCGGATCGAATCTCTTTTCTGCTGGGTGGCATGCAGTTCGATATCTACATCCAGTTCCTGGCTTCCCCGTACTGGTTGAGCATTCAGATTGCTCAGGGATTGGAGGAAGGCGGGCTTCTTTTTTTCTTTGCCGTCAGAACGTTTTTTACCGATAGCACCTAGTTCGTGTTGGGCCATCGAGACGGCATTCAGGCTGTCGATCCTTTGGTTAAGGTCGTGCGTCTCTTCCAGGTAAACGGCATATCCCATGTGGGTGTCAGCTCCTTTGAAATGCAGTCCGTTAGGAAAGTCGGAGAGATGGCCTTCCACGTATAATGTGTCTTTGTCGATAAGCAGGTCGCAGTAATGGAACTCGTCGTCTATCGTTGTGCACAGCCATAAGTGTTGGGGTACGTCGGCCAGTGTCCCTTTCATTTGGAATTTTCCTTTTTCGATCCGCATGGAGTTGATGATGCGCTGGTTGTCGAACTGTTTGAGGAAGAACACCGTGCCATCTTTCACTCCGCCGATGTGTGCTTCTATGACATACCGGTCGTTATTAGCCGTCAGAAAAAGGCTGAAATAGGCAAATAGTATGGATAGAAATAGTTTAGTCTGCATACGGATCGTTTATAAGGTGATTCAATCAATGATCAGTTTATAGCCTATTCCACGGACATTCAGGATTTTTATCGAGTCGTCTTTCGATAGTTTATGTCGCAGTTTGGTAATGAAGACGTGCAGGCTGCGGGCATTGAAGAAAGAGTCGTCTCCCCACAGGTCGAGCAGTACGTCTTTCATCGGCAATACATGGTCTTTGTTTTCGCAAAGCCGTTTAAGTATTTCCGATTCGCGGTTGCTCAGGAGTTGTTTCTCGCCGCAATATAATAATGTTTGCGTAACTGCATCGAATGTATATTGACCGAGGTTGAAGGTTGTTTTTTCTTCCTTGCGCACTGTGATCTTATTCAGCAGGGCTTTGATACGGACGATCAGTTCTGCCATGCCGAAAGGCTTTTTCAGGTAGTCGTTGCCGCCCAGCTCGAAACCTTCGACAACATCGTTGGCGGCAGAACGGGCGGAGAGGAAGAGGACAGGTATCTGGCTGTCTGTTTTGCGGATATGCCGTATCAGGGTAAAGCCGTCTATTTTAGGCATCATGATGTCGGTCACGATAATATCCGGTTTGATTTCTTTGTAAAGCGCCAGCCCTTCTTCGCCGTCGGCAGCCAGTACAATATCGAACTCCTCACCATCCAGCGTATCCTTGATGATCATTGCCAGTGTCGGTTCGTCTTCTACTAATAATACTTTTATCTTTGCCATAGTTTTATCTTTTTTAGTTTTTGAAATGGAGGGTGAATGTCGTGCCTTTTCCCGGTTGACTCTTAACGGTCACTGATCCCCCATGTTTCGACATCATGTCTTTTACGTAATATAGCCCTAGTCCGAAACCTTTTACATTGTGCAGGTTGCCGCTGGGGACCCGGTAAAACTTATCGAATATGTGTTGCAGATTCGTATCGCTGATGCCGATACCGTTGTCCGTAACAGATACGCGGATCTCGTTCGGCAGCATCTCCGCACTGACAGATATTTCTGCAGGTTTATCGCCGGAATATTTTACCGCATTGTCGATCAGGTTACCCAATATATTATAGAAATGCGTACGGTCGGCAAATACTGCAATGTTCTCTGGTATATTTGTTGTGATATCGACCTGTTTTCCTGCTTTCAGCTTGTGTTGTTCAATGAGCGGGGCGATCATGTCAGCTACGCGGATCGATTCCTGTTTCAGCCGGAAGGTATTGCGGTTCTCCACAGAGAGGGTGAGTATCTGTTCGACCAGGCCGCTTAACTGCGTGAGTTGTTCCCGGACGATACCCAGGTATTTCTTCTGTTTCTCGCTGACATGGGTGTCGTAGTTGAGTAAAACATCGTTCGCAGCATAGGCGACGGATATCGGGGTTTTTAGTTCATGTGTCATATTGTTGGTAAAATCCGCTTTCAACTCTTCGATCGTCTTTTGTCTGAGGATCGTATAAAGTAGGTAGATGAAAGCGATCAGAATCAGGATGACCAGCAGAAGAGATGAAGTGAGGATGCCTGCCATTTGTTTGAAGACCAGTTGGGAGGGGGCTTTTAATGTTAGTTGGTAATATAGTTCCGGTTCTACGCTTTTGATCGGATAGCTAAATTGTAATCCTTTATTGTCGAATGTCTCGATAGACCGGAATGTCATAATAGTTTCGGGCAGGCTGTCCTTCATCTGAATTACTTCCAGTTTATAGGGGACAGAAATATCGTACTGTTTGAGTTCCATGACAAGTAGGCTATCATATAAGGCATAGTCGATAGGCATCAATGAATCGAGTTTTACGTGTAAGGCTTCTTGTATCTGGCCTTCCAGTGAGGTCAGCAAGTCTAGGTATTCGTTGAGCGATTCAGCCGCTTCGTTATATTTGAAGGGGTTCTTATCTGCTTTTACGGAAAATGTATCCATTAATCCGTTTCGGGAAATTTCATCAGTGCTGTCCTTCGAAAGTTTAATCTCGGAGGTGATTGTTCCGGATCCTTTATTCTCGCTCAGTGAATCCATACGGATGAATAGCTCCTTGTAGTCAGCCATACGCATGGCATCCTGTATATTTCCATTTACTTGTTCCCAGGTTGAATCGTAGAGTCCCTTCAACCAGTATCCCTGTGAAAACAATAATGCAGCCAGTGACAAACAGATCAGTGCAGCAATAATCTTAAAACGTAGTTTCGTTTTCATCTTTTATTTTCTTCTTTCCGACAAAAATAAAGGATAAGTTTCAGAATCTACGGGTTATGGTAAGACTAAATAACACTTCTTTAATAAGCCCCGAGTTGCCTATAGGCGGCAGAAATGATTGATTCAGCTTGCTTATAGATATCCTTTGTTTTCTCCGTATCCAGTGTGTCATGGCTGGATGAAGCTGTTTCGAATAACTTGAATATCTGTGTTTCCACCGGCTGTAGTTGCTGGATATAACCGGTCATTTCATTATTCCAGAGAAGTTGCCAGTGGAGATATTTTTGTCCGTTGCCACGATGGATCGCATAGACTTTGTCTTTCAGGCGGGAGGCATAATAACAGAGAGGAGCAATCTTTAAGGCTGCATCGTATTGTACCAGGGAGGGCTGGTCTTTTCCCATTTTTACCCACAGCGGCAGGGCTACCGAAACAGGAGGATATCCTAATGCGGTCCACATGATGGTGTGTTCTGCCGACATACCCGGTTTTACTCCTTGTATTACGATAGAAGCCGTACTTTCAGCTCGTGGAATGAAATCCTGTTCCACAAACCATCCGGAATGATTGTTCGGACTTTGCTCCGGATTTCTCAGGTCTATGTCAAGCAGGCTGTTGTAAAATGAACGGGAGGCTTCCCGGAAGATGCGTTCCGGGGTAAATCCTTCCTTTTCCATTTGTTTGAATATCTTTCGGGCGTTATCATAACGGATGTATCCCAGTCCTTCATCAGTACGGCCTTCAAAAGAAAAGTTCGTATAGATCAAATATCCTTCCGGGGCCAGAGAGGTATCGTTGACATCTTTTTTATAGAAGTGTTTATTGTTTGTTTCATAATAGGCAGCGCCTCCATAAGCATCGATCACACCAAAGTTGGCTTCTACACGTAGAGGGCGGGGAAGGGTATCGAGCAGGTGCTCAAAGTCTTGTATGGTTTTGCATACTTTCAGTGCCTGGCGCATCAGTAGTCCTTCATGGTCCATTTCTTTTACGTCATCGTCTTTTAGATTGTAGGAAGCCGTATTCATAATGGAGAAACCTGTTTCGTTACTGCCGGTCCATACAGCCCCGTCCGGATCATCGCTGTTCACCAGTCCCAGGAAACGATAACCACCTTCGTCAATATAGGCAATATGATTGTAAGGGGCACCGGTATCACGATGTTTCCACATCAAAGGGTGCCCGTCGGGTGTCGCTTTCCCTGAGATAATGATAGAGGTACAAGCATGTTGTTGCTGGATAGAAAAGCAGAAACAGAGAATTGCCGCTAAGATGAGCTTTTTCATGACGTATAAGTATTATGTATTTAGTGGCAAACATATACACAATAATCAATATAGACAAATAAACGACGAAATCAATCCAGTTTTTCTTTTATATCCTTTTTGGCTTTGTCGTAACCTTCCTTGATATTCTCTTTCGCTTCTTGGGCGTTTTCTTTGACATTCTTTTTGGTGTCCTTCCAGGCATCTTTCACTTTATCAGTCCCTTCGTTAATCTTGTCAGATGCCTTATCCATAGCATCATCGACTGATTCCTTGGCATTCTCTATTTGATAATTGACTTTATTCTCTGTCTTTTTATTACCACAGGAGGCAAATAAAAAAACGGATATTCCTGCTATTGTTGCTAAAACTAACTTTCTCATTTGTTTAATTGGTGTTTAAATCAATACTGGTTTTTATAAAACAGTATTGATAAAAGGAAAGTTCTAATAACAAAAGCACCACGCAGTCGGAGCCATAGATCATCCAATCTTCCTCCCGAATGGTGCCGGATATAACTGTTTGTAGGAGCACTGCCTACGATCGTTTTCACTCTATACTTCTCCCCATCTCATACGCCTCTTGCAGAGCAGGATTACCCTTAATCTCTCCGACATGCCATACACCTCCGCAGAAAACAGAACCTTTTATTGTCGGATTTTCCAGACAATCTAGGAAACCCTTGAAGTTAGTTACGATACGTTCCATTATTTCTGGATCATCCTCTGCTGCGGTAGCTATGAAATAAAACTCCTTGTTTCTCATTTCCGTATAAGGTCCGCAGCAACGGTCTATCAGCATTTTCATCTGTGCACTCATCGCATAGAAATAAACAGGAGTAGCCATAACAATAATATCTGCCCGTAGCATTTTGTCGATGATTTCGGCAGCATCGTCTTTTTGCGGACACGGTTTTTGGTATTGGCTGCATACACTACACCCCAAGCAAGGATGTATCGTCTTATCCCGGAGAAAAACTTTCTCCACCTCATTGTTACTATCCACTGCACCACGCATAAATTCATCACAAAGCATATCGGAGTTCCCTCCGCGACGCGGGCTGGATGATAAAATCAAAACTTTCCTTGCCATATTCTTATGTTATTTATAATTTCTAACCGTTATAAGCTTTCATGCAAGACAGAAAGAATATCCTCCCGCGTAAGCACCTTGAAACCGCCGCTCATAATGAATGTAGCATCGGCAATGCTTTCCAGCATTTCTTCGGTGACACCTAGCGATGTGATCTCCGTAGCCACACCGATTTCTTTCATCCAGTCCAGCAGGGCATTTACACCTTCCTGTGCAAGCTGTTCATCCGTTTTGCCAGCTGCCGGTATATCCCATACCGCCGTTGCAAAGCGAACGAATTTATTCAATCCGTATCGAAGGATATGGCGATAATAAGCTATGGAAACACCCGATAAAGTCATGCCGTGGGTGGCATCGGTATGTGCCCCGATAGCCTGACCTATCATATGCACCATCCAGTCCTGGCTCTTGCCTTTGCCGATAAGCGTGTTCAAAGCCCATGTGGAGGTCCACATAATGTTGGAACGTGCCTCATAGTCTTGCGGATTCTTCACCGCTATCCTGCTGCTGTGTATGAGCGAGCGCATCAGACCTTCCGCCAGATAGTCGGAAGTGTTATCGTCTTCACCGGAAAAATACTGCTCCATGATGTGGCTCATGATATCGAAGAATCCGGCCACCATTTGCCGTTGCGGTACGGAGAACGTATAGCGCGGATTGAGTATGGAGAATTTCGGTATGACGCTTTCCCCGAATACCTTGCCGATTTTGAGTTTCGTTTCATGGTTGGTGATGACCGAACCGCCGTTCATTTCCGAACCGGTACCTACCATCGTTAATACGGAACCCACTGGAATGATACGCTGACTACTGTCGGGATCTTCCTGTTTGAGATAGAATTTTTCCCACGGATCACCATCATACCATGCTGAAACACTTATTGCCTTGGCATAGTCGATCGTCGATCCGCCTCCGACGGCCAGGATCAAATCTACATCATTCTCCCATGCTATTTTCGCCCCCTTATACAGTTTTTCCGTCGTGGGATTCGGCATGACGCCGGACAATTCTATAACCTCTTTTCCTGCTGTACGTAATGCGGATATTACCTCGTCGTAAATGCCGTTTGTCTTGATGGAGCCGCTACCATACGTCAGAAGTACTTTTGTACCGTAATGCTTTAATTCCTCGCTCAGGTTTTTCTGAGCATCATCTCCGAAATACAGTTTCGTGGGATTGGAATAACTGAAATTTCCTAACATTGTTTTTTCAATTTTATTTATATACAAACATCTACTATTTCAAATTACCATTCAAGAATTGTTCTTTTATTCTCTTCTTTGGATGTTGCAAAGTTAGGTGGATTTATACCTGGCATTGGTAGATAAATTACAGATATTATAACCCCAATTACAGATTTATGATGCAGACGTAATATGTAAGTTTATGTAATCCGTAAACAAGGTTATACAATCCGTAATTTGGGTTGTAAAAGTGACGGAAGTATCCCGTATTTTTGTAACGAGATACGAATACTGTACACTGAATAATCTGTAAGTAGGATATGGAAAAGAAAAATACATTGGATTTTAAGACCGTATATGATTGTAACTGTTGCCTGGCCTGCAAGACGTTGCACCCACAGGTAAGTCTTATCAATCTGGAGAACCCGTCGTTGGAACAGGATACCGTCAAGTTTGAGTTTTATGCTATCTTGCTGATAGAGAATTGCCCTGACGAATGTTCATGTTGCGGGCGGAAATACTATGATTATTCCAATGCAACAATGGTATTTCTTACCCCCGGTGAAATTTTCCGTATGAGTGAGGAGAAAACCCTGCCCGGCAAAGGCTACCTGCTGGTGTTTCATCCGGACTTGCTGTTTCAGACCACACTGAAGAACCACATAGAGAATTACACATTCTTCCACTATCGCAAGGAAGAGGCATTGCACCTGTCACAGCGTGAAACGGAAAAAGTCACTTGCTGTCTCTGGAATATAGAAGAAGAACTGCATCATTCGATCGATATGCATAGCAGCACTATCCTTTCCCGGCACATCGAATTGTTGCTGGACTATTGTGCCCGTTATTACGAACGTCAGTTTATCACCCGTGAGAATAAGAATAAGACCATTCTGGAAAAAATGGAGCAGTTGCTCGATGACTATATAAGCTCCGGCAGATTGCAAAACGGTAAACTGCCTGCATCCGACTATCTTGCGAAGAGACTCAATCTTTCTGCATCCTATTTCAACGACCTGCTGAAATTTGAAACGGGCAAGACGCTGGAACAGTATTTCGAATTCAAACGGTTGGAGGCTGCTAAACGGATGTTACTGAAATCCGATGCCACACCTGCCATCATAGCTCGCCAACTGGGTTATCCGAATGTGCAGTATTTTAGTCTTATATTCAAGAAAATAACAGGTGTTGCACCCAGCGATTATCGTTATTCGCAAAATTGAAAATTGTCATTCTGATAATTATCTCCTTAATTCCCGGTTCTATTTGGATATAGAGGATGTAAGGAACTGTTTTTTGTGCTCCAGCGGAAGTTAAGGTCTGACGTAAGGATTCTAGTAAGAGATAAAATGTACATTTTAGTAGGGAATAATGTAATCATCATAATGATTTTAGAATAGATGATAGAGATAAGGTAAAAACTTCTACAATCTGTCAACCGAAAATGATCTGCCTCCAAAGAGCTTCCAGCCTTCTGAAAGGTATATCTAGCCAATCCTTCTGGAACATGTGTTTGAATGAAAACGGCTGTTAGCCTGATCGGTAGAAATCGAACATTTTGAAAGTTATGAATGTTTATCTTTATCTTTTTGATTAATCCGGATAAAATGGAGGAAGAGTAATGAAGAAAAGAGATTTTCGTGGACAGATATTGTTGCAGGCATTTCTGAAATCACCTAACTGAAATCTTCGAACATACCGCACAAACCTCCATAAATTACATCGCAATGTCCGTCCTGTCTGCTTCTGAAAAATAAATAATAATACAATCGTATAGTTTGTATGTTACCGTTCGGTAAGATATATTTGTCGCCAGACAATGATTGATAAAAATAAAATTGTGGAATTGAAAAGATTAATATTCATATTACTAGCCCTGTTATCTTATCAGGCTTATTCCCAAACGATAGAATATAACTATTCTTGTGGTGTCGAAAAATCGGTTATCAGGTGGACTGAAAGTAAAAAAGATAATCATATTTATCTGAAAACAGTTCAGGGAAATGAAATTCATAGTTATGTGATGACTCTAAATTATAAAACTCTTTCATGGGAATACTCGAATCCTGCTGAAAATACAGATATAAAAGTTGTCTTGGAAAATGGTGTTTACAAGATGACAGGAGCTTTCAAATCAAAAACATTTTCGAAAACATATACTTCAAAAGGCTATCCCTGGTATCAGAATATTGGTTTCAATCTAGGTTATTCCATGAAGGATAAATCAAATTTCAAATATGAGTGCATCCGTCCTGACAACCTAAAATTGTATGAAATGCAGGCAGATGCAAAAGAGATCATAAATAATAACGGAACGCAGGAGCAACGAATCAATATTCACCTGACAGGTATGCTGGCAAAATTCTTTGGAAGTGACTATTATATCGATTGTTCTACCAGACGATTTGTTAAATACAAGGGAGTACATGGTCCTCCCGGAACTCCGGAAACAATAATAACTATCAAATAATGAAAACACTTATCATAGTTTCATCGACTTATCTCGGTAATACGATGAAGGTTGCGAAAGCAATGGCTGAAGAGCTGAAAGCAACAGTATTAACCCCTATTGAGGTTGCACAGTTCGATATATCCGCATTTGATCTGATAGGCTTCGGATCGGGGATTAATTTTGCATCGCATAATAAAGAGATCATTTCGTTAATGAAAAATATCTCTATAAAAGGACAAAAGGTATTTATCTTTTCGACTAGGTGCAGGCCCATATTAGGAGGTTATCATAAAAAGCTGAAAACCTTGATTGAGGAAAAAGAGGGTGTTCTCTTAGGGGAATTTTCATGTGTCGGTTTTGATCGTACCGGTCCGTGGGTCGGCATGGATGGATATAATAAAAACAGACCGGATGATAAAGACTTATTCAAGGCTAAATTGTTTGCTGCGAGGATAAGAAAGAAAGCTCATCCGTTGACAAACTTTAGAAAGAAATATGCTGTTTCGTCAGATTTTGAGGGGTTGAATCTTCGTACGGATGGTCTAAATAAAGTGATTGGCAATATTGTCTTATTGAATATAACGAGTTGTATATCCTGTGGCAAATGTGTAAAGAATTGTCCGCTGAATGTTTTTTCGACAGACGAAAATAAGAAAGTTATACTTCCAACGGGTGAAATGGATTGTATCATGTGCGGTAAATGTGAAAAAGACTGTCCTTCGGATGCTATTTTCATTAACGAATCTTTCCGCAATGGACTAAGAATCTTGTTCCGTGAAGTGTCATGTGATAAACTTCAAACGGCTTATTGGTCAAAATAATCTCCTGCCTTCGCTGTTCGTTCCGTTTTCCCGTCTTGTTTATGATATTCATTTGAATTTTGTCTACTTTTGATGTGTCGGAATTAGTATTTAATTGAAACATATTTTTAGTTTGAAAAATTATGACAGATCAGCTTGACCTATTGACGAAAGAAGAATTGAAAGATTTGGTAAGAATATATGCCAGGAATATTTATGCTCTTGACGGAGTGTGGTTTCAGTCCGTGGAAGCGGAATGTGGAATGAATGACGCTATGTTGCATGATAAGCAAGCGTGGACGAGGTTTACCCGTACCGAGGCATTAAGAATTAAGAACTTTCTGAACCTTCCCGAAAAGCCGGGGCTCGACGGACTTGAGAAAGCGTTAGCTATTCGGTTTTCGGCTTTGGCAAATCCTTCTGTGGATCTTTTCAGGGAGGGTGAGTCCCTGATCTACCGGGTGAATGTTTGCAGGGTACAATCAGCCCGAAAAGATAAAGGAATGCCTTATCACCCTTGTGCACCGGTCGGTTTTATCGAACATGCTGGCTTTGCCAGCGCAATCGATGAAAGAATCGTTACAGAAATGGTTAGTTGTTTCCCGGATGTAACAGACCAGTCATGTGCTTGTTGCTGGCGGTTTACGATCAGTAATTTGGGTTAGATAATCAGTGATTTATATACTTTTATATTGGATACTATTCTGTAATTTTGTGTCATAACAATAAAATAAGAATGACATATGACAACAATGAAAGTTAAAGGTATGATTATGGTAGTGATCATGATGTTATGTATCCCCATAAATGCACAGACGCAGAGTGATAAGACATTGGTCGCTTATTTTTCGGCAACAGGAACAACGGAGAAAGCTGCTAAGTTGATTGTAGAAGTTACAGGTGGAACGCTCTATGAAATACAACCTGAAAAAGAATATGTCGCTGCTGACCTGGATTGGCATGACAAATCCTCGCGTAGCAGTGTAGAGATGTCAGATACCAAATCACGTCCTGCATTGAATAACAAATCAGAGAATTTTGCAGATTACGATACCATTTATATAGGTTTCCCTATTTGGTGGAATTCTGCTCCGAGAATCATCAATACTTTTATTGAGAGCAATGATTTTGCAGGCAAGACGATTATTCCGTTTGCAACATCGGGTAGCAGCAGTATTTCTAATGCAGAAAAAGAGCTGCAGGAAACCTATCCTGATCTGAAATGGCAGAAAGGCCGACTTTTGAATGGTGCGACAAAGGAAGATATTAAGAAATGGACTAAAAATAAATTATTATGAGAAAGAATTTTGGGGCAAAGCCCTTTACTTATCCGCAGCCGGTGTTTATTATCGCTGCTTATGATGAAGATGGTACTCCCAATGCTATGAATGCCGCCTGGGGTGGTATCAGCGAGATGCATGAAATTAGTATTTGTATCAGTGAGGGACATAAAACAACAGCAAATATCCTGAAGCGTAAAGCTTTTACCGTGAGTATGGCAGAAGTCGGGCAGGTGGTTGCCTGTGATTATGTAGGTATTGTTTCCGGTAATAGAGTTCCGGATAAATTTGCCCGTGCAGGTTTTCATGCTACCCGTTCGGAGTTTGTGGATGCACCGTTGATTGACGAATTGTCTGTAGTGCTGGAATGTAAATTGAAGGACTATAACCCAGAGACCTGTATTTTGCGAGGTGAAATAATAAACGTAAGCGTAGATGATCGCGTTCTTGACGAAAACGGTAAAGTGGATGTATCCAAAGTGTCTCCCATTATATTCGACCCATTCAATAACGATTACCTGGAAGTGGGTAAAAAGGTAGGTAGTGCTTTTTCGGATGGTAAGAAATTGAAATAGGAATTGAATTGTTGAACCGGTAAAAGAAAGTAAAGTGGTAATCATAACCGTTGATTTACACCGGGAACTAACTTTTTTTTAACAAAAAGCCCCGGATTTTTGTCCGGGGCTGAAAAATAAGGATTCTTATTAGATTTATCCTACAATATATTTAGCCTTTTTACCGGCTACTTTGTAGATAAGGTAAACAATTACCCATGAAACACTGAATGCCAATACCGCAGCACACGGGATTTGCAGACACACCGGAATGCCGATCGTACGCATCACGATCACACTTGGGCCGGTGAAGAAAAAATGCACCATATAAACTCCGAAACCGCAAAGTGTCAGGTTTGCCAGTGCTTTCTGTAGAGTCAGCGACTTTATATTCACTTTCTTGATCAGCATAAAGATTGGAGCTGTCATCATAACGACGTTCAACGAGTTATAAGTGAAGAACAATTCCAATAATTCGTCACTGAATTCCGGTAATGAGGTTACATGGCGGAATCCGAAGAATGTAACGGCATAACCGATAACGAACATAGGGATACCGATCGCCAGTATTTTGCCGACAGGCCATTCTAGTTTACGCAGATAATGCCCTAGCATCAGATAACCGTTGAAACCGGCAAAATAATATAACATACCGTATGAGTTCCAGGAACAGGTCCCCCATAAGTACGGCGATACGTATTCATAATAATAAGGAAGAAGTGTCGTTATTCCCCAAGCTGCCAGGAACCAGAGCTTGGCCTTGTCGGAAGCTTTCTCAACCCAGGCAGAAAAGATAGGCAGATACAGATACAAACCGATCAACAGATAAATATACCACATATGCACATCCAGCAGGGAAAAATTGAGTGGTATTTCAGCGATGTTCTTCAACGATACACTCAAAGATTGCTGGGTAGCTTCTTCACCGGAGTAGGGAAAAAAGTCAAGTATCACATCCGAGTTAAGTCCCAACACCCCAGTAAACCAAGGGAACAGATTATACAGAACCGACCAGATCAGGAACGGCCATAACACACGTGGAATACGTTTTTTATAGAAAACAGAGGCTTCTCCTTTTACCGGCAGAAGCAATGCTCCGGTGATCATTACGAATAAAGGAACACAGGGACGGAGAAATGCTCCGTAGGCAGCTCCCCAGAATTTTATCTCTCCGATATTATCGGGTATTTCTCCTGTGTAAAAATTAAAAGGATCGGCGCAGTGACAACATACGACAGTGAACATCGCGACGAATCGCATTACATCCAGCCAGACAATATGGTTGCCTGCATTAGGAAGAGTTTTGTTTTCCATAAGATTAAAATATAAGTTTCTAATTTATCTATCTACTTGTAAGTATCCGGCATAAAAAAGCCTTTTCAATTTTCTTATCCGTTTGAAAAGGCAAAAGTACGTTTCCTACTAAATTCAATTTTTGCTCTATGGCAAAAAATGCAGTTATATCTTTTGAGAACGTATCCGGCTTAACGTGTAAATGGATATTCCCAGAAAAGCCGCTACATATTTCAGTTTGACACGGTTGATCAGCCGGGGAAAATATTTCATAAAACGATCGTAGCGTTCTTTCGGGGATAGTTGTAACCGATCCACAAAGATATGGGTCAGATTGTTGTATCCATGCTGGTGTACGATACGCCCCCAGTTGGCGATATCGATGTAATTTTCATATAATTCGTTCAGTCGGGAAATGGGGATGACATAGATTTTGCACCGTTCAAGTGTCTCCACACTTTCAGCCGAGGGTTGATTATAGTATAAAGACCCCATTCCAAAAGTTATATCGCCTTCCTCGCTGAACCAGGTGGTTGTTTCCGTTCCATCATGCAGGAAAAAGGAGCGGGTGATCCCTTCTTCAATAAAATAGACATTATGATCAACAGAGCCTGAACGCACAATGATTGTATGTTTAGGATAGATTTCTTCGCGCATACAGGATAGAAGAGCCTCCAATGCCTCGTCTGAAACCGGGTATATTTCTTTTATTCTTGTTGTTATATTTTTCACTGCTGGATAATCACTTAATTTATCATTACCGGATCAAAACTAACAAATTGTATTTACATTAAGTCATTAATTACCTGCTTTTATTTGTGAAACGGATAGATATTTACTTTTATTGATTGTGCAAAGCCTCGATAAGTAGAGTTATGTTAGCAGTGAACAACCTGACGGAGATAGCCAGCAGGATGATACCAAAGAATTTACGAATGATGTAGATGCCGCCTTTCCCTAGCAGATGTTCCACTTGTTTGGTCATACGGACAACGAAATATACCCACAACATATTCAGTATCAAAGCTACTACAATATTGATATTGGCATATTCGGCCCTTAAGGAAAGGAGTGTAGTGAATGATCCTGCCCCTGCCAGCAAAGGGAATACGAGGGGTACCAATGTGGCTTCTTTGATCGGTCCGTTGTTTTTAAATATCTCGATATCCAGTATCATTTCCAGCGACAACAGGAAGATGACAAAAGCACCAGCTACAGCAAATGACTCTATATCCACATGGAAAAGTTTCAGCAGAAAATCTCCGGCATAAAAGAAGCCGATCATCAGGACAAAAGAAATGATCGTAGCCTTTAAAGCATTTACATCTTTACCTTTTTCCTTCAGATTTATAATGATAGGAATGGAGCCAATTATATCGATTACTGCAAAAAGCACAATAAAAGCACTGATCATTTGTTGGAAATTAAATTCTGCAAACATATGTGGTCCTCCTTTTTTTAAGTTTCTCCCGTGAAGATACTAAATTTCAATGAGAAGACGTATCTTTGATCCCGATATTAACAAAAAAGTTATGGGTATAGTAATTGGTATAGACGTGGGAGGGAGCACAACCAAGATCGTTGGCATAGACGGTAAGGAGATCAGGAATCCGATGTTTGTCAGGGCAACCGACCCGGTAACATCCTTGTTCGGCGCTTTTGGAAAATATCTGTATGACAACGACATTCCACTTTCTGCCATTGAGAAAGTGATGCTTACCGGTGTGGGAAGTGCATCTATCAACCAACCTTTGTATGGCTTGCCGACAGCCAAAACGGATGAGTTTCTGGCAAATGGGTTGGGAGCACAGTATATGACACAACTGGATAAACTGATTGTTGTCAGCATGGGGACAGGTACTTCTTTCGTAAAAGTGGACGGAACGAAAATAGAGCATATCGGCGGAATCGGTATCGGAGGAGGAACAGTGCTGGGATTGTCCCGGCTATTATTGAAAACGCAGGATTTCCATCAGGTGGTCACACTTGCTTTGAAAGGGAGTATCACGAATATAAACCTGCAGATTAAAGATATCTGTAATATACCTTTGCCTGGTTTACCGTTAGACGCAACAGCATCAACCTTTGGCAAAGCAGATGCAAATGCTTCACAGGAAGATGTCGCGCTGGGTATTATTTATATGGTACTGCAATGTATCGGCCAGTCGGTGATCCTGGCTGCTTTAAATAGTGATATACACGATTTTGTTTTGATTGGGAATCTGACCAAACTACCTCAGTGCAAGGATATATTCCCCCGTCTTGAAGATATGTACGGAGGGCGTTTTCACATACCAGATTATGCAGAATACCGGACAGCGATCGGGGCGGCACTGACCTATATAAATAAAAGAAATTATTTCAACATCGGCTGAATAAAAAAACTCCGGAAAGTCGTATTTAACTTTCCGGAGTTCCTGTTTTATCCGAAGTAAAGACCTTGTAAAACGCCGTTACTTACATATATCTGCCCGTTTTTGCGCTGTATGTAGATTTTGTTTTCACGTGCCAGCCAGCCGATAGCTATTGTCGTATCTTCGTGGCTTTGGTCAATCCGTCTGCTAAGTTCTGGTATTGTCAGTTCTCTTCCTTCATTCAACACATGCCAGATTTTTCCGGCATTTTCTCCGATCTTCTCTAGTTCCATAATTATAATTTATTAGATGTGATACATGTCCTCTTTGTATTAAAACAAAAGAGAACTCTTTCGGTTCATTTTTTCTTTCTTTGTTTAATCGTTTACAAAGTACACGGATTTGGATAGAATGGTCAATTCCTATTATTGGGTTTCTATGTTCTGTTTTTGCGATTATTATTGTAGAAAAATCAAATATGCTATCTTTGAAAATCATAAATCGATGAAATATGGGGGCAAACATACAAATATTTGACATTCCTGCGGACTTTATTGCTGGTGACAATATATCCGGAGATATGCTGAATCGATACGTGCATTTTTCATGCAAAATGAAAGCTGCGCTTTTTGCTCTATGTGTTAAAGGTTCTGTTAAAGTCACCATCAATTTATCCGAACATAACATAAAAGAATATGATTTCGTCACCTTGACACCTGATTGTTTTGTGCAGATCAATGAGGTATCGGCGGATACCCATTTCTTTTATGCCTGCTTTTCACAGGAATTTATGGATAATAACAACCTGATCTTAACAACGATCCGGTTACTTCCCATGTTGGCGGAAGAACCTGTTATCAGTTTGTCGGCAGACATTACCCAACTGTATATGGATTTATTCAAGCCTTTGATCCATGCTTATTCTTTTCCCTGTACATTGGAGAATAAAGATATCATCAAATCCGTATTCACCATTTTCATACAAGGAACAGCAGAATTATACAAGAATCACGGGAAATGGAAAAACCAGTTACGAACACGCAGCAAGGAGATGTGCCGTGAGTTTATCAAATTAGTCATGTCGCATTATACGACACAACGCAATGTCGCCTTTTATGCGGAACAACTCGGTGTGACCGTCTCACATTTCTGTTCGACCATCAAGAAAGAAACGGGAAAAACAGCTTTGGAGATAATAACGGCGATCGTGCTGATGGATATCAAAGCGCAACTCAAATCGACGGAACTCCCTATCAAAGAGATTGCATTCTCGTTAGGATTCAATAATATGTCTTTCTTTAACCGGTATTTCAAACGGCATACGGGTATGACGCCTCAGGAGTATCGCAACAGCTAATTACTGAGATTTCAGCAAACGAAGGAAATCATCTTTATAACTGGTAGAGACTTCTATCTCTGTACCATCATCAAGTACAACATAGCCCCCGGAACTTTTATGATAAGATTTGACACAATGGAAATTGATGATATGTGATTTATGTACACGGACAAACGGGAACGGGAGTATTTCGCTGAAATGCTTCAGAAAGCGGCAAACCATCTTCTTGCTTTTGTCTTTTAAATAAATATCGGTAAAATTCCCGTTACCCTGTAACCGGATGATATCTTCCATCCTGATTACTTCAAATCCTTCAAGGGTGGGGAGGATGACCTGGTGTTTTTCTGGTTTGGGTTCCCGTAGGTTTTCGACCAGTATCTTGTTGCGGTTGAATATTTCTCTGTTTATGATATGTTGTTGTACCTTGTTTACGGCTAGTATCAGTTCTTCGATGCTGACAGGTTTCAGCAGATAATAGGCAGCACTCTGGTTGAGCGCACGAAGCGAATACTCCGAAAATGCGGTGACAAAGATGGTCTCAAAATAAAGATCCCTACAACCTTCCAGCACATCGAACGCATTACCGTAGGGCATTTCCACATCAAGGAATACTAATTGAGGTTCCAGTTCGTGCAATAGGGGAACGGCAGATTTACAGTCGTGAGCTTCCCCGATCACTTCGACTGCCGGACAATATTTCGCCAGATAATTTTTCAGCGCTTCACGGGCAGCCGATTCGTCTTCAACGATCACACTTCTTATTTTTTGCAGCATTTCCATATCAGCGTTCTCTTGGTCATTCAACAATTTAACTGATTTCACTCTGACAAAGATAATATAATCGGTCATAAAAAATCCCTTGCCCCGGCATAAATGTCCGGAACAAGGGATCGGGATGCTTTATCTAAGATTACTTAGAACTTACACATATTTAAGTCTTTATCTACCAGCATGCCGTCGATGGCTTTCAGGTTGAATTTGACTTTACGTTTTGCTTTCAACTTCAGGATGAATAAATCGGCTGTTCCTTCCAGTGTTTCCTTATCGCCGAGATTCACGAATGTTGGATACAAGGCTTTTTGGCCGCTTGTATGCAGACGGTCGTAAGTCAGGTTTTCCATGACCTTCAGGTTCAATGGCTCTATACCTGCAAATTCGTAATCTTGCTGGTCGTAAGGCAGAGCAAAGCTCAATCCATTGACTGCTTTCAAGTCTATACCCTTCACCTTTACTTCAACGATTTCGTCTTTGTTGTAACTCTGTTTAGGAGTGCTGATCTCGATCGTACCGGCTGCCTTTTCCGTGCCCTGTTCTTCGATGCCACCATCCAGTTGGGTAGCGACAACGGAAATATCATACGCGTCGATCAAACCGTTCTGGTTGATATCTCCGGCACTTACATAGTCGAAATCACTGTCACCTTTGCGTAAACCGGTATAATTCATATAAGAAGTAAGGTCATTGTTGTCGATCTTCTTATCATTGTTGATATCACCCGGCAGATAGCTTTCTGTTCCCGGAACTTTGAATACATATAATTCGCGCCCTGAACCGTAGTTACCGACACCTTCCGTTACATTCAGCTTGATGTAGCGCGCTTTCGGTTTTTCTTTGAATTCGAATACCTTTATATCGCCGTTACGTTCAAATTTGAAGGAATCGACCGGTGTCCAGTTTTCCTTGTCCATACTATAAGATACGAAGCCTCTCAGCATGGTACCGTTTCCACCGTCCTGACGGGACAGGTAATGGAATTTATCCAACTGGTTGACTGTACGCAGGTCAATGATTATATCGAACGGAATAGCGTTCTTGCGATATTTCGTATGGAACATGTCGCCAAGTTCTGCAAAGTCGAACAGGCGGAATATTTCAAAGCCTCCCTGTTCTTCCGCCGTCACTTCGCCACGGATGCCTTTAATGGCAAATTCAAGCGGATTGGATTTTGTTTTTACGCTGAAAGAAGCCCAATCGGAATAACCGTCTTTGTTAACCGAACGGATTTTGAATGTATAATCTGTTTCAGCATCTAGTCCATCAAACAACAATTCCGTATTCTTGATGGTCGTGTACAGCATATCATTGAATTCGATCTCATAGAAGTCGGCGCCAGCCACTTTGCTCCATGTCGGTTTCAACGTATAGGCTTCTGTATTCTCTTCTGTAACCTGTGCGGAAGGTGCTGTCAGCGTTCCGGTTGAAACACGATGGCTGTTGCCCATATCGAATTTGTAACCTTCGAAAGTAACTGTCGTCATATTTTCCGTAATATCCGTTGCTGCTAATTTTACCAGCAACTGTGGGTTCTTGATGATCGTTACCTTTTCAAAGTCGCTTCCTTTCGTCGCAAACTTATTCAGGTTAGGAGCCGCATCGTAAAAATAAACGTTTTCACCTTTCAGATATTCGTCCATTGAACGGGCTTCTGTCAGTTTAACTTTGTCTTTACCTATTTTAGCAGCGATCTTTTTCGGCATTTCGGAAACGTTGAAATGGAGTTCTGTCGCTTTTTCCTTCACGAAACCTTTAAAATCTCCGGTAGACGGCTGGATCGTGACAGTTACATTATTCTTATTGCCTACTTCTGCTTCGATCTGTGTCGTTACGCCTTCACCATTCAGATAAGCCTGTGTAATACCATCATCGTCATATTCCGTAAATGAGCTGTAACCGTCCGGATAGATTTCATAGATCCGCAGGTTCTTATTGATCTCAGCTACATTATTATTCGGATTTGTCATCGGAATGATAGCACCGCTTTTTACAAAGACCGGCAGTTTCCACAGTGGGGAAGCGAAGTTATTGACCACGCAATTACCGGCATATTTCTCTCCGGTGAAATAATCGACCCAAGCACCTTCCGGCAGGTAGATACCATCACGAATATCATTTCCTTTTTTGTCAGCCTGTGTTTCCTGATAGATAGGAGCGACCAGAAAGTAGGGGCCGTACATAAACTGGTATTCTGTCGCTTTACCATAGGTATAAGGATTCGGATATTCCAGAAACATCGCACGGATCATCGGCTTGCCATCCACCGCTTCTTTAGCGATGCTATAGGCATAAGGCATCAACTCCGATTTCATTTTCAGATACCAACGGTTAATAGAGGTCGCCGGTTCGCCAAGGGCGTGCGGATATTTCTCATTCGCACCCCAGCCGTCCATATTCAACTCCATCGGTGTCCATGTCTTCCATTGGAAATCACGGGTGTTCATCGCCAGGTTCTTTCCGCCGAAGATACCGTCCATATCAGAAGTGATATTCGGTTGTCCGGACAATCCGGAACCGATATATGTCGGGATATGAAAACGGATATATTCCCACTGGCCGCCTGTCTGGTCGCCTGACCAGATGCCGGCATACCGTTGCGTTCCGGCCCAACCATCCAAAGAGATGATAAAAGGACGGGCATCATTTCCATAATAAGGCATGATGTGGCCTACATCGGATACACCATTCAGGCCGAATGAATAACCGGCACCAACCCATGCCACGTCTGTTTTCAGGACACGAACCCCGGCATCACGCACTTCTTTTACGATATCACGTTGCAACAGGGCACTGACTTCTGGCTTCGGATGCAAGTCCGATTGTGTCCAGAGTCCGATCTCCACACCGTTCTTATGGGCATAATCAGCCAGGTTTTTCAGGTTCTGTATATTTCCGTCCAAAGTCTCCGTCTGTCCGTATCCGGCACCGTAACCGTCATTAGGCAACAACCATCCGAGCGGCATATCATGGTTTTTATAGCGGTCGATTACGGCACGGGCAGAGAACTGGTAATTGTTCTTTTCCCCGTTCAATGATTCTTTGATACCGCCATTGTCTTTCTGACTTTCTTTATAACGTTTACCGTCTTCAAAAAGGATTCCTTTTTCATCTTCTACCCAATAGTCGCGGTTATAGGCATTCAGATGTCCCTGGTAGAAACCGAACTTCGGCAATAAGACTGGGTTTCCCGTCAGTTGATAGAAATCGTTCAACAGAGATACTGCACCATCACTGACCATATAGAATGCATCCAGATAATCGGTATCATGGGACAGCATTACGGTTCCTTTTTCCGTTGCACCGAAATCATATTTACCAGGTTTGAATGTGTACCACATAAAACCATAGCCGTTGGTCGACCAGTAATAAGGGGCAGGAGAGGCAACACCTCCATCCGTCCAACTGTTCTGGTTTTCAATGGCAATCGCTTTCCCTTTATGAGAGAAGCGTCCGTTTTGCACACCGCCGCCATAGAAGTATTCACCCGGATTTTCTTTCAAAGTAAGGATTGTTTTCCCTTTGTCATAAAGAACCGGTTTTACTTCTTCGAATGCCACTTTATTTGTGACCAGATTGATCACTTTCAGCAGGGAAGTATTTTTATCCAGTTCCAGTCTCATTTTATTTGTGCTGATAGAAATAGTGTTATTATCTTCTTTCAGCGTCAGCGGAGAGATGTTCTTTCTGGGGTTATCAACCAGGATCTGTGCTTCCGGTTTGGCTTCCGGATCACGAAGGATTCCGCCATTGACATCCTGGAACATTCTGAAGATGTTTTCCCCGTAAAAATCATAGGTTATTCTCTGATTGTCGGAGAACAAGACTTCTACTGTTGTAGGATTGATTTGTTTCACACCGACAATTTTTTTATCCTGCTGTATTTCCATACATACATTGTCGGCTTTTTGTATGGCTAGCATGGATAATGGTGAAAACAAAGGAAAGGCAAGAGCGAGTATAAGCACTTTCTTTTGCTTCATTTTTCTAATAGTGTCATTCATGTTTATCTGTTTTAACGAATAAATGATTTAAGCAACAAACTTACTGGTTATTATTTTTATGAGCAAAAAATAATAAATATATCGAATAATAAAAATACGTTCTATAATCAGACAATAAGGGGGAAGCGTAGCAGGACAATCACACCGGTATCTTTCCCGTCGTCTTCTTTTTCAGTTATTTCGATCGTAATATGCATATTATACAAACTATTCAACAGTTTTATACGTTCACGGGTATTGGTAAGTCCCCGCGAATGATGCTCTTTCTGATGACGTGTTTTGAGTTCGTTACTTTTTTTCAGGCCGATACCATTATCTTCTATTTTGACACAAAGACTGCTGCCTTCTGCCTTGACGGACAGGTACAGTAACCCGCCGGACTCCTTGTAGCGCAGGCCGTGCCATATTGCATTTTCCAACTGGGGTTGTATCAGCATATTGGGAACAACAATATGATCGGAGTCGAGTGATTCGTCCACATCTATCTTATAGACAAACTTATCGCTGAAACGCATATGTTCCAGATCCAGATATTCCTTTAGTTGTTCCAACTCCGTCGAGAGGGGGGTAAAATCCTTATTGGAGTTTTCCAGTATATTTCGCATCAGACGCGAATAGGAGGAAAGATATTTGTTTGCCTCCAACTCATTGTTCTGGGCGATGAACTGGTTGACACTGTTCAGGCTGTTGAAGATGAAATGAGGGTTCATCTCACGACGCAACGACTGAAGAGCGATTCTCTTATTCTTTCGCCGGATAGAGTACCAGGCTTTTACGGTGAATACCAGAAAAATAAGGATCAAGACGATCGAACCTATCAATACATAATTGAATGTGTTTTTCTTTTTGATCAGTTCGTCTTTCAGAATACGTTCCTTTTCCAGTTGGGCGATCCGTGCTTCATGTGCCTGGAAGAATTTCTGATCGATCAACGTACTGTCCGATTTGACCAACGGCTCCAACTGTTCCATAAAGTTAGCATACAGATCCAATGCTTTCCGTGATTGGTTTTCTTTCCGGTACTGATCGACCAACTGCTCCAGACTTTTCTTCGCTTCCATAGTGTGGCCTTCCTTCAATGCCATATCATAAGATTGCTGGAGTGAGGCTATCGCCTTGACTTTTTGGCTGTCAGCAGCATATACTTTAGCGATTTCCCGTTGTACTTTAATCGTTTCCACCGGTTTATCCTTCACTTCATCCAATATACTGTTCAGGTTGCTGATAGCGGCTTCCTTATTATTCATTACCAGATTGACATTTGCCATCTGATGGAAAGCGGCAACGCGGTCTTCCTGCTGTTCCGGCCTGTTGGATGTGTTCAATAATTTTATATTGCTCTTGATATAGGGGGATTGCGCCATTGGATCAGAGAAATTCTTTAATCGGTTGACATCATTGTTATTCAACTCCCTGAACTCCTCATTCTGTGATAAGTGGGCAGCACTTGCATAACTGAGAATGGCAGCATCTATCTTTCCCAATGTTTCCTGGATACGACCAATCTCCCGGTCCACACGGGCTGTCTTTTCTTTGTCTTTCAGTTTGTCATACAGTTTCCTGGCATTGAGGAGGTAATTCTCGGCTTTTTCATATTCGCCCTGTTCGATCAGTGTCTTTGCCAATGCTTCATAATCGCTTGCCACCAAATCATCCGATTTACCGCTTTCCAGCGAAGTAGACAGTTTCATGACGGCACTTTTCGCACTTCTTTTCAGTACAGGAGGTATCGAATCCTGCGCCATCGTAGCCGTAGAAAAGTTGCCGAGTACCCATATTATCAGATATATGATCAGTCTGTTCATTGCATGTTTGATTGAGATTGTAAAGTAAGCATATGTAAAACATTTATATCCTATATTTCACCAACTCAAAACGCCGGTTCACCCATTCTTCCCGGAATCCTAAATTCTAACATCTTATTTTTGAGCCATAAACCTATTAAAAAATTTCCGAATATGAAAAGAATTGTTCTACTATGCATTTTATTTACAACATTAACAGCTGCTATAGGCTGTATGTTGGAGGCAAGAAACATGAAAACGTCGACAGAACCAGCCGGTGCTCCGGTCGTAAGTGCTGTCACTGCTAAAAAGACAAAAATACAAGTGGCCATCCTGTTAGATACTTCGGGCAGTATGCAGGGATTGATCGAACAGGCGAAGTCCCGCTTGTGGAATATTGTCAACACGCTCACCACGCTGAAATATAAAGGAGAAACACCGGATATTGAAATAGCGTTGTACGAATATGGCAATTATAAGCGATACGATGGTGATTATATCCGCCGGATTACTCCACTGACAGTCGATCTCGATCTGATCTCGAAAGAATTGTTTGCCCTGACAACCAGCGGAAGTGAGGAATATTGTGGTACGGTTATCCAACGTGCCGTGAAAGAACTGGAATGGGGGAATGACAAAGCGGACATGAAGTTGGTCTATATCGCCGGAAACGAAGAGTTTACCCAAGGTAGTATTTCCTATAAAACGGCAATAGCCAAGGCACTGGAAAAGGATATTTTTGTCAACACGATCCATTGTGGTAGTGAAGATATCGGAATACGTGACTTCTGGCAGGATGCAGCATTAAGAGGAAACGGAAAGTTCTTCAATATTGATGCCAATGCGACCGTCAGAGCCATCAAAACTCCTTTCGATCCGCAGATCATTTTATGTAATGACAAGTTGAACGATACGTATATCGGTTACGGTGCAGTCGGAAAAGAACGTAAAGTGAATCAGACTGTTCAGGATAGAAATGCGGGATCTATTTCATCGGCCAATTATACGGAACGGGCAGTCAGTAAATCCAAGGCTATCTATAAAAACACCTCCTGGGATCTGGTCGATAAGGTAAAAGAGGATAAAGATGCTTTGTCACGTATAAAAAAGGAAGAGTTACCGGAAGAACTACGAAGTAAATCTCCGGAAGAACTGAAAGCTTTCATCACGCAGAAAGAGCAGGAGAGGTCTCTGATCCAGAAAGAAATCAGTGAATTGGCGATCAAACGTCAGATTTATATCGATGAACAACTGAAGAAGGAAGGAGAAAACAAAGGAGATGATCTGGGTAATGCGATTACAGAGTCCATTCTTGCGGTAGCAAAAGTGAAAGGATATACAGCAGAATAGGAGCAATCCTGTTATTTATGAGGGCGTCAAAAATTTATGGCGCCCTCGTGACTTTTTCTACGAATATTTCGTATAAGCAGGCAGGATGACCGAATATTATCGCTTAACGCCCGAATAATTTATTGAGCAGGTCTTTTTTACCTATTTTCTGCAATGCCTGTGTGATTTGCCGGCGAAATTCAGGTTTATACCAGAAGAAGAATTGGCGCTGTGCCAGTTTTTGTTCTTTTGTACGGGCTGTATAAACTTTTTCCAATGTATAAGGGTGGTAACCTGTGTAATACATTTCAGTAGCCAGTGTCATTGGTGTAGGAGTGAAGTCCTGTACCTGCTCCAATTGGAAATGTAGTTTTTTGGTTTCGATAGCCAGTTTTGCCATATCTTCTTCCGTACATCCCGGATGACTGGAAATGAAATAAGGAATTAACTGTTGGTTTAGTCCGTATTGTTTATTGACACGGTCGAATATCTTCTTGAATTGCCCGAATTGATCGAAGGAAGGTTTACGCATCATTTTCAGAACATTATCTTCTGTATGTTCGGGAGCAACCTTTAAACGACCGGACACATGTCGGGCAATCAACTCTTCTGTATAACTTTGTGCCGACTTATTCACGATTTCATCGTCATAGCGGTGCAGAAGCAGATCGTAACGCACACCACTACCGATAAACGATCTTTTGATGCCGGGCATACTGTCAACTGCTTTGTAAATATCGAGCAACGGCGTATGATCTGCATTCAGATTCCTGCAAACGACAGGAGAGATACAGGAAGGTTTTTTACATTTGGCGCAGATACTCTGATCTTTGCCTCTCATCTTATACATATTGGCCGAAGGACCTCCCAGGTCGCTGAGATTTCCTTTGAAATCGGGCATTTCCGTAATAGCCTTCACCTCTTTCAGGATAGATTCTTTACTGCGGGAAGCTATAAACTTTCCCTGATGTGCAGAAATTGTACAAAATGCACATCCTCCGAAACATCCCCGGTGCAGATTGACAGAGAACCTGATCATTTCGAATGCCGGTATCACTTTCCCTTTGTACTTCGGATGGGGTAATCTTGTATAGGGCAGATCAAACGAAGCATCTACCTCTGCTTCCGTCATGGGAGGGAAAGGCGGATTGACTACGATAGTTTGTTTTCCAACCTGCTGAAGGATACGTGACGCATTATATTTGTTTGACTCTTCTTCGATATGGCGGAAGTTTTTAGCCTGTTTCAATTTATCCCGCAAACATTCTTCATGCGAAAAGAGTACGATGTCATCGGGGCTTTTCTCCACCTTATCAGCCAGATAAGCTGTCTGGCGAATGTCTTTTAATTCATGAAAAGGTTTTCCTGCCTGCAGCTGCGTAATTAATTCTTTGAGGGGTAATTCCCCCATACCATAAATAAGGAGATCGGCAGGGCTGTCGACTAAAATACCCGGACGTAGTTTATCCTGCCAATAATCGTAATGAGTCAACCGGCGTAAAGAAGCCTCTATTCCGCCGAGTACGACAGGTACATCCGGATAGAGTTCCTTTAAGATTTTAGTATAGACAATACTGGGATAATCGGGGCGCATACCGGCACGGCGGTCCGGCGTATAGGCATCGTCACTGCGTAAACGTTTATTGGCTGTGTAATGGTTGATCATTGAATCCATCGCTCCCGGTGAAACACCGAAGAAGAGCCGGGGAATTCCCAGCTTCTTAAAATCACGATAATCCCCTCGCCAGTCCGGTTGTGGAACGATAGCCACCCGGAGTCCCATAGCTTCCAGAGTACGTCCGATAACGGCAGCACCAAACGAAGGATGATCCACATAGGCATCCCCGCTAAAAAGAATTACATCTATATAATCCCATCCACGTGCTTCGACTTCCTTCTTAGTGGTGGGCAACCATGCTTCCGGTCTGAATGTTTTCATGCTGCAAAGGTAGGAATTTGAGCTATAACTTCAGCTTATAGGGGATAGAATTTAATGATTGGCGTATTAAAAAAGGATGCTTTACCTTTGTAACCGAAAAGAAAAATACAAGCGAAACAGCAAACATTATCAATAAGATATGTGTTCTCTTAGCAAACATAATTATTAAAAAGTAATACAGTATGAAAGCATTAACAGACGAAAAGCTCACTATCGTAGGTGCAGCAGGTATGATCGGTTCTAACATGGCCCAGACAGCTTTAATGATGGGGTTAACCTCTAATATTTGTCTTTATGATCCTTTTGCTCCGGCTTTGGAAGGTGTTGCCGAAGAAATGTTCCAGTCCGGATTTGAATATGCCAATATTACTTATACGTCTGATATCAGCGAAGCATTAAGAGGCGCTAAGTATGTCGTTTCATCCGGTGGTGCAGCCCGTAAAGCAGGTATGACCCGTGAAGACCTGCTGAAAGGGAATGCCGAGATCGCTGCCCAGTTCGGAAAAGATATTCGTTCTTATTGTCCCGATGTAAAACATGTAGTAGTGATCTTTAACCCGGCCGATATTACCGGATTGATCACGCTGTTATATTCCGGACTGAAACCATCACAGGTGAGTACATTGGCTGCATTGGACAGTACACGACTGCAAACAGCATTAGCACAGCATTTCGGTATCCGTCAGAACCTGGTAAAAGGTTGTCGTACATATGGAGGACATGGCGAGCAGATGGCTGTTTTTGCTTCTACTGCCACGGTAGACGGAAAACCGTTACTGGATCTGATCGGTACACCGGAACTGACGGACGAACAATGGGAAGATCTGAAAGTTAAAGTAATACAAGGTGGAAAACGTATCATCGAACTTCGCGGCCGCTCTTCTTTCCAGAGTCCGTCTTATCTGTCTATCGAAATGATCCGTGCAGCTATGGGAGGTGAAGCATTCCGCTGGCCTGCCGGCACTTATGTTCATACCGGTAAATTCGACCATATCATGATGGCTATGGAAACTGAAATTACCAAAGACGGTATCTTCTATAAAGAGGTAGAGGGAACGGCTAAAGAAAATGCCGAACTGACAGAAAGTTACGTACACTTGAGTAAACTGCGTGACGAAGTAATCGGCATGGGGATTATTCCGGAAATTCATTTGTGGCATACATTGAATCCCCACATGAAATAAGCTGTTTCTTTAATGATATATATGCGAAGAAGGGAGTGACCGGTCATCGGCACTCCCTTTCTTTATATAATGGAAAATGTTTATAAAGTTCTTTCCGGATACATCGCATCCCACCATTCCGGTTCGTCTTTCAACCATTTGGCAAACCAGGCAAAGATTGTATTTTGCCATTCCAGACGTTTCTTATAATCAGCCACTCCGTGGTTCTCGCCATCTACCTGAACGAACTCCACTGTTCTGCCAAGCAGTTTCAAGGCAAGGAACATTTGGATACTTTCTCCGATCGGAACATTTGTATCGGCATTTCCATGCAATAATAATAACGGTGTCTTGATCTTATCGGCATTGAATAACGGACTGTGTTTGGTAAAGAATTCCGGATTGTTCCATGGGTAAGTACCCGTATTGGCTACCGAACAATAACCATAACCCCAATATCCTTCTCCCCAATAACTACTCAGGGCGCTGATACCTGCATGGCTGACTGCGGCTGCAAACAGATCTGTGCGTGTTTGAAGATATTGAGTCATGAAACCACCGTAGCTGGCACCTGCACAACCGATCTTCTTCGGGTTTACGAAAGGGTGTTCTTTACAGAACAGTTCCGTACCACGGATGATTTCGTCGGCAGTCGGTTCTCCCCATGCATTCACATGACGGGCGGCGAACTCTTGTCCGAATCCGGTCGTACCACTAGGATTAAGGGTATAGACAACATATCCCAGAGCGGCATACATGTGCATGGAATAGCTGAACTCCAACGCACGGTTCGTCGGTGAAGTTCCTCCGTAATAATAGACGATCATCGGATATTTTTTATTCGGATCGAAGTTAGGTGGCAGGTAGTAACGCCCCTGTATGGTCGTTCCGTCTTCAGCCGTGAAGTTCCAGTCATGTACCTCTCCAAGTTTCACATCCCGTAGTTTTTCGGCCGACAGGTCATATATCAACCGGCTTTTCCCGTTTTTCAGGTCATAAGCATACAAACGGTTTGCATTAGAAACGCTCTGTCCGTAATAATACATCACAGGAGCGGTTTCTGCCAGAGAATAGTTATAAACTACATCTTCGGATGTATTGATCTGTTTGATCTTTCCGTTTGCCGGGTTACAGGTATAGATACGTTGGTAATCCTGATCTTCTGTCATCATGTAGATCAGGCCATCATATTTATTCCAAAGGGCACCTGTGACATTCGGATTGAAGTCTTTAGTCAATGCAGTCGCTTTCCGTGTAACCGGATCGTACAAGAATAACTGGCCGTCATATGTGTTGGATATCTGCCCTTCTTTGATGTTCTGGCCTATTCCGCCGAAAGCATCACCCGAGCCGCTGACCAGTAATGTTTTTCCATCGGGAGAGAAGGTTCCGCCGTTTACATATTTGGCATGTTCCCAAAGCGTATCGACTGCCATCGTCTGCAAATCGAGTTTATATAATGAGTTGCGTGAATGAGGCAGAGAGGTATAATCTTGCTCACTGGTACTGAACAACATGTAACGGCTGTCCGGACTAACGTCATTAATATATGTACTGTTATGGCCGAAAGTCAGTTGTTCATATAATCCCGATTGCAGATCATATCGCCAGATAAAATAACGGTTACGGAATCCCGGCAGGCGGTCATTCGGTTCCAAAATACGGAGCATATCGGGACCATCCTTCGGGCCTTCTTCCTGTACGGTGAAAAGGAGTGTTTTTTCATCGGGAGTGAAGTTGAAACTTCCTTCCGGCAGATTCATTGCCAGCACTTCTTCCTGCATCGTTGCCGGATCGACCGTTACCAACTCTTTCCCATTGAACCCGGTACGTGTAAAATACATCTTGCTGCTGGTGGGCATCCAGCTTGCATTCATGATAAAACCTTTATCCTGTAACAAAATACGTCCGCTGGCGGCATCGCGTAACTGTGCATACGATTCACTTTTCCCCCCTTCCAGGCGCGTATAGTATTTTACCAACACATATTTACCGTTGGGGGAGACACTGGCTCCGCGGAAGTTTGTCCCTTCCAGTATGTCGCGGGAAGTATACCGTTTCTCCGGATTCAGTGAAGCAACAACTTTTGCATTCTTGTCACTTTTATAAACTGCTTTCAACGTTGGAGGACAGGTATCGTTGTCGGCAGTCAGGTATTTTACTACTACTTCATACCGATGCGGTTCCATCTCCAGTTCAGAGGTTGCATTTACTTTCTTGTTGTTTACATACACATCGAATGATCCCGGACCGGAAACTTCCAATGTCCCTTTGGTATACTGGTCGCTGTTCAGGTAAAAAGAAAAGAAATGCAAGGCATATCCTTTTGGAGGTGCATCGAAACTGATCATTCCGGCGGTATCGGCATTCAGAACAGTTGCATTTGCCAATGCCCGGTCGAAGGGAACAGTTGAGTTCAACAGATTCTTGATTTCAAAGGGTTTTCCATTGACATTCAGGCTGTCTGCCATGATCGGTTTGTTCACCGGAACAGGACCGGCATGCAGGAATTGCATTACTTTTACATCCTCTGCCGCCTGTAAGGTAAAAGCAGAGACAAGTAATACAGATAATAAGCTGGTACATTTATTCATGTTATATTTGTATTTATTAGTTTCGGATTCCGCTGACCATATAAAGCTGGTCGCTGTCTTCCATCGCATCGATATGGAAATAAGGTTCCATCAGGGCGGCAACTTCCCGGGCGGGAGGTAGTCCGAACGATATCCTGTTGGCTTGTTTGTTATGATGACCGTTTATATTTTCCCTTCCCTCACTGTGACAGATCACAAGTTCGCCTCCCGGCACAAGCAGGTTTGCCAGATGATCGATCACCTGATCCGGATATTCGAAATGGGGAAATACGCTATATGCTATGATATAATCGAATTTTTCATCTTTCAGGTCCATAATATCCATACAGCGAAAATCCACGATCGGTGTAGCATATTTCCTGCGTGCCTCTTCGATCATTCGGGGAGACAGGTCAATGCCTGTGATGTGAACAGGGGCATAGGTCAGCAGATACTGTTCCAGTATGCCCGTTCCGCATCCTACATCGAGTATACGAAGTCCTTTATGCAGAGTGGTCTGTTCCAGTATATAATTGATCTTTTCCGGTGCATGGAAACAAAGTTCGTCCCAGCGGTCGGCCAAAGCATCGAAGAAATCGGCTATAACAGTCATGGTAATTGTCCCTCCCAGACAAAGCTATCGCTAAATTGATTTTTTAACTGTGTCGGAGCTTCAAACAATCCGAAAACGGAGGAACCGGAACCGGACATAGATGCATAAACGGCACCAGCCTTGTAAAGTGCCTCTTTGATCTGCCCGATGACCGGATGTTTGGAGAATACGCTTTGCTCAAAGTCATTTATCATTAACTTTTTCCATTCGGAAACGGGTCTGTTGACAACCTCTTTTAACGACAGGACAGGTGCAGCCGGTGTCACCAACGAATAGGCTTCAGGAGTGGAGACCGCTACGTCAGGTTTTATCAGGCAGAGGTGATAACCTTTCAGTGACAGTTCAACCGGTTCAAAAATATTCCCTGTCCCCGTAGCAAAGACGGGTATATTGCGGATAAAGAAAGGACAGTCGGCACCGATAGTTGCCGCTATCTTTTCCAATTCATCGTTTTGTATGTTCAATTTACAAAAATCGTTCAGTAATTTCAGCATGAAAGCTGCATCAGCTGATCCGCCGCCTAATCCGGCACCAAAAGGGATCGCTTTCAGTAAATGAATCTCCAAAGGTGGTACCTCGTAGTGTGTTTTAAGCAGATTAAGTGCTTTTATCACCAGATTCTTTTCGATAGGGGCATCTACTTGTATGCCGGTTTGGGTGAAAGAGAGCTTTTCTGCATTTACTATTTCAAGCGCGTCTTTCACGGGTATTGGATAGAATACAGTTTCAATATTATGATAACCGTCCGGTCGCTTGCTGACGACATTCAGACCCAGGTTTATTTTGGCATTAGGAAAACAAATCATAGATAGATTTTTTTAATTATGTTTTGTAGACAAACGTAAACAAAATAATCTTTATAAGCAAGCTGTATATCGTGGTAAATTATTACTTTATATATTGTAGTTCAAAACTTTTTCATAGATCTGTAATATCCGGTTGAAATGATTAGGTATTGTAAGGTTACTTTTGAAGAATGAGGAAAGACTGATTTTACGGAAATATTGATTATCTTCGCCGCGTGCTAATTTAATTCCAATCGAAAATTCAAGAAAATGAAACGAATCGTTTTTTTAGACTATGTACGCGTGTTTGCCTGCTTCCTTGTTATGGTTGTTCACGCCAGTGAAAATTTTTATGGCGCTCCCGGATCCACAGACATGGCGGGACCGCAATCCTTTTTGGCCAATGAGGCAGACCGGCTGTGGGTGTCTGTGTATGACGGTTTCTCACGCATGGCAGTTCCCCTGTTTATGATTGTCTCCGCCTTTCTTCTTGCACCGATGAAGGAGGGACAGACCATGTGGCAGTTTTACCGCCAGCGTTGTATCCGTATTTTGCCGCCATTTTTTATATTCATGATATTATACAGTACTTTGCCTATGTTGTGGGGGCAGATAGATGGAGAAACATCCATAAAGGATTTATCGCGGATATTGCTGAATTTCCCTACGCTGGCCGGGCACTTATGGTTTATGTATCCCCTGATCAGTCTTTACCTTTTTATTCCTATCATATCACCCTGGCTGAGTAAAGCCACGGCAAAGGAAGAACGTTTCTTTATCGGGTTGTTCCTGTTAACGACCTGTATGCCATATCTCAACCGCTGGTGTGGTGAAGTGTGGGGACAGTGTTTCTGGAATGAATACCATATGTTGTGGTATTTCTCCGGTTATCTGGGGTATCTTGTTCTGGCACATTACATACGTGTTCATCTTACCTGGGATCGCACCAAACGTTTTGCCATAGGATTCGTCCTGATGGTCGTAGGGGCTGCACTGACCATCTATTCGTTCTATATCCAGGCTATACCCGGAGAACTTCATACTACTCCCGTAATAGAAATAGGGTGGGCCTTCTGTACGATCAACTGTGTGATTCTTACTGCGGGCACGTTCCTTATGTTCACATGTATAGACCGTCCGAAGGCTCCAAAGCTGATAACAGAAATGTCGAAACTCAGCTATGGTATGTACCTGATGCATATATTCTGGCTCGGATTATGGGTAACAGTGTTTAAGCAAACTTTGGCATTGCCAACTGTTGCCGCCATACCCAGCATTGCTGTGAGTACCTTCGCCAGCTGTTATGTTACGACAAAGATTCTCTCGCTTTTACCCGGTAGTAAATGGATAATCGGAGATTAAAATAATGTAAGTGTTTAGTATAAAAAAGTCCCGGTATTTTACTCGAAGAAAATACCGGGACTTTTTATGTTTACCTTTGTTCATTAAGGCTCTGCAATCGTTTCTTCTGCAAGGATACGTGCTTTATCGGCATCGCTCTGGATATTGGGCTGTTCCAGACCGTAATGTTTGATCTTATCTTCACGCTTCAACAGTAAAGCGATGATCAATGCCAACACACCGAAACAGGTAAAGATTGCCATCGGCAGCGTATAATCGTAGGCCGGTTTTCCGGTACCGTTGTCGATCTTGCAGTAGGTATCCAGTACCCAGCCGATCAGAAGTGGAACCATACTTAATCCGATATTCTGAACCCAAAAGATCAGGGCATAAGCTGTACCCAGCTGTTTTTCCGGAATGATCTTCGGAACGGAAGGCCACATAGCTGACGGAACCAGGGAGAAAGCAATACCTAATACGACCATGACAATGGTAGCAAACCACCATTCGTTGAGGATCGGCAATGTAAATAGCAGGTGTACGCCGATCAGCATCAATGCACCATAGATCATGATAGTAGCTCCTTTTCCTTTACGGTCGTACAGGTTTCCGAAGAACGGTGTCAGCAGGATTGTACCGAAAGGCAGGATGGCCGGAATGTTACCGGCCAGGTCGGGGCTTACATTATATTTGTTGACCATCAGGTCGGTTGCATATTTCAGGAACGGGAATACAGCAGAATAGAACAATACGCACAACAGGGCGATCAACCAGAACCCTTTGCTTGTAATAATCAGTCCGATGTCTTTCAGGCGGAACGGCTCTTCCTCTTCTGCCTGTTCGACAGCACTCATGGATGTATCCAGTTTGCGGTCCATCACACAGAATACAAGGAAAGCGATCAGACCGATACACAACATACAGAGGCAAAGCAGGATCGGAGCAGAGATACTACCGAAGAACTTCGCTGCCGGAACAGTGATCGACAATGCCAGTGCCGTACCCAAACGGGCTGTAGCCATTTCAAGCCCCATAGCCAATGCCATTTCTTTCCCTTTGAACCATCTTACGATGATCTTGGAAACGGTGATACCGGCTGTTTCAACACCAACACCGAAGATAGCATAACCGAGAGCCGCAACCATAACCTGGGCTTTCCATCCGAACAGTTCACCTTCCATGGTAAAGAAATCGGATATTGCATAATATTTAAGAGAACAACCGATAATCATTAAAATACAGGCACCGACTCCAGTAAAACGGACACCCATCTTATCCAGTACGATCCCCCCGATGATCAACATGAAAAGGAAGACATTGAACCAACCGTAGGCACTTGTGAAGAAGCCGTATTCGGTACTGTTCCAGGAAAGTTGTTCTTCCAACATCGGTTTAAGCGGTGCCATCACATCGGTGAGGAAATACCCGCATAACATAGTAAAGGCGACAAGTGCCAGCACGCTCCATCGTGCCACTTTTGAGTCGCTCAGTTTCTGATGAATTTGTTCAATCATGATATTTGTTTTAATTAAGTTATATTATTTGTTTTCTTTCATGAAAAGAGGCAGCGCATCGGCTACGATAAAAGTACTTCCTCCGATAAAGATCGTATCGTCTTCCCCGGCAGTTGCGAGGGCACGTTCGACAGCTACAGCTACATTATCGCAGGTGACACCGCTTAAACCATGCATCATGCCTAAAGCAGCGATATCGGTTGACGACATTGCCCGTTCGACAGACGCCTGTGTGAAAAAGTAAAAAGCATCGGTAGGCATTAACTCCAGTACGCCGTTGACATCTTTATCGTTTACCATACCGACGATCATATACGTACGACGGGAACGTTTTATCACTTCTTTGAGCTGCATATTCAGATATTGCCATCCGCCGGTGTTGTGACCTGTATCGCATATCACTGTCGGCTTTTCCTGTAAAACCTGCCATCGTCCCATTAATCCGGTGAACTCTACAACATGCTCAAAACCTTCACGAACGGCTTCATCCGGAATATCGATATCTAGGCTGTGAAGCAGATTCAGGGCAGCGAGAACCGTTTTGGCATTTCTGACCTGGGCAACTCCGCCTAACTCGCCGAATAGCTGTCCGTATTCGACAGAATCGAAATACCATTCACCCGTATCCATCAGATATGATTCGTTAAGCAAGTCCTCCTGCGAAGCAAAGTAAACCAACGTATCGTTCCTGTCTGCAGCATCGGCAAAGACCTGTGCGACACTTTGGGTATATATTTCTCCGACGAGTGCCGGAATTTTCGGTTTGATGATACCGGCCTTCTCGAATGCGATCTTTTCAACCGTATCACCCAGGAACTGCGTATGATCGAGGCTGATATTCGTAATGATGCTCAGGATCGGTGTGATAATGTTCGTACTGTCCAGTCGTCCACCCATACCTACTTCAATAATGGCAAAGTCTACCTTTTCGGCACGGAAATAATCGAAAGCCATAGTAGAAGTGAGTTCAAAGAAGGAGGGATGAAGAGGTTCGAAAGTGGTACGGTGACGTTCAACAAAGTCTATAACATATTCCTGGGGGATCATTTTACCATTGACACGGATACGCTCGCGGAAATCGATCAAGTGAGGCGAGGTGAAAAGTCCCACTTTATATCCGGACTGACGAAGGATCGCAGCCAGTAAGTGGCTGACGGAACCTTTCCCGTTTGTCCCTCCTACATGGATCGTTTTATAGGCTTTATGCGGATTACCCAGATAATTATCCAGTGCGATACTGGTATCTAATCCCGGCTTGTAAGCGGATGCCCCGCTGTGCTGAAATACCGGAATGCTTGTATATAGATAGTGAAGCGTTTCTTCGTAAGTCATGCTGTTTGTTTTTATAATTGGCAAAAGTAGTTAGAAAAATACAGACAGGCAAAGAATTGAAAACCTTTTAATATCAGTGCCATGTTCCGAGAAATAAAGAAAAGAGCCGTAAATTATATCACTTACGGCTCTTTTTATTGGTTGTTCAGTCGATCATTCCCTTACGATCTGATGGATCAGGATCGGGGTTTTGCCTGCCGGAGTGATCGTTAGTGTTTGTATATCATCAAAAGATATCTTGTTCAGTCTGATGTAACCGGCATATCCGCAGTACAACATATTGGTTTCACCTTCTTTATCTTCTCCGGAAACGGATACCATACTTTCGTTGTCGCCTGACAGATAGAATTCGATATACTGATCTACACCTTCACATTTCACATTTACTTTTTTACCCGGTTTCAATGTCTTGTAGGTATTCAGGTTCAAATCGTACATCATCAGTTCTTCATTGATTTCAGGAACTTCTTTGGTCTTTACGGAGAAAGAGGCCACCTTTAATTCCATTTGTTTGCCGGAATTGTTACGCATCCGGATGAAGTGAGCTTTCGGGTCAACATTGTTGACGGTAAATTTGGTCCGGTCTGCCGGAATATCGGAGAGGGGAGTCCATGTTTTACCGTCTGCCGACCATTCGAATACACGTCCTTCCACATTACTTTGCGGTAAGTTGAATGTGAAAGATTCGGCATCTTTCTGGATTTCCCATCCCAGGCCGATATACTCGTCCGGTTCCACTTTTACGACTTCGAGCATAGGGACATATGCAATCAGGCCGTCATCTTCCGACCACGGTTGATTTTTCAACTGGTTTACATTCGTAATGGTTGAAGCCGTACTCACCCGGATCTCGTTGGACGGAGTTTCTGTTGTCGAGAGCAGGTTACGGCTGGTTTGCCGGTATATTCCTTCAATAAGAGGCATAAGTACCCGCGTACTGACTTTGACGCCTTTCTGGTATGGATTCTGATTGAAAGAGCGGTTGATTAATTTCATGCTATCCATAACGGCAGAGACAGCCAGGAAACGTTGCCAGGTGTTCTGGCGGTCTTTTTCATACCAGGCATGCGCCATGTGTAATGCGTTGGTTCCGCATCTGCCGAGTAGCTCGAATTGCATCAGCCAGGGATTGATCTCTTTGATCAGTTCTTTGTTGTCGCCCTGGTTATAGATCAGTTCAGGAGCCACCTGTATCTGTGCGAACAAAGCCCCGAGTTGATTCGCATCTCTTTCGCCGAAACGTCCGTTCCGATAACCGGATAGAAAATTATCGGCTAAAGCCTGATAGCGGGTCGATTCTTCCCTGCGGTATAAATGACCGTTAGGTCCCGGATCGCTGTTATTCTCGCAGAATGTTTTGAAAGCGATAGATGCTTTCGGCACTAAATATTCGCAAGCCTTTTCCCATGCCAGTTGCGGGTCGTAATTGTGAATATTCCAGCTATACATAGCGACACCGAACAGGGCCACTTTAGATGCTTCCGCATGTTCCATCGGATTGGCAACAAAGCCGGACATGGCGTTCGAAGCTTGTGTGTCCAGACCATAGGCCGGTCCCATCAATAAATGATCGCGGCAATAGTCGCTTACCGGGAAGTTCCACCAGATATAAGCCGGACGTCGGATACGTTTGTTTACCCATTCAAGGCCTTCCAGGGTGATATCGTCTACTACACGGTTACCGGTCCACATGATTTGAACAGCCGGATGGAGTTGTTCGCCGAGAATATCCAGATAGTCGGTACGAGCCCAGGCACGGTTATATTCTGTCGGACACATGATTAATGGCTGGATATCGTTTTTCTTTTCTACAAATTCCTTTTGGATGTAATTCATCAGGCCTGCCTGTTTGGCTGCATTGGTCCCTTCCCCGGAGATGTCATCGAAGAAAACAGCGAAAGCACGTACGCCCAAATTGTACATCTGTTCGAATTTGGAAATAACATTACTGCTGTCGGTCGCATTCCATTGGATATCTTGTCCCGGATGGATTGCCCATACGAAATCGACTTTGTTACGCGCGGCTTCGGCTGTCAGTTCTTTGATCTGATTAGCCTGATCGACTGGGTAAGGTTCGCGCCAGCTGGCACTGTGGAAAGGATCGTCTTTCGGACCGTAAATGTAAGTGTTCATCTTAAACTCTCCGTAGAAGCGAAGCTGGCTGATACGGTCGGCATGGCTCCACGGAGTTCCGTAAAAGCCTTCGACAGTTCCCCGGTAAAGTACGTCGGGATAGTCTGTAATAGTGCAGAGGGGGAGTGTACGTTTTCCTGCTTCATTGTAGCTGACCAACTGTTTCAATGTCTGGGCTGCATAGAACAAGGAACGGTCGTCTACAATCTCGATGGTGATCTTTTTCTTGGATATATCCAGAATATAGGCACCGGAGCGTTCCATTTCGGGTGTTTTTGCTTTGAGCTTTTTGATTTCCAGCGGCAACGATTTGCCGGATTGGGCAAAAGGCAATGCTTTTTTCAATATCTTCACTGCATCGGCGTCCGGATTGCTGATACCTTGCAAGGTATATCCGTGGGAAGGGATATATTGCTGGTTGGAAATGACAATATGCTGCGGTTGGGGATATAGCTCCAGAGAGAGGCTTTGGGCATAAGTAATCCCCGGAATGCAACATAATAAAAGTGTTAAGAGTAGATTTGATAGTATTTGCATAGATCAACGGTTTAAGTGATTAATATTAGGTTGTAAAGTTATCACTATTCAATAAAAAAACAAGGATGGAACAAGATAATTCTGTCATTCCATCCTTGAATAAATTATTGTTTGTATTTACTTAGTCGACTGACAATAACAGCACCTTATTCGATTTATTTCCCCATTCTGTCAACAAGTCGCGTAAGTTAACGAATTGGGCCGGCGTATATAATTGCTTGTTCAGTTGCAAAGAACGTTCTACTTCTGCTTTATTACCGTCCTGTTTGACGGAAATGACGACTTTCCCGGCTGCATTTTCGATTGTTTTTACAGATTCAGGGGTTGCGAGTTCCATACCTGTCGGTATCGTTACCGTGTAAGCATAATGTTCGTTCGACTTACAGGGTAATAACAGGTTTTCTTTACGGGTACTGTTCATATGGCAATAGCTGCTGTACGCCAGACTGACAGGGGCATCCAGTAAAGTGACCATTACATAGCCGTTGTTCGCTTTCAATGGCTGTGAAGATGATTCGCTTCCTGCATACGCAGATCTGTTTCCACCGTAATAAGGTGCGTAGGCGTCACCGATCGTAGCCTTCACCTGCGATTCTGCTTTTTCCGGAGAAACAGATATAGCTACTTCATAATTTATACCGGCGTCAGGTGTACTGATAGCTACCGGGGTCCCGGCATTTGTCAGGCTGATGACCGGTGTTTGGTTGTTCCAACCGGCTGCAGCCATTTTACTGGACATCGGAGACATGATGTATTGTTTGCCGTCTGCGTTAGCAATAACGACCAGTTCCTTTATGGCATTCAATCCGAGGCTGGCAGGATCTGCATTGACACGATAAGAAGCGGCTGTTTCTGCCTTGATACCGGCTGCATTTAACAGACCGTTCAGCAAGTTTGTTTTTTCCGCTTCAGTTCCGTAAGCGGAGTAAAATACATCGTTAATTGAACGGATCTTGAATCCGGCATCGCGTAAAGGTACCTGGCTGTAACCGACATCTTCGGTCACATGTTTGAGGATCGCTTGTAGCTTTTCGGTGTCACTCTTTTTATCGGCTGTCAGGTTTTCAGCGATAGCATTCAACTGTACATCATTGGCAGGAGTGAACTGGGCAAATAACGTATGCAGGGCATCTTTGTTGGATGCATAAGTAGAGGCTGTCAGGAATGGAACATCTCCATTGGCAGTCGATACGAACGGATCACGGGAAGAGGCCGGCTGATTATTCAGTTTCCAGGTGACGGTTTTCACTCCGTTGGCAGTTGCCACTATGGGTTTGGAATTGACATTCTCCAGAGTATAGGCAAGCGGTTTGTTTTCAGGAACAGACAAGCTGATCGTATATTCCTTTACCGGGGAAGTCTGTAAAATCTCATCATAGATATCCAGTTCCGGAAGGTAACCCGGTTTGGAGGTCAGGGTATAATCCAGATAAATGGTTGCCCCCAGTTCCAGTCCGGTATGGACAACAACCATCTCTTTCAGATTATTGTAAGCCGGAGCATCGGCTGCCGTGCGGGGTAGTACTTCGACAAAAGCATTATCCGGCGTTTTAACGATGTTACCGTCTTTTTGTTTGGTGTAAGAAGCATTGATCTTCAAATCCTGATATTGGGGATTGTATACAATGAAACTTTCTCCGTATGTACCGTTCATGGCAGTATGGGTGAAAAGGGTCAGTTCCATAGTATAGCGGAACTCCTGGCTGCCGTCTGCATTCAAAATATATGCTTTCGATAACTTCCTGTATTCGGCTTCCGGTGCAGCAAATATAGATGCTGTGAGGGCAAGCAGACAGAGAAGCAGTGCGAATTTATTTAATATCCTAGTCATCGTCTTTTACTTTTTAATAATTAAATAATCTCCGAAACCTTTGTGTGCATTGACGGCCGAACGGAAACCGTCCCAGTCGTTCGCTTCATATATACGTTTTTTTAAAGCGAGCTTCTGGTGAAGCGTCACTTTATCGCCTTGCTGGCTTAATGAACCTTCAAAGTCGGCGGCATCGCTTTGCTTACTTTCGTTTTTAGCTTCATTCAGCAGGCTGTATCCTTTGGGCAGCTGGATTGTTTCGTCCAGTTCAACCAGCCGGGAACAAGCGTCTTTGAAGCCATACTGGCGTTCTGCAAGGTCGGTGTCAATGCGCAGATAGCTTTTTACCTGATTATACAGGTTGTTCATTACCATCGGTTTAAATACCAGTTCTTCTTTACCGGTAATAGCATATTCCGGAATCTCGTAGCGGAAAGTGATCTTAATAGGGGCAGCCTGATAGTCTTTCGGGTCTTTACCGTAATCAACGCTGATCAGACGGGCTTTAGGAGAAACATTCAATAACTGGCTTTCCAGCATATTCTTCCATTGCGACTGCCAGCCACGGGTAAACATACCACGGATATTACTGTCCGACTGCCCTTCGGCAGTGATAGTAAACTGTCCGGTCAGTGTACCTTTCGCATCCAGTTTGTTGTTTGCATGAATGCGTACATAATGGTTTTCCGGAGCGGAGACGGGAGTCAGACAAAGATCGGAACCTTCCGGGACGCCCGGTAGATAGTTTTGCTGTTGTTCGGCACTACTCCATAATTCACGGCAGAAAGGAACCCAGGTCGGGTCGAGAGGCATATAAGTACCGCTTGATAATTTAACGACAGCGACACAGTGGTTGAAATGGTCGGCGGGGATACTTTCCACCCGGCTACCCGCCATTGTCATAGCCGGATAAGCTTCAAAGCCTGCCATGCGGAGGAAGGAGATCAATGTCCCGGCGATATCTTTACAAACACCACAGCGGTCGGTATAATTCATCTGGGTATTATGAAGTGTAAAACCTTCTCCTTTTCCCATCGAGATACCCGAATAACGGATATTATCGGCAACCCAGTGAGTGAGGACGGCGATCTTTTCCATTTCCGTTTTCTTCCCTTTGATCAGTTCGTCTACTTTTTTCTGGGCTTCGGGTAATGGAGCAAAACTTCCGTAATCTTCGTTAACTTTATTGAACCACAATGATTTATCCTGCCATTTCGGAGTGGATGACATCATTAGTTTCGGAGCTGCATCGAACAGGTCTACCATATTGGGTTCCCGTTTGGTCGGCATGATATCGTTTGTCGAGAATGTATATGCTTTACGTCCGTCTTCGTAACGCATAGAGGAAGCACAGTCCCCCTGATAGAACTGGAACTGCATCTCTTTTTCCATCGGAATGGATACTTTGTACACTTTACGCACAGTCGGTTCTGTAACCCAGAAAGGAACGATATCATAAAATTGCCCGCGCATAGGAGGGATGAAACGGGATTCGTCATCACCGCCATCTGCCAATAATGCGTAGGTGAAACCTTTCTTGTCGATCTCATAGTCCAGGATATCACCCGGATTCAACTGGCCTACTTCAAGCATGATCTGGCGGGCACCCCAATAAATGGCACGTGCCGGTGCTGCGTAATCACAGGCACGTGTGACATCCAGGTTGATCACGTCTCCGTTGGCACGGTAAACGGTCGCTCTCTTGAATTGGGCAAAAGCTGTCAGCGGATCGTAATCGTATTTGATGATACGGTTGGCGACTGCTCCGCGGGGAGTCTGTATCTTGATGGTTTTGCAGACAGAAAAAGACCCCGAACCGGTTGGTTGTACGGTTACGGATGTACTGTCCAGGAGGTTGACGCAATCATATCCGGCATAAACCTCCGGTTTTTGAAGCGTCGGGTCCGGTGCGAACCGGCAACTTTCTCCACTCTGTCCGTAGGCGGACGATAGCGTGAGAAATGATAATACGGTAAGTGTCAAATACCTCATAAGTATAGTGTTTTTAAATGATGATCAGATTAGTTGTGCAGCCAGTAAGCGACAGGCTTTCCGGTCTGTTTTGCCACTCCCTGTAAGTGGGATGGCGTCTACCTGCCTGATATATTTAGGCTGTTGATATCTGGGCAGGAGGGAGGCGATCTTATCAGGAAGGCCGTCCGTATCTGCTGCCTTTTCCACCAATAGCACAATTGCTTCCCCTAATCCCGGATGTGGAACAGCCGTTACCGCAAAGGTAACAGAAATTATTGAACGAAGTGTTTCTTCTACACATTCTATCTGTACTTTTATTCCTCCGGTATTGATGGTGTTGTCTTTTCTTCCCAGGATGGTGAAAGTACCGTCCGGATGTATCTCGGCAATGTCATTCGTAACTAAAGTTTCGTCGCACACCAGAGGGGCATCGATAACAAGTGTTTCCTCCGGTGACAGAGAAAGTTGTACGGAAGGGAAAGGAGTGTAGGAAGAAGAGGCCTCCGGTCCGTTCAACCTGCGTAATGCGATATGCGAGAGCGTTTCTGTCATGCCGTAGGTAGAATAGACGGTGTTGGGAAATGCCCTGATCTCTGTTTCCAGTTCTTTGTTGATTGCTCCGCCTCCGATGATCAGTATTTCCGTTTGGTAAAGACGTTCCTTTTCTTCCGGTATTCGAAGTGTATTGTATACCTGCAAAGGAATCATTGCAGCAAAGCGGAGCGGGGTTTTTACATCAGCCAGCGGATGTCCTGACGGTGTACGCAGGATGAGTTTTAATCCGGCAACCAATGCACGTACGACTACCATCTTCCCGGCAATATATTGTAAAGGCATACATAATAAGGCTGTGTCGCCTTTTTGTAATTGGAGAAAAGAACAGGTGAGGATTGCGCTTTGCATCATCTGCTCTTTGCGAACGGTAAATGCTTTGGGTGTTCCGGTAGAACCGGAGGTGTGTACCGTTATATAAGGAGATTCATTGAACCAGTCTGCCAGGAAGTTGTAAAGATCACGTTGTATTTGCGGCGTATTGTCGGAGAGTCCGGAAATTAATTGCTGTATATTATCTGCATGGCAAATAATATCGTTTTCCAGATGTAATTCCTGTTTATTAGGGTCTGTTGACAGTTCTTTTCTCTCCGGCTTTAGCACACTCTCTGCCACCTCTCCGGAAGGAAAAGAGTTACCATCGTACCATAAACAATCTTTATGGATGGACAAAGGCATCTCTATGTTGTCTGTAAACAATGCCCCTGTTCCCAGCCCTTGTGGTAACGGATTATTGAATGTGGCACACCATTGTGCTATCGCGTTCAATCCGATATTAGATTCCAGGGCGGAAGTGATCCACCAACCGATCTTTTGTTTTTCAGCTTCATCTATCCATTCCTGACCGCCGCTTATGCCGCCATGCAGGGAAGGTTTCAATATGATATATTGCGGTTGGATAGCAGACAAAAGCTCTTTTTTTTCCAGCTGGTTATTATAACCGATCAGTTCTTCATCCAGTGCAATAGGAAGCGGTGTCTGTGCTGTAAGACGTGCCATCTCTTCCCATTGTCCGGCACGGATAGGCTGCTCGATAGAATGCAGGTCGAGTTCGGATAGCCGATATAATTTATCCAGGGCATCTGCCGGAGAGAATGCGCCGTTCGCATCTACCCGCAGTTCTATTTCTTTCGCAGAGAAATGGGCACGGATATGTTTTAGCAACGCCAGTTCTTCCTCAAAGTTGATCGCTCCGATTTTCAGTTTGATGCAACGGAAGCCGGTTTGCATTTTTGTTTCGATCTGCTCCAGCATCTTTTTATAATCGCCCATCCAGATCAGGCCATTGATCGGAATACCTGCCTCACTCCTTGAAAAAGGGGTGTCCCAGAGGGCAAAATCTCCTGTACTGAAATGACGGAAAGCTGTTTCCAGTCCGAAAAGGATGGAAGGATAGGGACGGAGCGCTTCCGTATCAGGCATTCCGGTTCGTTCCGTTTGCCGGCAGATCGTTGCCAGTATTTGTTCATAATCCGGCAGATCATCACAACTTAATTTAGGAAGGGGAGCACATTCCCCTATACCCATTCGTCCGGGATCTTCTTCCGAAGTAAGATATAAATACCAGCTTTTCCGCGTAGTATATGTTCCCCTCGATGTTCCTGCCGGTTGTTTGAAATGCAGTACCCTGGGGATGATTTGTATATGATAAGACATAAGACAGCAGCTTTACGGGAACTTCGGATAATCCTCAAAACGAGGGCGGCGTTTTTCCAGGAATGCTTTACCACCTTCCTGCGCTTCGTCGGTCATGTAGTAAAGCATTGTTGCATCACCGGCAAGTTCCTGGATGCCTGCCTGGCCGTCGAGTTCAGCGTTTAAGCCGGCTTTGATCATACGGAGGGCAAGCGGACTGTGCATCATCATGGTCTCAGACCATTCAACGTATTCGTCTTCCAGCTTATCCAAAGGAACAACCTTATTTACCAGTCCCATATCGAGTGCTTCCTGTGCATTATACTTACGGCAGAGGAACCATATTTCACGTGCTTTCTTTTGTCCGACGATGCGGGCCAGATAAGAAGAACCGAAACCGGCGTCAAAACTGCCCACACGAGGACCCGTTTGTCCGAAGATCGCATTTTCCGAAGCAATGGTCAAATCACAAACTACATGCAATACGTGGCCTCCACCGATAGCAAAACCATTTACGGCAGCAATGACCGGTTTAGGCATAGAGCGGATCTGCTTCTGTACATCGAGCACATTCAGGCGTGCCACGCCATCTTTACCGATATAACCGCCGTGACCTTTTACATTCATATCCCCTCCGGCGCAGAATGCGGTATCACCGGCTCCTGTCAGAACGATCACACTTACATCCTGGCGTTCACGGCAAATATAAAGTGCATCGCTCATCTCCGTCGTTGTAGTAGGCGTGAAGGCATTACGGTAACGTTCGCGGTTGATAGTGATACGGGCAATCCCGTTATAAAAATCAAAAAGAATATCTTCGTATTCCTTTATTGTTTTCCATTCTCTTTGTGTAGACATAATATATAATTATTTAATTTGCCAATGAAAGTAACTCCTGATTGGCATATTATTTTAGTTTATGATAATATTCTTTCAACAAGCGGACATCTTCTTCTTTTTCAGTAAACACTTCCATCAGGATCGGCTGGCTGACCGGGTTCGGTTCCGTAAAGGCTTTCATCGCTTCTTCCAGTTCTTCGGTATTATGTACTCCCTGATAAAGGAATCCCCGTTCCGTCGCCCAACCTTGTGCAGACGTTTTATGCGAGGCCGTGACAAAACGGTGTGTCTTGTCCGACAAAGATAAGCCGGGTAATGCCTGGAAAATCTCGCCTCCTCCGTTGTTCAGCAACAAAATACGAACATTACAGCCATAATTACTGTTCCAGAGAGCATTCATATCATAAAAGAAACTCAGATCGCCAATCACGATAAAGTTCAGCTTGTCCGAAGCTGTTGCATATCCCAGGGCTGTTGAAAGCGAACCTTCTATGCCGCTCGTACCCCGGTTACAACAAACCTCCACCTCTTCCGGTAATGTATATAACTGGGCATAACGCACTGTCGAGCTATTCCCTAAGTGTAAAGCGGAAGGAGTCGGCAACGACTTGATCAGCGTACCGATCGCGGCCATTTCGGAGTAAGCGAATTCCGGTTCGGGCAATTCCTTTGTATTATTTTCCCAGACGCGGGGAAACTCGCTCGTTTTATTCTCCAGTAAATAGGCTATCTTCTCTAAAAATTCAAACGGGTCCATCTCGATCACTGTCGTCAGAGAGCCGTAAAGGTCGGCAACCTCGCCGTCTGCCGATACATGCCAGTGTTCTTTGGGCGGATGGTTACGCAGGAATTTTTTCAAACGTTTGGATACGATATGGCCTCCGTAAGTAATTACCAGTTCGGGGACCATTTTCTCTAACGTCTCTTCGGGCAGGGCATAAAGCGCTGCATCGAAATTCTTGACCGGAATACCGGGAATGGTCTTGTTTCCGGTATGTTCGGTCAACCACGCAAAATGTTTGTATATCAGTTTGGATATTTTCTTTTCAAAAAGATAGATCAGGCTCATCTGTCCGACTACCACCATGCGTTTGTTGTACTTGTTCAGCCGTTCGATCAATGAATTATATTCCCGGTCGTATATGTTGAGCCCCTGGTAACGGGTGATGACACGGACGTCGGGTAATTCGGTTGTCGTGAATTGGAACAAAGGTTCCGAGATCGGCACATTGATATGGACCGGACCTTTTCCATGATGATTCAACTCCAATAAAGCCTCGTTGACGAGACGGTTACAATACCATTCATCTTCGTCGGTCTGTATTTCCGGCAGGTTAACGGCTTTCTTTACCAGCGAACCGAATACGCCGGGTTGTGGCAATGTTTGTCCGTCCATTTGTCCGATCCAGGCAGCAGGCCGGTCAGCAGAAATAACTACCAGAGGAACCTGCTGATAGAATGCTTCCGCTATAGCCGGATGTATATTCAGCAAAGCCGTACCAGAAGTGCAACAAATAGCAGCCGGTTTTCCTCCGTGCAACGCTAGTCCGAGAGCGAAAAAACCAGCGCTCCGCTCGTCTGTGACGGAATAGCAGGAAAAAGAAGGATGATTTGCCAACGTATGAACGATCGGGGAATTTCGACTTCCCGGACATAATACTACTTTACTGATATTGTGCTCTTTCAGCAGAGCAACGAGTTGAAGAATATTCTTTTTATCTGAATACATATCAAATTCTCATATTGGAGTTTATATGCAAAAGTAACCATAATATCTGATTTAATAATAAGGATACGCATCAAATCAACCTTCCGCCGTCTATTGTTTGTTGATGATTTATAAAGTATTTATTATCAATGAAAAATCACAAATATTTCTCTTGCCGGATGTCTGTCACGTCTAACTGGTTGATATTCTGCAGGTAACAGGGTGCTCTGTCAAAAGGTTGTCAAAACCCTACATATATAATAAGAATAAATAAAAGAGACTATTGTTTTTACTTTAGAATACAACTGTATTTGATTACAAAAACAATTGTATTCTGTTACGAAAACAATTGTTTTTGTGACCGGAAACGTATAGTTGTTTTTACAACAAAGCTTTCATCGTTTGTAGTTTATCTTCCGTTTCCTGCCATTCGTCGTTAAGCTCTGAGGAAGAGAGCAGACCTCCTCCGGCATAAAGCGTAAGTATTTTGTCTTCGATATGCATACAACGCAGGTTGACGTACAGGTCGGTTCTGCCTTCGGGGTTCAACCACCCGATAAAGCCGGAATAATAGCGGCGGTCATAACCTTCATGGTCCAGAATGAACCGGTAAGCATCGGCTTTTGGTAATCCGCAGACGGCAGGGGTAGGATGGAGCAAATTGAGCAGGTCGCCCAATTTATTGTTTTCACGCAAGGTAAACCTGAAATCGCTTTTCAAATGGCATAAAGCGCCGGCACGTGCCGAATACGGACCTTCCATGATCGAGTCGATACCGAGTGAAGTAAGCTGGTCGTGGATATAGGTGGCGACAATCTGCTGTTCTCTCTTATTCTTCTCGTCCCAATAGGTCGGCAGTTCGCCGTTTTGAAGCGGCTGTGTCCCGGCCAGGGCGACCGTGTTCCATGCTCCTTTTTCTCCGGAGAGGATGATTTCGGGTGTACCTCCGATCCAGGTCCCAGTCTGTGGCGTATGGCACAGATAGACATACGAACGGGTATATTGTTGGCAGGCTTTGTAAAAAGCCTTTGCAGGTGAAAAACCGGACAGACGGTTTTGTGTCAGACTGCGTGAAAGGACCAGCTTATCCAGTTTCTTTTCCTGCAAAGGTTTGATGAAGGAATCGAAACAACGGATATAATCGCTTTCCGTTTTCCATTCGGATGGATTTTCAGTTCCATTCGGATGAAATTCCAGATCCATTCGAATGGAATCCATTGGCAAGACAGCCGGTACCTCTGTTAGATCGCGGCGGATCAATACAATGGGACAATCCGGGGTGACCCGGAAAGGAGCGATCACGAATCCTGTTTGTCCGTTCAGCTCTTCTATGCTGTATAAAAGGCGGGCAGAACCGGAACTCTGCATGACGAATCGCGGGTCTTTTTCTCCCGGTATACGGTAAATTGCAAAACTCCGGCCCTGCCTGATCAATGAATCTATTGCTTCGCTTGTTTCTTCTGAATTCATTTCTTTTTTAATATACTATTCACTACGCGTATGGAGGATACCAGTTTATCAGTAGAGGTAAACACATCTACGTTCCATACATGTGAAGAACGACCTTTGTGGATAATTGTTCCTACGGCGCGTACGGTATCTCCCTCATGGGCCGATGACATATGGCTACCGCTTACCTGCATTCCGACAACGATCTCGTCCGGTTTTGCCAGGATCATGGAACCCAATCCGGCAACAGTTTCAGCCAGGGCCAGTGTCGCACCACCGTGCAGGATACCGAAAGGCTGGCGCGTACGCTCGTCTACCGGCATGGTCGCTTCCACGCGGTCTTCAGAAGCATAAGTATATTGAATGCCCAGATTGCCCATCAGTGCATGTTTGGCACGTATGTTCAACTGGTCCAAAGGAACTTCCGTCGGTTTGATCGCTGCCAGGATCGCTGTTTCCACGGCTACTGCAACACCGTCCATATCGTTAGCCAAAGTGGTGAAGTCCGTACAACTCTTTACAGAATCGCGGGCGTTGCCCATCGCAACACTGGTTCCGGCAAGCTGTAACATCGGTACATCGGCAATACCGTCGCCAATGGCTACCACTTCTTCTGTCGTGATATTCAGTTTTGCCATCAGAACGCCCAATGTATTCCCTTTGTTGATAAACTGGGGGACAACCTCCAGATAGTAATCTTCCGACCGGAATACGTCCAGTACACCGTCCAAACGTTTCTTCCAGTGATTTTCCAAACCTACCAGTTCTGCTTCATCGTCGCTGGCAAGAACACATTTGCAGGGACTGAAGTCGACAGCCTCCGGAAAATTATCGACGCCGATCACACGCATATTGTTCAAGGCAGCTTCTTCCTGCACATGTTTGTTGTCGGGTTTGTCCGTCAGGATGTAATCTTTATGGTAAGTGAAAATGGCAAAGTCGTTTTTCTTTGCTTTCTTATCCAGATAGGGCAACATTTCCGGGTTGATACGTTTTTCAAAAAGTAATTCACCCGTTTGTACATTGATGATCTGTCCACCGTTATATGAAAGAATGAAACCACCGTAATGATCCAGTTCCAGAGCCTTAGCCAGCGGCATGACCCCGTTGGTCGGTCTGCCGGATGCCAATACAATATGTATTCCCATCTGCTGAACTTTCAGTAAAGCAGCCTGGGTACGGGCAGTTATCTCTTTATTGCTGTTGAGCAATGTCCCGTCTACGTCTAAAACTAATAATTTGTACTTCATGGCTTGCTGTTTTTTTTGTTTAGATGACAAATATACATAATTCTGACTTACCTTTTTACCAATCCTTGTATGAAATATACGGATAAACCATACTATTTATCCGTTTCAGGGATTGGTTTTATTGGAATTACAAGGCCGTTTGCCGTAATATATTTGTAAAGTTCCCTGTAAAAGGCATGCTTTGTCAAGGTAGAAGCGTCTCCTAGGATGATCAACTTCATGCGGGCACGGGTGATCGCGACGTTCATACGACGAAGATCGTTCAGGAAACCGATATTTCCCTGATCATTGGCACGGACCAGGCTGATCATGATCACATCGCGTTCCTGTCCCTGGAAGCCGTCCACCGTGTGTACGGTGATCAGTCTCCGGAACGGTTTGAAAAAAGAGTTCCGCTTGATCAGGCTCCGGATATATTGTACCTGCGATTTATAGGGAGAGATCAATCCGAAGTCGATACTCTCATCCTGCACGCGTTCTTTGCTGATCTTCTCGATATAACTTTGTAGTTGTTCGATCAACAGTTCTGCTTCCTGTCGGTTAATCCGGCTCTGGCTTTCAGACTGTTGGTCTTCTTCAAAATTACAATCAGCCGTATCGAACCAAACGATGGGAGTATCGTAAGCCAGGATACCACGATATTTTACTTCCGGTGCCGCCTGCAGTTCATCCCGGTAAAACCAGTGGGATGAAAAGCGCATAATATCGTCATGCATCCGGTATTGTATTTTAAGCAGCGATACCGTTTCAGGTTTACTGATGGCTATTTTCTGCATCAGCGTGCGATCGAGTCCGCCGCGTGCCGCTTCTATACATTTGATGGTAGGAGGGAGTTGGTGGTGGTCGCCTGCCAGTATCACCCTGTCTGCTTTACTGATCGCGATCCAGCAGGCAGCCTCCAGAGCCTGTGCTGCTTCATCGATAAACAGGGTAGTAAAGTGCCGGTTCGTCAGGACCCGGTTGGCTGATCCCACTAAGGTACATGCGATGACACGAGCCTCATCGAACAGGTCCGTATCTATCTTTACTTCCAGTTCGGTGGCCCGGAAACGCAGGCGTGAAAGGCGGTTGCGGGCAGTATCTTTTTCCGCATGGCTTTTCTTACGGAAAGAAGATTGTATGTCCCGGATAGCCTTACGGATTCCCCAAAGTTCCGTATAGTCCGGATGCGATTCGAAGCGTCGTTCGTAGGTGAATGAGAGCATCTTGTCGTTCACCCGTGTCGGATTACCGATGCGGAGCACGTTGATTCCCCTGTCTACCAGCTTTTCTGATATCCAGTCGACAGCCGTATTGCTTTGTGCACAGACCATTACCTGGTTTTCCCTGTGCAGTGTTTCATAGATGGCTTCTACCAGCGTAGTCGTTTTCCCTGTCCCGGGAGGACCGTGTACGATCGATACCTCTTTCGTTGCCAGTACATGATTGACCGCCTCTTCCTGGGTCGTATTCAACCACGGGAAGCGGACGGGAAAAAGTGTTCTTCGGGTCACCGGCGATTTTCCGAGTAAGACGTCGCGTAAATAAGCCAGCCGGTCGTTTTTCGCTTTCATGACACCGGAGAGTGCATTGAACATCGTTTTGTAGCTTGTCTCATCGAAATAGAGCTGAACTCCCAGTTCGCTGTTCACATTTTGCAGGTCGAATAAAGCGGAAGGTGTCGGCAAGACGACAACCATCCGGTCATCCTGCACATAACTGATGACAGCCGAAAAGTTCAGATATTTGGGTTTCCCGCTGACATCTGTCGTGAAGAAACAGACCGGACGGCCGTATTCGAAATTATGTTCTATCTCTTTATCATCCCGGCGTTCGACTTCGACGACGAGCTGGTTCAGCGAATTGTAATAACTTCTTCCCGGAATAGCAGGATACCAGCAAACTCCCTGTTGGATACGCCGGTGTATTCCGGTCCGCTCTGTCTGCTCCCTGTACATCTCTTTTTCGTATTCAAATTCTTTTTGCAGAAGATCATACTGATGTTGCAAGTCTGCAGATGGAGTCTGAAATTGATTGATCATTATTCTTTGTTTAAGAGACCGCAAACTTACATAAAAAAAAGGAAACGGATGGGGGTTTTTCCCCTTTCTGCTGTCATAAAGTCAAACTGGAAGATCTTATTTGCCGGTAAACAGTTAAAGAAATAGTTGATATATGAAAAATGTAGTTCTCTTCCTGATGATTTCTTTGTTGATACTGCCTGGTTGCGGGGCAATGAGGAATATGAGCACTGAAGACAAGGCCGGCTTTGGGGCACAGGTCGGTTCTTTTATCGGCTGGATCTTTGGCGGATTGATCGGGGAGGCAATCGATGATGACGGAGGAGGTGAAATCGGTTCTTTCATAGGAACGGCAGTCGGTGGTATTGCCGGAGCATCGATCGCAGCCAGTACGGATAATGAAACTTATGTCGAGCGGAGCAGACCGGCTAAATATACGCCATCGTCTCATGTGCTTCTTCCTGACTTGAGGATAGAAGACATCTTGCTGGATGAGGATAGCCTGACTTATAACCAAAAGATTGATGCCGGTGAAACTTGCCGTATCTCGTTCGTGATCGTAAATAACAGTTTTCAGGAAGCGGTGAATGTTGTTCCCATAGTAAAAATAAAGGAAGGGGAACATCTGGAAATATCGGATCCTGTGCGGATAGCCAAGGTTTCACAGGATGAGCCTGTCACGTATGAAGTGACAGTACGTGCCTCGCAAGAGTTAAAAACAGGTGAAGCAGTTTTCAGTGTCCGTCTGGAAGAAGGACGCGGTAATGGGACAGATGAGGAAATATTTACTGTCGAAACGGTGGGCGCTGATAACTAGCTTATAAGAACCGGAAAAATCAGAATAAACGCGTATGTTTCAACAGTTCCATTCAGCACTTTTGAAACATACTCGTCTTATATAATAATCTTTACCACTTATCGGGCAAGGATGAAATTTTCTTCCGCAGCTTCGTATTCGAATTATAATGATAATATGTCGGCGTAGAAGAAGGGAAATAATAGAGGTCCTGTGCCTTGTTGTCAATTTCAACTTTGTATGCGGGCAAAGGCAGCGTTTTCAGGCCGGACCCCGGACGGTAATATTCATCATATTCTTCCAATAAAGACATCTTCAATAAAGGAATAGGTTTGCCGTATAGTTTTTCCAGTGAATGCAGAATGTCCGGCCGGGTAACGACGAACCGCCGCGGCGTACTTTTCGCTGCGTAAATATATTCCGGTTGCACGGTACCGTCATCCGCCTGCCGGATAATTTCCACCAGAGGCTTGTCCAAATACGAACGTAGTTTCAGCATACAGACTTTTTCACCGCCTGTAGCCGAGATACCGTAAGCATCCGGTTGGAGCAGTTTGCCGGGGTCCATACTAAAACCTTCCAGGCGAAGAGGCGGATGCAATTTACTCTCTTCGTTTTTCCTGTGGTTGTCGCCCAGCCATTTCGGGATTGGTGACATGGATAATAATCCGGTCATAATAAATACGCTGATACAGATATAAACTCCAGTGTCCGTTATCTGTATCCACTGACCTTTACCCCAGCGGCAGGGAAGGGGTTGTGGCTTACTTTCGTCTATGTGTACCCATTTCCGGCGAAGTATTCCCGCTGTAAGACAAGCTCCCCGTACTGATAACAGAAATAGCAGGAATACGACATAGATTGTTGTCGGTATCCATAATTCCGGATATTCTATATTGAAAAAGCTATCTTCACCTTCCGGTATGGTGGCCAGAAATGTTTGATAATGGTGTTCCGGATGATGAGTTGGGGTAGAAGGAGCAAAAATCGGAGAGATAAGTCTGGTGATAAGAGTATCTGGATAACAGTAATCCAGTTTTAACGAGTCGTTGTGAGAATAAACAGAAACAGAATGTAAAGCAGGAATACCTTCCGGCTGATGGGTCCGGATATATTCGAGTGAAGGGAGCGCGCGTTCCAGAAGATCATCGTTTTCAGACAACAGGCTTTCCGGCGGCGAAGAGGAGGGCGGTGATGCCGGTATCAATATTTTAGCCACTAACAATAACGCTACGAGCATCGCCAACCCGTAGAAAATAAATCTTTTCCTTTCCATAAACAATCTTTTATTTTTAATTCATTCAGTTTTCCCCGCTATGGCGTTGGACGCTGCGAATTTATCATATTCATTCTAAATTTAGCGAAACGTATAACATAAATTACAAATCATTTTGTATCTGCCTTTTCTGCCTGAAAACAAGTGATAATTTTGATCATATAAAGTCCGGTAATTAATTAAATCATTACCTTTGCCCCAATCTAACGCATAAAACATAGTTTTCATGGATAATACGACAAAATCACAAATTATATCCCTCATACATCAGGAGGTAATTCCTGCTATCGGCTGTACTGAACCTGTTGCTGTCGCTTTGGCTGCTGCCAAGGCTGCCGAAGTTTTAGGACACCGTCCCGAAAAGATCGAGGTGTTACTTAGCGCCAACATTCTGAAGAATGCCATGGGCGTAGGAATTCCCGGAACCGGAATGGTAGGATTGCCCATTGCCGTTGCTTTGGGTACGCTGATCGGAAAGTCTGCTTACGAACTGGAGGTGCTGCGGGATATAACGCCGGAAGCTCTGGAGTTGGGAAAGGCCATGATAGAGAATAAGATTATCCATATTGCTTTAAAGGAAAATGTCGACAAATTATATATAGAGATTATTTGTACTGCCGGCGAAGAGACGTCGAAGGTTGTCATCTGCCACGAACATACGCATATAATTTATGTGGAAAAGGATGGGGTGGTACTGACCGATCTGCGGAAAGAGTTATCCGGCGATACTATCTGCCACGAGGAAGAATTAAAATTATCTTTTTCTACCGTTTATGAGTTTGCGATGGAAATGCCGCTCGATGAAATCCGTTTTATCCTTGAAACTGCCGATCTGAATAAGAAGGCTGCACAAGCCTCTATAAAAGGTCATTACGGGCATACTGTCAGCAAAACCGTATCCGGAGAATACGGACGGAAATATATGGGCGATTCGGCCTATACACATATGTTGGTGATGACGGCTGCTGCCTGTGATGCCCGTATGGATGGAGCGATGATCCCGGTTATGAGTAACTCAGGAAGCGGTAACCAGGGTATTGCAGCTACGTTGCCGGTTTTATCTTTCGCCGAAGACATCGATTGTCCGGAAGAGCAGTTGATACGCGCCCTGACACTTAGCCATCTGATGGTTATTTATATTAAGCAGAGCCTCGGACGATTGTCTGCCCTCTGTGGTTGTGTGGTTGCGGCTACCGGTTCCAGTTGCGGTATTACTTATCTGATGGGTGGTAATAAGGCACAGATTTCGTATGCGATCAAGAATATGATCGGAAATATTACAGGGATGATTTGCGACGGGGCTAAGCCAAGTTGCGCCTTGAAGGTTTCGAGCGGTGTCTCTACGGCAATGATCTCCGCTTTGATGGCGATGGAGAACAAAGTGGTGACTCCTGTGGAGGGTATTATCGACGAGGATGTGGATAAATCGATCTCGAATCTGACAGCGATAGGTTCCCGTGGAATGGAAGAAACAGACAAATTGGTATTAGATATTATGACAGGCAAGTCTTGCTAAAAGATTGTTTTTGTTCATTACTTTGGCCTCCCAACTGTTTCTTTGCAGTTGGGAGGTTTTTTGTGATTCATATCATTATCATTCGATGATTTCATTTAGTTTGACTTGCTGGAATACCATGTCGGCCTGACTGCTTTCATACAGGATTCCAATTGTACTTTCATTGACAGAAGTGATACAAGAGTACCCCCGGCAGTTATATTCGTCTAACAGTATTTTCTTTTCATCAGGCCATGTATTACCGTCATCGAAACTGACTTTCAGTGTCATATGATTCCGTTCCGAATGCGATTCGGGATTAACGAAAAGCAAGATAGATTTCTCTTTCCCTTCTTGCCGGTAAACATGTTTGTGGAAACTGGCCATACAGGTCGGTTCTATCAGTGCTTTCCGCGAAGTCGAATGTTCAGTCCAGCTTTGTCCCAGATCGGTAGTAATGCAAATCCGCCGTCCGTTTACCTCCATATTCCCCCGGTTACGATTATCACGCATATTTAACATGATACTGCCATCAGACAATTGAACGGCCATACATTCCGTAACATTATCGAAAGCCGGATTGCTGGCTGTCCATGTTTTTCCGCCGTCTTTACTCCAGGTGATATTGGAAAACGCATGTCCGTCCTTATCGCGTCCCTGCGTTGGAAAGACAAGTGTTCCATCGTTCAGCGTAATGCCATGACCCGGAGCAGGGGCATAGAGCCACCATTCTTCTCTTTTTGTTTTAGCTGTGATATTGACTGGTTCATTCCAGGTTAGACCGTCATCCGTACTTTTCGTTATCAGGAACTGGCTGGTCTCTTTTACTCCGAATCCGGGTTGTGAGCCTTTTTCCCGCCATTGATGCATCCAGCGGGTACTATCTTTAGTCATACCAGGAACCCATTTACCGGCTTGACCGTCAAGAACGCCATACATCCAAAGACCGGCTACATAAATATCACCCGAGTTTTCATCTACCAGGATATTAGCATCGCTTATCCCGTTATATTTTTCAGGTAGACCACCCCATTCTTTTCTGTCTAAAACAACTTGCATAGGTTCCCAGGTTTGTCCGCCATCCGTACTGCGGTTCAAGCAAATGTCGATGTCTCCCTGAAGATCGCGTGAATTGTCGTAACGAGCATCGTAAATAGCCAGTAATGTCCCGTTCTTAGATGTTGCCAATCCAGGAATACGTGATGTATGCACTCCATCCTGCCTATGCTGCCGTACTGCAACTCCGGTACGTAATCCGTTTGATGTACTTACAGGGATATCGATATATCCTGTATTTGTTTTCAGGGCGGTACAGGATATATTGAACCGGTGGTCGAGCTCAATTTTGTTTTTCAACTTAAATGAAACCCAAAGTAAGGTTGTATCTGTCTCCAGGGAGATATCGGTATTGAATGTTATATTTTCTGATACAGGGACAGGTGTGAGTATAGGTTTGTCTGTATCGAGCATTCCTTTGGAATTAGCCTGATAAAGACCGATACTCTCGATATCGTCGATATCTGTTGTTCCCGATAAATCGAACGCTAACTGCTGCAAAGAATAATTACCCGGCTGTTTCCGGATCACTTCGATTTTCAGTACAGGATTGGTCTCCTTCATGGTAAGGACTGGTAATACCGGTTGTTCCGTAGATACGAATAGTTGGTCTGTATAATTTTTACAGGATGTAGCCAAGACTGATATGATTATAAATAATAGTGCTTTATTCATGGTGTTTTTATTTATGATGAGAATTTTTATACTCCTGAATCAACTCTTGTAATTCATTTTCTATATGGGCATATTCCGGTTTTCCGCTTATATTTTCCTCTTCCGGTTTATCACCGTTCATCCGATAGAGTTCCCGGTCAGTGATCCGATCCGACGCTTTTTCATACCACAGGATGTAGCGCCAATTAGTTGTCCGTACCGTATAGCCCATATGAGTTTGATATTTATGCGAATTGATTGCTTTATATGGCCTGGGAAACTGGCTGAATGCCCTGTTTTTCCAATTGGCTTTACCTTCCGCCAGATAGCGTAAAGACTGTCCGGATAATGTGTGTTGAGGTTTGAGTCCGCATAAATCGATAAGGGTAGGATAGATGTCGATTAACTCGACTATCTTGTTTATCTCGCGCGGACAATTCTGATATTGGGGACTGTATATGAGCAACGGAACTTTACAGTCGAGTTCGAAGTTGGTCGATTTCCCCCACAATGACTGCTCTCCTAAATGAAAACCATTATCTCCCCAAATGACTACGATCGTGTTCTTATCCAATCCAAGTGTCCTGAGCTTATCGAGTAATTGCCCGATCTGAGCATCTATAAAACTTACACATGCGTAATATGCTTTAGATAGTTCTTCTTGCTTTTCCGGCGAAAGATCTCCTGATTCGGGTATGTCCGTATATCCCCGGAGTTCTTCCCAGTTATGATAAGCAATAGTAGGAGTATGAAGTGGTCTATCATAACCGGATTTATTTCGAACGATCGGTCTGTCTTTGTATAAGTTCCAATATTTCAGCGGCATACTGAAGGGCAAATGAGGCTTGATGTATCCGACTGCCAGAAAAAAGGCTTGTCCGGATACAGACAATTCGTCAAGAACTGTCAGCGCTTCGCGGGTTACTTTTCCATCCATAAATGAAGTTTCAGGTGCATCGGCTATTTCAACAGCCGTTGCTTTTTTACCATGTCGGTTGTCCGGTAGTGTATATTCTTCTTTTTTTATAGACAGATTGTATACTGGTGGCCGTGACCAGGAAAAGCTATCCTGTGTTTGAAGACTTCCATGATAAATCTTGCCTATACCGATTGCTTCGTAACCGTTTTTTTTAAAAAGCTGTGGCAGTGTTGTTATATGCGGGTCTTTTTCTCTGAAATGTGTGCTTAGATCGGTTACTCCGATCTCGTCCGGACGTAATCCTGTCAACATGGAAGCACGGGAGGGACCACTGACAGATTGCTGACAATAGGCATTCCTGAAAAGAAGACTTTTTGCAGCAAAGGCATCGAGATGAGGTGTTATCGCATATGAATCGCCATAACACCCTATGGTGGGACGTAGATCGTCAATTGCAATAAAAAGTACATTTTTTATATCTTCTTTCCCTTGCAGGCAAAGGGGTAAGAAGAGCAATGACATGACTAGCTTTTTTCCCCGTTCCATATATGTTTTATTTTTTGAGTTTATCAAAAGGTATAATAGTGAAACCTATTTTTTCGTACGGATCATTTATCCCGTATTCATATAGTATGCCAATCTTACTATCCGGTAGGTTTACTAAATCAGAATAAGCACTTGGACCGGAATAAACCAGATAGGCACAGGGCCATGTTTTGCCGTTGTCTTCGCTTAATTTCAGGGTCATTTTCTCTCTTTTATCCGTTGAGGCAGGATTGGAAAACAAAATGTAGTTGCTGATTTTTCCTTTTTTTATAAAATTAAGTGTGCTTCCCTGGCAAACCGGTTCTATCAATTCGGGCAGGTAATACATTTCTGAAATTGTTTCTCCGCCATCTTTACTGATCGCACAGGAACGGGTTTTACTTTCTTCCCGGTTGTAGTTGCGCATATTCAGCATCAGGTCGCCATTTTCAAGTTCTACGACACTACTTTCGTTTCCTCCGTGTTTTTTTACCACACCGCCCAGTTTCCATGTATCTCCTTTGTCGTCAGAATATATGAGTTGGGAATGGTATGATTTTGTTCCTGCTACCATGTGATTGGCAGAAACAACTAAACGGCCTTTGTGTTTTTTGTTTTGTAACTGGATGCCATGACAAGGGCCTGTTGCATACCAGGTCCAGTCCGATCGTTTGACGGAAGAGGTTATGTCTCTAGGGGTTGACCAGCTTTTCCCGTCATTATCCGAATAAAGGACGTAAATCCGCCGGCTGTCTTTACTCGTTTTGTCGATGATCTCTTTTTCATGGTCTTCGCCGAGATTCCAGCAGGACACTAATAGGATACGTCCGGTTTCCTGGTCGACGACAGGTGCAGGATTGCCACAAACATTATCGCCATCGTCCCAGATCGTGATTGTGGAACTCCAGGTTTTTCCTCCGTCTTCGGAACGCTTTAATACCAGATCGATATTACCCGTGTCGGAACAACTGTTCTTACGAGCTTCAGCGAAAGCGAGGAGAGTACCGTTTTTACTTTTAACAATTGCAGGGATGCGAAAACAAGCATATCCATCCTGTCCTTTCTGAAAAATGTCTGTTGTTTTTTCTTCCTGTGCCTGAACGAAAATACCTGATTGCATCAACAGGATCAGGCTCATAACTATTAACTTCTTCATGATCGTATGTTTTTGAGACACCGGAGGATGAAGCTTTTATAAAATATCGGTTTCATCCTCCGGATGTTCACAGTTTATTATTTATCATATCCCGGTGTCTGCGTGATATTCGGATTCTTATTGATCGATGTCTGGGATACCGGCCACAGAAGAACGTTCTGTTCGTTATCGCGTCCTATCAGATAAGGTGCTTTTTTGAATACGACTCCCAGGCGAATAAAATCCCACCAAAGTTTACCTTCAGCTGCGAATTCTTTCATACGTTCTGTGACTATTGCTTCGTTGAGGTCTGCTACAGACATGGAAGACGGATAAAAGTCTTTTTTCCTGTAGGCCCGTTCGGCAATCTTATTCAAAGATGTGATTGCTCCGCTTATATCATTCTTCGCCATTTTGATCTCTGCGTCAAACAGAATGGCATCTGCATAGCGATAAACAATGACATCGGAATCAAAAATACGTGTGCCGTTCGTCCATGTTCCGGCAAATTTGTTGATCCACTGGAATGTTGCGTTTTTAGGTTCGTCGAAATAGGTCTCGAAGCTGATAACAGTTCGTTGGTCATCTTGATTCTCAGAAAGTAACTTCTTGTAATCTTCCGTATAGAAGCACTATTGCTGATGGCTGCCGACTTTTACAGGATTTTCGATTGCTTCCGTAGAAACATACTGGGAAGGAACAAGATAATCGCCCGCATATCCATCTGTGTATTCATCTTGTATATAGCTCCAGGCAAAAATAATCTCATTTCCCAGTTCATTATAAAAGATGTTGCCGAAATCCTCTTCCAGTGAATAATCGGAATTACTTAAAACTGCCTGTACCGCATTGTTGGCATTATTCAGTGCTGTTTCTCCAGCATTCCGGACTTTGTACATCCATAAGTTGTAATCAGCTTTCAACATATTGATCGAACCTTGTGAAGCCAGATTTCTGTCTGTAACCGAAACCGGCATTAAAGCCAGGGCGTTATCGATATCTTCACCTACCTGCCTGAATACGTCATCAGCCGGTTGCCGTGTCGGAAATAAACCTTCCTGCTGATCGGATTCGAAACCTTCCAGTAATATCGGAGCATCTCCCCAGATACGTCCGATCCAATAATAACAGAAAGCTCTTACATAATAGGCATTTGCCAGAATTTTATTTTTAGCTTCTTCACTGTTAAATGCAATATCGGGAGTATATTTCAGAATCAGATTTGCATTGTTGATCGTTGTATACAGATCTTCCCAGTTAGCATAACCGTGGCTGGTCGGTATCTGATTCTGATAGACCTGATCGCGCGCAGTCTGACCAGCCAGACCGTCCGCCCATAATCCGGTTCTGTATTCACCCCAGTAAACATAACCGGTACTGAATGTAGCCCTGAATTTGTTGAACATACCGTACATGGCCGAAGATGCATCCCCCTCGTCCTGCCACATGGAGTTGGCAGATACTTCACTTTTCTGGATAATGTCCAGGTCCCCATGACATGAAGAGAGTAGGGTTCCTGCCAGTAATATTGATATTATTGTTTTGATTTTCATAATACTATTCTTTTATAGCTTATAAGATCCTTTTAATTTAGAATGTAACTTTTACTCCTATGGAATACTTTCTGATAGGAGGATAGTTATAATAATCTTTATTGTAAGTAGTAGAGGCTCCTACTTCCGGAGAAACACCTTTCACAGCTGTGAAATAATGCAGGTTATTACCGGCTAATGTGATAGCCAAATTCTGGATACCTAACTTTACTAACTTATTCGTGGGGACAGTATATTGAAGACTGATCTCCCGGATACACAAATAATCGCCTTTATAATTGAATATGTTCGAAGTCCGGCTGAAATTTGCATTTCCATCGTCCGGATCGTTTGCTGTAAAACGAGCATATTTTGTGTCATCACCCGGTTGTTTCCAACATTGTTTTACTTCATCAATCAACGTGTAGTTATTAGCAAATGTATTCATGAAATAACGCATTTCCGAATTGTTGTTGATAGAGTGTCCGAGCGCCCAATCCAGGAATATATTCAGGGTAAAATTCTTATAGGTGAAATTATTGTTCAAGCCTCCCGTAGAGTGGGGAACGGTATAACCCAGCAAGAATTGGTCCTGACTGTCGATATAGTCTTTGCCATCTTTGGTCTGACTGCCTTCACGGTTCTTCCATTCGTAGTCTCCCACATCTTTACGACCCGCGATTTTCTTTCCGTCAGACTGGCGATATCCTTTGGCCGAACTGTCATACATGGCATTATCAGCCTGTTCCTGAGTTTCAAGAATACGATCCACGACATACCCATAATAACGGTACAGTGATTCTCCTTCTGCTGTTCCGCCAAAAGCAGTTCCGTCTGCCAATGTTATACCGCCGATACGGTTTTTATCACGTCCGTTATCCGGCAGTTTCAATACTTTATTCTTTACAAAACTCCAGGTGAATTTGGATGTCCATACGAAGTCTTTGGTTTCGATATTTGTAGAACCGATTTCGATATCAAAACCATAGAATTTGACTTTGCCTATATTCGTTTGTACGTCCTTAAAACCGGAAGTGTTGGGCAGTTCTTTACTGAATAACAGATTGTCGGTCCTTTTGTCGAAATAGTCGGCATTAATGTTTAGCCGGTTATTGAACATCGATAAATCGAAACCAGCATCCAACTGTGTCGAAACCTCCCAGGTCAATCCCAGGTTCGGCATTGTAGAAGGGACAATACCGGCAACTCCGTCATACTTGGCATCCGTAGAATATTTTCCGTATGCATCATATAATCCGATAGCATTGTTACCTGTCTGACCATAACTGATACGCCATTTGAGGTTATCGATCGGCTTGATGTTCTTCATAAAATTTTCATCAGACATAACCCAACCGACAGAAGCACCGGGAAAGAAGCCCCATTGATTTCCTGAAGCAAAGCGGGAAGAGGCATCTTCTCTGAATGTGGCAGAGAATAAATATTTTTTCTGGAAGTCATAGGATAGACGTCCAAAGTAACCGATAGTAACATCGTCTGTAAAGTCACTTTTTGCGTCTTTCTTATTCGGACCGGCCGTTAATGTCGGTACTTTATCGGAACTTGCGCCCGTAACGGTTGCCTCCATCGTTTGGTTTTTATCCTTTTGATATGAATAACCGGTCATAACAGAGAAAGAATGATCTTTAATCGTCTTGCTATAAGTTCCGTATGCTTCCAGTTTGTTTCTTTCCAATTCTCCGTATTGGGCAGTGGTGGTCCGCAAACCGCTGAACTCATTCGCTTTTTCGAAACTGTCGCTTCTCCAATGATGATTGTAGGTAGACATTTGGATATCTGCCTTTAAACCATCGATAATATGGTAAGTCAATTTCCCGAATGCCGACAGGCGTTTTTCCTCTTTGCTCTGATCGTTATAGTACTGGTACCATAACGGGTTAGGAGAGGTTGCGTTGTAACCTTTTGTCGGTGTACCGTCAGCATTGTATTTTTTCTGCGTAGGAGGGGTTGCCAAACCTCTGGATATAACATTCATCTGGTTAGGATATTCTGCTGATTTTGTCTTCGAATAATCGAAACCTGCAGCAAAAGTCAGCTTACTGTTGATCTTTACATCCAGGTTGTTGCGCATGCTTAAACGTGAATAATCGGTCGCTAACGCAACACCGCCGTCATCGGTATAACCTGCGCTGGCATTATATCTTATTGCATCGTTTCCGCCGTCGATCCCGATATAATAGTTTTGCCAGAGGGCGTTTTTATAAATTTCATCCTGGAAGTTATTATCCTGGAAAATCAGAGTTTTACTCGGATCAAGCGGATCGGGCATGGATCGGTATCCTGCAGGAACACTTTCTCCGTCTTTTAGATAACGAGTGGAATAGATAGAGGATTCCGTATTTCCAGAACTGGCAGAGTAGCCGTCCATCCAATTATATTTGGCATTTGGACCAACTGCTACAGCCGGGCGAACCGTATTTATATAATCTTCCGCATTCATAAAGTTATATAGCGTTTCTGCTTGTTGCAAAGCCAGATTCGCCTCAAAAGTAATTCGAGGAGCCTGGTTGGCAGATCCTTTCTTTGTCGTGATCAGGATAACACCATTGGAAGCTCTTGATCCGTAAATGGCGGTAGAAGCCGCATCTTTTAAGACTTCGATAGATTCGATGTCATTGGGGTTGATACCGGAAAAGGCCCGTTCGACACCATCGACCAAAATCAGCGGATCATTACTTTTATTTATGGAAGATCCTCCACGGATACGAATGGTTGCATCGGCTCCCGGTGTATTATTATTGGAATATAATCTGGCACCGGCTATCTTGCCTTTCAAGCCTTCACCGATGGTATTGACCGGAACATTCTTCAATGCATCTCCGCTTACTTTTGTGATTGCCGACGTGATGGTTCTTCTCGATTGCGTACCGTAGCCGACAACTACAACTTCATCGAGGCCGACAGTCAAAGCATTGAGGGTGATATTTAAAATAGATGTATTTTCTATCTTTATTTCTTTCGTCGTGTATCCGACAAATGAAAAAATAAGTGTAGTGCCTTTGGACACATTAATACTGAAATTACCGTCCACATCGGTAATTGTTCCTGTCGGTGCTCCTTTTACAGCTACGGAAACTCCCGGCATAGTTAATCCTTCATTATCCGTCACAGTACCGGAAATAGACATTTCTTGTGCAGAAATTGAGCTTAAAGGGAATAATAAAAGGACAAACAGTAGACATAAATAATTAATTTTATTCATCTTTGTACTGGTTTTAAAATAGTGTTATTTTAAGATCGACACGGGGGAATAGCACCGTCCAAAGTTTTATTCCCCGTGTCTTTTTTATTTTGATAAAAAACCGATTTTAAGCAAATCGTTCTTCAGCATGTTATATTCTTTATCGCTCACAGGCGAAATGGGTAATCTGCATGGTCCGCATTCGATTCCAATCAAATTCATAATTGCTTTTCCTCCTCGTACACCTCCTCCGTATTTAATGATTATTTCTACAATTTCTATCGATTTCTTTTGAAGATCTCTAGCTTTCTGAAGGTCACCGTCCTGCATCGCTTTCAGAATGCCGTGGTACACATCCGGTAAGTAATTATAAGTACTACCTACGCCTGCAACGGCACCGAAAGCTAATCCGGATATTAATATTTCGTCATATCCGTGAAGGACCTCAAATTCGCCGTTATGTAAAGTCAGACATTCTCCCATTTCCATCAGATTATTATGGGTGAATTTAGTTCCGACAAGATTAGGGATTACTTTTTTACCTTCTTCCAGGAATTTTGTAACCGATAAAGAAACACCGGTCATAGAAGGCATGTTGTAATAGTAAAACGGTAAATCTTCCGCGCTTTTTGCTATCGGGGCGAAGAAGGCAATCAGTTCGTCCACTGTTGCCGGTTTGAAGAAGCAAGGTGCCATGGATGCAATAGCATCCGCTCCTGAACGGGCTGCATGCGATGCCAGATCGATGGCTTCAATCAGCGAATTGCTTCCGACATGTGCGATCACTTTAAAACGCCCATTTGCTGATTTTACCCATTGTTCCAAAATGCTTTTACGCTCATCGGTGGTCAGGGACAGGGATTCTCCTGTTGTTCCGCAAACAAATGCTCCTGTCATCTTCGAATCAGCCAATAAGTCGGCATACTTGTCGATTGCGGAAAGATTTACATTTCCGTTCGCATCCATGGGAGTAAAAGATGCGGCAATCAATCCTTTCAGACGTTGATAATTTTTCATGTTGTTATTTTTTAGAAAATATTTTGTAAATGGTCAGATGATCGATATTCTTTTTATGACCGGGTATGATCAGGCTGGCAATATATCCGATGACGAAGCAAGAGATGAATCCTGTTGTCGTATATAATAATAAATGGACATATTGAAAATGGATCATTACCAGTTGGACTATAATACTACCGGCTATGCCACATACAGCACCGGTTGCATTAGCCCGTCGTGTTATCATTCCTAATAAGAACAGGCCACCCAGGCTTCCCAGGATGATACCTAGTATTTTATTAAATTCATCCCATAATGATTTTATTTCCCAGGTAGCCATCATATAGGCGAAAGCAATACCGGCAATACCTAGCAGTAGGGTGGCTGTTTTCGCTGCAAACAAGCTATTCATTGAATCTCTTTTTATGATCTTACTATGGATATCGACGATATAAGCCGTTGCAGCAGAGTTCATACTGCTGCTGAGCGTTGACATAGCGGCAGCGAAAATACCTGATATCAGAAGACCGGTTATGCCTTGAGGTAATTCAGAATAAATGTACCAGGGAAGGATCGCGTCTCCGTCAGTAATAGTCAGACTCAGGTCTGCCGGATTATGTTTGTAATATACATAAAGTACCGTGCCGACAAAGAAAAAAAGTAATGTGGCAGGTATGGTCAGAACGGCATTTGTCAGGACACTTTTTTTAGCCTGCTTTTCAGTTTCTGTGGTCATATATCTCTGTACCATTGTCTGGTCAGTCCCGTAAGTTGTTAAATTGGTAAAGAATGTTGCGATCAGTACAGTCCATAAAGTCGATTGTTTCAAATCGAAATTCAAACTGCCCAGATCGAACTTGTTGTCTGATGCGGCTTCCTGTATAACGCCGGAAATACCATCTGGAATATTGAATATCGCTATGATAACAACTAAAATAGCTCCTCCTAATAAAACGACAACCTGTAAAGCGTCTGTCCATACAACAGTTTCAATTCCTCCCATCATGGTATATATCAAACTCAATATACCCATTAGTCCGATACAGAGAAATATGTCGAATCCTGTTACGACATTTAGTGCGATTGCCGGCAGGAATAAAACAATCCCCATTCTTCCTATCTGGAACAAGATGAATGCCAGACTGCAGATAACACGGATCAAAGGATTGAACCGTTGCTCCAGGTATTCATAAGCGGTTGTTACATTCAGTTTTCTGTAAAAAGGAATGAACAGATATAGAATAAAGGGAACAACCATCAGGATTCCGGCATTAACCAACATATAACTCCAGTCGGATGAATAAGACTTTGCCGGAATGGACATGAAGGTTATAGCACTGAGGCTCGTCCCGAAAATACTCAAGCCAACAGCCCACCAGGGAAGACGACCTCCTCCTTTAAAGTAATCGTCCGTATTCTTTTGTTTTTTGGAAAAGTAATATCCAATCCAGGCTAAGGATGCAAAGTATAAGATGATAACTATGGTGTTGGTTGTTCCGAGTCCTTTTTCAAAAGGTATAATTTCTCCTTTTAACAACAAAGGCGTACGGATACCGGGGTTGATCTCTCCGCTGGTCAGATAGAATGTATTCCCTTTACGGGCAATGTTCGTTGTGACAGGAATAGGATAGGGTACAACTTCTTTTTCTATCAGTGTGTTTGTGATAGTATGATATGAACGGATCACATTATCGAATCCCGGATGCTCGTCAGAGCCTGGGATTAATCTGGAGACACCGCCTGGAAAAAGAATATGGTTAGCTCCTGTCGGTATTGCGGTACCTGCCATGACCGGAAATTGACGGTCTAGTTTTTTCCAGTTGTTCAGGCGGGGATTATATACAAATCCGTCTGTGAGAACTTCTACATATCCGTCCGCTTTATAGTTCCGCCCGCTGAAAAGGTAGAAGCATTTATCAAATCCATCGCTTTGAGCAGCACTGACAGCATATCCACGTGGTGCTCCCGGCCAGGTCTCCAGAGTTTTCCAACCCTTTTTACGATTTGACAAATCGAGAACAAAAAAGTGTCCGGTTGCTTCCTGCATAACCATACTTTCCTGGCCTCCGGCTATATATACCTTATTATCTAACAGTACACCGGTCGCATTGGCTAACGGTACAGGTAAAGAAGGCCAGTTCGTATCGACTTCGATTTTCCCATTTTTAATCTGAAGTAAAAAGACATCCTTGTAACATTGACTGTCATCACATCCTCCAATACACAATAATCCGTAAGGTAATTCAATAGAAATTCCGTAAGCTAATGCTTTAGGCATACAATCCCGGACAATATTCCATTTTGCGGTCGGATCGGAAATGTCTATATAATATAATGTATTCCACCATGTTTTATGCCCTCCGTTCCAGGGAGTCATATCCGGGAAATTGGCTCCTCCGGCTATAACCAGGTTATTGCCGATAAATCCTGAAAAAGCACCGGCAACACCTATGTTGGCTCGTCCGTCTATTTCTGGTAAAGTCAAACTATTGTCCCATTTGATCTTTTCCATCTCTGTACTTTTTGAAGTATCATGGATGTTTGCTTGCAGGCAAGGAAGATTTAAGAGACAAGCAAGAAATAGGATTGTTATTTTAGATGTATTAGACATAAGATGAAATTTTTTTGTTTACGTTTTACTGTTTAAGAATCTTTTGTAGACCTCAAAGTGTTGCTCTATGGCTTTCCGGTAACCTGTTTCATCTTTTTTCTTCAGATATTCGAGCAGGTCGGCATGGGTAACTATCTGGCCTTTTTCTTTCATCTCGATATTGATAGGTTCAAGCAAGTCTTTGAATTTATTTTTTACGAAGATCATGACGGGATGTATGATTTCCTGAAATTCGGAAATGGTTTTGTTACCTGTTATCTCGTATAATTTGGCATGAAAAGTAAATTCGCTGACCGGAGCATATTCGTTATTTTCGAAAACGATCCCCATCTTTACAATTTCTTCCAGTTCGTGGATATCCCTGGTTGTGATATTACGGAATAGATCGCTGCACATACCTATTTCAAGAGCGATTCTGAAGCCTAAGATATCGAAAAGCGATTCTTCACTTAAAATACGCGGATCGACAACCCGTTTCATACCTCCAAGTATGGACGGTTCTCTTAGGATCATTCCTCTACGAGTACGACTTTCTATCATCCCCATCATCTTCAGGCGGCTTAATGCTTCGCGCAGAACACTACGGGCAACGCCCAGGGCAGCCGCTAATTCCAGTTCATTGGGAATAGGATCTCCAGCACGCAAATCCTTTTCCTTTAAGTAATTAAGGAGCTTATCTTCAACTTGATCGACCAATGTAATGGTCTGACTGTGAACTTTCAGTGAATCCATGATATAGTAGGTTATAATTCTTATTAATCTTATTTGTCTGACAAATAAAGAGAAAAGATTTTTTATATACAATAAATGACTTATTATATTTATATAATTTAACTTATTAGTCGCTTAGTATATAGTCGGGAAGAAAAAAACAGAAAATTTTCGCAGGATAGAAGCTGTGAAAAAGCAACGGTTTTATGGAGTAGATAGAACATCGGAGATAAATAGAATCGATAACTCTATCGATAAATTCGATTGGTTTCCGTAACAGTTTCATACTTTCAAATGTTTATCTTGTAAAGGCGTTAAGATCATGGAATATTTGCTGTGTAATATATAATACAGTTTAAGATAGTTGTTACTCTTACTTTTGTATATATCACCAGTAGTAATAAAATAAAGTTCATCAATAAAAACCGACAATCGCCATGAAAGAAAAAATTGAACAATTGGCAGCTCTGAACCATCAGGCAGAGCTGGGAGGCGGCGAAGACCGTATCGCAAAACAACACGCAGCGGGTAAACTGACTGCCCGTGAAAGAATCGAATTACTTCTTGAAAAAGGAAGTTTTGTGGAAGTCGACAAATTTGTAACCCATCGTTGTACAGAATTCGGACTGGAGAAACAGCGTCCGTTGGGCGATGGGGTAGTGACAGGTTACGGTTTGATAGGTAAACGTACGGTATTTGTATTTGCCCAGGATTTTACGGTATTCGGTGGTGCTCTTTCCGAGACATACGCACGGAAGATCTGTAAGATTATGGATATGGCGATGCAACTGGGTGCACCAGTGATCGGTCTGAACGATTCAGGCGGAGCACGTATTCAGGAGGGTGTACGCTCGCTGGCAGGTTATGCAGAAATCTTTTTACGTAACTCGCTGGCATCGGGGGTTATTCCACAGATCAGTGCGATCATGGGGCCGTGTGCCGGAGGTGCAGTCTATTCACCGGCTCTGACCGATTTCATCTTTATGGTGAAAGATTCCAGCTATATGTTTATTACGGGGCCGGAAGTGGTAAAGAGTGTGACGCAGGAAGAGGTGACAATGCAGGATTTAGGCGGCTCGGAAGTGCACAGCAGTCGTTCCGGAGTAGCTCATTTCACAGGGGATAACGACATGGATTGTATTCTGAAGATACGCGAACTTATGTCATTCCTTCCAAGTAATAATATGGAAGAACCTCCGTTCATCCCGACAACCGACAGCGCGAACCGGATTGATGAACAATTGAATAATCTGATTCCGACCAATCCGAATCAGCCTTACGATATGAAAGAACTGATCGAATCGGTTGCCGACGATCATAATTTCTTTGAAGTACAGGAAGAATATGCCAAGAACATCGTTATCGGCTATATCCGGTTGAATGGAAAAACGATCGGTGTTGTAGCCAATCAACCGGCCGCTCTGGCAGGGACGCTGGATATAAATGCTTCCGTGAAGGCGGCCCGTTTCGTGCGCTTCTGCGATGCTTTCAATATTCCGTTGCTGACATTGGTGGATGTGCCGGGATTCCTTCCGGGCGTTAACCAGGAATATGAAGGTATTATCCGCCACGGGGCAAAATTGCTTTATGCCTATTGTGAAGCGACGGTGCCGAAAGTAACAGTCATTACCCGTAAGGCATACGGCGGAGCCTATGATGTGATGAGCTCCAAGCATATCCGCGGTGATATCAATTTCGCTTATCCGACTGCCGAGATCGCTGTGATGGGACCGGACGGTGCCGTGAATATCCTTTTCCGTAAAGAACTGAAAAAGGCCGAGGACGTAGAGAAGAAACGCAAGGAATTGCAGGATGATTACCGTGAGAAATTCGCTAATCCCTACCGGGCAGCCGAACTGGGCTATGTGGACGAGATCATCGAACCGTCGGGAACACGTGCCCGCCTGATCCGCAGCTTCGAACTGCTAGCTAATAAACGGCAATCCAATCCGCCGAAGAAACATTCCAATTTACCACTTTAATACGCGAACGATTATGATAAAGAAAGTATTAGTAGCCAATCGCGGCGAAATTGCGATGCGAATCTTTCGTACCTGCCGCGTAATGAATATACCGACCGTTGCGATCTATACACATGTAGACCGGGGTGCCTTGCATGTACGATATGCCGAAGAAGCCTACTGTATCTCGGAAGATGAAACAGACACTTCTTATCTGAAACCCGATCTGATCCTGGCAATCGCCCGGAAAACCGGTGCCGCTATCCATCCGGGATACGGTTTTCTATCTGAAAATGCAGATTTTGCCCGCAGATGTGAAGAAGAAGGTGTCATATTTATTGGTCCGAGTGCCGATGTTATTGCTAAAATGGGGATTAAGACCGAGGCCCGCAAGATCATGAAAGCAGCCGGTGTACCTGTCGTTCCCGGAACAGAAGAGCCGGTTAACAATATAGCCGAAGTCCGCAAGGTCGCTAAAGAGGTCGGTTATCCGATCATGCTGAAAGCATTGGCCGGCGGAGGTGGTAAAGGCATGCGTCTGGTCCGTGATGAAGAAGGACTGGAAGAAGCTTTCCGTCTGTCGCGCTCCGAAGCCGGAAATTCATTCGGGAATGATGCTATTTTCATTGAAAAATATATAGAGAATCCGCATCATATCGAAGTACAGGTTTTGGGTGATAAATATGGGAATGTGATCCATCTCTATGAACGTGAATGCTCTATCCAGCGCCGTAACCAGAAAGTGATCGAGGAATCGCCGTCACCTTTTGTGAAGGAAGAGACACGCAAAAAGATGCTGGCTGTGGCGGTGGAAGCCTGTAAGAAGATCGGTTATTACAGTGCCGGAACGTTGGAATTTATGATGGATAAAGACCAGAACTTCTATTTCCTGGAAATGAATACCCGTCTGCAGGTGGAACATCCGGTGACGGAAGAGGTTACAGGTGTCGATCTGGTACGTGATATGATCCTGGTGGCTGCCGGTAATCCGTTGCCATACAAACAGGAAGATGTAGAGTTCAGAGGGGCGGCCATCGAATGCCGTATCTATGCGGAAGACCCGGAGAATAACTTTATGCCTTCGCCGGGTGTCATCAAGGTTCGTGAAGCGCCCGAAGGACGTAATGTACGTCTGGACAGTGCCGCGTATGCCGGATTTGAAGTTTCTTTGCATTACGACCCGATGATCGCTAAGCTGTGTACCTGGGGGCGTAACCGCGAATCAGCCATCTCCAATATGGCACGTGCCTTACGGGAATATAAGATTCTGGGAATTAAAACGACGATCCCGTTCCATCAGCGTGTCTTGCACAACGAGACGTTCCTGAAAGGAAATTACGATACGACTTTCATCGATACCAAATTCGATAAGGAAGATCTGAAACGTCGTCAGAACAACGATCCGCTGGTTGCCGTGATTGCCGCGGCCATCAAGCATTTCGAACAGGAGAAGGAGGCCTCTGCCCGTATGACAACAGTCCCGTTGGTAGGCGAGTCTTTATGGAAATATTACGGTAAACTGCAGATGACTGCCAATAACTATTAAAAGGAGGATCTGATTATGTCAAAAGCATTAGCAACCTATTTTGCAACAGTGAATGATATGCCCGACACCGAATTCAAGGTGGAAATACTGGAAGACGGCCCGGTAAAGAAAGTCTCCGTAAACGGCAAGATATATAATGTAGATTATAATGTGGGAGGGGATAGCATCTATTCCATCATCCTCAATCATAAATCGCACGGTGTCCAGATATTCAATATATCCGACGATGTGTACGAAGTAAAGAATAAAGGCGATTATTTCCAGGTACAGGTAATCGACGAACTGAAGAAGATGCGCCTGTCGCGTATCCAGTCGGTGGCTGTCGGCCGTCAGGTGATCACTGCTCAGATGCCGGGCGTGATCCTGAAAGTGAATGTGAAACCCGGCGATGAAGTGACGGCGGGAACTCCGCTTTGTGTATTGGTCGCCATGAAAATGGAAAACGAGATACGCAGCCCGATAGACGGGGTAGTGAAGGAGGTTTATATTACCGGTGGCGATAAAGTCGCCGTCAATGATAAAATGTTAGTGGTAGAATAAGTGCTATTTACTGTTTTTACTAAACAAATGTAAATTTGTCGTTGTTCTTATATAAAGCTTACATAATATAAATAAAAACCAATAGAATTAGAAGTTATGGAAAACAAAGAACAACCTTTAGTAGAACTGAAAGCAATGGATAAAGGTCCGTTGTTGGTGAAAGGCCCGGTAAAACTGATCACACCCGATGGAAAAGAAATGATCATGGAAAGAACGGCGATTTGCCGTTGCGGTCATTCAAAGAACCAACCGTTTTGCGACGGATCACATATGAAACTGTGACCTGGTAATAATAGATATACATTTACATTCGGAAAATCCGTATCTCCTCAAGAGCTACGGATTTTCTTTGGTTATAAATGCTAAAGATTTGGCCGACGTAATGTTAAGCCTTTAATTTTTAAATCCGCTTAATGAAATAATGCCTATCTTCGTGGCGTTTGAATAAACTATTTTATTCTTAGTTAGAGACGTTTGTTTATAAAAAAGAGAGTTATGAAGAAAAGTTTTTTGTATTTGTTTACCATGTTGTGTGCGTTGAGCTTTTTTACAGCTTGTGACGATGACGATTCGAAAGACCCGAACGGGTTGGACGTAAACACCACTTATTCCGGTGATAAATTGGACTTGAAAAATGGAAATCTTGCTTTGTTAGGCAAAGAAATCATCTTTGACACACAAAACGGAAAAACGGCTACGATCACGATGAGAGGATCGGCTGATTATCTGGTCGAGTTGCTGGGATTGTTCTCGAAATCTAGCGCACCCTTTCTCGAGGTAGCACCGGGCGTTATTCCGGGTGAAATATATACCACCTTGTCGAATGTCCCGTTGACACTGTCGGGTGAGAAATATACGTTTGAGGGCACCGATTCGTCTAACGGACGCGAATTTAAGTATTCAGGTAGCGTTGAGAAAGATAAACTGACCATGACAGTCGATGATATAAGAATGCCGCACAACGACCTGGTTGGCAACTGGAATCTCCAGCCTGCCAAACCGTTGAATATTGTCTGGAAGTCTGATTATATGATCGATTTGTCTGCTTTGGGCAAAGGTAAACTGCCGATCTCGGTTGTTGCTCCTGAATTGGACGTTTTGGTCAGACCGTTGCTGCAAAGCGTGCTTCAAATGGTTGTTTTCGGAGGCGATGGGAATATCGTTGCCAGCTATAAGAAAAAAGGTTCATCCGAATGGTCATCGTCACCGCTTAACCTGGCGCAGTATTATGTAAAGGACAATGTGATGTATGTGCAGTTGAATATCGCTCAAATCCTGGCAACAGTGGAAGCCAACAGGTCGAAAGCGGAAATGCCCGGATTTGATTTGTCCCTGATCAAGTATCTAGCCCAATATCTTTCGAAAGGAATACCTTTGGACTATAGTGTCACCGGCGGCAATCTCCGGATCACGGCAAACAAAGAACTGTTGATGCAGTTGTTGCCTGTGCTGGCAAACGAAAAGATACAGGAGCTCTTGCTCCCCAAATTGTCGGAGATTATTCCCAATGAGATTAAGCCTGTATTGCTGCCGGTTGTACAGGAACTGTTTACCAACCTGCCCGAGATTTTGGAAAAGACGGAAGATATCAGCGTAACGTTGAATCTGCTGGAGAAGTAATTTTCTATAAAACTATACCTGTGAAGAGGGAGTTTCTGTAAAAAGAAGCTCCCTTTTTATTTCATGTTTTAATTGCCTGGTTCGGTTGAAACACTTAACTTTCAGCCGTTTTTTAATAAGTGTTTTATAAATAAGAGAGTAAAATGAAAAAGAGTCTGTTTTATTTCTTTGCAATGCTTCTTGCATTGAATTTTTCATCCTGCGGGAAAGATGAAGGCGGAATGCCGCCTCCTTCTCCGGAACAGGAGATTGCCGGAACTTATGTGTCTGACAAATTGAATCTGACATTCAACGGTCAGGATATAAGCGGCCGGTCTGTGACCCTTGAAGCCGTTTCTGCCGACAAGGTAACAGCTACCCTGAAAGGGGCGATACCGGGTGCCGATGAAGTGAAAATCGACCTGGTCATGGCGCAATCGACCAAATCGGAAGCGGTCGTTGCGGACTACCGCCTGGAAGGTTCTGCCACTATCGAAGGCAGCCGTACCGTTTCGGCTAAAGGAAATGTAAAAGGAGATGTCCTGACTCTGAGCCTCGATATAAAAGTCGATTCTCCGCTGGTTGGTAAATGGGGGTTGGCACCGTATGTCGAGTCTGATATCAATGGCGACGGTATAATAAACGATAACGATTACAATGTGATGGGCGGTGGTTTCTTTTTGAGCCTGGCAACTGCTGATGGGAATATTACTTTTGGCGGAGAAACAAAAGCCGATTACGAGTTTTGCAAGGATACCGACCAGAAAGCAGAAGGATTCCTGAACGCATCCCTACAAGAGATTTCTTTCCTTGAGAATGGTAATATCGTTGCTACTTACAACAAAGATGGCAAAACAACGACTTCGCCCGAAGGACTTGCCGGATATTATGTGAAAGATAAGATGGTCTATATTACGCTGGATCTCACGAAAATTATTGACATGTTGCAGAGTAAATCGATCGCGCATGATCCGTTTGAAGGTCTGGTAGCGCTGGCTAAAAACGGTATTCCGTTGGCTTTTAAAATAGAAAACGGCATTTGCAGTATCTTTGTCGATAACGCGCTCGCTACTTCTATGAACTCAAATTTGACTCTGCTGCTACCGATGCTTCCGACTTTGATGCCGGATAAAAAGGAAATGATCGGGGAGATAGAAAAACTTCTTCCTCAGATCATGGCTGATAAAGATTTTATGGTAGGAATAAACCTGATGAAGAAATAATCTGCCCGGCCCCGGGGAACGGGAGACACTCCTCATGCCGGATTGTAGCGACAGGGGGTGTGTTAAAGCCAGTTCCACAACGGAACAATAACACACCCCTTGCTTCTTCTCAAGAAGGAAAAATCACTGATTTACTCTATACTCCGATCGGTCGTTACCACCACCTTCTTCGGGAGGAATAACCGGCTTGTCATCTGACTCAACCTTCGCTTTCTTCCTTGTATGCATTACTCTTTCTTGAAGACCACATTTGCTTTCTCAATCAAAAGTGCGAGTATAAATTCAATTTGCTCATAAAGAAAATAGATGTGTTAAGTCAGATATGATATAAAAAGGGTTGCAAACCCTTTTACAGCATTTGCAACCCTTTTGTTTAGGATTTGAATACTTCTTATTTGTTAAGATATAAACCTACCTCTAAAGTTGGAGTATTCTGAATAAACGCATTTACTGGAGTAAAAATAGCATTAATCTTTTCAGCTAATGCCGGATCAGGAAGGAACATTCCAATAAGAGGTAACAATTGTTCAACAAATGTACCTGTTCCCTGCAACACTCCATTATCTAATTTTACACATAATTCATTGTTTTTTATATCGAAATTCAAAGGAATGCCACCTCCACTAAGAAGTTGAGACGCATCAAAAGGATCATAAGCCTTTGTTGATTTTAAATTTGTAGTGCTAGGCATCAGCATCTTCATTAATACTTCTAAGTTAGGAGTAATAACCAATTTACCTTTGTCGTTGATAGAATAAGTCATATAACCTTCAAGTGTCTGTTCTTTACCAGAAGTATCTCCCATTTTTGAATAAACGATGGCTATTTCAGTGTTTGCTTTGAACTCTATTGATTTCAAATAAATAGTATACTGACCTAACAGTTGGGCTACTAAATTTTTAAATCCTTCATCATTCATTTTAGCAGGAATTTGAGCCTGCATATCTGTAGGAATAAGCTGATACAAAGCATCCGGAATTTCTACTACATTAGAAGTGCTTTGGAAATCAAAGAATGTTTTTCCCAATCCTTGCGGTGTTTTTGCCATATTCCATTTACCAACGATATCAGAACTGATGGTGTGTTTAACGTTCAGAGTCAGAACCTTTTCAGGAGAAACAGACCCTTCAACAGTAACTGTAGAGGCTTTGAATCCTTCTGGGCTTACAGAACCAGAGAATGTATATGTTCCGTCTTTTACTGTATAATCGACATCCTGAAGACTTACTTCACCTCCATTACTTTGAGTATATAAACCGGAAACAATGCTGGAAAGTGTTATATCTAATTTGCTTTCGGATTTAAGCTCTAATTTCGCTGATCCGGCCCAAAGTTCTGAATCTTTTAATACTTCGTTATAAGTACAAACTAATTCAGATCCACTATAAGACTTACTCATCGTTGCATATCCGTCTGTTGTAACTGTTATGGTCAGCACATTTTTAACAATCGTACCGCTAACATTGACATGATAACCAGCCTTCATATCAGCTGTTCCTTCCAGCTTATAGCCTTCGCCATCCTTTGCCAAAGAAACTTCTACCGTGAAATCGTTGGCAACATTCGGGATTTTATCAAACACAAGTGTTGCTTTCGATTCGCTTGTAGCAGTTACAGTCACAGGATAACGGTTGTTTTCTGTTCCGTTAGTCGTCATCTTCAAGCTATCACCTGAGTAAACGCCTGAAAGAGTTCCCCATCCGGAGGTTGTTACCTCTACTGTCAGTTTACCGTTCAGTGCTACGGTACCTTTGGCAGTAACGGTCAAGCCTTTATCGACTGCTGCGGTTGATTTAGAGATGGCACCGTCTACGTTGGCTGTTCCTTCAAAAACGTAAAGAGAATCGGTACTTTTTGTCATCGCTACGTTGACATCGATGCTTTCATGACCGTAAATGGCATTCTTTAAAGTCAGGACAGCTGCTTCGGCCGACTTGATATCCAATGTTGCAGTAGCATCGGCAAGAGTTTCACCATTGATTGTCAGGTTCGTGTTTTCTTTTGTTGAATCGGGGATCTGTGTCCAGGCGGTATCTTCATCGTCATCGCCGCAAGAGCTAAAGAATCCCAAAGTGCAAACTAATGCAAATAAGTAAAAAAGATTTTTTTTCATCTTACAATTTAGTTAATAATTAATACAAGTGTGATATATCGTTAATAAATACGTTTCTACAGATCGCATTTATAATAGAGTGCGAAGTAACAATTTTCATTGCTTTTATGCAACACTAATTCTTAATAATAAATGTTCTATATTTAAGATTTTCTTAATTTCCAAAAATAATCCTTATCTTCGTGCTGTTTTGAAGAACTTTATTTTAATAATTAAAAGGTATTAGTTTACTGACAAATTTATGAAAACAAAACTAATGTGTTTATTCAGCATGCTTTGCATGCTAAGTTTGTTCACGGCTTGTAGTGATGACGATAAGGGAGGACCTATCGGAACAGAATTTGACGGCGTATATAAAGGAACGCTCGATGTAGATCTGGACGGAACTAAAGTCGGTGAAAATCTTCCCCAGAAAGTGTATGTGACCAAAGTCGGCGACAACCAGATCAAGATGGAACTGAAAAACTTCAGCTTCGGTGCTATGGCACTCGGAAACATTTCCGTAGACAAATGTAATGTAGAAAAACAAAGTGATGACGCTTGTAAGTTCGATGGCGAACAAAAGTTGAAGCTGTTGCCTATCGACGGCGATTGCGATGTAGTGATGAACGGTACTATCGTCGGTGAAAAAATCGATATGGTGATCGATGTGAAAGTGTCCCAGCCAGGTGCAGCCATCACGGTGAAAGTCGATTTCACGGGTACGAAACTGGCTACAGACCAGAGTTCGGAAGCTAAGATCACAGAATTTACTTTCGACAGTAAAGAAGTCGTTTCACAGCCAGTTATTGATGGAACTAATATTACATTTATGGTAACAGACACCATCAAAGCAGAAGAATTGGCCGCATTGGTTCCAACTATCCAAATTTCCGATAAGGCAACAATCACTCCTGCAAGCGGTGTAGCGCAGGATTTCTCTAAACCAGTCACTTACACTGTGACTTCGGAAGATGGAATTACGACCACGACTTATACTGTTTCCGTAGCTGGCAAAATGCAGAAATATTCACTAGACGAATGGGTTGACAAAGGAACCGGTAAGGCTGCCTACAAAACGCCATTCCCTGATGATAAATGGGCTACCAGTACCGCCGGAGCCAGCTTATTAGCGCTTTTTGGTTATACGGGCGAATTTCCGGTTGTTCCAACAGATGACGCTGTTAGCGGAACGGCTGCTAAACTGGTTACTAAGAATACAGCGGATATATCTATGGCACCTGCTATTACTTCCGGCTCTTTATATACAGGTCGTTTTGCAATTGATTTTTCGAACCAGTTGAACAGTACGAAATTCGGTATCATGTGTGATAAGAAACCGTTGCTCTTTAATGGATATTATAAATATACTCCTGGTGAATTATTTTTAGATGGTTCTGAAAAAGCAAATATTATAGAACATCCGGAATTGACGGACGAATGCAGCATAATGGGAGTTTTATATGAAGTAGCTGACGAGAAGGAAACATTGACAGGCGTAGATATCGGCGATTCTGATAAACGTGTAGCAGTAGCGAAGCTGGCCGACGGTACGGCGAAAGCGGAATATACTCCGTTCAGCCTCGAATTCAATTTTCTGGATGGCAAAACGTATGATTCAACCAAATTGTATAAGCTGGCTCTCATTTTTTCTTCCAGCAGTAAAGGTGATGCTTTCCAGGGAGCACCCGGAAGTACCTTATATATAGATGAGCTGGAAGTCGTTTTCGAATAATATACGATTCGTAAAATCCATATAGTGAAAAAGGAATGTATCAAAGTTAGTTTTGATACATTCCTTTTTATTTTTCAGCTACCACAAACATTTCATGGCTCATAAGCGGCGGGTATACCAGTGATTATCTCGGCGCTTTCCGGTACAGATAAATGGCAATGAACGTATAGAGAATATTCGGGATCCAGGCGGCCACCATCGCACTTACATATCCGTTGATCGCAAAGGTCGATGTAACCGTGGTGAACAGGATGTAAGAGAAACTCAAAGCCAGTCCGATACCGATATTCATACCCATACCTCCCTTGATTTTGCGTGAGGAGAGGGAAGCCCCGATAGAGGTCAGGATAAATGCCGCCATGATGGAAGCGAAACGCTTATGATATTCGATCTGGAATGTCTGGATATTACCTATACCACGCGTTTTCTGCCGTTCGATATAAGTTGCCAGCTGCGGGGAGGTCATCGTCTCACAATCGTTTACCGAGATCAGGAAGTCGGACGGAATGATCGTCAACGTCGTGTCTTTACGGGAGCCTTGGGTGATATGTTCGCGCATTCCTTCAAAGTCACGGATCATATAATCGATCACGGTCCATTTGTATAGCGAGTCGTATTTGATTGAATTGGCCGTCAGCTTGGAGATCAGCTTCTTTCCTTCGAAATGTTCGAGTGAGAAACGATAACCCATGTTCGGGCGTGCGTCATAACGGTCGAAATAAGCAAACACACCCGGTTCCACTTCAATCTGTATGTTTCGGGCATATTCCACTTTTTTGTTCCTGATATATTTGTTCTGAAAATCGATACGCGTCACATTGGCCGGGGGAATGATGAAAGCACTCAATACAAAACTGGCTATCGCAATGATCGCAGCCGAGATCGCATAAGGCAGCATCAGTCGCCGGAAACTCATTCCGCTTGCCAACATGGCGATAATCTCCGAATTGTCCGCCAGCTTCGAGGTAAAGAAGATGACCGCAATAAACGTGAACAATGGACTGAACAAGTTGGCGAAATAGGGGATAAAGTTCATATAATAATCCAGAATGATCGCCTGCAGGGGAACTTCGGGCTTCAGGAACTTATCGATCTTTTCGTTTATATCGAATACGACGGAGATAGAGATGATCAGCATGATCGCGAAAACATACGTTCCGAGAAACTGCTTGATGATATACCAGTCTATCCGTTTTAATTTGAATTTCATACGAATGTCTTTTTAATTGAAAATTGAGAATTGAAAATTGAAAACTGGAATAGATTATGAAAATTCTCAATTTTCAATCTTCAATTCTTAAAGTCGATTATTTAGTTGCTGCACCATACCGCTTTTCCAGATAGCAAAGTCACCGGCGATGATATGCTTTCGTGCTTCCTTCACCAGCCACAGATAGAAGGCGAGGTTATGGATGGAAGCAATTTGCAGACCCAGGAGTTCGTTTACTTTGATCAGATGATGCAGGTATGCTTTGCTGTAAAGCGTATCTACGTATGAGTGGGCATCCGGATCGACAGGGGAGAAGTCGTCCTCCCATTTCTTATTGCGCAGGTTGATCGTACCGTATTGCGTGAAGATCTGCCCGTTACGTCCGTTACGGGTCGGCATGATACAGTCGAACATATCCACGCCGCGCTCGATTGCCTCCAGCAGATTAATCGGAGTCCCGACCCCCATCAGGTAGCGAGGTTTGTCTTTGGGTAATATTTCATTGACAACCTCGATCATTTCGTACATCTTCTCGGTAGGTTCGCCGACAGCCAGTCCGCCGATAGCATTTCCGTCAGCCCCTTTCTTTGCAATGTTCTCAGCCGCATGACGGCGCAGATCTGGATATACACAACCCTGTACGATCGGGAAGAGGCATTGGCTGTAACCATATTTCGGCTCCGTGGAATTGAAACGGTCGAAACAACGGTCCAGCCATCGTTCGGTCAAACCCAGTGACTTTTTTGCATAATCATAGTCGGCATCTCCCGGACAACATTCGTCGAAAGCCATAATGATGTCGGCACCGATGATACGCTGGATATCCATTACCTTTTCGGGGGTGAAAAGATGCTTTGAACCATCTATATGAGAACGGAACTCGGCTCCTTCCTCGTGCAATTTGCGGTTGTCGGAAAGCGAGAATACCTGAAAACCTCCGCTGTCGGTCAGGATAGGGCGATCCCATGTATTAAACTTGTGCAATCCCCCGGCTTTCTCCAGGATTTCAAGACCCGGACGCAGGTATAGATGATAGGTGTTACCCAGGATAATCTGTGCCTTAATATCCTCTTTCAGTTCGGTCATGTGGACGCCTTTCACTGTGCCTTGTGTTCCGACAGGCATAAAAATGGGCGTCTCGATTACCCCGTGATCGGTTGTAATCAAGCCCGCCCTTGCATTTGTCTTAGTATCGTTGTGTTGTAATTCGAATTTCATTCTTTATCTTTGCTTTGGGCGCAAAGGTAATATAATTCTATCAGAATCCGAAGTCATCTACTTCTACGTTTTTGACTTCTTCCTCTTCCGGTAAAACAATGGTTTGATGCACCACATTCGACTTCACGATAATAGCCCGCATCGGACGCACCGGACAGATCGATTCGCAGCCGCCGCAACCTACACATAAGTCGGGATTTACCTGTGGGATCGTCAGTGTTCCTTCGTAAGGTACCATGTGTACAGCCTGTGTCGGACAGTGTTCGGAGCAGGCACCGCAGTCAGTTCCTTCCGTCTTCACAATACAACGGTTGATAAAGAAAGTGGCAATACCTACCTGCAACGATTTCTTTTCTTCCACCGTAATAGGCATAATGGCACCGGCCGGGCAAACTTCCGAGCATATCGTGCATTCGTAATTACAATAACTACTGAGATAGGCCATGCGCGGCTTCAACAGATAATCGAAACCATATTCCAATCCGGCCGGACGCAATACCTGGCTCGGACACTTCACCACACAGATATGGCATCCGGTACATTTGTCTTTGAAACGTTCCAGGCTCAGTGATCCCGGAGGTGTAACGGGCGGCCATTTTTTACGGCCTTTTCTCTTTCCGTGACCATTCCCATGTCCATTACCTTTGGCTTGTTCGACACCTTCCGCAATAGCCGAAACGATCGGGAGGGTAGCGGCAACAGTAGCTCCGGTTGCCAGAAAAGTACGACGGCTGTTCACTGCCGGTTGCGGTTCTGCTTCCATATTCATGGCAGCTTCGGCAATCTTCTTTTCTTCTTTCCTGAAAGGAGGGTTGAAACGGTATTGCAATCCGCCTTTGGAGCAGGATGAAACACAGTTGAAACAATCCACGCAACGCGATGTGTCGACCGTCAGATTTTTAGCGTCGATCGCTTCTGCTTTACAGGTATGTTCACAGTTCCCACAATGAGTACAAGCCTCTTTGTCGAACGAAATGCGGAAGAATGAATAACGCGAAACCAGACTAAGCAAAGCTCCAACCGGACATAACGAGTTACAAAACAGACGGCCGCGGAAAATAACCATCACGGCAAATACAACCAATGCCACGATGCCGGCCACCAGACCTGCCATGCTCACGGTACTGATCGTTACATGAAACAACGAGTAGTTATCCATTTTCATCAACCAGTCGGCCAAAATGTTATTTCCCCACATGACGGAAGGGCGGAACAAATTTGCTGCGATGCGTCCAAAGTTACTGTACGGATCGAGTAACAGGCACAGACCGGAAAATCCCAGTGCAGCCGTTATCGCTGTTGCCGCCAGTAGAACATAACGTACCCAGTTCAAGGGTTTATGATATTTGAACCGTCGTATCCCTTTTTTCTTCTTTTTGCCTATACAGAACAGGCGATTGATCATATCCTGGAAAACTCCGGCCGGACAGATTACCGAACAGTAGATACGCCCGAAGAATAACGTCAGCAGAAGTAGAACGGCTACGATCCCGAACATACCGCCCAAAATAGCAGGCAGTAACTGGACATGCAGCAGTTTATGTATATCCATCGGCATCTTATTCGTAAAGTCCAGGAAGAAAAGAAGGATGGGTATAAAAAACAGGACTGCGAGCAGAACTCTCAGTCCTTTTAAATAATTAGGTCGCTTCATTAAATCTTAATACGTTTGATATTGACTTTCTTTAAATCCGTTGTTCCCAGTTTTAATTCTTCTCCTTTACCGATGTGTCCGACAGCTTCCATATCCAGTTTCTTTACCTGGTTGAACAGAGCCAGAGCGGCCGTGTCGATCGCAATGATATTCGGAGAGACGATCATGGATTTCAATGTAGCTACGTCGGCAGCGCTTTTACCCTGCGGCCCGTTCTGGTGCATCATACGGTAAGCATCTACGATATTCAGTACCGGTTTCTTCTGCCAGGTACAAATATCGGCGATACATTGCTGCAGGTCGTTCTGATGGAAGAACCGGCGGTCCCAAACGATCCCCATATAATTCTTCATGGCACAGGATAGTTTTGCTCCACCATGATTCTTCAAGATAGGAACGTTGATCCAGGCATCCGCTTCGATCAGTGCTTCATGTATCTTGGCTGATTTTACTTTTACTCCGTTGGGGATAGATACTTCTTTGAAATACTTTTCGTCATTACCCGGCATGATAATACCTCCGGCTTCTTTTACGGCTGCAGCGATACCACTGCTTTCATAACATTTCTGCCAGTTATCGCAGGTATGGTCGAAAACGGTTACTTTTTCTGCTCCGGCATCCAGGCATTTCTTTACCAGCGCTTTGATAAGTTGTGGGTTGGTATTTCCTGCCAGTTCCGGTGTACGGTCCCATCCGATGTTCGGTTTGATAACGACTTTTTGCCCTTTTTTGATATACTTTCCGATTCCCCCCAGGGTCTCCAATGCTTTGTCAAGCATGACTTCAGGCTCGCCACCCATAACGGCTACCATTTCAGGAGCTTGTTCCACTGCCATCGTATTGGTTGATAAGGCAGCTTGCAACCCTTTAAAGTCTATTGAAAGAGCGGCACCAGCTACTACACTGGTCTTTAAGAAATCACGACGTTTCATCTTGTTGTAATTGGTTATTAGAATTATTGATAGTTGAAACAAAGGTAGCAATTCTCTGAATTATAGTGTATCTTTGCCCGTAAAAAATATTAATTTAATGGAATTATATACTTATATATCACTACATTCCTTTGTCGAAGGTTGCATGAAACCGGCTGGGGAACCGGCGTTTATCTTACAAGCTGAAAATTTATTATATATCGTTGCCAAGGAAGAATATCAATATGGATTGTCGTTGCTAAGGAAAGCCATAGGTGAGTATGAAGTACAGAAAGGAATTCCAAAGGAAGAGAGTAAACAAGCCATTCCTTTTTTTCGTGAAAAGCGGCGGATGCTGATCGGGCCGGAGATGGATCTTTATAAGTTATCTTTTTATGAAGACGGCACTTTTCTTCCCGGGAAAGTAAAAGACTCCGGATTGCCATACCTGCGTTTGTCACTCGATTATGAGCAATTGGCTGAACATTGTCTTTTTGAAAACATGTTCCTGATCCGCTGTAAATATGATGAAGGGCAGGTACTCGCCAATTTTGTTACACAGATGGAGCGTGAATACGATAAGTTCTTTTTCGATGAAGAGCACAGTGGTTTTACGGCTGATTCGCGTTTCTTCTCACTCTTATGTAATGCTTGCCTGGAAGTAAAGAATCCGGCATGTGCACCGGAGAAAGAATGGCGGTTGACAGTCCTTCGCAATCCTGCCGATGCCGGTTACCGGTACGAGGACGGGCAATTGCAACCTTTCGTTCCCATCTCTTTGCCCCTGAATGTCATCCGCAAAGTAACTTTACTTGACAGTGAGACTGAAGAACTGAACTTTAGTGCCCTTGCCGGATTCATGCAACAGGTCGGTTTATCACCGGAACGTTATCTGGAAGGATTACTGGAACAATAAACCGGAGATTTATCATGGCTACAACATTCGATATACAATTGCCTCATTATAACCGGGGATTCCATCTCGTCACGCGGGATATTGTTTCCCGTCTGCCGGAACTACCGGAAAGCGGCCTGTTATTCCTGTTTATCAAACATACTTCTGCCGCGCTTACCCTGAATGAGAATGCGGACCCGTCTGTCCGTCACGACTTCAATACCTTTTTCAATAAATTGGTGCCCGACGGAGCTTCTTATTTTACCCATACGCTGGAAGGAGACGATGATATGTCTGCCCATATCAAGGCTTCGCTATTAGGATCGTCTGTAACTATTCCGATAAAGAACCATCGTCTGAACCTGGGGACCTGGCAAGGTATCTATCTTTGTGAATTCCGCGACGGCGGTGACAGCCGCAGGTTGAGTATTACAATTATATAGTTAGTTTCCGTAAATTTCCTAAGTAGGAAACTCCAGTTCCCTGCCTGGGAAACTCGCGTTTCCTACCTGGGAAATTCCAGTTCCCTGCGGAGGGAACTGGAGTTTCCAAACCTGGGATTTACGAGGAAACTGTAATAGATTGTCAATTAGTTGGGTACGTTGAAATAGACAATAGGGAACAAATGACTATTCCTGTCAATTGGAATTTTTTCTGATAACTCTACAAGGATTTCCAACCGCTATACTGTTGGCGGGTATTGATTGGGTTACCACACTTCCGGCGCCGATAACGCAATTATCTCCGATCGTGACACCCGGAAGGATGATAGCGCCGCCTCCGATCCATACATAATTTCCGATGGTGATCGGGAGGGCTTTCGTTTTGAAAAAGAGTTCCCCTGAATTTTCATCCCAGTTTTCTACAAATCTTTCGTTGGCAGCTACCGGGTGTGTTGCAGTATATAGTTGTACGTTGGGAGCAATTAAAACATGGTTTCCGATCGTAATAATGTTATCGTCTAAAAAGGTACAATTCATATTTATAACGACCTTATCCCCAATAAAGATATGTTTACCGCATTCGCAATGAAAATTGATATCCACACTTACATACTTGCCAACTTTCCCGAACATTTCATGCAAAAGCTCCGTCCTCGCTTCCGTATCGGAAATATCCGTTGCATTAAATTTCGAGAGTAATCTTTTATTCCGGATGATCATATCCAAAACCTCTTTGTCGAGCCGGTTGCAGTATTCACCGGCTAAAAATTTTTGATAATTGGTTTTCATGTTCTGATAACTGTTAAATGCATAGTCGAATGGCAATCTGCTTTGTAGACTTGTACACCTGTAAAAGTACGAATAAATCTATATGTATCATTATATTCCTCATGAAAATACGATATTTTGAATTTCTGTAATTTAGGTAATGATACCAGTAATTTGTCTACAAAAGATATTATATCCCGATTGTAATTTTGTAGTGTAGAAAATAGCCATGCGGAAAAGCAGACGGATTTCTTCAGTAAAGTCTTGCTATAAAAAACAAATAGGAATTATAAAATAACGAATAAACTAATTAATTGAATTATGGAAATTATTAAGAACAAAGAATATGAAGGCGAACGTCCTTTATTTGCGACACATGATTTACAACTGGAAAATGTAACGATTCATACAGGTGAATCAGCTTTAAAAGAATGCAGTAATATCATCGCGGTAAACTGCCGCTTCGAGGGTAAATATCCCTTTTGGCATAACGATGGCTTTATCCTGAAAAATTGTCTTTTTACTGATGGAGCACGTGCAGCTTTATGGTATTCAAGGAATCTGCAAATGACTGACACTATTGTAGAAGCCCCGAAGATGTTCCGTGATATGGATGGGATCAAATTAGAGAATGTGCAACTATCCAATGCGTTGGAAACATTCTGGCATTGCCGCAACGTTGAACTGAAGAATGTACAGGTCGACAAAGCAGATTACCTGTTTATGCACGGAGAGAATATTCATATTGAGAATTACAGCCAGAATGGGAATTATTCATTCCAGTACTGCAAGAATGTCGAAATCCGTAATGCCGTTATCCATTCGAAAGATGCCTTCTGGAATATTGAAAATGTGACAGTGTACGATTCTGAACTGACCGGTGAATATCTGGGATGGCACTCACATAACCTGCGTCTGGTAAATTGCAAAATATCAGGAACACAGGCTCTTTGTTATGCACATGACCTGGTGATGGAGAACTGTACAATGGCGGATGATGCTGATCTTTGTTTTGAATACAGCAGTGTACAAGCTACCATTAACAGCCCGGTACATAGCATAAAAAATCCGCGTACCGGATGCATCACGGCTGAAAGTTATAATGAAATCATTATTGATGAAAACATCCTGCGACCGGCAAATTGTGAATTGAGACTGTGGGATAACATAACTTGCTTCAATCAATGAAATACAATTTTGATGAAATAATACCCCGTCGTGGAAGTAATTCCTATAAATGGGATACAGCAAAAGAAGAGGATGTTCTTCCCATGTGGGTAGCCGATATGGATTTCCGCACAGCCCCTTGTGTGGTTGAAGCATTGCACAAACGAGTGGAACATGGCATTTTCGGTTATACCAAAGTGCCTTCCGCTTATTACGAAGCTGTAACGAACTGGTTTATGCGACGGCACGGTTGGCAAATAAAGGAAGATTGGATTATCTATACTTCTGGTGTAGTTCCAGCCTTATCAGCCATAATCAAAGCACTGACCATGCCGGGCGATCGTGTATTGGTACAAACTCCGGTTTACAATTGCTTTTTCTCCTCTATTCGTAATAACGGTTGCGAAGTGGTCACCAATCCACTTCTTTATACCGATGGAACTTACCGGATCGATTTCGATGGTTTGGAAAAAGAAGCTTCCGATCCTAAAGTCAAATTATTACTTTTATGCAACCCGCATAATCCGGCAGGCAGAGTTTGGACCCGGCAGGAATTGATGCGTATCGGCGAGATTTGTTTTCGGAATGACGTATGGGTGGTCGCTGATGAGATTCATTGCGAACTCGTTTTTCCGGAGCATTCTTATACACCTTTTGCCTCCATCTCGAAAGAGTTCCTGATGAATTCCGTTACCTGTATTTCACCTAGCAAGGCTTTTAATCTGGCTGGATTACAGATAGCAAACATTATTTCTGCCAATGAATATGTGCGTATGAAAATAGACAAGGCGATTAATATCAACGAGGTCTGCGATGTGAATCCTTTTGGAGTTGAAGCCCTGATCTCTGCCTACAATGAAGGTGAAGAATGGTTGGAAGATCTTAAACAATACCTGCTGGGCAACTATAATTACCTGAAAAGATATTTTGAAAAGTATCTCCCTCATTTGAAAGTTTTACCGTTGGAAGGAACCTATTTGGTTTGGGTCGATTGTTCCGCCCGGAAACAATCTTCGGAAGAGATTGTGAAGACTTTGCTGGATAAGGAAAAACTGTTGGTAAACGAAGGAAACATGTATGGTGAAGTGGGTAAGTACTTTATTCGCATCAATATTGCTTGTCCGAGAGCGCTTCTGATCGATGGTTTAGGCAGGCTTAGACGTGCTTTGAAATAAGAGGATATAAATACCTCATTCAGTGAGGTATTTATAAATCACGTCCGATATGGAAGCTATGATTTTCGCATTTGTTTCCATACTTTCATTTGAATCTTTGATAAATACAGCAACAGTGTATCTGCTTCCATCCGGAAGCAGAACAAAACCGATGTCATTTGTACCAATAAATTGCCCCTTTTCATTCAGATCACTGGTACCGGTTTTGTGTCCTATAACTGCCTTTGTTTTTAATAATGGCTGTGGCAAACGGTCTTTTCCGGTTTCACATTCGATCATGATATTTTTGATGAATTCCTGATATTCCTCTTTAAATAATGACCGGGTAAGTAAGATGTCTAATAAACGGGCAGCTTCCAATGGTGTGCTCCAGTTCAGGTAGCAAGCTGATAAATCCAGATGCATATCATCTTCGGTGATTACAATAGAGAATTGCTGTAGACCTAAGGAACGGATATACTTATCCGCAACAGAAGGACCGCCTATATATTTGAATAAGACGTCGCAAGCTATATTATCACTTAGCTGGATAGTGTACTTCAAAAGTTCACTGATCGGAAGGGATACATTTCCCTGGGGATATTTATCACGCAACGGACTATAAGTGTTTTCGATTATATCCTCTTTCTCCATCCGTATTTGGGTATCGAGAGGCAGATTGTTTTGTTGCAAATAATTGAGTACTGCCAATGCCTGATGAAACTTGAATACACTCATCATCGGATACCGGTCTTCGTTATTAACGGTAACAGTGTCTTTGCCATTTAATATGATACCTACACCTATCCGGGCTTTTTTATCTTTGATAATTTCTTGAATATCGGCTTTTAATTGCTCTGATTGTGCCTGCAAACCGGCAATGTAGCAGAAGCAGAAAAGAGTACAAAAAATAATACGTATGTGTTTCATAAATATAAAATGAATGACATTTATACCGCAATGCTTTCTTTGATCTCCAACTGATAAGCTCTTCCTCTGTCGGTCGTTATTTTTAAATTGCTGTTATCTTCTACCAGCGGACGCAGACGTCGGATCAAAGTATTCAACGTTTCGTCGGCATTGTCTTTACCCGGCCATAGTGTATCGCAGATATCTGCTCTCGGCAGGATATGGGAGGAGGAGAGGAAAAACATTTCCATGATCTTGTATTGTTGCGGAGTAAGTTTTAGTTTCTCCCGATCTTCCTTATAGAAACATGCATGGTGACAGGAAAAAGTCAGATTTCCGAAGACCAACGTCTTTTCTTCTTGTGGCTGGCTTGCGCTTCTGCGACGAAATAAAAAGACAGAAAGGGCACCGGACAAGATAGCAACGATCAACAGTATCAAAGGAGTTCGTTTATCTGTAAGTGCCAAAATATCCGCAGTCGAGTAATTGATATATCCTTGAAAAGAAATTCCCAGTTCTTCCTGTGATGCTTCGGGGATATTCAGGTTGGCACTCAGCCAGATAACGGTATCGCTTGCCAGATAATTCTGTGTTTGATCTTTTTCAGGAGTTACGTATGCGATAGATTTATCTGTTGTTTTCTTATTTTTTACGTGTACAATAATACCGCTTTTCTTTTTCAGTTGCTCAAACTTCAATGCTTCGGCAAAATCTTTATTATAACTTTCGATAGAGACCGGATTTCCGAAAAGAGCAGACAAGCGCGAATAAGTTTTAAGTGTATCCTGATTCATCCATTGTCCGGACTTTTGCATAATAGTCTGCTGCAATGCCTGATTCAGATCCGAAACGATTGCTTTCTGTACTTCCGAATAATTATGAAAGCCGAAACTGAATGATAGTACAAGCATGCAGGCTGTAAAAATAACCGATAGATTTGCTGCTAACCGTGTGTTCATCGTTTTTCTTTTATTAACGCCCGAAGATAAGAATTTATTGTAATCCGTACCGGTAACATTCGTATCTATTTTCGTGAAATCCGCTAAATAACGGGATGTCATGTAATTGTCAGATAAATGTCAGACAGATGTACGCCAATTATTTATACCGTCGTTCCTTTTGCCGTCTACTTTTGTTTCGGATAATTCAATTAAAATATATTATATGAAAAAAATAGTTGGTTTATGCGTGTTGATCTTACTTTCTAAAAGTATCGAAGTATGCGGACAGGTTGATTCCCTGTCCCTCAAAGAAATCGAACTATCGGAAGTGAGCGTGGTTGCAGCCAAGCCATTAATAAAGGCAGATGTGGATAAGACCGTTTATAATATAGCGGACGATCCCGATTCGAAAACTAATACATTGCTTGAGATGCTTCGGAAAGTCCCGTTTGTAACTGTCGACGGTAATGACGATATCAAAGTAAACGGCAGCAGTAGCTTCCGTGTTTATATGAATGGTAAACCGTCCGGTATATTATCGAATAATCCGAAAGAAGCATTGCGGAGTATACCGGCTAATACGATTAAAAAGATAGAGGTCATTACCGATCCCGGGGCACGTTATGATGCAGAAGGGGTTAGCGGGGTACTGAATATTATAACCAAAGGTTCGGAGTTCGAAGGATACAATGCAGATCTGAACACGATCTTGTTGAACAGAATGCAGATGATAGGAGGATATGCTACGATTAAATATGGCAAGTTATCACTCTCTGCCAATTATTCTTTCAGCCATTATAAAAGTAAGATAAAGGCCGAATCTTTTCAGCAGCAGTTTAACAGGCCTGAAGAAACTTACCTGAACCAATATAACAATAGTTCCTATAAAACACCCGGACATTATGGAGGCCTGGAAGCTAGTCTGGAGATCGATTTTCTTAACCTGATAACCTTATCTGGCTTTTTGAATAATGGGCATAACAAATCGAACAGTTTCGTTAGCTATTCCATGGAAGACGTCGGACATGAACCTGTATATTCTTATGGGCATGACCGGAATGATTATGATAAATGGGGATATAATTCGATAAAAGCAGATTATCAACGTTCTTTCAGGCGAAATAAGAAAGAGATGCTTACATTGTCTTATCAGTATGGTTATTCTCCACAAAACACCAATAATTATTCAGAGATTATAGATAAACAAGGAGATGCTGTTTCGTTGGAATATCTGGAAAATTTTAATCATCAACGGAATAAAGCAAAGAGTGACGAACATACATTACAACTGGATTATACAAATCCGTTTACCGGAAAACATTGTATGGAAAGCGGATTGAAATATATACGCCGGGTCAGTAGCAGCAAAGCGATTTCAGAAGTGAAAAGACAGGAATCGGATGACTGGAGTCCTTCGGATTATCAACCTTTTCTCGATTATAGACATTTGCAGAATATAATGGCTGTTTATGCAGGTTACAGCTATTCATATAAAAAATGGGGAGTCAAAAGCGGCCTTCGGATGGAACATACCTGGCAGGACGTAACCTATAAGGAAGGCTATGGAAAGGATTTCGGTTATCAGGCAACCGACTGGGTGCCGTCTTTGTCCGGATCATTTAAAATAAGCGATCTTCAGAGTCTTCGTTTGTCTTATAATTTACGTTTGCGCAGGCCGGGTATCGACCGTCTGAATCCTTATATCTCGATAACGGGAAAGAGTATCAACTACGGAAATCCGGATTTGAAATCGGAGAAACATCATCGCATTACATTGGCTTATAGCTATTTTGCCTCCAACTTCAATATGCAGGCAACCGTGCTTTATACTGAATCCCGCAAAGGGGTCGGTGAGTATCAGTTCCTGGATGCGAATAATGTACAGAATCATACCTATGCAAATCTGGAAAATATAAGAGGCGGAGGACTAGGTGGTTATGTTGGATATAATCCTTCCGCTAAGACTTCGTTGTCGGTCAATGCATCTCTTTATTATCTGAACTTGTGGGTCGACAAGAAGTATGAAACTCTACTTCCCGGACTGGATAATCAGGGAGTAAGTGGAGGTATATATGCCAATTTCTCACAGAAGCTGAACCGGGGATGGCGTATCAATTTATCCGGTGGTTGCGGTAAACAGGAAATATCGCTGGGTTATCATCCTGATTTATTTTATTATTACGGAGCAACGATCTCTAAATCGTTTATGAAAGAGAAACTGACGCTGGCTTTACGCGGACAAAATTTCCTGCAACCTTACCGGAAAGGAACCGGTAAACAAATTTATCCGGATTTTAATCTCACCCAGAAAATCTGGTATTACGATAATACATTCGGTATTTCAGTAAGTTACCGTTTCGGGGAATTGAAGGAGAATGTGAGGAAGGTTGCCCGTAGTATCACGAACGACGACCTGGAACGTTCAAATAAATAAAAATTAGTACCTTTGTATTCCTAAAAAGAGAAGGTACGTGGAAGAATATCTGGATCAACTAAATGAGAGTCAGCGCGAAGCTGTTAAATATAATGAAGGGCCGTCGCTGGTGATTGCCGGCGCCGGTTCCGGTAAGACAAGAGTACTTACTTATAAGATAGCTTATCTGGTACATTTGGGGCTGGCACCTCAGAGTATTCTTGCACTTACTTTTACCAACAAAGCGGCACGTGAAATGAAAGAACGTATTGCAAAGATAACCGGTGACCAGACGGCACGCCGGTTATGGATGGGAACGTTCCACTCGATCTTTTCACGTATCCTTCGCTATGAAGCAGAACATATCGGTTACCCTTCCAACTTCACAATTTACGACGCATCCGACTCGAAGAGTCTGCTGAAAGCGATTATCAAAGAGATGCAGCTGGATGATAAAGTGTATCGTATCGGAATGATACAGAGTCGTATTTCGAACGCTAAAAATGCGTTGGTCACCTGGAAGGCTTATGAGCAATCCAAGGAGTTGATGCAGCATGATATAGATTCGAAAGTCCCTTTGTTACGTGAAATATATAAGCGCTATCAGAACCGTTGCCAGCAGGCAGGAGCAATGGACTTCGACGATCTGCTGCTTCAAACGAATATCCTGTTTCGCGACCATCCGCAAGTATTGGAAAAATATCGTAGCTTCTTTCAGTTTGTACTGGTTGACGAGTATCAGGATACGAACTTTGCCCAGCATTTGATCGTTCAGAAACTTTGCGAGCAACATCGCCGTATTTGTGTGGTGGGAGATGATGCTCAAAGTATTTACTCTTTCCGTGGAGCCAATATCGATAATATCCTGCAATTCAAAAATCAATATCCGGGTTGCCGTATCTTCAAACTGGAACGCAATTACCGTTCTACACAGAATATCGTAAATGCGGCAAACAGTCTGATCCATAAGAATAAAGAACAGATATTCAAGAACGTATATTCGGAAAAGGAGCAAGGCAGTAAAGTCCGTGTCTCTTCTTCCTATTCCGATTATGAAGAAGGATACGCAGTAGCAGCCATGATCAATGAAATGCGGATGCGCAAGGATTATGATTATTCCGAATTTGCCATTCTGTACCGGACAAATGCCCAATCGCGTATTCTGGAAGAGGCGCTTCGTAAAAGAGGAATACCCTACAAAATATATGGCGGCTTGTCTTTTTATCAGCGTAAAGAAGTGAAGGATGTAATTTCTTATCTGCGCCTGATAGTCAACCCGCATGATGAAGAGGCTTTTAAACGTGTTATCAATTATCCTTCCAGGGGAATCGGTGATACGACAGTTAATAAAGTGATCAGTGCTGCTACGGAAAATAACGTAAGTCTTTGGACCGTACTGAATGCGCCGATTGATTATGCGTTGCCGATCAATAGTGGGACGGCGAAGAAGTTGTCCGACTTCCGTGAAATGATTGAACGGTTTATACAGGAGAATGCACGTCTTTCCGCTGAAGAAATGGCTGCTATGGTCGTAAAGGAGAGTGGAATCGTCAGTACGCTCTTTCAGGATCGTTCGGTAGAAGGGATCAGTAAACAGGAGAATCTGCAGGAGTTATTGAAAGGTATCGCTGAATTTTGCGAACTGAGACGCGAGGAAGGAGTCGAACAAGTTTCTCTGGCAGACTTTCTTTCTGAAATATCCCTGTTGACGGATCAGGATAATGACAAAGACGAACAGGCGAATAAAGTTACCATGATGACTGTTCATGCTGCCAAAGGATTGGAATTTAGAAATGTGTTTGTAGTCGGTCTGGAAGAAGAACTGTTCCCGTCGTCCATGTCGAAAGATAATCCGCGTGCGGTGGAGGAAGAACGTCGTTTATTTTATGTAGCAATTACCCGTGCCGAAGAAAACTGTGTACTGACTTATGCCAAGAGCCGTTTTCGGAACGGGCAGAGTGCCATGTGTTCTCCCAGCCGTTTCCTGAAAGATATCGATGTGCAGTTTCTGGAACTTCCGGCAGACTCGTCAGCAGATACGTTTGCTGCTGCCCGTGAACGCTTTGAACGTCCGGCTTTTTCTTCACCTTTCCAGCAGCCTCGGGCAGTGGAGAAAGAAGAACCGTCTTTCATCTCTCCTGTGGCACAGGCACAACAACGTCAGCGTTTGAGAAAGGTGGAAACTGCAACTTCCTCTCCGGTATCGTCTTCTGCACCTGCTTCCGATCTTTCCGGTTTACGTGTCGGAGCCAAAGTACGCCATGACCGCTTCGGGGAAGGTGAAGTTATTGCTATCGAAGGAGATGGAGGCAATGCCAAAGCAACAGTGGCATTCACTCATTTCGGACAAAAACAGTTACTTTTAAAATTTGCCCGGTTGACAATCATAAAGTAAATAAGTTCACAAATTCTCAAAATGCAGGATTCGAGCGAAAAGGTCATAACTACCATCTTCATATAGACGAACTGGAATGGTGCATCAGCATTCAAAAAGATCCGTTTGGATATAGTTCTGATTTTCGTCTTTGGGATAGAGATCGGCATCATCTTCAAAGAATATTATCCATCAATGCCCCAGTCTAATTTGTATCTTGCAATATCTTAATACTAAATCCGGTTTACTTGAATGAAAATAATTTGATAATCTATCCTTATAGATGAAAAAATAATTACATTTGTAACTGATTACAATTAAAATCTTACGTTATGGGAAAGTTTATAGTTCAACAAGAAAAGCAAAAAGTCCGTAAAGAGACAATGGGTAAGTACTTTTACGATCTGTCAAGGTTAACTTTTGCGGCAATGGTTTTGGGGGGAATAATATCATTTTTTCAGGGAATTGAAATTAAATGGTGTTATGTAGTACTTTTGGGACTCATAGTCGTTTTTGCATTTGCCCGTATTGGTAATAACATCTTAAAATAAAGAAAATGATAACTTTTGGAATATTAGCAATCGTCGCAGTTGGTATTTATATTTATACGATAACCCCAGCAGGTAAGCGGTGGATCGATAAATTGTAAAAGGAGATTTCTAAAACAAATAAAATCAAGCCAATAGATCAATTATGAATCTATTGGCTTTTTATATCATAACAGACTGTTTATTTTTTGTTTGGTTCGAGGATCACTGGGGCGTACTACTGTTCCGTAATCCACAATGATTCCTTCGCGGTTGAGCAATAGATAATGAGGATAGCCTTTTAGTTCCAGTCGGTTCAATATTTTTATTAAAGATTTATCATCCGCAAAGTCCGTTTGATACAGGCAATCGATTCCCGGTTGTTGCAGATCCAGCCGTTTCACTAAATCTTCCCATGTCTTTCTGGGACCACCGGCACAAATGCTTACCATAACGACATCCTCCGGAGAAAACTCTTTACGAAGTTTTTTGAGCGGTTCCATTTCACCCAGGCAGGGAGAACAAGCTGTAGTCCAGAAATCCAGATAAATTACTTTTCCTTTATATTTGTCCATTATCTCATAAACAGGTTTCATAAAATCCATATCGACTTTCAAACCCGGCATATCGGAATAGTTCCCGTAAAGCATATAATTAGATACGGTACGGGGATTTTTCAGAAAATCTTTTTTGTTCTGATAAGCCGAATGAAGCACCTGGTTTAGAACAGGAATATGTACAATCGAATCAAGTTGTTTCTGCCGACTGGAGAAAAGCGTTGTGTCGTTTGATACTAGCGACTGTGAGATTGATGCAGCATAAAGATATTGCTTGATATTTTTCCCTGTGGGATAAGCTACGAAATCATCGAAAGTAGTCTTCTCTTTCTTTACTTTATATATTTGGCAAGTAATAAAAGAACTAATGGTTTCTGTCAACTTGAATATATTTGACGGAATGATCTCCCCTTCAAAAAAAGAGTCGGCTTTAGCAAATATCTCCTGTTCGTTGTATCTTGAGATATCTTTATTTTGCCAGCTCCGGGTGCTGAGATAGTCGATCAATATGCGATAATAATCGATTTTCAAAAGTTTGTCCGTATATTGCCGTATCTCTTCGTCCGGTTTGTATGTGTCGAGAAACTCCAGTCTGCGTTCTTGCCGTAGTTGATATTCCTGTTGTAATTCAGTCTCAAAGGCTTCCGGTTCCAGATCTCTTCTGATTAAATAGTCTTCTATATAATAGCGTCCGCTCTGTGCGAAAGTATTTATTTCCTGATTCCTTTTTTCGGCATCTCCGGATATCTTCGGATTAAGAATGTTTTTAAAGTCTATCTCCACATGCAGGCTATCGCCCGGACTGACAAATAAATGGTCTGCATACTTACTGATCTGCACATTTCGGAGTTTGGCGTAAGGAGAGAAACGGAATGAAAAACTTCCGTCTTCAGCAATAGGTACAACATATTTCGTCTCCTGGTCACGGAAAAACGGAACGATAAGTGTTAAGTCTTTTTCCTGCGGGTAAAAATCACTGTTCAAGACTTTTCCGGTAATAATAACTTCCTTCGAGTAATCCTTATATTCTTTGTCGGATGGATTACAAGACAGGCATAATAAAGGAATCAGAGGTAATAATAGTCGTTTCATGGGATTCGGGATTACAAGATACTTTGTAAACAAAAATACGATTTTATATCGAGTAAGGAGTACGAATCTAATAAAAATCTATACTTTTGTAAGTACTAACTACTAATAAAAATATTTCCCTTTTTCGAGAGGGTGGGGCATGTTATCTTTATTATCGCCTGGCAGCATTTTGAAGATTTCATGCCTTCTTTGTGTCTACTCAAAAAAGGGAAATAGATGTTAAACCGGATTGATTATTGTAATCTGAAAATAACAGGTACAGTATAAGCGACTCTTATGATTTCACCTGATTTGTTTTTACCCGGAGTCCATTTAGGCATTAATTTAACAACCCGTAAGGCTTCTGCATCCAGCGAAGGAGAGATGCTGCGTACAACTTTGATGTCTGATATGCTACCATCTTTCTCTACGATAAATGTCAGAGACACACGCCCTTCTTCTTTCTTTTCAAAAGCCTCTGTCGGATACTTTATGCTTTTTGATAAAAACTGTAACAGCGCTTCCTGTCCACCTGGAAATTCAGGCATCACTTCACAAACAGTGTGCACTTTGTCATCATCCGGAGGAAGCGGTGCTTCCGCTATCGTTGCCGGGACAAATTCGGGAGTCGTTGCAGCAACAAGCGCTTTAGGGGCATCCGTTGTCCGGCTATTTACAATCCGCGCCATTACATCGATGTTGTTGAATAACAACATGGCAGCAGCCATCGGGATTAATGCCAGATACTTTACTTTTCCGACATTATTCGTTCTTTTTTTGTTTAACATAGAAATTCTCTTTTTTAATGGTAAGACACTGAAATTATTATATAGATTTGCTATAGCCGTATCTGAATGTTCCAATCCTATGAGGTGATACTGATATTTTTTCTTGTCGTATCCCGCATGCATAACTTCTTGATCTGCCAGATATTCCAGGTTTATGCCGATCTCTTTCTTGAAGAGCCACGCAAACGGATTTATCCAGCAAATAACAGAAACCAACTCTCCGAGCAAGACATCGAAAGAGTGAACTTGCCGGACATGGGCAGCTTCATGCTGGAGTATTTCCCCCAATATAAGCTCATTCTGTAGTTTCGCAGGGATGAAGATCCATCGGAAGAAAGAATAAGGTTCTTCCGTTTCCGGGATCAGATATACCTTAATTCCGTCGATCATACACTTTTTACTCCGCCGATGTGTTACGAATAAGTTTATCATTTCAGCTATGCACCGGATGGTTAAGATCAGCACTCCGGACAGATAGATGATGATAAAGCTGTTCATGCCTGCTTTTCCCCAATCCATATTCGCTTCATTGGCCGTTTTGTCCATACTTGCGGCAGCCTCGACAGGTATCTCCTTGGGTAAGATCGTTGAATAATAGGAAATCATTTCCGATATGGTCGGACGTGTTGACAGCCAATTACTGATATCAGGCAATTGATATAGAAAAGCAATCAGCAACATGCCCAATAACGTTATCCGTCTCAGTCCGAAAAATGTATCATTACGGAATAACAGGCGGTAACTTATATAAAGTAAAGCCAACGCCAGGTTTACTTTGATGAAATAGATAAATAGCGGCGTCATAGCAGAGCGTTTTTTAATTATTCTTCATTTTCAATCAGGTTCATCAGATCCTGCAGATCGCTTTTAGATAACTTCCGGTCTTTTACAAAAAACGTAACCATTTCTTTGTAAGAGCCCGTAAAGTAGTCCCTGACAACATTCGACATGAAAGTCCGCTTGTAGTCTGCCTCTTTGATCAAAGGTGAGAATTCGGTAATTGTTCCGTACTTCTTCGGCGAGACATATTTTTTACGTTCCAGGTTGCGCACAACGGATGCGACACTGGTATAAGGAGGACGGGGTTCCGACATTTCACTCAGGATATCCCGGATAAAGCAAGGACCTAACTTCCATATATACAACATGATCTCTTCTTCTTGTGCTGTCAATCGTTCCATCTGTCTATAATTTTCTGATTAATAGTCTACTATTTTTTAGCAAAGCTACTAATATTTAGTAGATATACAACCGGAAGCCTTGTAAATATTGTTAAAGGGGACCAAATACTATTGTGTCATTGCAAGGGTAATACTACTGCAAATGTCGGATGCTTGCTAGTTGCCTATGTAATACCTATATAAAATTACTTTTTTCATGTTACTGACAACTGATGCCATTACTATGGCAAAAGAGTGCCACAGGCATGGCACAGTAATGCCACCAGCTTGACATTCTTCTGCCAACGTTGTGGCAGAGGGTTTACGCTCTTATCTCTATTAAGATTTGTAGCTGACGTTATCTTCTTCCGCTTGGTATACTGGGATATTCTGAATATAACATTATCTTTGTAGCTTATTTAATTGAATAAAGAAACTAGATGATCGATTTCAACGTAATACCATCTCCTTGTTATGTGATGGAAGAGAAACTGCTTCGTAATAACCTGGCACTTATTAAAAGTGTAAAGGAGCGGGCAGGAGTGAATATAATTCTTGCATTCAAGGCATTCGCTTTGTGGAAATCTTTTCCGATCGTTCGTGAGTATATACCGTATTCAACGGCCAGTTCGAAGTTTGAAGCACAGTTGGCTTTTGAAGAAATGGGAAGTCCGGCTCATACGTATTCCCCGGCTTATACGGAAGCTGATTTTCCTGCCATATTGAAATATAGCAGTCATATAACTTTCAATTCGTTATCTCAGTTCGAGCGTTTTTATCCGATGGTGAAAGCGGATGGGAGCCGTGTCTCATGCGGTTTGCGCATCAATCCGGAATATTCGGATGTGGAAACCGAGTTATATAATCCTTGCGCACCGGGTTCAAGGATGGGAGTTATTTCAGACCTGTTGGGCGACAAGTTACCGGAAGGAGTAGAAGGACTCCATTTTCATACGCTTTGCGAATCCTCTTCGTATGATCTGGAAAAAACATTGGGGGAAGTGGAAAAGCGTTTCGGACGTTTCCTTCCTCATATCAAATGGTTGAATATGGGAGGCGGACATCTAATGACACGAAAAGGATATGACACGGAACACCTGATATCTTTACTTCAGTCATTCAAGGCTAAATACCCTAATTTAGAAATCATTATGGAACCGGGAAGTGCTTTTGCCTGGCAAACAGGCTTCCTGTTGACCACAGTTGTGGATATCGTGGAGAACCACGGTATAAAGACTGCTATAATCGATGCGTCGTTTACCTGCCACATGCCGGATTGCCTGGAAATGCCGTATAAGCCGGCCATCCGTAATGCCACTGACCGGATAGAAGGAAAACCGACTTACCGTATCGGTGGAAACAGTTGCCTGAGTGGTGATTATATGGGAGACTGGTCGTTTGATGAACCGTTGAAAATAGGAGATAAGATTATCTTTGAAGATATGATCCATTATACAATCGTAAAAACGTCCATGTTCAACGGAATACCACATCCGTCATTGGCTCTGTGGAGTAAGGATGACAAACTGGTTCTATACCGGACATTCGGCTACGAAGATTATAAAGGGAGAAATGGTTAAGTTGACAGTTGACAAGTGACAGTTTTTAGATAACTTTCCATTGTCAACTGTCAACTGTCAACTAAAAAAGTTGTAACTTAGCGGTCTCATTCTAAGCAGAAATAAATTAAGCGGATTAATATATGGGTATTTTTAGCTTTTTCAGTAAAGAAAAAAAGGAAACTTTAGACAAAGGGTTATCTAAGACCAAAGAAAATGTTTTTTCTAAACTCACCAGGGCCATTGCCGGTAAGAGCAAAGTCGATGATGAAGTATTGGATAACCTGGAAGAGGTGCTTATTACTTCCGATGTCGGTGTAGACACAACGTTGAAGATCATCGAACGCATCGAGAAGCGCGTAGCCCGTGACAAATATGTGACTACCCAGGAACTGACAACGTTGTTGCGTGATGAGATCGCAACTCTGTTGACCGAAAATAATACGGAAGATGCTGAAAGTTTTACTCTGCCGGAAGATAAAAAGCCTTATGTCATTATGGTGGTCGGTGTGAACGGGGTCGGTAAAACGACTACGATCGGAAAGCTCGCTTATCAGTTCAAGAAAGCCGGGAAAAATGTTTACCTGGGAGCTGCCGATACATTCCGTGCAGCGGCTGTGGAGCAACTCGTTATCTGGAGTGAACGTGTCGGTGTCCCTATCGTAAAGCAGAAAATGGGTTCAGATCCGGCTTCTGTGGCATTCGATACGCTTAGTTCGGCCAAGGCTAATAATGCAGATGTGGTGATTATCGATACGGCAGGTCGTCTGCATAACAAGATAAACCTGATGAATGAGCTGACCAAGATCAAGAATGTGATGAAGAAAGTCATTCCGGATGCTCCCCACGAAGTTTTACTGGTGCTGGACGGTTCCACAGGGCAAAATGCTTTTGAACAGGCTAAGCAGTTTACGGCCGCAACGGAGGTGAATGCGTTGGCTGTCACTAAATTGGACGGAACAGCTAAAGGAGGTGTGGTGATCGGTATTTCTGACCATTTCCGTATCCCGGTGAAATATATCGGTCTGGGTGAAGGGATGGAAGATCTGCAGGTCTTTAACAAAAAGGAATTTGTCAATTCATTATTTGGAGAATAATATTTAAGAGTAACTTTTCCCCTCTTGAGAGGGGGCAGGGGGTGTGTAACAATTACGTATTTGATACTTTTTACACACCCCTTTCCCCGCTCAAGAGGGGAATTGGTTACTATTTGTTTGTATATTAATCATATGAGAAAAAATAAAGTAGATATAATCACGCTTGGTTGTTCGAAGAATCTGGTCGATTCGGAACAGCTGATGCGCCAGTTTGTAGCTAACGGTTATACGGTAGAACATGATCCCCATAAAATAAACGGAGAGATTGTCGTTGTAAACACCTGCGGTTTTATCGGAGATGCCCAGGAGGAATCGATCAATATGATTCTGGAATTAGGGGAAGCCAAGAAGAAAGGAAAGATCGGGCAATTATACGTTATGGGATGCCTTACGGAGCGTTTCCTGGAAGAAATGAAGCAGGAACTACCCGAAGTAGATCATTTTTACGGTAAGTTCAATTGGAAACAGCTCCTGTCCGATATCGGTAAATCTTATTATCGCGAACTGGCTTCCGACCGTGTGCTGACAACCCCGAAACACTATGCCTTTCTGAAGATAGCGGAAGGATGTAACCGCACCTGTTCGTACTGCGCGATACCTATCAGTACCGGGCATTATCAGTCTCTTCCGATGGAGCAGATAGAAGAAGAAGTGCGTCTGCTCGTTGCCCAGGGGGTAAAAGAGTTTCAGGTGATCGCACAGGATTTGACCTATTACGGACTGGATATATATAAGAGGTACGCGTTACCGGAATTGATCGAACGTATTTCTGATATTCCCGGTGTGGAATGGATCCGCTTACACTATGGTTATCCGTCTCATTTCCCCTATGATCTGTTACGGGTAATGCGTGAACGTGATAATGTCTGTAAATATCTGGATATCGCTTTACAGCATATCAGTGATCATATGTTGAAAATGATGCGCCGTAATATAACCAAGGAAGAAACATACGCCTTACTGGAACGTATTCGCGAAGAGGTTCCGGGCATTCATCTCCGGACAACGCTGATGGTCGGTCATCCGGGGGAGACGGAGCAGGATTTTGAAGAGTTAGTCGAATTTGTCAAAAAAGCACGCTTCGAGCGTATGGGGGCATTTGCCTACAGTCACGAAGAAGGCACTTATTCATTCAAGAATTATACGGATGATGTCCCTGAAGAGGTAAAACAGGAGCGTTTGGATTATCTTATGCGGATACAAGAACGTATCTCTGCCGAGATAAACGAAGAAAAGGTAGGCCGGACTTTTAAAATAATGCTCGATCGTGAGGATGAAGATTATTATGTCGGACGTACCGAGTTTGACTCACCTGAGGTTGATCCGGAAATCCTTGTTTTTAAAGAGCAATCATTGAATCCGGGAGAATTTTATAACGTAAATATCGAAGAATCACAGGCTTTTGACCTATACGGAAAAGTGTTGCTTTGATATAAAAACCATTAAGAAGTTTGTCTGTTTACAAAAAAATAACTAATATCGCTGCTGAATCTATTGATGAAGTAAGTATGAAAAACAAAGAACTGATAACAGAGTTGTCCGCGAAATTGGGGTGGACTTCACAGGAGGTAACAGAAATGTTATCTGCTTTTGGGGCTGTGGTCGGTTCAAAGTTAATGGATAATGATGCTATTTATTTACAAGGGTTCGGGCTGTTTGAAATCAAAAAGAAAGCAGAACGCATCTCTGTAAATCCGGCAAACGGGAAGCGTTATCTGGTCCCTCCGAAATTAGTACCTGTTTTCAAACCGGGAGCAACCATTAAATCTAAATTAAAAGAATTGAGCGACAATGAATAGTCGGCTAACGATACAAGACCTGGCCGCTTTACTAGCCGAGCGTACCGGAAAGGACAGGAATAGCTCCGAGCAATTCCTGAGAGAGTTTATTGCCATCGTATCACAGGGCGTTTTCACTGACAAAATGACTAAAGTAAAGGGGCTTGGCACCTTTAAAATTGTCTTGGTAGAAAAACGGGAAAGTATCCATGTGAATACAGGTGAGCGTTTTACGATCCCTGCACATTATAAGTTTTCTTTTCTACCCGATAAGGAGTTACGTGAATTAGTCAATAAACCGTTTTCATTCTTTGAAACAACAGAACTGAATGAGGATGTTGATTTTACAGACCTGGATATATCCAATGGTGCAGAAGAGAAAGAGAGCGAAGACGAATCTGTAGAAGAGATCCTTCCTGAAAATGAAGAAGCGGTTAGTGAAACTCCGCAGTTACAGCCAATAGCTGAAGAAGTTTCCGCCCCGGAGGAAACCGTTGCTGTTACGGAGCCTGATTTACAAACAACAGGGTCTGTAGGAAATAAGGTAGAAGAATTGACGGAAGAATCTATCGAACCGGAACAAGCAGAGGTAAAAGAGACGGAAGATCCCGGAACAGTGGAAGAAACAGAGGAGAAATCTTCAGTACCTGAAACAACAGAAACGGTAGAAGAATCTTCCGGACAGCCGGATGAAGAAATAAAACAACCGGTTACATCAACCGGTTTCAGTGAGACGGATTATCAGTTTGAAGACGAAAAACCGGCAGAATCACACTGGATGAAAGTTTGGGTTTCTTTGGGTATTGTAACTATCATAGCCGTGTCCAGTTTCTTTTTGTACCAGAATCGTAGTTTCTTTCTGGGACCGGAAAAACCGAAAGCATTAACTGGTCAGTCTTTACCCGAAACGGCCATTGCCCTCCCGGATACAACTCAGGTAGAAGAAACAAAAGTGACAGAAAGCACTACTGTCGCGGAAGAAAAACCGGATACAACTTCTACTGTATCTTCAAATCAAACCGCTGAACCCACAGTACAAACACCGAAGGTATTGGCAAAAGTAAAAATAGAACCGGGAAGTCGTTTAACCTTGATCTCCCTTGAATATTATGGTAGTAAGATCTTTTGGGTTTACCTGTATGAGTTCAATAAATCAGTGATCAAAGATCCTAACAACGTCCCGGTAGGCACTGAAATACAAGTCCCTGCGGCAGAAGTATACGGAATCGACAGATATAGTCGTGCCTCCGTAGATAAGGCTGCTGCACGCCAGACAGAAATATTATCCGGAAATTTGTAACTAAAAATCCGCCTTTTTAAGTAAAATAAAACAAAATAGTTATCGTTAGGTTAGTATTATTTAACTGCAAAAGTGAAGGATACGAATTTAACATTTCTAATTTTGTGCAACCATAAAAACAAGCAGAAACAATAAACAATATAAATAGGAAAAATCTATGAGTCAGACAGTAGACATTCGTGAGTTGAACGAACGGATTGAGAGTAAAAGTTCGTTTGTAAACATGATTACGATGGGCATGGACCAGGTAATTGTTGGACAGAAGCATTTGGTGGAATCATTATTGATCGGTCTGCTTTCAGATGGGCATATCCTTTTGGAAGGTGTACCCGGGTTGGCAAAGACGCTTGCCATTAAAACATTGGCTTCACTGATCGATGCAAAATATAGTCGAATACAGTTTACACCGGACTTGCTGCCGGCCGACGTGATCGGTACTATGATTTATAGTCAGAAAAGCGAAGAATTTCAGGTAAAACAAGGCCCGGTCTTCGCTAATTTTGTGTTGGCGGATGAAATTAACCGTGCACCGGCAAAGGTTCAGAGTGCACTTCTGGAAGCCATGCAGGAACGTCAGGTGACAATCAGCGAAAACACCTATAAATTGCCGGAACCATTCCTGGTAATGGCAACTCAGAACCCGATCGAGCAGGAAGGTACTTATCCGCTGCCCGAAGCCCAGGTCGACCGTTTCATGCTGAAGGTGATCATCAACTATCCGAAGAAAGAGGAAGAAAAACTGATTATCCGTCAGAATATCTCAGGCGTGAAACCGGATATTAAAACGATCCTGACAAAGAATGAAATTCTGGAAGCCCGTAAAGTGGTTCGCGAAGTATATCTGGATGAAAAGATCGAACGATATATCGTCGATATCGTATTTGCCACCCGTTTCCCGCAGGAACATGGCCTGGCAAATCTGTCTAACATGATTGCTTTCGGTGCATCTCCTCGTGCTTCTATCAATCTGGCACTGGCTGCACGTGCTTATGCCTTCATCAAACGCAGAGGATATGTGATCCCTGAAGATATCCGTGCTGTGTGTCACGATGTGATGCGCCACCGTATCGGTTTGAGCTATGAAGCCGAAGCAAATAACCTGACATCCGAAGAGGTTATCAGCGAAATCCTTAATAAGGTAGAAGTACCTTAATTTTAATCCCGTCCGGGTGAAAAAGAAGTTTCTCCCGGATGAAATTTTATTTTCTTCCGAAAGGAATCTTTTTTCCACCCGGAAGAAACAAAAGGAATAGTGATTAAAAAATTAAAAGGATTACGATGGAAACAAGTGAACTATTAAAAAAAGTCCGGCGAATCGAGATAAAAACCCGTGGCTTGTCACGCAATATATTTGCAGGACAATACCATTCGGCGTTTAAAGGTCGCGGTATGGCGTTCAGCGAAGTTCGCGAGTACCAGTACGGCGACGATATCCGCGATATCGACTGGAATGTGACAGCCCGCTATGTTCGCCCTTATATTAAGGTGTTCGAAGAAGAGCGTGAGCTGACCGTGATGTTGCTGATCGACGTATCGGGCAGTAGAGACTTTGGTTCCGTGAACGTAATGAAGAAAGAGGTAATTACCGAGATTGCTGCTACACTGGCGTTTTCTGCTATACAGAATAATGATAAGATCGGTGTAGTGTTCTTCTCTGATAAAATAGAGAAATTCATTCCTCCACAGAAAGGAAAGAAGCATATTCTTTATATCATTCGCGAACTGATCGATTTCAAACCTCAGGATACGAAGACTGATATCGGCCAGGTACTGAAATTCCTGACCAACGCCATTAAGAAACGTTGTACGACATTCCTGATATCCGACTTTATCGATAAGGAAGGTTTCAAAGACGCCCTGACGATTGCCAACCGTAAACATGATGTGGTGGCTATCCAGGTATACGACCGTCGTGAAACCGAGTTGCCGTCTGTCGGATTGATGAAAATAAAAGATGCTGAAACAGGATCGGAGCGCTGGATCGACAGTTCTTCTGCCCGTGTCCGTGAAGCCTATAAAGAATGGTGGAACCGCCGGCAGGCAGCTATGAACGATTCGTTCAAGAAGTGCCGTGTCGATTCAGTATCTATTCGTACGGAAGATGATTATGTGAAAGCATTGATTGCTCTTTTTGATAAACGTAGTTAAGCATGCAAAAGAAAATTATAAATAAGGGCGTTCTGTTCCTTCTTCTGATCTTGCTGGCAGGAGGGAAGATGTTTGCACAGAAGACACTGATCGATGTGAAGATCGATTCGGCTGCTATTCTGATCGGGGAACAGACCGTTTTACATTTGACGGTTACCACAGACAAGGATAAACCGGTCCAGATCGTGATCCCCAATGATACGTTGATGCGTGGGGTAGAGGTTCTGAACCTTTCCAAGGCGGACTCGTCGGTTATCGAGAATGATCGCTTGCTGATCAAGCAGGATATTCTGGTCACTTCATTCGATTCGTCGCTGTATTTATTACCGCCGTTCAAAGTGATCGACGGGGTCGATACGGTTTATTCCAATCAGGTAGCCTTGAAAGTTTCGACCATTCCTGTGAATGTGGACAAACCGGAGGAGTTCTACGATATAAAGGATATCTGGAAGCCGCCTTTTGTCCTGGCTGATTATTATCCGATCATTTATGGCATCTTGCTGGCTCTTTTCCTGATTTGTGTGATTGCTTATATCATTAAACGTATACGCAACAAACAGTCTCTTATCCCGTTCAAGAAGTCGGAACCGAAACTTCCGCCTCATGAACAGGCCATCAAGGAACTGGATGAAATCAAACAACAGAAACTATGGCAACAGGGACGTAGCAAGGAATACTATACACTGGTTACCGAAACATTGCGTCGTTATATTGTAGAGCGTTTCGACATCAATGCTATGGAAATGACTTCTGCCGAAATCCTGGATATCATCCGTAAGCAGCATGAAGCTGATTCTGTATACGAAAATCTGAAACAGATACTGAACCTGTCTGATTTTGTGAAATTCGCTAAAATGAATCCGCTTCCTGATGAGAATGACTTGAGTATGGTAAATGCATACTTGTTTATTAATCAGACAAAGATTGAAGAGGTTGCCACTCCTGAAGTTGCCGAAACTGAAGAAAAGACAACTGAAACAAACGATTCTAATATAACAAAAGAATAAAATGGTATTTGCAAATCCTACATATCTGTATTTGTTATTGCTGCTTATCCCGATGATAGGATGGTATATCTGGAAGCTCTGTAAAAGTCAGGCTAGTTTGCAGGTATCATCTTCGGAAGCATTCGATGCACCGGGGGCGACTTCGTGGAAGGTTTATCTGCGTCATGTCCCCTTTGCACTAAGAATGGCAGCAATAGCTGTACTTATTATTATATTGGCACGTCCACAGTCGACAAATAGCTGGCAGAACACTTCTACGGAAGGTATCGACATTGTCATGGCAATGGATATTTCCAGTAGTATGTTGGCACAGGACTTTAAGCCGAACCGTCTGGAAGCATCCAAAGATGTGGCTGCTTCTTTTATCAACGGCCGTCCGAACGATAACATCGGGTTGGTGGTTTTTGCGGCTGAAAGTTTTACACAATGTCCGCTTACTACCGACCATACCGTGTTGCTGAACTTATTCAAAGATATTCAGCCGGGTATTATCCAGGATGGGACTGCGATCGGTCTGGGACTGGCAAATGCGGTAAGCCGTATTAAAGACAGCCAGGCAAAATCGAAAGTGATCATTCTGCTTACAGACGGTGTGAACAATGCTGGCGAGATTGCTCCTGTTACGGCAGCCGAGATCGCCAAGACATTCGGTATCCGTATTTATGCGATCGGTGTGGGAACGCAAGGTAAAGCTCCTTATCCTTTCCAGACTGCATTCGGCGTACAATACCAAGATATTGATGTCGAGATCGACGAACCTACGTTGAAGCAGATCGCGTCAACGACAGGCGGACAGTATTTCCGTGCTACGGATAATAGCAGTTTGAAGGAAATCTATTCAGAGATCGACAAGATGGAAAAGACCAAGATCAGCGTTCAGCAATACAGCAAGAAACAGGAAGAATATAAAAACTGGGCTTTGTTGTTGTTTGCGTTGCTTTTAGTCGAGATTTTATTGAGAAATACATTGTTAAGAAATATACCGTAAATATAAAGGCTTATGTTTCGTTTTGCACATCCGGACTTTTTGTACTTGCTTTTCATCCTTCCGGTACTCATTGCATTCTATGTATATGCGATGATCCTGAAGAAAAAAGCAATAAAGAAATATGGTAATCCCGAATTGTTGGCAGAGTTGATGCCGGAGGTTTCTCCCAAGCGTCAGCATCTGAAGTTTTGGCTATTGTTCGGAGCCATTACAATGGTTATCTTTGTTATTGCCGGACCTCAGTTCGGCTCCAAGTTGGAAACCGTAAAACGGCAGGGCGTGGAGATTATGGTCTGTCTGGACGTTTCTAACTCCATGTTGGCAGAAGATGTTTCGCCCAATCGTTTGGATAAGGCTAAACAGATGCTGTCGAAACTGACGGATGGTTTTAAGGATGATAAAATGGGATTGATCGTTTTTGCCGGTGATGCTTTCACCCAGTTACCGATCACTTCCGATTATATTTCGGCCAAGATGTTCCTTTCCTCTATCAACCCGTCGATGGTTTCGACGCAAGGTACGGCAATCGGATCGGCTATCAACCTGGCTATGCGTTCATTTACTCCCAGCGAAACGTCGGATAAAACAATTATCCTGATCACTGATGGTGAGAACCATGAAGATGATGCTGTAAAAGCAGCTGCCGCTGCCGCAGAAAAAAATATTCATGTAAATATTGTGGGTATGGGTGACCCGAAAGGTACGCCGATCCCTGTAGCCGGAGCCAATAACTACATGAAAGATAAAGACGGCAATGTGGTTATTACCAAGTTGAACGAACAGATGTGCCAGGAGATTGCAGCAGCAGGTAAAGGAATGTATGTACGTGCAGACAATACCAATTCAGCATTGAAGGCATTGCAGAAAGAGATAGAGAAGATGAATAAATCGGAACTCGACAGCAAAGTCTATTCCGAATATAACGAACAATTTCAGACACTGGCATGGATCGCATTGATCCTGTTGATCGCAGACTTCCTCACATTAGACAGGAAGAATCGTATTTTCAGAAAAGTAAAATTGTTCTCTTAATTCAATGGATAAGATGAGACATATACGAAAATCAATGATATGGATGGGAGCGTTCCTGTTTTGCTCAGGAGCGGTGTTTGCCCAGAAGGCTGAACGTAAGAATGTACGGGAAGGGAACAAGTTGTACAGCAGCGAAAAGTTCACCGAATCCGAAATCGCTTACCGTAAAAGTCTGGATGTAAATCCCCGTTCTGTTGAAGGTACTTATAATTTGGGAAATGCTTTATACAAGCAGAAAAAGTTCCCGGAGGCAGCCGAGCAATATCAGCTGTTGACCGGTCAGGCTGAGAAGATGGTCGAAACAGAAGAAGGGAAAGCCCGTCTTGCCAGTGTATTCCATAATTTGGGCGATATCAGCATGCAAAGTAAAGAGTACGCCAAGAGCGTAGAAGCTTTCAAACAGTCTTTGCGTTTGAATCCGCTGGATGACGAGACACGTTATAACCTGGCATTGGCTCAGAAGTTGCTTGAGAATCAACAAAATCAGGACCAGGATCAAAACCAGGATCAGCAGAATGAGGATAAAAAGGAAGATCAGGAAAATAAGGATGATCAACAGCAACAAGACCAGCAGCAACAGCAGCAGGATGACAAGAAAGAAAATAAGACTCAGCAAGAACAACAGCAAAATGAACAGATGAGTCAGGACAACGCTCAGCAGATGTTGGATGCATTCCTGCAGGACGAAAAGAATACGCAGGAAAAGGTAAAGAAGGCACAGGCACAACAGCAACAGCGTCGTAAAACAGATAAAGAGTGGTAATAGATACAGAAACAGAAAAAACAACAATATAATGAGAAAATTAGCTTTCTTATTCGTTCTCTTTCTAACAGCCGGGATGATGGCACAGGCCGCTGATGTGACCTTTAAAGCTGTCGCTCCGAATGCTGTGGTGATGGGGCAACAATTCAGATTAGCGTACACCGTGAATGCGGAAGCGAAGGCCAGCGACCTTCGTATTCCTGAACTTGCGGATTTTGATGTCTTGATGGGACCTTCTACTTCCAGTAGTATGAGTACTCAGATCATTAACGGGAGTGTATCATCTGAAACGGCATTCACGTTTACTTATATTCTGATGCCTAAAAAGGAAGGTACATTCAATATCGGAGCGGCATCCATAAAAGTAAAAGGGGCCAATTATACATCCAATGCGGTAAGTGTTAAAGTTCTTCCGCCGGATAAGGCTTCTGAAGCGAGTGGGGGGGATAATTCCGGACAGTCTGCTTCTATTGGAAAAGATGACTATTTTGTCAGAATGGAAATTTCTAACCGCAATGTGTACGAGCAGGAAGGTTTCTTGGTAACGTTCAAATTATATGCTGCACGTATGTGCGGATTGGAAAATGCAAAATTTCCTGAGTTCGAAGGTTTTCTGGCACAGGAGATAGAACAGCCGAATCCCCAGTGGACACAAGATCATTATAATGGTCGTAATTATTTTACGGTTGTTTTAAAGCAAACGGTTCTTTATCCGCAGCGTTCCGGAAAGCTGACTATCGAAAGTGGGAAATTCGATGCTATTATCCGTATCCCGACCGAACGGAAAATACGTAGTATCTTCGATGAGTTTGAAGATGCTTATACTAATGTAAGGAAAGTCCTGGTTTCAAGTCCTGCTACGATCGACGTGAAATCATTGCCGTCCGGTAAGCCGGCATCATTCACAGGTGCAGTAGGAAACTTCACCATGACATCGGACATTAATTCCAATAATGTAAAAACGAATGATGCAGTCACGATCAAATTGAAGATTTCCGGTAATGGAAATATCAAACTGATAAAGAGTCCGGAAGTGGTTTTTCCGAATGATTTCGATACCTTCGAACCGAAGATTGAGACAGATCTCAAAACGACAACAGCAGGAGTAAGCGGAAGCAAGACAATCGAATACATGGCTATTCCACGTTATGCCGGAGATTTTGAAATACCGGCTATCTCTTTCTCTTATTTCGATCCGAAATCGGCAACTTATAAAACGTTGAAATCAGAACCTTATAAGCTGCATGTAGAGCAGGGTGAGGGAGGAAGCAGCAATTCACCGGTCGTTTCAAACTTCAGCAACAAAGAAAGCGTGAAGTATCTGGGTAAAGATATTCGTTTCCTCAAAGTAAAAGACTTCAATTTTGTTGCCAACAACGATATCTTCTTTGGTTCGTTCATGTATTACATGTGTTATCTCGTTCCGGCAATTCTATTTATTGTCTTCTTCTTCATTTACCGTAAGCAGGTAAAGGAAAATTCCAACATTGCCCTGGTTCGTACCAAGAAGGCTAATAAGATCGCTGTAAAGAGATTGAAGAATGCCGGTAAGCTGATGAAGGAAAACAAGAAAGAAGAGTTTTACGACGAAGTTCTCCGGGCTTTATGGGGATATCTGAGCGATAAACTCAATATATCTCAGGCGAGCCTTACCAAAGATAATGTGGAAACAGAGTTGACCAGATATGGAGTGGACGAAACATTGATAAATGAGTTTATGGATATTCTGAATACCTGCGAGTTTGCCCGTTATGCACCGGCGCAGGCTTCGGATGCTATGGATAAATTGTATGAGTTAACCGTAGATGCCATTGGTAAGATGGAGAATACAATTAAAAAGCAATAAAATGAAGACAAGTATAAAGATGAAAAAAATATTGTTTTTTCTATTGATTCAGTGTCTGGCATTAAGTGCTTATGCGCAGGATGCAGCGATCAAGGAAGCAGAAGCTGCATATACTAAAGAAGATTACGGAAAAGCAATCGAACTATATGAAGGGGTACTGAAAAGTAATGGCGATTCGCCGGAGATATATTATAATCTGGGAAACGCCTATTATAAAGCCGGTAAGATATCTTCTGCCATTTTGAACTATGAAAGGGCACTGGTGCTCGATCCGGGTGACAGTGATGTCCGTTTCAACTTGCAGATGGCACGCCAGAAGACAGTAGACAAGATTGAACCTGTCGACGGTTTCTTCCTGGCCAGATGGTTTGACGCCGTTCAGAATATGGGAGCAGCCGATTCATGGGCTAAAACGGGAATTGTTTGCTTTATCTTATTTATCGGTTGTCTGATCCTGTTTTTCTTTTCAAGACAGATTCGCCTGAAGAAAGTAGGTTTCTATATAGGAGTACTGCTTTTAATCTGTGTGATCATCTCGAATATCTTTGCCAGAAACCAGAAAAACGAGTTGGTAAACCGTACTCATGCTATTGTTTTTGCTCCGACTGTAACTGTAAAAAGTTCGCCTGATGCTAGCGGAACAGATTTGTTCGTCTTGCATGAAGGAACCAAAGTCTTAGTAAAAAGTACGTTAGGCGACTGGAGTGAAATAGCTTTAGAAGATGGAAACGTTGGTTGGATGCCGACAAAAGATATTGAAACAATCTGATGGTAGAAAAAATATTAGTTTACGAACGGGATTTGTTCTTCATGCTTAACGGCAGCGATTCCCCTTTTCTTGACCGCTTTATGTGGATATTTTCAGGAAAGACGGTTTGGCTGCCGTTAGCCGCTTTTATATTGATCGTACTGCTGTATAAAAAGAAATGGAGAGAATCTATTCTGATTTTGTTAGCCATAGTACTTGTAGTTACTCTTTGTGACCAGTTTGCGTCTCATGTGTGTAAACCTATTTTTACCCGCTTCCGTCCGACTCATCATCCGGACTTCATGGATCAGGTAAAAACCGTTTTCGGTTACCGGGGAGGAAAATATGGTTTTATCTCCAGCCATGCGGCGAATGCGTTTGGTTTTGCAACCTATATGTCGTTGCTTTTCCGTTACAGGTTATTTACATGGACCATCTTCCTTTGGGCTGTCCTTACTGCTTATACCCGCGTTTATCTGGGAGTTCATTTTATTTCAGATATCGTGCCGGGTGCTATAGCCGGTGTCTTCTTCGGTGGGCTGGTGTATTGGTTGTATGTAAAAGTACATCCGGTTGTTACAGGGTCGAACGGAGAAGTCAGTGCAATCTATTCGGATAAACGCAAGCGTGTTATTGTTTATGCCATATTTATCACGACCTTGCTGATCGCAATCTTTAATGTTCCCTTAGCTGGCTGGTTAAGATAAAGTTAATTATAGCAGAGATTCGGTACATGTCGTAAAGCATGTTTGTTTTCAAGCTAAATTTAACTAAATAATTTGTGCCTCTGATATATATTGCTTAAGTTAGTGCCATAAATAATTAACCGAAGTATTAACCTTCAAAATAAAGGAACACCATGACAAAGACAATCACTTTTAATGAATTGCGCAGAATTAAAGACCGTCTGCCTGACGGTAGTACTCATCGCATAGCAGATGAGTTAGGTTTATCAGTTGAAACTGTCCGTAATTATTTTGGTGGATATAATTATAAAGATGGTAAAAGCTGTGGGATACACATCGAACCGGGTCCTGATGGCGGTTTGGTAGTATTAGATGATACAACAATATTTGAACGTGCTTTACAGATACTGGCAGAAGCAGAAGGCGTATCGGAAGCACAACAAGCGTAAAGAAATTTACAGTACATAAAAAATCCCATAGCTGACTGAACAAAAACGCTGTGGGATTTTTTTATTATAGGTAGCATTTACCATTTTCAGATTGTTTAATCTATAAAAACACACGAGTATGGAAGATAAATTAGTAACATTAGCTATTCACACGTTCGAGAAAGCACAAATCCTGAAAACAATACTTGAAACGGAAGGAATTGAAGTTTACATACACAATGTCAATCAGATCCAGCCGGTTGTATCGGCAGGTGTACGTGTGAGAATCAAAGAGAGCGATCTGCCCCATGCCTTGCGCATTATAGAGGACAGTAAATGGCTGAGTGAAGATACTCCTGAAGAAGCAACAACCCCACAGGTAAAGAAGATCCTGATCCCTGTCGATTTTTCCGATTACTCCATTAAGGCTTGTGAGTTGGGAATCAACTATGCCTATCATGCCGGAGCGGAAGTCATGATCATGCATGCTTATTTCAGCCCCTATTTTCCATCGGCAATTCCTATGGGAGACACACTGGCTTACCAGGTGAATGAAGAAGAATCCGTGCAGAACGTATTGAAACGTGTGCAGATCGATATGGAAAATATCTGTACATTGATCAACCGGAAGATACAGTCCGGTGAACTGCCGAAGGTTAAATATAATTATGTATTACGGGAAGGTTTGCCCGAAGAAGAAATTCTGGCTTATTGTAAGGAATATCATCCAACGCTTATTGTCATGGGTACGCGTGGAAAGAGCCAGAAAGATATGGATCTGATCGGTAGTGTGACAGGTGAAGTGATTGAGGTCAATAAAGTCCCGGTTTTGGCTATACCTGAAAATGTACGTTTCAATGACCTGAGTGAAGCTAAGAATATCGCATTCGCTACCTCTTTCAACCAGCGTGACCTGGTCGCTTTCGACGAGTTCATGGAAATAGTAAAAGGATATGATATTCAGATCCATTTGTTCAATATATCGACCAGTAAGAATGAATGGAATGAAATACGTTTAACAGGTGTCCGCGAGTATTTCCAGAAACAGTATCCGGACGCAAATATCACTTATTCCGTACTGGCTGACGGTGATTTATTACTTGCTATTGAAAAATTTGTCCGTGATGAACAGATCGATGTGATCGCTTTAAGCACCTATCGCCGGAATATCCTGGCACGTATGTTCAATCCGTCCATTGCGCGTAAGATGTTATTCCACACCGATACGCCGTTGTTGGTAATGCATGCATGAAAAATTAAATAAAGGCTATGATATAAAAGCGGACTATCAAAAATAAGGGATAGTCTGCTTTTTTGCTTAAAAAGGGAGATACATATAAAAAGTAGTACTTCAATTTCCTGTGTTCTGATTGTCATATAATTAGTTATGTCAATATATGGCACATTTATAATATTCATCGTTTTAATTGATATGTTTTGTTGATTTTTTGTTGCCCATGATATAATTATTTATATTTTTGTGCTTCGATTTAATAATAAAAAATAATCAAAAGTAAAATGAAAGAGTTAGTAGAAAGAATCAATGTAGCAATTGGAGAATTTAGTACAAATGCTAATTTGCAGGTTGAAAACGGAAACAAGGCAGCAGGTACACGTGCTCGCAAAGCTTCTCTGGAACTTGAGAAGTTACTGAAAGAATTTAGAAAAGTTTCTGTCGAAGCAGCTAAATAAAATTTTATTTCAGTTATAAGGGAAGGTGGTTATCTATTCATGATGATCACCTTTTTTGTTTTTATGAATATCAATCGATCCGGAAATCAGTTTCGAAAAAAGACATTACACATGTGAACAATGTGAAATTTGTATTGTTAGATGAAAGATAAAACAATATTAAACAATCTAAAACGACAAAAAGTATGATACCTAACACTGAATTGGAAAATGGTAAAGTTGAATTGATCCGTGAAATACTAGATATCAATGATATGCATGATATTGATTTACTTAAGGAATATAATAAAGAACTGACCGGTTCTTTAGATATGCAGGAGATCGCTCCGAATATGGAAAGCAACGATTAAAAAATCACTCCTTCTCTACAGACAATACATAAGGAGAGGCTGTCTCAAAATTTGAGATGGCCTTTTTTTCTTATACTAAAGATTCCTTTTTTCTTCATAACTAACAAAAGCCCTTTACTTATCCGCAGCCTTTTACTGGATGCCGTTTTGCATTCGACGGTAAGACTAAATAACACTTCATAAGCCAACGGTAACACAGTTTCTCATTGTAACTTCTTTCCTTTGCAATGAGAAACTAATAAGATCGATAGATATGAAACGAATACTTTACTACATGATGTTTTTGCTGGTTACCGGTAATGGGATGTTGATCGCTCAAAATACGATTCACGGAAAGGTAACCGATACGGATAATATTCCGGTAGATGGCGTAGCTGTCGTACTTCAGACATTGGATTCTGTTTATGTGGATGCTGTGGTGACCGATAGTCTCGGACTGTTTAACCTGAACCGGGCAGCTGATCAGGCTTACCGGCTTCTCTTCCAACATCTCTTATACGAACCTTTCCAGCAGGAGATTTCACAGGCGGATGCCGGAACGATTCGTCTGACAACTAAAGATTATGAGTTGGACGGAGTGGTGGTAAAAGCCGAACGTCCGAAGGTCAAAGTGGAGAATGGCGCATTGAAATATGATGTTCCGCAACTGATGAAAGATAAATCAGTGAGTAATGCTTTTGAGGCGGTAAAACAATTACCCGGTATTATCGGCGGTGCAGACGAGATTCAATTGCTGGGGGCGGGGGCTCCGAGAATTATCCTGAACGGACAGTTGACGACGATGTCGCCGGACCAGTTGATCACGATGTTGAAGAGTATTCCTTCTTCGCGGGTAAAAAATGTAGAGGTTATGTATAATGCCCCTGCAAAATACAATATTAAAGGAGCTGTTATTAACGTTATATTAGATAAAGGATCGACAGAAGGAACAGCTTTACAGGGTGAAGCCGGTGTTGATTATCTACAGAAACATTTTGCAACAGGTAAGGCACATGCGAACCTCTTATATTCTACATCTAACCTGACTGTCGATTTTCTGGTAAACGGAGAGAAAGGACGATATTTTGAAGGGGAAAATATTATAGCAAGACACACCCTGGAGAATAGTGTGACGGAAGTTTATCAGTCAGGCCGTGGCAATGGCCGTATAAACAGCGGAGACATGCGGTTAGGCGTAGACTATAAATTGAAGAACGAAGATAAGTTATCTGCTGCATATACTTTGGGCGGCAATAATATAAAAAAGAATCGTGTAGCAGAAACTTCTTTTTCCGTACTGCAGGATGCGGAGACAAGTGACCAACGTTTCAGCCGGACAACCGGAGAGGATAAAGTAACTTTACATAATATCCGTGTGCAATATGACGGTCATACGGGTATAACTGCCGGAATGGATTTTACACGTTATAGTTCTCCGTCTTTCCAGAACTTTTTGGAAAACCGCGGACAGGAAACGTTGACGGATATGCAGAATAATTCCAAGCAGAATATTTCACAATGGGCACTATTTGCCAACCATACACACACTTTTGCCACCGGATGGACACTGAACTACGGTGTCCACGGTGGCTACACTTCCTCGAAAACTTATATCGATTATCTATATAATAAAGGTAATGGGTATGAACCAGAGCCGGATTTACTGGAAAATAATACGCAAAAGGAATACACGGGCAATCTCTTTGCGGAAGTGTCCAAGGATTTCGGAGAGCATTTTTCGGCAACCGCTTCATTGAAAGGGGAGTATTTCAGGTCGGATTATAATTCAAACGGGAGTAAATCGACTCTCTGGAATGACTGGACATTTTTTCCGAATGCTTCTTTGAGTTATGTTTTTACACCGCAACATATTTTGCAGTTAAACGTGAACAGCGACAAAACCTATCCTTCTTATTGGGAAATAACACCGCAGATAACACCCATAAACTCTTACTCTGTCGTGATGGGTAATCCAGCTCTGAAGCCTTATCGTTCGTATGAAGGGCAATTCCTCTATATCCTGAAACAGAAATATACCTTTATGGTTTTCGCACAGTACGAACCGGATTACTTTGCCCAGTTGCCTTATCAAAGTTCTACGGAACTGAAAAATGTGTTCCGGTATGAGAATATGGATTATAATTTAACGGCAGGAATAGGGGCTGTTATTCCGTTCCGTATTGGTGAGTTTATGAATAGCCAGTTTACGGCACAGGGAATCAGGATGCGTCAGAAACTGGATCATTTCAATGATATTTCTTTTGATAACAGTAAATATCTGGGGCAATTCTTTCTGAATAATACATTCACGCTTTCCAAATCGCGTCCGAACCTGAAGCTGGATTTGAATGGTTATTATATAACAGGAGCAGTGCAGGGTATCTACGACCTGGGTTCCGTTTATAACGTTTCAGCCGGTTTGAAATGGCAGTTCGCCAATGATAAAGCGACAGTTCTCCTGAAATGTGATAATATCTTCCGGAGTAATATCCCGAAAAAGATTGAGATCAACCAGGCAAACCAATATAGCCGCCTGACGAAGATTGACGATACACGTTGTGTGACGGTTTCCTTTATCTGGAAGTTCGGTGGTTATAAAACTAAAAAGCATGATAAAGTAGATACATCCCGGTTCGGTAAGTAGTCGTCCTTTCAGAATATTTTTTCGGCTATCAGAGTAATATTTATACCAGATGAATATTACCCTGATAGCCGAAATGTGTTATTTTGATAGCTAAACAAAGAAAAGACCCTATACAGCAATGACAAAAACATATCAATTTGATAATTTGTTATTTTATTATTACTTTTGCACCCAAATTAGGACAGAGCATTGAATATGAATGAAGTTTATACAAATAATTTAAAAAGACAGAATGCCCTCGTGATGTGTGGTATTCATGTTGTGCATGTCCATTGGTTTAGTGGTTTTATCTAAGTTATTTTCCTTTCTTTTTCCGGATGTTTCCGGAGACCGTTTTATAACAATCATTTATTTTATTAACGTATCGCGGGAGAAGTGTATCCTCCGCGTGTAAATTGATTATACATATGTTTGTCATTTTATGCCTATTATGTGTAGGGATAGGTATGGGTTACCTGTTCCGTCATATCCATAGTTTGAAAAGATTGGAAAATACAATATCTTATACCATTTTTATCATGTTGTTCGTGTTTGGTGTTACGATAGGAGCGAACAAAACGTTGGTCGATAATATAGGAGATTTTGGTTTGCAGGCAGCCCTGCTGGCTGTTTGTGGCGTACTGGGGAGTTTGCTAGCTTCTTATCTGGCTTTTAAAGTATTATCGGGGAAAGGGGGGAATGATGAAAAGTAATCTGATCGTGATAGCCTGCTTTTTTATAGGGATACTTTGTGGCATGTTAGGAGGAGATGAGTTGGCCGGTTACTGTGCCAAACTTCCGACTTGGTTATTGTATGCGCTGATTATTCAGGTGGGATTGAATCTCGGTTCAAACGGAGAGATGGGAACCATGTTACGGAATGTACGGATATCCAACCTTTTATTACCACTCTTTACTATAGCGGGTACTTTACTTTTTTCCGCGATGGCAAGTATCCTGCTGAAAACCTGGAATGTGTATGATTGCATGGCGGTAGGAAGCGGATTTGCTTACTATTCTTTATCTTCCTTACTGATTGTGCAGTTTAAGGAAGCCTCTGCGGGAATAGAGATTGCGACACAGCTCGGGACTATTGCCCTGCTGGCGAATATTATCAGAGAGATGATGGCTTTGTTCGGTGCGCCGGTCTATGCGTCTTTATTTGGAAAATTTGCTCCGGTGTCTGTTGCGGGTATTAATTCGATGGATGTCTGTCTGCCGGTCATCAGTCGTTATTCCGGGAAGAATATCATTCCGATTGCCATCATTCACGGAATTGTACTGGAGATTTGTGTTCCATTATTGATTTCATTGTTTTGCAGATAGTAATAATTTCCGGATGCAGACTTTTCCTCTGCGTGCTCGGCATTTGTCTGCGTCCGGAAATATTGTATGTTATCTTCTGGGAACGATTTCAAACGGCACTCTCACGAATACGCCCTGTTTCATCAGATTCATCAGGTTCGGATACATCCGTTCTTTGAACGAATCCCAGCTGCGATGCTCCATCTGTGTCCATCCGGCTTCTGCTAATGCCAGACCACGCGGGTAAGTCATGTAAGTTATCCGATTGATATCTTTCATTGCTTCTCCCCATAACGTACCGGATATACCGAGGATATGTGCTTGCTGTGCTGCGGGAAGCCCGTAACCCGGATCAAATTGATAGCAGGTTTCCAAAGTGGTAACAGGCATTCCCCAGTTATTGAACTCCGGAAGATCGCCTTTCAGTTGCGGGTAATCCAGATAAGCATATTCTCCGGGAGCCATGATCAACGAATTCCCGTGTTTAGCTGTCAGCTCGATACATTTGGGTGTCAATCCGGCACGCCAGGTGACCAGTGTAACATCTTTCGGATAGTCGAACAGATACTCGTTAGCCGGCATGCGAATATTGTCCAGTTCGCACCACAGCATAGGCTCCTTGCCATATTTGCGTACGGAAGCCAGTATCTTATCGAAGAAATAGTTCATAAGCTGAGATTCTTGGGTATATCCCAATTGTTTCATTAACGATTGGCAATGATCGCATTTGGTCCAGTTCTTTTCAATAACAGCCTCGTCACCGCCCAAATGAATTTTGGATGACGGGAATATAGCTGCTATTTCCTTGATAATATCATCGTAAACGGAATATACTTTCTCATTATTGGCACAGAGCATCAGATCGACTGTCTTACCCATTTCTTTCTGAATGGTATCCGTGTGTGTACAGCCCAGTTCCGGATAAGTCGCCAGTACGGCTACCGTATGGCCGGGAATATCCAATTCCGGTATGATCTCTATATTCCGGTCGGCAGCGTAACGGACCAGTTCTTTTAATTGTTCCTGCGTATAAAAACCATTATCCGGCCCGTTCGGACCTGTTTTCGGATTACGGAAAGCACCGATCTCTGTCAGTCCCGGGTGTGCCTTTATTTCGACACGCCAGCCCTGATCGTCTGTCAGGTGTAATTGCAGGATGTTGTATTTGTATTTTGCCATCTGGTCGATGTAAAATTTAACATCTTCAAGAGGCAGGAAATGGCGTGCCGGATCGAGCATTAAGGCACGGTAACCATAGCGAGGTTCATCGTCGATACGGATAGGAGCGATCTGCTTATTCGCCGTATTGCATACATCGCCCAGTAATATCTGGTCCAGCGTCTTCAACCCGTAGAAAAGAGCTTTCTGTGTACTTCCTTTGATGGAAAGTTTGCTTTCCGAAATCTCGATCATGTAATGTTCTTCCCCTTTTATAGCAGGCTCTGTCCAAAGTTCGATCACGGAGTTTCCGCTTGCCTGAAAGCCTCCCATAATAGCGCTTTGGCCGACTCTGTCTCTCAATATACGTTGCAGTTCGAACAAACAGAATGCCTGCTTGGGCAAATTTGTTTTCACTACTGTTTGCGGAGTGACTGTAAAGTTCTTCTTACCTGTAACCTGCTCGATGTGGTTCGGCAAGGGTAATAAGGCCGAAGTGTTGCTCTGCCCGAACGACAAAGTTGCTGTTAATAGAAACAGAGAAATGAGTTTGAGTTTTTTAGTACTTAAGATCATAGATGTTAGATTTATTGTTTTGTTAATTTTCTTCGAGGCAAAGATACATATCTGGTTGAATAAAAAAAACACTTAGAAACAGATAAGGACAGATAGGAACAGATAATGGCAGATAAAAGCAGTTTGTGGATCTAAATTCGGAGTTTTTTTTGTTTACATTTTTTAGTATTTGTCGTGTTATACGCATTATATTCGCGTTATATGTTGATATATGGCTGTTAACAGTATGTTTGTATTGGGGCTCTATTTGCTGTTAACACTTTCCTCTTTAATATAATAAGAAGTATTTATATATAAAGATTATATAATATAGGGATTTTCTGTTTTTTGAAAACTGACGGAACTAATCCTGATTCTTCCGTTTTCACGACATAGGTGTTTTGTTCGCAAACCATATATGTTTTGATGATAAAACACCTATGTTTCGATAAGTAGGGTTTTGTGCTATTAGCCCGAATACGGAATAAATTAGTCATTCAACTTTATTTTACCTTTTAAACTAAATAAGTATCAAAAATGTTTTTAACTTAGAAGCGATAATCATTAAATCGAAATGATCATGGGAGCAAAGAAGAATTTTGTATTGGATACGAACGTTATCTTGCATGACTACAAGTGTATCGAAAATTTTCAGGAGAATGATATCTATCTTCCTATCGTCGTGTTGGAAGAGTTGGATAAGTTTAAAAAGGGGAGCGACCAGATTAATTATAATGCCCGTGAATTTGTGCGCGAGTTGGATCTGCTGACCAGCAATGATCTCTTTCTGAAAGGTGCCTCGTTAGGTCCTGGTCTAGGAACATTACATGTGGTAACCGGTGATAAATACCAGGAGAAGATTGCACTGTCTTTCCCGGAGAAGACGCCTGACCACCGTATCCTTTCCTGCACACTTTCCGTTGCAGAAAAGACTCCGAAAATACAGACTATCCTCGTTACGAAAGATGTCAATCTGCGTATGAAAGCCCGTGCGTTGGGTATTCAGGTAGAAGATTATATCACTGATAAAGTGATCAATGTCGATATCTTCGAACGGGCACAGGACACCTATGAAAATATAGAGCCTGATTTGATTGACAAGATCTATTCAACACCCGACGGACTCGATGCGGATATGTTTGAATTCAAGTCGAAACTGGAGCCGAACGAATGCTTTATATTGAAGAGTGTACGTGCTTCTGTTTTAGCTCGTTATAATCCGTTTACCGGAAAGATAAAGAAGGTAGAAAAGATATCTAATTATGGCATACAACCCCGTAATGCGGAACAGAGTTTTGCCTTTGAAATATTGAATGATCCCGATGTAAAACTGGTCGGCCTGACCGGAAAAGCGGGAACAGGAAAAACATTATTGGCACTGGCCGCTGCGCTTAAACAGGCTGGGGTATACAAACAGATATTACTGGCCCGTCCGATCGTTGCATTGGCAAATAAGGATATCGGATTCCTGCCGGGTGATGAGAAGCAGAAAGTGGCTCCGTATATGCAGCCATTGTTCGATAACCTGAATGTTATAAAGAACCAGTTTGCACCCGGAAGCCAGGATGTCCGCAAGATTGATGACCTGCAGAAGAATAATCAGTTGGTTATTGAGGCTTTGGCTTTTATCCGCGGCCGTAGTTTGTCAGAAACATTCTGTATCATCGATGAAGCACAGAACCTGACACCGCACGAGATCAAGACGATCATCACCCGTGCCGGAGAAGGAACGAAAATGGTCTTTACCGGTGATATCCAGCAGATCGACTCGCCGTATCTGGATGCCCAGAGTAATGGCTTGGCTTATATGGTGGATAAGATGAAAGGGCAGGACCTGTTCGCTCATGTAAACCTGGTGAAAGGGGAGAGAAGTCAGTTGTCTGAATTAGCTTCGAACTTATTGTAAAATACCAACTAATTATATGTAAAAGGGACTTTGAATTCAAAGTCCCTTTCTTTTTGAGCAAATTTTTATTTACTCATTGTTTTATAAGTCTCGATTAACTTTTTAATCGTTGCTGCTTCCGATATTTCCGTTGAAGAGTCTGCCGGTTTATAATAGTTTTCCAAAAAGCCGTCGGCTCCCGACCATACCGTTTCGATAATACCCTGAAAGCGGTCGCGCATCTGTTTACCCGAATTTTGACGGAAGCGGACCATATCGTCCACCTGCTTCAATGCTACTTCCGGTTTACGCCAGGGACAGGTAGCGACATCGAATCCTTTCATGGCAAAATACACGGCAGTTTGTTCCGGCCGTTCATAATGCCAGTCGCAGATGAATACCTCTTTCGGTATCAGGTCGATAGCACGGTATGTATTGTTCATACTGGCTTCCCAGGCCCCTATACCCGTCGTTTTTCCATCTATCAGGCGGTCACCCCAGATCATCAGGCGCTTTCCCTGTTGAGCCAGGTGATTCTGTATTTTGGTCACTTCTCCAGCATATAATTCGGCTTTGTCCCGGCCATTGCAACGGGGACATTTATCGTCACCTATGTAAAAAACTTCATCCATACCGGCATGAAACAAATTTGTTTCAAAAGCATCGGTCAGTTCGTCTACCAAAGCAAATACTATTTTATGAACATCCGGATGAAGAGGACAATAACTCTTACAATATAATCCGTCCGGGTTAGGCCATCCGGTATAGTTTTTTGTGTCCACATGTGGTGTCTCGTCAAATTCGGGATATACACGAAGCAGGGCATAGGTCGTTTCCGCCCATGACTGATGACCGAGCAGATTGATCTGCGGGGCTATCCGTATGTTATGTTTCCGGCAGGTGGCGGCAATCCGTTTTACATCCTGAAGCGTAAGCGGGTTAGGATCGCTTAATTCCGGATGAGATTTATAGGCATAGTTCCAATCCACCCGTAAGATAAGCAGGTTGAAATGCCCCGGAGCCAGTTCTTCCTCTATAAATTTCAGGAAGAGATCCATTTTTTGAACAGAAGGGGCAGCAATAGCCAGTCCACGGGTGGGGATAATGCTGTCCAGCGGACTTGCGTTTGCCTTGAGCATACCGGTAGCCGCCATACAAACCAAAAGACATAAAATACGGATAAAGTGTTTCATGGTATTTAAGTATTAAATTGTTGGTTACGAATATAATCAAATAAATTGGATTACCGGTCTCTTATCTTAGTTTGCCACCTCCATCCGCATAATGTAGTCATTCATGTAGTAGCCGTTGCCGATATGAAAATCACGTGTCGCATGTTCATGGAACCCCATATGCTTATAAAAACCGAGAGCCGGGTTTTCGCGGTTTACATTCAGTTCGACGGTGAATGATCCCGGATGAATACTTTTCAGGTAAGCGACGCCTTGTTCGATGATAAAACGTCCGATACCCGAACCATGCAAAGAAGGGAGCGAATAGATTTTCTGGAATTCGTACAGGTCTTTTTCAACCGTTTCGATGGAGAGATATCCGGATGGTTCACCGTCTTTGCTGATGATGAAGAACTCGTGATGAAGTTCATTCATCTGATTGAGAATACTTTCCGGGGCATACATCATCTCGAACATATAGTCGAGTTGCTCGCGGGAGAGGATAGAACCATAGGTCGGCTCCCATATTTGGGATGCCAAGTTTCTGATTAACAGACAGTCTTCTGTCGTTGCTTTTCTGATTGAGAACATATTATGCTAGTTTTAGACGAACAAAATTAAAAATTAAATTATAGCGTTTTATTTTTTAGCTTGATTTTGCATTTATTTCAATGTTTATTCACAGAAAAGAATAACTTTGTAGGCGTTTAATATTAGGGAAAAATACAATTTAATAAATATATATAGAAATGGATACAAAGATTCAGGAACTGACCGACAAGATCTACAAAGAAGGAGTAGAGAAGGGGAACGAAGAAGCTGGACGGATCATTGCCGATGCGAATGCTCAGAAACAAGCGATTGTTAGCGAGGCGGAAGCGGAAGCAAAACGTATTGTAGCAGCAGCGCAAAAACAGGCTGCCGAACTGAAAAAGAATACAGAAGCCGAACTGAAGTTATTCGCTACCCAGGCTGTAGAAGCGCTGAAGAGCGAAGTGGTAAACCTTATAACCGGAAAGATTACTTCCTCGAATGTGAAAGCGATCGTTTCTGACACTGCATTTATGCAGAAGGTGATCCTTGAAATGGCTAAGGAATGGGCTAAGAAAGAAGCGATCACTATCCAGACAGCCGATGCGGATGCATTAACCAAATATTTTGAAGCAAATGCCAAATCGTTGCTCGACGGTGGCGTGAAAATAGAAAAAGTAAGCGGAAAGAAAGCCGATTTTACCATTATTCCTGCCGACGGATCCTATAAAGTAAGTTTCGGGGAAGACGAGTTTGTTGCATTCTTTAAAGAATTCCTGCGTCCCGGGCTGGTAGAAATGTTGTTCTGATATGAGTAAATACTACTGTCTGATTGCCGGACTCCCTAATATATCATTGGATGATAGTAAGCTGACCTATTCCGTTTCTGAATTCAGAAAGGAGTTGGACGGTATTCTTACATCCCGTGATAAGAAGCTGGTAGACTTGTTTTTCCTCAAATTCGATAATAAGAACCTGCTTAGTTTCTCACAGCGTCCGGACAGTGACCCGGATGAAAAGGGAAGTATAACATACGACGAGTACAAAAGTCTGTTCGATGCTTTGAAGGATGGCGAGAAGCCGCCTAAGAACAAACAGATTCCTCCTTATTTCATAGAGTTCTTCAAACAGTATCTGGATAGCCAGAAGAAAGAGGAAAAGCTAACGATCTCCTGGGAAGACCGTCTGGCAGCCCTTTATTACGACTATGCGATGAAATGCAGCAACGGTTTCATCCGTAACTGGTTTGAACTGAACCTCAATATCAATAACATGCTGACCGCCATAACCTGCCGCAAGTATGGATTTGATAAAGCAGAATATATAGTGGGAAACAACGAGGTAGCCGAGGCTATCCGTACTTCCAATGCCCGTGATTTCGGATTGGGAGATGCGGTAGACTATCTGCCCGATCTGCAACGCATTGCTGAAGAGCCTGACCTGATGGCCCGCGAAAAGAAAGTGGATTTGCTGAAATGGAAATGGCTGGACGATAATACGTTCTTCAAGACTTTCGATATCGAAAGTGTGTTCGCCTACTTGCTGAAACTGGAAATGATCGAACGCTGGGTTACTCTGGATAGGGTGACAGGCGAGAAGACTTTCCGCGAAATAGTAGGAGCGATGAAGAAGGGAAGTGATAATGCGTTGGAAGAATTTAAAAGAAACAATAATAAATAATTATGGCTACGAAAGGAATTGTTAGAGGAATCGTATCCAACCTGGTAACCGTCGAGGTGGATGGGCCGGTTTCTCAAAATGAAATCTGTTACATTTCCGTAGGAGGCGTAAAGCTGATGGCGGAAGTTATTAAAGTAATAGGGAAAGATGCCTTTGTACAGGTATTTGAAAGTACACGTGGGATGCGTGTAGGTGACGAAGCCAAGTTTGAAGGGCACATGCTTGAAGTGACATTGGGGCCGGGTATGCTGTCGCGTAACTACGACGGTTTGCAGAATGACCTGGATAAAATGGACGGCGTGTTCCTGAAACGTGGTGAATATACATTTGCACTCGATAACGATAAATTGTGGGATTACAAGCCGCTGGCGAAGGTAGGCGATACAGTGACTGCCGGTGACTGGTTGGGCGAAGTGGATGAAAACTTCCAGCCTCACAAGATCATGGTCCCTTTCACGTTTAAAGGCACTTATACTGTAAAGAGCCTGGTGGAAGCCGGACAATATACCATCAACCAGACGATCGCTGTATTGACAGACGAAGATGGTAAGGATATCGATATTAATATGATACAGCGCTGGCCGGTAAAGAGAGCCATCACTTGTTATAAAGAAAAACCGCGTCCATACAAATTGCTGGAAACAGGTGTTCGTACAATCGATACGGTAAACCCGATCGTCGAAGGCGGTACAGGATTTATCCCCGGCCCGTTCGGTACAGGTAAGACAGTGCTTCAACACGCTATCTCCAAACAGGCGGAAGCCGATATCGTGATCATCGCTGCCTGCGGTGAACGTGCGAATGAGGTAGTGGAAATCTTTACCGAGTTCCCCGAACTGATCGACCCGCATACAGGACGTAAATTGATGGAACGTACCATCATTATCGCCAATACTTCAAACATGCCTGTGGCAGCCCGTGAAGCATCCGTATATACGGCGATGACTCTGGCTGAATATTACCGTAGCATGGGACTGAAGGTATTGTTGATGGCGGACTCTACTTCCCGTTGGGCACAGGCTTTGCGTGAGATGTCTAACCGTCTGGAAGAACTTCCGGGACCCGATGCATTCCCGATGGACTTGTCTGCGATCGTGGCTAACTTCTATGCCCGTGCAGGTTTCGTTCATTTGAATAATGGGGCGACAGGTTCAGTAACCTTTATCGGGACAGTATCACCCGCCGGTGGTAACCTGAAAGAACCGGTAACGGAAAATACGAAGAAGGTAGCCCGTTGTTTCTACGCTTTGGAGCAGGAACGTGCCGACCGTAAACGTTATCCGGCCGTAAACCCGATCGACAGTTATTCAAAATATCTGGAATATCCCGAATTTCAGGAATATATCGCTAAACACATCTCTCCGGAATGGCTCGATAAGGTGAACGAGATCAAGACCCGTATGTTGCGTGGTAAGGAAATTGCCGAACAGATCAACATCCTGGGTGACGACGGTGTACCTGTAGAATACCATGTTACTTTCTGGAAATCGGAATTGATCGACTTCGTGATCCTGCAACAGGATGCGTTCGATACGGTCGATGCCGTGACACCGCTGGCCCGTCAGGAATTTATGCTGGACAAGGTGGTGAAGATCTGTCATGCGGAATTCCGTTTCGACACCTTCCTCGAAGTAATGGAATATTTCAAACAGATGATCAACATCTTCAAGCAGATGAACTATTCCGAATACGAAAGCGATCAGTTTAAGAAGTTCAACGATCAACTCGACGCCCTGCTCGCAGAGCGTATGGAAAAATAACAGAACGTATGGCAACAAAAGCATTTCAAAAAATATATACGAAGATTACCCAGATCACGAAAGCTACCTGTTCGCTGAAGGCAACGGGAGTTGGGTATGACGAGCTGGCTTCCGTAGACGGCAAGCTGGCACAGGTGGTAAAGATCATCGGCGACGAGGTTACGCTGCAGGTGTTCTCCGGTACGGAAGGTATCCGTACGAATGCCGAGGTGGTATTCATGGGCAAAGCGCCTACACTGAAAGTAGGCGACCAGTTGGCCGGACGTTTCTTCAATGCGTATGGCGACCCGATCGATGGTGGTCCGATCCCGGAAGGAACGGAAGTGGAAATCGGTGGCCCGTCTGTAAACCCGGTTCGCCGTAAACAGCCGTCAGAACTGATCGCTACGGGTATTGCCGGTATCGACCTGAACAATACGCTGGTAACCGGACAAAAGATCCCGTTCTTCGCCGATCCTGACCAGCCGTTCAACCAGGTGATGGCGATGGTAGCCCTGCGTGCCCAATCGGATAAGATCATCCTAGGCGGTATGGGTATGACCAACGACGACTACCTGTTCTTTAAAAATACATTTAGCAACGCCGGTGCACTCGATCGTATCGTGAGCTTCATCAATACAACCGAAGACCCGTCCGTAGAACGTATCCTTATTCCGGATATGGCGCTGTCGGCTGCTGAATACTTCGCCGTACAAAAGAATGAAAAGGTACTGGTGTTGTTGACCGACATGACCAACTACGCGGATGCTCTGGCGATCGTATCGAACCGTATGGACCAGATCCCGTCGAAAGACTCTATGCCGGGTTCACTTTATTCCGACTTGGCAAAGATCTACGAAAAGGCGGTACAGTTCCCGGCAGGTGGTTCCATTACCATTATTGCGGTAACGACTTTGTCCGGTGGCGATATCACACACGCCGTGCCTGATAATACAGGTTATATCACCGAAGGCCAGTTGTATCTGCGCCGTGATAGCGATGTCGGTAAAGTAATCGTCGACCCGTTCCGAAGCTTGTCACGTTTGAAACAGCTGGTAACAGGAAAGAAGACACGCGAAGATCACCCGCAGGTGATGAATGCTGCCGTTCGTCTGTATGCCGATGCTGCCAATGCAAAGACCAAGATGGAGAATGGTTTCGACCTGACGGACTACGACAACCGTACACTGTCTTTTGCAAAGGATTATTCGGAAAAGCTGTTGGCTATCGACGTAAACCTCGACACAACCGAAATGCTCGACGTGGCATGGGGCTTGTTCGGCGAATATTTCAAACCGGCGGAAGTGAATATCAAGCAGGAGTTGGTAGACAAATACTGGAAAAAGTAAGAACGGTCCGCAAACCGTTCCATTCGGATGAAAAAAGAATTTCTCTCGGAAGAAACCGGAATTCCATCCGAAAGGAATTAAAAAACGATATAATATGGCAATAAAGTTTCAATATAATAAAACCTCTCTTCAGCAATTGGAAAAGCAGCTGAAGATGCGCGAGCGTTCCCTGCCTACGATTAAAAGCAAGGAAAGTGCGTTGCGTATCGAAGTGAAGCGGACCAAGGATGAAGTGACAAAATTGGAACTTCAGCTGGAAAAAGAGATTCAGAGCTACGAGAACATGGTGGCTTTGTGGAACGAGTTCTCTCCCGAACTGATTGCAGTGAAGGATGTGACACTCTCTACGAAGAAGATTGCCGGTGTGATCGTTCCTGTATTGGACGAGATTCAGTTTGAGATCGGACATTACAGTCTCTTTAATTCCCCTGCCTGGTTTACCGATGGTGTCGAGCTGCTGAAGAAGCTGGCGCGTACCGGGATAGAAGCCGAGTTTTCGGGAATGAAGCTGGAGTTATTGGAGCATGCCAGGAAGAAGACCACTCAGAAGGTAAACCTCTTTGAGAAGGTACAGATCCCCGGCTATAAAGATGCGATCCGTAAGGTGAAACGATTTATGGAAGACGAAGAAAGTCTTTCCAAGTCGTCACAGAAGATCATGCGGGCTAACCAGGAAAAGCGTAAAGCAAAAGAACAAAAAGAGGAGGCTGGCGTATGATAGTAAAAATGAGTAAATATGCCTTTATGGTATATCACAGGGAATATGATTCGTTCCTGGCACAATTGCGCGAACTGGGTGTCGTGCATGTGAAAGAGGGCAAGTCTATTCTCGATAATGCAGAACTTCAGGATATACTGGCTATACGTAAGCGTGTCAACTTGTTAATGCGCTTTTTCAAGAACCTGAATTCAGGAACGAAAGACCTTCAGTTGGCTCCGGCCCGTGAACTGGATAAGAAAGCAGGACTGAAGTTGCTCCAGAAGATCGAAGAATTGCAGGATAAGAAAGTGCAGCTTCAATCTGTCAAGGCATCCCTTGAAAAGGATATTGCTTATATGGAGATCTGGGGTGATTTCAGTTGGGCTAATTTCAATCGTCTGAAGAAGGCTGGATATGATATTACGTTCTGGACTTGCCCGACGGCTAAATATGAACCGAAATGGGGTGATGAGTACAATGCCGTATTGATCAACAATTTCCAGTCGGTTACTTATTTCCTTACTATAACGAAAGTCGGTACGACGATCGACATAGATGCGGAACGTCCGAAGATGCCGGACAGAGGATTGCAGAAACTGAATGCACGTCTCGACCTGTTAAAGCAGGAAATGAAGGTATTGGATGCTGAAATGAAAAAGCTGGCAGCATCTGATTATAATACGCTCGATTTGTTTGACAAGAATTTGCAGAATGAGTTCAATCTGTCGAATGTGCTTGTGCAAACCGATCGTCAGGCAGGCGATAAGTTGATGTTGCTGGAAGGCTGGGTACCTACGGAAAAGGCTCCTGCTATGGAGGAAACGCTTGAAAAGGATGGTTACTTCTATCAGCCATTGGAAATAGAAGAGGGAGATAAAGTACCTATTCTGTTAAAGAATGGGAAGTTTGCCAAACTATACGAGCCGATCACAAAAATGTTCTCTTTGCCTAATTATGCAGAGTTTGACCCGACACCGTTCTTTGCTCCGTTCTTCATGTTATTCTTCGGACTTTGTTTCGGAGATGGTGGGTACGGACTGTTAATGATTATTGCCTGTACGATCCTGAAACGGAAAGTTAATCCGGACTACAAGCCTTATTTGAGTTTGTTCCAGTATCTTGGACTGGCGACATTGATCGTCGGAACTCTTACCGGTTCGTTTTTCGGTATCGCTTTGGTCGACATACCTGCTTTTGCTTCAGTGAAAGAGTATTTTGTTTCGAGCGACAATCTGATGACGTTCTCGATCATAATCGGATTGGTACAGATCCTGTTCGGAAAGACGATCGCAGCACTGAAGATCATGTCACAGAAGGGCAAGAAATATGGTATTGCACCATTGGCATGGGTATTCATTATCCTGGCATTATGTCTTGTTTTCGGTTTGCCGATGCTGGACGTACAGTTACCGGAAGTAGTGAAAAATATCTTCCTGGTGATAGCCGGACTGGGATTGCTGGTAGCCTTCCTTTACAATACGCCGGGTAAGAATATCTTCCTGAACTTCGGTACAGGTCTGTGGAATACCTATAACATGGCTTCCGGACTGCTGGGTGATACATTGTCTTATATCCGTCTGTTCGCTATCGGCCTGACCGGTGCGATCCTGGGTGGCGTATTCAATTCGCTGGCTGTGGATATGACGGAAGGTATGAACATCGTATTGCGTGTGATCTGTATGTTGCTGATCCTTTTGGTCGGCCATGCGATCAACATCGGTCTGTGTACCATCAGTTCACTGGTTCACCCGCTCCGTCTGATCTTCGTAGAGTATTACAAGAATGCAGAGTTCGAAGGTGGCGGTAAGGCTTACCAACCTTTCAAAAAAGCATAAACAAAACGTGATTTAAATAATAACAAAAAAATAATTAAACAAACAAATTTCATTATGGAACCAATTTTATTAGCTTATCTTGGTATTGCGTTGATGACAGGTTTAACCTTTATCGGCAGTAGTTATGGTGTAACAATCTGCGGTAACGCAGTAGTAGGAGCAATGAAGAAGAACCCGGATGCACTGGGTACTTACATCGCATTGAGTGCGTTGCCTTCTTCACAAGGTTTGTACGGATTCGTAGGTTATTTCATGATGCAGAAATTCCTGGTTGAAAGCATTACGATGCTGAATGCAACAGCTATATTCGGTGCCGGTCTGGTATTAGGATTCGCTGGTTTATTCTCTTCTATCCGTCAGGCAGAAGTTTGTGCAAACGGTATTGCCGGTGTTGGTGCTGGTCATAACGTATTCGGCGCAACGATGGTAATGGCCGTATTCCCTGAGTTGTATGCAATCTTGGCTTTGCTGGTTGTTATCCTGATCGGCGGAACTCTTCCGGTGTAATATTTAGTATTTAACATAGTAGTATCCCCTGTTTTATCGGTTGATAAGACAGGGGATTTTTAGTTTATATGGCGAAAGAAAAAATATTTACTTACATTTGTATGAATTGCAAGCAAACAATATAACACAATTGTAAAATATGAAAAAACATTTACATCTACTCTTATTAGCGTCAGGACTTTTTCTTGTTCAGGGCGTGAGTGCACAAACAAATTCAGCAGACGATCCGCTGCCGGGTTATACGCAGGCGGAACGGTTTGCCGGTGATAAATTGCCGACGATGTTGTTTTCTACTTCGGTAGATCCACATTGGTTTAAGGCGGGGAACTGTTTCTGGTATGAATACAAGACTGGAGACGGAACTGTCTGGTATGTGGTTAATCCTTCCGCTAAATCGAAACGTCCTCTATTCGATCAGGATAAGCTGGCAGCAGAACTTACGGAGATCGTAAAAGATCCGTTTATCGCTCAACAGTTACCTATCCGGAAATTGGAGGCAGGAGAGGACGGGCGTACTTTTACGTTCCAGGTAACCTCTTCACAGGATGCGAAGAAAGATAGTACGGATAAAGATAACAAGACTAAGAAAGAGATATTCTATTTCTCTTATGATTATCCGACACGTAAACTGACACATCTGGCCGATAAAAAGAAAGATACGGAATATCCCGACTGGGCTTCTATTTCGCCGGACGGTAAAACCGTTGTTTATGCAAAAGACCTGAATCTGTACCGCATGTCGCGTGAAGATTACGAGAAACTGAAAAAGGATGACAAAGACAGTACCGTTACGGAAATACAGTTGACAACCACCGGAGTAAAAGACTTTGGTTTCGGACAGCCTTACAGCATTTTAAATACGGATACATTATGTAACGGCAAAAGAAAAAATCCGGGTTACTTATTGTGGTCACCCGATTCACGTCACTTTGCCGTATCTATCTCAGATAGCCGCGAGGTGAAAGACCTGTGGGTAATCAATGCCATGGCAACCCCGCGTCCGACATTGGAAACATACAAGTACCAGATGCCGGGTGAAAAAGAAGCACCGATCAGCCATCTGTATCTGTTCGATATGACCAATGACTCTTATAAAGAGATCAATACCTGGGCATTCAAAGACCAGACCATCCGCATGGCTTACCAACCCCGCTTGCAGAAACAACGTGATATGAAGGAGCTGCCGAGTATTTGGTTGGGTGACAATAACCGTTTCTTCGTTACCCGTTCCAGCCGTGACCTGCACCGCATCGACATCTGTACATATACCATCGGTGAAGATTCGATCCGTCCGATCATCGAAGAGCGTATGAATACCTATATCGAAGTCCGTCCGCTGGCATCCGTAAACAATGGCAAGGAACTGATCCATTGGAGCGAACGCGACGGCTGGGCACATCTGTATCTCTACGATGATAAAGGCAACCTGAAAAACCGTATCACATCAGGCCCCTGGCATGTCGACCAGATCGTAAAAGTAGACGAAGCCAAGCGTGTCGTTTATTTCCTTGCCAATGGAAGGGAAAAGGACGAGAATCCCTATTATGAACATCTTTACCGGGCGAACCTGGATGGAAGCGGCTTGCAGATGGTTTCAGTCGGTGATTATTTCCATGATGTCCGTATAGATGATAATGCACAATTCATTGTCCATAATTATTCCCGCATCAATACGGTTCCTAAGACAGACTTGTTGGATAATACAGGCCGGAAGATTATGGACCTGGAAGAAAGCGATTTCTCACAACTGTTTGCTGCCGGTTACCAGTTCCCGGAACCGTTCAAGGTGAAAGCTGCCGACGGTGTGACAGACCTTTATGGTGTTATGTACAAACCGTTCAACTTCGACTCGACTAAAGTATATCCTGTTATCGATTACGTTTATCCCGGTCCTCAAGTGGAAGCAACCCGTTATCCGTTTACCCGTATGAGCGTTCGTACAGACCGTTTGGCTCAGGCAGGATTTATTGTTGTTTCTGTCGGTAACCGTGGCGGTCATCCGAGTCGTTCGAAATGGTATCATAACTTCGGATACGGTAATTTACGTGATTATGGACTGGCGGATCAGAAAGCGGCCATCATCCAGTTGGCTGATAAAAATAAGTTTATCGATATCCATCGTGTAGGTATCCACGGACATTCGGGTGGAGGATTTATGTCGACTGCAGCAATCCTGCAATATCCGGATTTCTTCAAGGTGGCAGTTTCCTGTGCCGGTAACCATGATAACAAGATCTATAACCGTTGGTGGAGTGAAACACATCATGGTGTGAAAGAAGTAGTATCGGAAAAAGGCGATACGACATTTACATACAATATCAAGAGTAATCAAGAATTGGCAAAACAGTTGAAAGGCCATTTACTGTTGGTTCACGGTGATATAGACAACAATGTCCATCCGGGTAATACGATGCGCGTTGTAGATGGTTTGATCCGTGCCAATAAGCGCTTCGACATGCTGCTTTTACCACAGCAACGCCACGGTTTCGGTGATATGGACGAATACTTCTACTGGCGAATGGTCGATTACTTCTCAGAACATTTATTAGGAAAATCGGATAAGTCGGTGGATATACCGAAACGATAAGTTTTTCAGAAACGTTCGAAAGATCTTTTGACGGTAAGACTAAAGAGGCTTCTGCATTTGAATGCGGAAGCCTCTTCTTACATAAATAGACATTGTTATTTGATTTCTTCGCAGATAAAATAACAAATGAGTTAAGGACTATTGGTGAAAAAATCAAATCTAAGTCAATTTTTGAGCGTACTTGAGCGAAAAATAAATTTTCGGATCTATTCGTTTTCAAATATAATGATTATTTGAAATGATAGCTCCAGGACAATAAAAATAGAACATAGATAAAAAAGAATAGTCCAAAAAAAGATGATAAAAGAGAAAAACGATCTCTTTTAGTTTATTAACTAATGAATTTAGTTTTAAAACTAAAACTTTTAGTTTCTTTGCCGTAAACAATAGGAATTATGAAGCGATTGACTGCAAAAGAAGAAGAGATCATGGGCTATTTTTGGGAGAAAGGCCCTTTGTTCGTGAAGCAACTGCTAGAATATTATGAGGAACCTAAGCCTCATTTCAATACCTTGTCGACTATTGTCCGGGGATTGGAGGAGAAAGGGTTTCTTTCACATAATACATTCGGTAACACTTATCAGTATTATAGTGCAGTCAGCGAGGCAGAGTACAGTAAAGGCACATTGAAAAATGTCATTGCCAAATATTTCAATAACTCTTATCTGGGAGTTGTTTCTTCGCTGATAAAGGAGGAGGATATTTCCGTGGATGAACTCCGGCAATTGCTGAACGAAGTGGAACAAGCAAATAAGGATTAATATTATGGGAGATTTCTTTGTTTATATCCTTAAATCGTCTGTATGCCTGGCAGTATTTTACCTGTTTTACAGATTGTTGTTAAGCCGTGAAACATTTCATCGTTTTAACCGGATCGCATTGTTGAGTGTCGTTATTCTCTCCGTAGCCATTCCTTTTATCCGTATAATGACGGATGAGCCTGTTGCCATACAACGCCCGTTACAAAACTTGGAGTACCTTTTACAAATGGCGCAGATGCAGACGGAGACAGAAGTGCAGACACCTCAGTCTTTCTGGCTTCCGTTCTTGTTTGTCGTTTATCTGGCCGGCTGTATTTTCTTTTTTCTTCGTTTCTTTTATTCTACATTCCGTATATGGCGGATGGTCGGGAAAGGAGAGAAGCAGGTTCTTTCCAAAGGATGCAAACTGGTAGTTACGAACGACCCGATCTGTCCATTCAGTTGGATGGGATACATTGTCATTTCCCGGAAAGATATGGAAGAAAGCGGCGAAGAGATATTGACACACGAACTGGCTCATATAGGTGCTCATCATTCTTTGGATATGTTGATTTGTAGTTTTTGTGTGATACTTCAATGGTTCAATCCTGCCGTCTGGCTGCTGAAACAGGAGTTACAGAATATTCATGAATACGAAGCCGATGAGAGTGTGATCAATCATGGCATCGACGCGAAACATTATCAATTATTATTAATAAAAAAAGCTGTTGGTTCACAGCGCTTCACTTCTATGGCCAACAGCTTTAATCACAGTAAACTAAAAAAACGAATTACTATGATGTTAAAACGAAAATCAAACCCCTGGGCGCGGTTGAAGTATCTGTATGTACTTCCGCTGACTGCTGTAGCAGTAGTCGCTTTTGCCCGTCCTGAAATCTCTCGCGAACTGGAGAAAATTTCAAGTGCCAAAATTAGCGAAATTGTTTCGGTTAAGGAAGTTATTGAGCCTAAAAAAGCTGAACCTATGGCCGAGGCCGTACCGGTTCCTGTGGACAAACCGGTTGTTCCTGTTCCGCAGAAAACAAAAACTATAAAGACTGAAACGGTTCCGGAGGAGAAAAAAGAGAATGTGAATCCTTTGGAAGCCATGCAAAAGCAACTGGATGATTTTGGAAAAGGATCTGAAGAGCGCATGAGAAAGATCAAGAAGAAAGTGGAATGGTCCCGAAATCTGATCCTGATCGACAATGAAGTGGCAACCTATGACCAGTTGGATGCAATATCTCCGGAAAATATCCATAGCTTCTCGATGTTTCCCAAAGAAAAGTCTGAAGAACTGTTAGCCAAATATAACGCGACGGATAAACTTGGCGTTATTTCTCTTATAACTAAAAAGGGAGTTGATTCCGGAAAAGTAAAAGCGGATGAAATAAAAGTTGTCGGGTACGGTCCGATAGAAGATCATTTGCCGGGCGAGGTGAAACTCCGTATTAGAAATGAAAAAAACGGCGTGGAAAAACCTCTTATATTTATCGATGGGGTAGAACAGATAAGAGAAGGTGCATTGGAAAAGATAAATCCTAACACGATTGAATCGATCTCTGTACTGAAAGACGAATCAGCCAAAAGTCTATATGGAGAAAAGGGCAAGGATGGAGTGATTTTGATCACAACAAAAAATGCGTCAGCAAAAAAAGCAGTAAAATGAAGAAGATTTATTTGTGTCAATTAACCGTTGCCTCCTGTCTTTTTCTTGCTGCATGCAATGGAGATAAAACTGCAGACGGTAAACTATCCGTAATCCCGTTGGGAACAGCCATTGAAAAACCGGTAGAGCTGAAGGCATCCGATTATTTCAAACAGGTTCGTTATGTTCCGCTGGAAACGACCGACAGCAGCCTGATAGGGAAAGGCCCCTATGTACAGATTATCAAAGACAGGATATTGGTTTCTACTAACCAGAGTCAATGCCTGATGTTTGATAAGGGAACTGGAAAATTCATCAAACAGGTTGGGCATATCGGGAATGATCCGGAAGGGTATAATAGTGTTTTCTGTTGGGGTGATAACGAAACAGGAATGATTTATTTCAACGGATGGAATAAAGATTTGGTTTGTTATGACCAGGACGGTGTATTCCAGAGAAAGATTAAGATTCCATTTGAGACGATGGGAGCTTCATCGACCTCTTTTGGCTATCAGAATGATGGAACATTTGTTTTGTATAAATCGGGTATTTTGGGTGATGGGAAAAACAACCTTCTTTTCTTTAAGGATAATATGCCGGTAGATTCATGTTCTACAATGGCTACTGACGAACAGCCGTTCGATCCTTCCAATATAGGGTCGATAGCAATTTTTAAAAGCGAGACAGGTATCGAACTTTTTGGTCCGACGGCCTATGAAGGGACGATTGTTATTGATTATAAAGAGCCGGAAACCGGTTGTATTATTCTTAATGCTAATACTCGTTTGTGGCGTCAGGACAAGGAACTGTATTTTAAGGAGGCGTACAATGATACAATCTATCAGATAAAAGACAGGACTTTAATGCCGTCAGGCGTACTTGATTTGGGGAAATATCACTGGTCTTTTTCCGAGCGCTTTATGAAGAATAAAGACAATGCAGCTCTGATTACGCAGATACTTGATAGTGAAGACCGGATGATTGTCCGCTTTATCAGGGAGTTATTTCATAAACCGACGTTGTATAATGCTGTGATTACAAAATCGACAGGCGATGTTAAAGTCGGTTTGTATGCGGATGGTATGAAAGATGATTTAACGAATTATTTGCCTTTACAGCCTATGTCGGTGTCCCAGGCAGGGGAATATGTCGGTTTACTCTCCGCTGCAGATGCTGCTGAATGGTTTGAGGATAACGAAAATAAAGAGATTCCGCAACAGGTAAAAGAACTGAAGCGGATAGGCGAAGAAGATAATCCGGTAGTTGTAATAATGAAATAAAGAAAAGAGCCGTAAAGAACACTTTTACGGCTCTTTTTTATTGATCGGAACAATCTGAGCTTGTAATAAAGTCAGCCTTATAAATACAGACTATCTTCTGATAAATAAAACCTATCGGCATTGTGAACATATATTAATAAATATATCTACTTTTGCACTAAACAAATCTTAAACAACCAATAATTATGCGCAACACTAGTTTTAGTAAAATGGCAGTACTTCCTGTCGGACTACTTACATTAGCTTTAACGATGCCTTCCTGTTCATCCAACGAGTATAAGAAGCTTGAAGGCGATAAAGCAAAGCAGGTAGCCTCTATCATTCGCAATAACGGATGTATGGAATGTCATTCAGCCACCGCAAATGTTCCTTTTTACGGCAAACTTCCGATTATTGGCCCGGTTGTACAGGCTGATATGAAAGAAGGTACACATTATCTGGATCTTACAGCTATGCTGACCGCTCTTGACAACGGAAAGCCTGTTTCTGAAGTGGATTTGGCAAAAGTAGAAAACACTGCTCTCAGCGGTTCGATGCCTCCTGCCAAATATTACACCATGCATTGGGGTACCAGTCTGAATGACGACGAAAAGAAAGTAATTATTTCATGGGCAAAAGAGGCCCGCAAGAATAATTATGTATCGCCTACAGTTGCAGAAGAGTTTGCCAATGAACCGGTTCAGCCGTTAGTGGCCTTTATTCCTACCGATTCAGCAAAGGTTGCCTTAGGATTTGATTTGTATCACGATACCCGCTTGTCAGGAGATAATACGATCTCGTGTGCAACCTGTCACGGCCTGAATACTGCCGGTGTAGACCGCAAGCAATATTCTGAAGGTATCCACGGACAATTTGGTGGTGTAAATGCTCCGACTGTCTATAATGCTGCACTTAACTTCGTTCAATTCTGGGACGGACGTGCTGCCGACCTGAAAGAACAGGCTGCCGGTCCTCCATTGAATCCGGTTGAAATGGGAAGTGCTTCTTTCGATGAGATCTGTGCAAAACTGGCAGAAGATAAGGAACTGAGTAAACGTTTTCTGGAAGTATTTCCCGAAGGTTTTACTGAATCGACTGTAACGGAAGCTATCGCTGAATTTGAAAAAACGTTGCTTACTCCAAGCCGTTTCGATAAATATCTGAGTGGAGATAAGAATGCGCTTACAGCAGAAGAACTGGAAGGTTACCAGTTGTTTAAAGACAATAAATGCGCAACATGCCATGTCGGTATGAATCTCGGCGGACAGTCATACGAATATATGGGTATCAAAGAGAACTATTTTGATTATCGCGGTACAGGTATGACAGATGGCGATAACGGACGCTGGGCTGTTACCAAAAATGAATCCGACCGCCATAAGTTCAAAACACCAACTTTGCGTAATGTAATGCTTACGACACCTTATATGCATGACGGTTCGATCCAAACGATCGAAGATGCCATCCAGGTAATGCATGAATTCCAGATCGGTAGACATATTTCAGATGCGGAAACAGCAAAGATTGTAGCCTTCCTGAATACATTGACCGGCGAATATAACGGAAAGCTCCTTCAATAAATACAAATTAGTTATTATATTTGCACATGCCCTTCCGCTTGTCACATATAATACTCCTGTTTATCGCTTTACAAAGCGCAGGGGGTGTTGTGTGGGGACAAGAGGAGGGGCTTGCTTCTTATTATCACGAACGTTTTCATGGACGGAAATCTTCCAGCGGCCGCATCCATGATAAAGACGAACTGGTTGCGGCTCACCGTACTTATCCTTTCGGGACATATCTGCGGGTAACCAATCTGGAAAATATGAAGACTGTGATTGTTTGTGTCACTGACCGAGGTCCGCATCGCAGAAAAAGAATTATAGATGTCTCATCCTCCGCAGCCGAAATATTAGGATTCAAGCGAAAAGGTATAACCCGTGTACGTATCGAAGAGGTACCGGGCCCGATCGATCAACGCTGGCTCGAACTCATTTATCCCCAACAACCTCCCAAACTGCAGACCGATCAGCTGCCGATGCAGCTTTACCGTATGAAAATAAACCCCTGAAAACCTTCTAATTAATTTCTAATTTCAGTTAAGAGTATTCTAATCGTTTTGATTGAGTCTGAAATATGTCAGTCTTATACCTTTGCTTCCAAAAACAAAGGAAATGGGCAAACGATTCATTTTATTATTATTAATCTTACACGTATTCAATCTAAAAACGTCGGCAGAAGTTCAACAAAAACCGCTGACGTTACAAGAAGCCGGTCGGCAGTTTTTTGTCAACAACCTGGAACTTATAGCCGAACGTTATAATATAGAGATGGCCGAAGCCGAAGTTATCCAGGCTAAATTGTTTGAGAACCCGGTCATTTCTCTTGAACAAAACGTCTACAACCGGCTGAACGGGAAATATTTCGATATGGGTAAAGAAGGGGAAGCTGTTGTCGAAATAGAGCAGTTGATCTATATTGCCGGACAGCGTAACAAACGGGTCCGGGTAGAAAAACTCAATAAAGAAATGGCGATCCACCAGTTTGAAGAGGTACTCCGCACATTGAAAAGCGAACTGAACAGTAAATTCATCGAACTTTATTATACGGAAAAGTCTCTGTCGATTTATGACAAGGAGATAGAATATCTGCAACAACTCCTGGAGGTAATGAAGGAGCAGAACGATAAAGGCAACATCTCTTTGTTGGAAAAGTCGAGAATACAAGCACTTCTGTTATCTCTCCAACAGGAAAGGAACGAGACTTCCAACCAGCTTATTTCCCTGCAAGGCGATATGAAGTTATTATTGGGTTTGAATGCATCCGAGACGTTTGAACCCGTTTTCGATGAATCTGTCCTGAAACAGATCGACATAACTTCCATCCCTTTTATCGAACTGAATAACCGTCTTGCCGAACGTCCGGATCTGAAGATGGCACGAACCAATATACAAGCTTCACGTGCAAATGTAAGCCTACAAAAGTCATTAGCCTTTCCGGAGGTCAGCCTGAAAGGTTCTTACGACCGTGCCGGAAACTTCTGCGATAACTATTTTGCTATTGGTTTAAGCATCTCGATCCCGGTCTTCAACCGCAATCAGGGAAATATCAAATCTGCCCGTCTCTCCGTCCTGCAAAATACAAGCCGGGAAGAATTGACTCGCAAACAGGCGGAGAAAGAGCTTTTCACCAGTTATGCCCGGCTGGAAAAAGCGGTTAAACTATACAACTCTTCGAACTATGAGTTGGAACGTGATTTTGAAACCATTATCGACGGGGTAAACACGAATTTCAGGAAACGTAATATCAGTTTGCTGGAATTTATTGATTACTACCAGGCTTATAAAGAAACCTGCCTGCAACTTTATCAAACACAGAAAGATGTCTTCCTGGCTATGGAGGAGATCAACACGGTGACAGGTAGTGATGTTTTCAGCTATTAACGAATAACAGCGAATAAGAAAATGACAAATAAGATGAATAAGAATTGTATTGCATTAATGTTTCTGCTTCCTTTACTGGCAGCCTGTGGCAAAAAGACAACCGGGCCGGAAGAGGGTCCGGCCCCTCTCATGCTTACCGACAGTTTACAGAAGGTTGTTTCGGTTGAAACTGTTCACAATGTTCCTTTAAGCAATGAATTGCTATTGAACGGACGTGTCAGTTTCAATCCCGAACAACTGGCACATGTTTATCCCATCTTCGGAGGAAACATCACTGAGGTGAATGTTGAAACCGGCGATTATGTGAAGAAAGGAGACATACTAGCCATCATACACAGCAGCGAGGTAGCCGATTATGAAAAACAACGGAAAGAGGCAGAGCAACAACTACTGCTGGCAAACCGTAATCAGGAAGCCACAGAGGATATGTTTCGCAGTGGAATGGCTTCCGAACGTGACAAACTGCAGGCCGGACAGGAGGTAGCAAATGCCAAAGCCGAACTTAAACGTATCGATGAAGTCTATGCCATCTATCATATAACCGGCAATTCCACTTACGAAATAAAATCTCCGGTATCCGGTTTCGTGATTGAAAAGAATGTCAGTCGGAATATGCAGATACGTTCCGACCAGACAGAAGCAATGTTTACCATTTCCGGTTTGGATAACGTGTGGGTAATGGCTGATGTCTACGAAAGCGATATCAGTAAGGTGTATGAAGGAGCACCGGTCCGTATAACGACACTCGCTTACAGGGAGAAAAAGTTTACGGGAACGGTAGACAAAGTATATAATATGCTGGATAGCGAAAGCAAGACCATGAACATACGGGTGAAACTAAAGAATGAGGATTATATGCTGAAACCGGGCATGTTCACCAATGTGTATGTGCAGAGCAAAGTGGAAGGGAAGGAAATGCCTCGCGTGGATGCCCGTGCCGTCATATTCGAAAACGGTAAACATTATATCGTGAGCATCGGCAGTGATAATATATTGCAAACCAACGAAGTCACCGTATTCAAACAGACCGAGAAAGATTGTTTCTTGGAATCAGGCGTGAAAGCGGGCGACCGTATCATCAACCGGAATGCATTATTGGTCTATAACGCTTTAAAGTAAACGGATATGCATAAGTTCATAGACAATATAATAGCCTTTTCACTGAAAAACAAATTCTTTATCTTCTTCTGCACCGTCATAGCCATTATAGCAGGTGCTGTCAGCTTTGTTCATACCCCCGTTGACGCTTTCCCCGATGTTACGAATACCAAAGTAACGATCATAACCCAGTGGCCGGGACGTAGTGCGGAAGAGATAGAGAAATTCATTACTATTCCGATCGAAATAGCGATGAACCCGGTACAGAAAAAAACGGATATTCGTAGTACCACTTTGTTCGGGCTTTCGGTGATCAATGTAATGTTTGATGATGATGCCGACGATTTCTATGCTCGCCAGCAAGTCTACAACCTGTTGAACGATGCCGATCTGCCGGAAGGCGTTACACCGGAGGTTCAGCCGCAATACGGACCGACGGGGGAGATCTTCCGTTACACCCTGCGTAGTGACAAACGTTCCGTCCGCGAATTGAAAACATTTCAGGATTGGGTGATCGAGCGTAAACTGCGCGCTGTCCCGGGAGTCGCGGATATCGTGAGTTTCGGTGGTGAAGTAAAGACTTTTGAAGTAAGCGTTAATCCGAACCAACTCATCAATTATAATGTAACATCACTTGAACTTTTTGATGCCATAGCCAAGAGTAATATTAATGTGGGCGGTGATGTGATCACTAAAAGTTCGCAGGCTTATGTAGTACGAGGCATCGGTCTGATCAATGATACGAAAGAGATCGAGAATATCGTAGTCAAGAACATCAACGGCACGCCAATCCTGGTAAAGCATCTGGCAAGCGTGCACGAGTCGAGTCTACCCCGTCTGGGACAGGTGGGCAGGATGGATGAAGACGATGTCGTGCAGGGTATCGTCGTTATGCGGAAAGGGGAAAATCCGGGTGAAGTAATCGCTGCCCTGAAAGATAAGATTGCCGATATCCAGGAGAACTCGTTGCCGGAAGATGTCCGGATCGTATCGTTCTACGACCGGGAAGATCTGGTTGACCTGGCTGTGAACACGGTTACACATAACCTGATAGAAGGTATTTTGCTGGTAACTTTCATTGTGTTGATTTTTATGGCAGACTGGCGTACAACGGTGATTGTATCCATTATTATCCCGTTGGCGCTGCTCTTTGCCTTTATCTGCCTTCGGGCGATGGGGATGAGCGCCAATCTGCTTTCGATGGGGGCGATCGACTTCGGGATCATTATCGATGGTGCCGTGGTGATGGTGGAAGGTCTTTTTGTTGCCCTTGACAGGAAAGCGCGGGAGGTGGGGATGCCTGCCTTTAATGTAATGAGTAAGATGGGGTTGATCCGTCATACGGCAAAGGATCGTGCTAAGGCGGTGTTCTTCTCCAAACTGATCATTATCACTGCGCTGGTCCCGATCTTTGCTTTCCAGAAAGTGGAGGGGAAGATGTTCAGTCCGCTGGCTTATACCCTGGGATTTGCCTTGTTGGGCGCGCTTATTTTTACATTGACATTGGTGCCGGTACTGTCGTCCATGCTGTTGAAAAAGAATGTGCGTGAAAAGCACAACCCTTTCTTGTCATGGGTGAACCGGACGTCCGTTTCTATATTTGACCGTTGCCATGCCCACAAGAAAGTTACGATCGGTATCGCTACCTTGGTGGCGGCCGCCGGCTTGTGGTGCTTCACGTTGTTGGGTACGGAATTTCTTCCCCAGTTGAATGAAGGTTCTATCTATATCCGTGCGACGTTGCCTCAAAGTATTTCTTTAGATGAATCGGTCAAACTCGCTAACCAGATGCGCCGCAACCTGGCATCTTATCCGGAAGTGCGCCAGGTCCTTTCGCAGACAGGTCGCCCGAACGATGGGACAGATGCCACGGGTTTCTATAATATCGAATTTCATGTGGATATCTATCCCGAAAAGAAATGGGAAAGTAGACTGACCAAGGCCGGATTGATAGAAAAGATGGAAGAGAACCTGGCTGTCTATCCCGGTGTCGATTTCAACTTCTCGCAACCGATCACCGACAATGTGGAAGAAGCGGCCAGCGGCGTTAAGGGCTCTATTGCAGTAAAAGTTTTCGGGAAAGATTTATATGAATCTGAAAAGAAAGCCGTAGAAATCTATAAGATATTACAAACGGTCGACGGCATCGAAGACCTCGGAGTGATCCGTAATATCGGTCAGCCGGAACTGCGTATTGAGCTCGATGAATCGCGCCTGGCTCGTTATGGTGTTGCGAAAGAAGATGTACAATCGATCATCGAAATGGCGATAGGAGGTAAGAGTGCTTCTTTATTGTACGAAGATGAACGAAAATTCAATATCATGGTCCGTTATGAGTCTGCCTTCCGAAGGAGTGAAAATGAGATTGGAAAGATCCTGGTTCCTGCCCGCGACGGGACAATGGTTCCTATCAAGGAACTGGCGGATATCACGACGATAACCGGTCCGCTTATCATTTACCGCGATAATCACGCCCGTTTCTGTGCCGTAAAATTCTCTGTCCGCGGACGGGATATGGGTACAGCCGTAGCCGAAGCCCAGGAGAAAGTCAATAAGCAGGTGAAACTTCCCGAAGGCTATACCTTGAAATGGACGGGAGATTTCGAGAACCAGCAACGGGCAACGAAACGCTTGGCGCAGGTTGTCCCCGTCAGCATTGCTATCATATTTGTCATCCTGTTCGTGTTGTTCGGGAATGCCCGGGATGCAGGACTTGTGTTGCTGAATGTTCCTTATGCCGCAGTAGGGGGAATCCTGGCACTCCTGATCACCCGTTTCAATTTCTCTATCTCGGCAGGTATCGGATTTATTGCTCTTTTCGGTATCTGTATTCAGAACGGAGTTATCATGATATCGGATATCAAAGGGAATCTGAAAGCGCGGGAGCCTTTGTCGGACGCCGTCAAGATGAGTGTGAAATCACGTGTGCGTTCAGTGCTTATGACAGCTTCTATGGCAGCTATCGGTTTGATGCCTGCGGCTCTTAGTCACGGTATCGGTTCGGAAAGTCAGCGTCCGTTAGCTATTGTCATCATCGGTGGCTTAATAGGGGCGACATTCTTTACCCTGTTTGTCTTTCCGCTGATGGTCGAAGCCTTCTATCGCCGCATGCTTTATGACAAAGATGGAAAACTGATACAACGAAGATTGTAAATCTGCGAACGTTTGCGTATTCTGCGTCATCCGCGTTCTCTAATATAATCTGAAATCGTATATTTGTGCTCCTAAGTAAATAAGCTTTCAAATGGCAAAAATATTATTAGTAGAAGATGAAGTGAATATAGCCTCTTTCATTGAAAGAGGATTACAGGAATTCGGTCATGAAGTATGCGTTGCTTATGACGGTATGGCGGGTTGGGAGTTATTGCAAAAAGAGAACTTCCAACTGCTGATCCTGGATATTATCATGCCTAAGATGAACGGCTTACAGTTATGTCGCCAATATCGTCAACTCTATGGTTTCCAGTCACCGGTAATTATGCTGACGGCTTTGGGAACAACGGACGATATTGTGAACGGCCTCGATGCCGGTGCCGACGATTACCTGGTTAAACCATTCAGTTTCCAGGAATTGGAAGCCCGTATAAAAGCTCTTTTGCGGCGGTCGGGAATGGAAGTTACGGCCGGCTCTTTACGGTGCGGAGACCTGCATCTCGATCCGACTAGCCACCGGGCCTTCCGGGGGGATGCAGTTATCGACCTGACGGTTAAGGAATATCGTTTGCTGGAATACTTTATACTGAACCAGGGTACAGCCCTTAACCGCCTGACACTTCTGAAACATGTATGGGATAAGGATTTCGATACCAATACCAATGTTGTCGATGTCTACGTCAACTACCTCCGTGCCAAGATAGACAAAGATTTTACTCATAAACTGATCCGTACCGTAGTGGGTATCGGTTATATGATGGAAGCATGAAAACAGGGAATAAAATAGCTTTCTTTTATACGGCAATGACAGTCGGTATCATTGCTTTTGTCACGATTCTTTTCTATTTTATTGCGACCAGTTATATCAGCCGCCTGTATTATTCTTACCTGACGGAAAAAGCCTATGCTACTGCCGAGAAACATTGGGAGAAGGATGAAGTGGACGAGGAAAGCTATGCCCGTATACAAAAACGCTATGAAGAAACGTTGCCTGTCGCTACCGAAATATTATTGAACGCAGACAGTGTGGCAGAGACGCATACGACATTAGGCCGTTATATGACGGAAAAGGAGATTGCACGGTTGTATAAAGGAGATGTGATTACTTTTCATGAAAAGGAGAAAGTGGGAGCTGCCCTTTATTATCCGGACAATGAAGGTAATTTCATTGTACTTGTTATCTCTAACAATCAATATGGAGGGGACATTCAGCAACGTATCGGTTGGCTATTGCTCGCCCTGATCGTCATAAGTGCCGTCCTGATCTATTTTGTCGGTAAACTCTATGCCATCCGTATGGTCGATCGTATCGATGCAGCCTATCAAAGCGAGAAAGCTTTTATCAGCAATGCTTCCCACGAACTGAATAATCCGCTTACAGCCATACAGGGTGAATGCGAGATAAGCCTGTTGAAAGAACGTACCCCTGCCGAATACCAGGCAGCGTTACAACGTATTGCTTCCGAAACAAAACGTATCATCCAGTTGATGAAGCACCTTCTTTTCTTGTCGCACGGCGATAAAGAGATATTGAAGAATGCCACTGAAAAGATTATGCTGGCCGACTTCCTGATGCAATTCGTAGGTAACCGCATCAGATTCACGACCGACACCTTTGCATACTGCCTGGAAGCAAATCCGCATCTTTTGAAGATCGCTATCGGTAATATCCTGAACAATGCCTGTAAATACTCCGGAGAGGGGCCTGTTGAAATGCGTTTGAAATGTTCCGTTCTCGAAATACAGGATTTTGGTATCGGTATTCCGGCTGAAGAATTGAAACGAGTTTATCAACCTTTCTACCGTGCGACCAATACCCGTGAATTTGCCGGGCACGGTATCGGTCTTAGTTTATCGTTGCGTATTTTGAATTCTTATGGTGCCAAAGTGGATATAAACTCCGAAGTAAATAAGGGAACAAGAGTTATTATAGACTTTGGATAATAAAGGCTTATCTTCATCTATTTATCGACAAACATTTTTTCCCGATAAAAAAATCTGAAATAAATTTGGTGGAATAAATTTATTTTGTTCCTTTGTACTATATAAATAGTACAATGTTTGTATAATATAATATATACCTATATGATTAAGTTTCTATTAGATTATTCCAGCGGCGTTCCGGTATACCGTCAGATCATCGATCAGATTATATTTGGTATAGCATCCGGACAGCTTAAATTAGGTGAACAGCTTCCTACGGTCAGGGCACTTGCCGTCGAGTTAAAGGTGAACTTGAATACGGTATCGAAGGCATATAAAGAATTGGAGATCCGGAATATTCTGGAGACTCAGCAAGGTACCGGAACTTTTATCAATAAAACGGAAAATGTAATCGCAGAAAAGGAGAGGGAAGATAAGCTGAAAGAAATTTGTGTGCAGTTTTCTTCTGTAGCATTTAGTTACGGCTTTACTCTCGATGAAGTCGTGCGAGAATTGAAAGACATTGAAACCTCTAAAAAATAATACTTATGACAACAAATGTAATCAACAAGGGATGGTTTAATCCAATTTCTATTTCAGTATTGTTGGTACTGATTTTTGTATCGGTCGCTCTGTATATTTTACATGTAGTAAATACGCCGGTTTTGTTGTTCCTGATTCTTATTTCAGGCTTATTGTCTCTTTCGATCCGTATTGCCGACCAATGGGAGCGGGCCGTGGTGTTGCGTATGGGAAAGTTCAAAGGCTTAAAAGGGCCCGGACCGTTTATAATTATTCCTATATTAGACAGTGTATCTGCTTATATCGATCAGCGGGTACGTGTAAGTTCCTTTAAAGCTGAACAAACCCTGACAAAGGATACGGTGCCGGTAAATGTGGATGCCGTCATATATTGGACAGTGTGGGATGTGGAGAAGGCAGCTTTGGAAGTGCAGGAATATCAAAAAGCTATCGAACATATTGCTCAGACAGGATTAAGAGACACGATCGGTAAGCATGAATTGTCTACTCTTTTGCAGGAACGCGATAAAATAGCGGAAGATCTGCAGCTGCTTTTAGATAGAAATACCAATCCTTGGGGTATTACGTGCCAAACCGTTGGTATTAACGATATTGCCATACCGCAAGATCTGGCTGATGCGATGAGTAAGGAAGCTCAGGCTGAACGTGAAAGAAGAGCCCGTGTCATTTTGGGTACGGCAGAAACCGAGATTGCCGATAAGTTTGAACAGGCTAGTAAAAAGTATACCGATAATCCTGTAGCACTACACCTGAGAGGAATGAATATGCTTTTTGAGGGATTGAAAGAGAAAGGATCTATGATCATTGTTCCCAGTTCGGCATTGGACACCATGAACCTAGGTGCTATAGGAGGATTGGCATCGTTGGCTAAAAGTCATGAAGAGTCTGTAAAGTAATAGTTTAAGAACCAAACAAAATTAACGATTATGCGGATATATTCTTTAATGCTGGTATTATGTTGCGGTTTAATAGTAGCATGTAGCTCTACCGGTCATGATTTTCCTCGTGAAGAAACATTGGTTCAGGAATTGATGCCCTTGCAGGGGATAACCAATCCCTGGAAAGTAGAAGTGAAACCGCCTTACCTGATTATTCAGAATGTAAAGCGTCGTGACAGTATATTTCACATCTATGATCTGACAAGCCGTGAACTGAAAAGTGCCTTTGGAGTGGAGGGGCAAGGTCCGGATGAGTTTGTTTCTTCATACTTATTTCAGGGGCCGCTTTCCGATTTTCTGATTGGTGATTTTGGTAAGAATCAGATAGCCCGGTTTGGTATCGACAAAGAAGGACAGCCTGTTTTCAAAGATGTAAAAACATTCGGTTATGACAATGCTTTATATGACGCAGCCTTTATTAATGACTCCTTATATATTGCAGATCCTAAATATATGTTAGTCCCCAGCCTTTATATGTTGGCTGTAAAAGATTCATTGCCGCAGAAAATATGGACATACAGGAGTCCGGATATCATGGATTATTCACTGGATCCGGATATGGGGAATGTGTATGCAAATGAAAGTCGTATAGTATTTTGCTATGGATATAAGAAGCAGATTGATTTTATGGATATCAATTTTAACCTTATCAAAAGGGTGACATTTGATTTTGACGCTTCTGATGTAAGTGTTCTGGCAAGTGAAAACGCAAAAGTAAGTTATGCTTATGGTCATTTGGGCAAACGCTATCTGTACGCATTATTTTTCGGAACATCATGGAAAGAACACAATGCAAACAATACGCGGGGAACGATCCTTGAGGTATTCGATCTGGATGGCAATCCGGTTATCCGGTATCATTTGGATGGCAAACGGCCTGTTCAATTTGCTGTCGATGAAGAAACCTTTACGCTTTACGGATCGATAGAGGACGGAGATCCGGAAGATAATTTGCTGGTGTATAAACTAAAAGGACTTTCCTAATTGGGATAGCGATACCGGTAATCATTGATTACAAGAACAAATTGTTTCGGGTTGAATAAAAAAACGAAATGGCCTGCTTTCACAAGGGGGCCATCTCTAAACCAAAACCTTAACTATGAAAAAATTTACGTTTTTCACCAGTAAAGATACAACTTATTTCTTATCTACCTCATGGTTTTCTTATTATTTTTTACAAAATCGCATTTTTAACAAATAGACTGCTGATAAACAAGCTCAGACGATCGTACGGATGGTGTCGACAGATTTGCTTAAGGTATCGTAAATCAGTATGCCTTCAGTCTGGCTGTCGAACTGTGCTATTAATTCGCCCTCCTGGTTCCATATAGAGGATTTGCCCGCACATTCATAACCGCCTGATGTCCCGATATAGTTGGACATGAACGTTATCATTTTATATGTTGAAGCTATTTTTGAAAGCTTTTCGATGTCAGCATCTACGCCGTTGACGGAATTGAGGACACTTGCCATATAGATGTTTGCATTCATTTTATGTGCATGGGCTGCATGTTCTTCGTTGGATAATTCGTAGCAGATGGCGGGGGCAATGGTATTTGCTTCGTCAAAAGGGATTACACAAGGGGTATTACCGGGGGTGAATATATCTTTCTCGGTAGGATACAGGTATTGTTTTGAATAAGTGATTCTCTCTTTTCCCGGTTGGAAAATAACCATACTGATAAATAAATTATCATCTTTTTTAGTAGGCAGGCCTGCACCTATGATCAGGTTCTTTTTATCACAAATTTCTTGCAACGGGGTCAGTCTTTCATCCTGTGAATATATCGCCAGCTCTTTTGCCAGTTCTGGTTCATAGCCCGTCAGCGATAGTTCGGGAAACATTATCAGGTCCGATTGTCCGGACGATGCGGCTTCAATAAACTTCAAATGCTTACTCAGATTTTTTTCGATATCACCTTTTATCGGTTCTATTTGTGCAATACTTATTTTCATATATTTTCTGTGTCTTTATAAAGTTCGTCCTATCCATTCATTGAAAACAGTCAATTGTTCTTGTGTATGGAAATAATGTTCCGATCCTTCGACAATCTCCAGTTGGCAGGAAAACTGTTCGGCAAATCGGGATATGACATCGTTTTCGCATAGCTCATCTTTGCCGCCGTATAGAATATGGGTAGGGGTATTCCAATGGGATATCGGATGATCCTTAACGAAACTGTAATAATCCCAATAGAGTTTTTGTCCTATAGGCGTGGATATGGTCTGTTGCCTTTTCAGTTCTTCTTCCGTTATGGAAAACCAGGTCATCATATTTTCGATAAGGCGTCGCATATCGACGATCGGGGAGAGGAACCATGCTTTTCCTATTACCTCCTCCGGATAAGCCAATAAGCTGAAATAGGCTCCTATACTGTTTGCAAATAAATCGATATGCTTCCAGTTCGTTTTTGCATATTGCATAACGGTAGTAAGATCCTTAACACAAGACCGGACTTTACAGGGAATGCCTTCGTTTATTCTATCTCCATGCTCCGGCAGGTCAAAACTCAAAACCTGGTAATCATTCAGCAGCGCATTTTGGGCTACGATCTCAATAGGTGTATCTGCCTTATTCGATCTATTTCCATGAATGGCAATAATGACTTTTTCGGATTTGCTGCCCCATGTGATAGCTGGTATATGACTTATTCTGAGAGCTGTTTTTTGCATGATGAATACATTTGTCATGTTTGGACAAAAGTATGGCTTAATTTTCAATCGGACAAAATATGGAGGTTCTATCTTTGTGCCGGTTGTGTCCCGAATTGCTTTTTGAAGCATAGCAAAGATTTGTCCTTTTTTTACACTAGGCGGATCATGTAATAACCTTACCCTTTGTACCGGTATGAATAAATTTAAAGTTATACAACCTTCCGGGTTACTTGCTCCGTATGTAAAGCAATATTGGTTTCTGCGGATGGAAGACGTTGTGAGAAGTTCACAGCGCCTTGTTCCGTTGGGTTGTGTGGCATTAAGTTTTCATCGGGGGAACTTTGCGTATTCATCACAGGAAAAAGGGTGCTTGCCCCGGTCGCATCTCTATGGCATAACGGCCGGTTATACAGACCTTGTCTTTTCCGGCTGTATTGATTTTATCAGCATTGTTTTTCAGCCTGCGGGAACCTGTCGATTCTTCCTTATATCCCCCGGTGAACTGAAGGACCGGCAGACCTCGCTCGATGTATTGGACGACCCGGAATTGCTTGAGTTGGAGCAACGTTTGAACGAGACGGCTGATGATTTAGCCTGTGTCGGCCTTATAGAAAAATTTCTGTTCAGCCGTATGTGCTGGTTCGGCAAACAGGATGACAAACGGATTCATGCGGTAATAGACGCTATCCGGCAGGGAAATACAGATGTCGATAGTCTGGCGCAAACCGCCTGCCTGAGTTACAAGCAGTTCAAACGTGTTTTTAGTGAAAAGATCGGAGCAAACCCGAAAGATTTCCTGCAAATCGTGCGTTTCCAGAAGCTACACCATTTGATGCAGTTGCATACAAGTATGACATTGGCAGAACTGGCTTATGAATGTGGTTACTACGACAAATCGCACCTGATAAAGGAACTGAAAGATTTTTCCGGATTTACACCGGCTCAGCTTTTCAATGCCTGCGAACCGGTATATTCCGGATATCACGGACTGTTCCGCTCGGCGTTTATCGATCTTCCTCCCGAATAGCAAACAATAAATATATTTTATTATGAAGATTCTTATTTTTGGCGCGGGCGTGATTGGCTGCACCTATGGCTGGCAACTGACCGAGGCCGGGCACGACATCAGTTTTCTGGTTAGAAAGGGAAAAAAGATGCCGATTGAAGAACATGGTATTCATATCCATTGTACGGATTACAGAAATGGAGGAAAGGTGGAAGCGGAGACCGTTTTCCGTCCAAAGGTCCTGGATATTCTTTCGGCCGACAATGATTTTGAGTATATCATCGTTGCGACAAATAATCTCCATCCCGAAGAAGTCTTGTCTGTCCTGAAAGAATCTGTCGGAAAGGCCCATATTCTTTTCTTTCAGAATATATGGTATGATGATCTGGAAAAAATAAGTAAATACATATCGCCCGGACAATATTTCTTCGGTTTTCCTTTTATGGCTGGTGGAGGCCGGAATGAAAAAGGACTCGATACGATTATTTCCGGTTCCGGATATTCGAAAACAATGCTGGGCGAAGTATCCGGTGAAATAACGCCGCGTGTACGGAAAATAGCGGATGCAATGGACGATGCCGGCATGAAGCCATTTATATCCGGTCAGATCATCACATGGCTTCTTCCTCATTGTGCGTTTATAGCCGGGCTTTCGGCCGGAGTTCTGAAAGCCGGGGGCACGATGGAGGCTTTTCTTAAAAAACGGGAGATTGTCAGGGAGGCAATAATGGCTGTCAGAGAGGGTTTCCATGTCTGTTCTGCGATGGGAACCGATCCTAAAAAAGAGAAAGTGAACAAACTCTATTATCTGCCTATGTTTATTTGTATTCCAATCGTACGGAAAGTTTTTAATGATGAAGCGATGCAGGCTATGTTCGATGGCTATCTGCGGAATTCGGCAAAAGACGTGAGCAGAATGTTGGGCGATATTCTCTTACAAGGAGAGCAGCAAGGGGTTAAGGCTGTGTCATTAAGAAGATTACAACAGGATATTTTTAGCTGACCCGCTTCTCTTTCCGATTGTTTTTCGTATGTGCGGATACGGTCCGTGTTCATAAATGCACATACGAAAAACAGATATCCCGTTACTCTTTCAGCAATGGCAATTGGTTGAGCATATTTCTTAGTTTGATGGCGATGCGTGGCATCGGTTCGGCTATGGTCAGGCTTATCAGGTCATAGTCGGAGGCAATATCATTTATCACACGGATCACTTCATCCATCTTCATTCCGTCAGGTTCGACACCGACACCGGCAATGATTTCGGCAGGGTCCAACACGTCCAGGTCGAAATGAACAACGACCTTCGAGGCGCCGGTCCCTTTCAGCCATTCCATGACCGCCGCGCTGTTATTGGCAACCTCTTCCGGTGAAAGGCCCTTTATCCCCAGTTCTTTCTGACGTTCCTGCATACCTTTATCCCATGAGCGCAATCCCACGAGCAACGCTTTCGAAGCATCGACCTTTCCGGGCAGCGTGCCGATAATTTCCTCGTCACCCATCCCCAGGCAGGCGGTTAAAGCCATGGCATGATAGCCTTTATAGTCATCGTAAGGCAGATTTATATCGGGATGGGCATCGATCCAGACAATCGCCACATCATCCGGATATTTCGCAGCCAGATAAGTAAACGGCACGACACTCACCGAACATTCGCCACCGAGCGTAACGATCTTTTCCGGAGCGTTTTCCCCGATTATTCCGAGGGCGGCTTTCGTCTGCTTCAGGATTACGTTGCGGGCACTGACCCCTTTTTCCGTTTTCCGGTCGTTTATATCCAGTGAAACCGGTACTTCCACTGTCTTTTGCGAACTCTCGGGAGCCAGGAAGTTCAGTAACTGAGCTCCTAAATAATACCCTCTTGAAGCATCGTCTGCCGGAATATCGGGCATCCAGTGATCCACAATTCCACCCTGCCATTGCGGGTAGATCAAACGAAGTGTTGATGTTTTATTTTCCATATTCTGATTATTTGTAAATACTTTATCGTGTGCGTATGCCGAAGCTACGCCAATGAATAAAACAATTGATAATAATAACTTTTTCATGGTGCTGTCTTTTGATACAAAGGTAAATGGTAGGGGACAATCCTGCAAGTACGGCTGAATTATTCATATACTGATAAATTTATCACTATACTGACTGACAGGGGGTATACCAGCTTTTTTTGCAGGTGTCCTGTTTTAATTTGTATCTTTATACCAAAATAACAAGTATGTATAAGAAGAAAATACCTTTTGACATTGACTGTGGCATAAAGATCACTATGGAAGTGATCGGAGGGAAGTGGAAGAGTTGCATCATCCAGGAACTGTGTACAGGGGCGAAGCGTCCGAGTGAGCTTCACCGCCTGTTTGAAGATGCCAGCCCGCGGGTCATAAACCAGCAACTGAAAGAACTGGAAATGCACGGGATGATAAAGAAAAAGATATTTAAGGAACTGCCTCCTCATTCCGAATATTCCATAACGGAAACAGGTAAAACCCTGCTTCCGATTATCGAACAGATGGAGAGATGGGGAGACAGTTTCCGTCCGGAGATGAAAAAGATTCTCGGGATAAAGGACTGAGAGGGCTGTCCCGACCCGGATGAACGCGAGTGAAACGTACGTATTTTCCGAAAGGTAGCGGAAACGGGCATTCATACGGTCGCGCTGCTTCTTGGTGTAGCACACGAAGGTAGGATACTTATCCAGGAAGTTTCCCATATCGAGCACGCGCAGGCCCAGATCATGGTAGTAGTTGTTCGACGACGGACTATTGTCTTCGTCGGTCAGGTCTTTCCATTCCACCGGCTTGTCGACGGTGTAGGCCAGGAAGCGGCTGAAAAGACCGTCGTCGGCCGAAGGGATAAAACGGGTGAACTGTCCGAAAGTACCCGAGAGCAGGATACCCATCAGCGGACGCGCACAATGTTCGTAGCCGGTTGTGTTGCTTTTGAATTGAACTTCATCCGTTTTGATCCTTATCAATATATTTTAAGTAACCTTTTACTGGTATTCTGTCGAGTTTTGTATGTTTTAATTAGATTTGAAGGTTGATATCTGCTATGGAACGAAATAAGTCTTCAAAAATACTTTCGTTTGAAATCTGGTCTTTGTTAAGGCTTTCTATATCTTCGTTTATCTCATTTAAACGAGAGAGGATAAGTTCCATTTGCTTGTGTAGTTCAGCCAATTCCAAATTATCGCTTTTATATGAAGCGATATATTGCCTCACTCTGACAAATGCTCTCATTATGTTTATATTGACTTGTACTGCTATGGACGAACGTAATATTCCTGAAAGCATGGCAACTCCTTGCTCTGTAAAGGCGTATGGCAAATAACGTGATCCACCTCAAGTTGGTTAATTCCTCTTCTGTCAGTTGAAACATAAAATCAGCTGGAAAACGATCTAAATTACGTTTAACAGCTTTATTTAGGTTTTTGGTTTCAACTTCATATAATTCGGCGAGGTCACTATCCAACATCACGCGCTGTCCGCGTAATTCGAATATTTTGTTTTCAATGCATAAATCTTTCATAGTTATAAATTTTTAGTTGTTGTTATTCCGACAAATGTAGATGTTATTTTATAAATGAACTTATTTTTATTGTAATAATTATGTCCAAACTCAAACGAATCATCGAATTTATCCTAGCCCTGCTTAACTTTTTGTTTCACTTTAAATCTATACCTGATGACGAAACTCCCGACATGGCCGACCCGTATCCGTCTCCTGTACCGCCTGCTGTGCGGTCTCCTGAAACACGGACTGATCCTCTGTTTGAAACTATCCCTTAGGATACGTTTCCGCTGACCACCATCCCCGTCACGAAGAATGAACCGTTGTTCTTCATGACGGGGATTTTGTTTACAGAATATGTCTTATTCTTTTAACTAAAGATAAAATCACACAACATAATAAACTAAAAGACACCTTTTTATGTTTACCCGGAAATTAAAATACAGACAAAAAACATGATGATGAAAACAGAAAGAATCTTACCTGTGGATCTTTATAATTCCGTGTCGACACCGGAACTGAAACTTGAAAGTTCGCTGAAGATCCTCTATGTGAAAGAGGGTGAAGACGATAAATTACTACCGCTGGATTCGGGAACGTTGGTCGTGATCTGTACCGGAGGTACTTTTCGTTGCAAGGCTTTGCATCACCTGTATGAAGTGGCTCCCGGGCAACTCCTTCTGCTGGCGAGCGATGATGTGACGGAGGTAAAGCCTTTTCATGATACCGGGTTTACAGGGATCATCGTTTACGTTTCGGAAGAGTTGCTGATCAACCGGCAACGTCTCGTCTACCGCGATATCCCTTCGGACGAGGTCGAGGAAACACGGATTTATCTGCGCCTGATCGAATCGCAGATCGAACAGATGAAAGAGATGCGTGCGAAGGTGGTCGAATCGTTGCTCCGGGCTCTAATCATAAACTTACAACAGGGAAAAACGATCATCGACGCGCCGAAAACAGAAAATTCACTCTTTTTTCAACAATTTGCGACCTTAATTAGCAGATATCACCATTCTCCTGCGTACTTTTACGCGGAGAAACTAGGGATCACCTCGCAGGAACTGAATATCCGGTGTAAACAAGGTGCCGGAATATCCGCCGCCGAGTGGATCAGCGAGTTCGTATTGCTGGAAGCAAAAGACCTGTTATCGAAGACCCGTCTGCGTCCTTCGCAGATCGCCACGATGCTGGGCTTTGCCAACCACGATACTTTTTCACGCTGGTTCCGCAGGCATACGGGCGAGATCCCAACCGAATGGAGGTAATATAAATTGGGTAGTATGAATTTATCATTTGAGAACAGCAAGATTAAAGGGAAAGTCGTTTTATCGGATTCGTTGCATGAAAGTCCGGCATTGTTGAAGGACAAGTCTTTGTATAAGTTTATCTGGGTGCTGTCAGGACGGTTGGAGCTGGATGTCGATCATCAGTCGGTCGTACTGGAAGCAGGCCAGCTGCTGACTTTATCGCATCTGCATCATCTGGAGTTTGTCCGGGTGGAGGGCGAATATCTCTCGCTGTTGTTCAATGGTAATTTCTATTGTATCTATGGCAATGACCATGAGGTGTCGTGCAACGGACTGTTGTTTCATGGTTCCTCGCATGTGGTGATTTTCGATCTCTCCGACGACGAGAAGCGGAAGATCCGGACCTTAACGGACATCATGCGCGAGGAGTTTGAAAGCCGCGACCACCTGCAGGATGAAATGCTCCGTGTGTTACTGAAACGTTTTATTATATTATGTACACGCATCGCGGAGAATCGGCAGGGGGTGAGGACGGAAAACGGCATGCAGTTTGAGACGATCCGTAAGTTTTATGTCCTGGTCGATACCTGGTTCAAGGAAAAGAAGCAGGTGCAGGAATATGCCGATATGCTGAACAAATCGCCGAAGACGTTGGCAAACCTCCTTTCCACCTACCAGCAACCCTCTGCCATACGCATCATCCACAACCGCATTCAGGCAGAAGCCGAACGCCTGTTACTCTACTCCTCCAAAAGCTCCAAAGAGATCGCCCTGATGCTGGGCTTCGAAGACCAGGCCACCTTCAGCCGCTTCTTCAAGAACGCAACCGGAATGAGTGCAACCGAGTACAGGAAGAAGAATAAGATTATTAAAGAATAGTAGATGTCTTATCCGATGTGAAGAGGTTGTCTAAAAAGTCACTCATTCTCCTTGAGAATTGAATATTTGAAATCAATCTCAGATAGGTATTCGAATAAAACAGAGTCAAAAATACTTTTTAGACGGTCCCTTCAAATTTTATCAATAAATAAACTACCCGTAATCAAAGTAACTCAGCTATTACAGGTCTATTTGCCGTCAGTTTTAACTGACGGATAGTTAATGTGTATATTATTCTTTAACTTTAGTCACATTTCTTCTTGAATTTATATACACGCATAAACTCCTCATACTCTTCCTGAAAGCTTTTATGACGATGATGTTCTTCCTGATTAAGTATATAATTACTAACTGCTGCAAGCTGGCTTTCTCCGATGGAGACAGAAAAATAATCATCCTGCCATTCCAGACGTTGCCCATATTGTTTATTAAACCAGTGAGAAGCTTCACCTTTAATGAGTTGTAATACTTTAGACGGAATTTGATCTTTTCCCAGATAGAGTATAAGATGTAGATGGTCTACATAACCTCCAACCAAACTAACCCATATACCTTTCTCTTTGGCATTGGCACAGATATGGGCAAAAAGAGTTTTACGCTGACTGCAGTCGGACAGTAAAGGTTGACGGTTTCTGGTACTCCAGACACAGTGTAAGATAATTTTTACATAGCTCATATATTTCTTTTGTTAAGGGGGATTTCCCCGGTTAAATCGACATTCTTTACAAAGGTAATATTATTAAAGAGAAATGGGACTAAAGTCCAGGAATAATATATCCATTAACTATCCGTCAGTTGAAACTGACGGCAAATGAACCTGTAACTAAGCCAGCCTTGTTTATGAACGATCGCTTATGCTCGAATAGGTTCAATTATTTCTATATTCGATAGCGAAGCCTAACTCTCAACTGTCACTTGTCAACTGTCAACTGTCAACTGAAAAAATGTTTCACATTTTTTCTTATTTAGCCAAATCGCCAACTTTTCAGGAAAAATAGATATCCTCTTAACCGTCTGCATTCTCTACTTTTGTATCGTCGACCTTTGCTATTAGGGCGGGGGATAGATAACAATTATCAGAATATAGATAAAATTTTACGAACAATTAGGTTAAAACAGCTGTTCTGTTAATAACTTAGTCTAAAAAAAGAGGAGGATTGTAGGATGAAAAAGTACGATGCAATTATCATTGGGTTTGGTAAAGCCGGTAAAACACTTGCCGCAGAGTTGGGAAACAGAGGCTGGAATGTCGCTATTATCGAGCGTTCGTCCGGTATGTACGGAGGAACCTGTATCAATATCGGTTGTATCCCGACGAAAAGGCTGGTGCATATGTCGAAAGTCATTTCCTACCGCAAACCTTCTTCCTTCGAACAGTATGCCGAAGAGTTCCGCCAGGCGATTGCCGGGAAAAGGGAACTGACCTCGCTGCTGCGTAAAAAGAATTTCGACAACCTCGACTCAAAAGATACCGTGACTGTCTATACAGGCATCGCCTCTTTCCGTTCTCCTTACGAAATAGAAGTAAAAGCAGGTAACGAAACCCTCCTCCTGGAAGGTAAAAAGATATTCATCAATACGGGAGCATCTACCATCATCCCACCCATCAAAGGTATAGATGGAAATCCGTTTGTCTACACCAGTACCTCGATCATGGAACTGGACAAACTACCACGTCGGCTGGTGATTGTAGGCGGCGGTTATATCGGCCTGGAATTCGCCTCCATGTTTGCCGGTTTCGGTTCGGAAGTGATCGTGCTGGAAGGGGGAGACAAGTTCATTGCCCGCGAAGACCGCGACATTGCCGATGCGGTAAAAACGGTACTCGAAAAGAAAGGAATCACCATCCGTCTGAACGCTTCGGTACAGTCGATTGAACACAATGGCTCCGGAGTTGTTATAACATATAAAGAGAAAGAAGGAAACGAAGTACAACTTCCCGCCGACGCTGTGCTGCTGGCAACCGGACGCCGTCCGAACACCACAGACCTGCATCCGGAAGCTGCGGGGATAAAGATCTCCGACCGGGGAGCCGTCATCGTGGACGACCATCTGCGCACCAATGTCCCGAATATCTGGGCAATGGGCGATGTGACGGGCGGTCTTCAATTTACCTACATCTCTCTGGACGATTATCGTGTGATAAAAGACCAGCTGTTCGGTAACGGACGGCGAACGAAGGATGACCGTGTGGCGGTTGCCTATTCCGTATTCATCGATCCCCCGCTGTCACGCATCGGGATGGGAGAGGAAGAGGCGCTGCGTTCCGGAAGGAAAATAAGCATTGCACGGATGCCGGCTGCTGCATTCCCGCGGACACGTACCTTCGAACAGACGGACGGACTGCTGAAAGCGATCGTCGATACGGAAACAGGCGAGATACTGGGATGTACCCTTTTCTGTGCCGAGTCGACCGAGGTGATCAACACCGTATCGCTGGCCATACGTGCCGGAAAAGACTATACATTCCTTCGGGACAGTATTTATACGCATCCGTCGATGAGTGAATCGTTGAACGATTTGTTTGCATTAATAAAATAACGAAATATAAAATAGAACAAAACATGAAGAAAGCTGATATCGGACTGATTGGTCTCGCCGTGATGGGTGAGAACCTGGCTCTAAATATGGAAAGCAAAGGTTTTACCGTTGCAGTATATAACCGTAGTTTCCCCGGCGAAGAAGGAGTGGTGGACCGCTTCGTGAACGGCCGTGGAAAAGGAAAGAATTTTATCGCTACCCATTCGATCGAAGAACTGGTGGATGCCGTGAAGCGTCCCCGCATCATTATGATGATGATCAAGGCCGGTGCTCCGGTCGACGAAATGATCGAACAGCTCTTGCCTCATATGTCGCCCGGCGACGTGATCATCGACGGAGGCAACTCCGACTTCCATGATACGGAACGCCGTGTGAAAGAGGTGGAAGCCAAAGGTCTGTATTTTGTCGGATCAGGTATTTCGGGAGGTGAAGAAGGTGCCTTGCACGGCCCTTCTATCATGCCCGGAGGATCTCCCGAAGCATGGCCCATCGTAAAGGATATTTTACAGAGTATCGCAGCCAAGCTGGATGACGGTAAGCCTTGTTGCCAATGGATCGGCGAAGGCGGTGCCGGGCACTTTGTCAAGATGGTGCACAACGGCATCGAGTACGGTGACATGCAGCTGATCTCCGAAGCCTATTCCCTGTTGAAGAACCGGAAAGGCCTGGACAATGATGAAATGTCCGTCGTCTTTGAAGAATGGAACAAGGGCGAACTGGATAGTTTCCTGATCGAGATCACCACGAACATACTCCGCTTCCGCGACGAAGACGGCAAGCCGTTGCTGGATAAGATACTCGACGTTGCCGGCCAGAAAGGAACGGGAAAATGGAGTGCCATCGCCGCAATGGACGAGAACGATCCGTTGACGCTGATTACCGAGGCCGTGTACGCCCGTATGCTGTCCGCCCTCTCTGACGAACGCGAAAAGGCTTCCGGCTTGTATCCGGAACCGGTGCAGTTGGGTGAAAACCTGTATGTGGAAGAGATACGCCAGGCATTGTATGCTGCCAAGCTGATCTCTTATGCGCAGGGATTCTCCCTGATCCGCCGTGCTTCCGAACGTTATGGCTGGAAACTGGATTTCGGGACGATCGCACAGATCTGGCGTAAGGGTTGCATCATCCGTTCCGTCTTTCTGCAGAAGATCACGGAGGCTTACCGGAAGAATCCGGAACTCGAAAACCTGTTGTTCGACGATTTCTTCCGCACCAAGATACAGTCTGCTTTACCTTCCTGGCGTAAAGTCGTTGCGGAAGGTGCCCTGAGCGGTGTCGCCCTACCGGCCATGAGTTCCGCCCTGAGTTATTTCGACGGGTTGCGTACCCAGAGCTCGGCAGCCAACCTGATACAGGCGCAGCGTGACTATTTCGGTGCTCACACGTATGAACGGACAGACCGCGACCGTGGTATTTTCTTCCACACCAACTGGACGGGCGAAGGGGGTAATACGGTTTCAGGAACCTATACAGTTTAACAAGTGGAGGACCGGAGAATGAAAAGAGCAAACGACCAACTACTTGTTATTTTCGGGGCATCGGGCGACCTGACGGGCCGCAAGTTGCTGCCCGCACTTTTTGAATTGTTCATCGGCGATATGTTGCCCGAACATTTTGCCATACTGGGAGCTGCACGTACAGCGTTTACGGATGATGAGTTCCGTGCCGAACAACGTAAACATATCCTGGAAGCACGGGGAAATAAGGAAACAAACAGCGCAGATCTGGATAGATTCCTCCAGATACTGTTCTACCTGGCATTCGATTCGACCAAATCCGCCGAATATGTGAAACTGAAAGACCGTGTACATCTGTTGCTGCAACAAGAGAATATCCCGGACAGGATCATGTATTATCTGGCTACACCGCCGCTGATGTACGAGCTGGTACCGAAGTACCTGCAGGAAAACGGCATGAACGTGGCGGAATCGGAAGACGGCTGGCGTCGCGTGATCGTCGAGAAGCCTTTCGGTACAAGCCTGGAGACGGCGCAGGAGCTGAACAAGCATCTCTGCCGCATCTTCGACGAGAACGAGATTTACCGTATCGACCATTACCTGGGTAAGGAGACGGTGCAGAACATCCTGGTACTCCGTTTCTCCAACGGTATTTTCGAACCGTTATGGAACCGTAATTATGTCGATTCGGTGGAGATCAGCGCATCCGAAACATTGGGCGTGGAGAACCGCGGTAAATACTATGACGGGGCAGGGGCCCTGCGTGATATGATTCAGAATCACCTCATGCAGCTGATGGCGTTTGCCGCTATGGAATCGCCCGCCGTGTTCGATCCTGAACCTATCCGCGACGAGATCGTGAAGGTCTTCCGTGCCATCCGTCCTTATACGATCCGCGAGATCAACGAACAGGTGGTCCGCGGGCAGTACGACGGCTATCGTGAAGAGAAGAATGTCGCGCCGGATTCGAATACGGAAACCTATGTCGGCATGAAGTTCTTCATCGACAACTGGCGTTGGAGCGGTGTGCCGTTCTACTTCTTTACGGGGAAGAAACTGCCGGAGAAGTCGTCGGAGATCGTTATCCATTTCAAATCGACACCCCATCAGCTTTTTGCCGGACAATGCTCGGGCAGTTCATGTAACAAGCTGGTGATCCGTATCCAGCCGGACGAGAGCATCACGCTGCGTTTCGGCCTGAAGATGCCGGGTGCCGGATTCACAGTGAAGCAGGTAGGGATGGAGTTCCGCTACGATTCACTGTCAAAGACCCATTTGCCGGATGCTTACGAGCGTCTGTTGCTGGATGCCATGCTGGGCGATTCGACCTTGTATGCACGTAGCGACGCTTTGGAAGCCAGCTGGCGCTTTATCGACCCGATCCTGCATCACTGGAAAGAGGAAGGTTCGAAGAATCTCTTCTTCTACGAACCGGGGCAGAACGGGCCATTGGAAAGAATGATGTTAGGCGCAGACTCAGCAGGAGACTCCTGCGATTCCTGCGGTTAAACAACGTAGGGGCAGTTCGTGAATCGCCCCCTCAAATGAGAAACATATGAAAATAGAGAATTACAAAGACAACAAGGAGGCTTTGCGGGCTTTGACCAGCCAATTGATGGATTATATGGCCCGTAAAGAAGAGCAGACGCCGTTCAACCTGGCTTTGTCGGGTGGCGAGACAGCCAAACAGATGTTTGCTCTATGGGCGGATGAGTATAAAGATAAGATCGACTGGGAGAACATGCGTTTCTTCTGGGTGGACGAGCGTTGTGTGCCGCCGACAGATGCGGAGAGTAATTTCGGGCATGCGAACAAGTTATTGTTCGAACCCCTGCAGATACCTAAAGATCATATTCACCGGATCCACGGTGAAGGAGAACCCGGCACGGAGGCAATGCGTTATTCGCGTATCGTGAAGGAATATCTGCCTCGTCACGGGCAGTTCCCGTATTTCGATTGTATCATCCTGGGGATAGGAGGCGATTCGCATACGGCATCCATCTTCCCGGATAATCTGCCGTTGCTGACGGACAGCCGGAATTATGCCGTATCGCAGCATCCGGAATCGGGACAGTTCCGTATTACGATGACGGGTCCGCTTATCCTGAACGGTTCGCCGCTGCTTGTCCCCGTGTTGGGTAAAGGCAAGGCGGCTGCGATAGAGGAGTTGAAGCAGGGGTATTCGGCTACGAATGCAACACCGGCTGCTTATATCCTGTCGCATGCGGTAGATTCGATCGTTTATACGACATTGTGATGAAAGGATAGAAGTCCTTGACTTTATATATAGAAAGAGGTGCACCGAAAAGCTTTTTAGGCTTTCGATGCATCTCTTTTGTCGGGTTAATAGCTCTTGACTGGAATGTTAAAATGCTCGGATGCAACGCACGCTTTGATTGTTGCTTTTTGTTCTGCTGCTTAGAGTACCATCGTCAAAGGCTATGGTAAAAGCTGTATTGGCATCGTTCTCCGTGGAGCTCCAATGGGTATTGAGTTTGAATGCGCGTCCTCCTATTGAGGTCAGCGTGTTATCCAATATTTTATTATTATTTGTATATATCGTATAAAGTTCCGCTAACTCATTCTTTGAAGGAATATACCAGGGACTATTATCACTGCCGTTTGCTTCATATGCCTGGTTAAACACTTCATATTTCGTTTTAAAGTCAGCATTACTTCCATATTGAGTGAGCAGTTTCTGGGTTCCCAGCGATCCGTCCGTTTCGTTGCGGATACTTTGTCCGATGGCTCCGACTGCTGATTCATCAACACCCACAGGTCCCCATACCTGAGCTGTAACATAATCTTTCGCCATGATCTTACCTTTGATCTTGTTTGTAGGATCTATCCAGTACACGACACCGATAGCCGTTTTGCTCTTGTCTATCGTGGTTGACCAGGTATTATCCGAGTAATAGCAGTCGCCAACCTTCGGGTCCACATCTGTATCTTCCTGTTCGCTCGTCCAGTCTTTATCGATATCCACTGTTATTTTCGTGACAGTTGAAGGCTCGTCTTCGATAACCAGCAGGCTTCCGGCAGCATTGACGCAATAGTTGCGTTTGGCTGGGATTCCGGCAGGTAGGGTAATCGTCTTCAGTTTCTTACCGCTTGCCGTTGTCGCTGTAAACTCCATTGTGATTTCACCTATCGTACCGTCCGCTTCGGCAAAGAAATATTGGGAAAAGATCGTTTTGCAGGAAGAACTCTTGATGGTGATATCCTTGCCGTTATCAAATTCGTTTGCGTTGCCTTTTACTTCCCAGTTCTTTGATCCGGAGACAGTACCGGTGGCCACATTCAGCAAGCTGGGAACGGAGAATGTGATATTCATGCTATTGAAGTAACCGAAGTTTGTGGCATCCTTTTCCGCAATGGTCAGCTTGGTGAGCGGACGCGTGAGAGTTACTTTCAGGTCATTCAGGGCGCTAGCCTCTTTGGTGAAGTTTTTGGAGGCATAAAAAGCGTCGCAGTCTGCGGGAGTTGTGCTTCCTTGTTTCATCTCTACGGCTTGTAATCCTGTGGAGCCATCTGTTGTATAATATTTGTCGGGATAATGTGCTACACTGTTCAGTCCGGCAATGGTAACAGGTGAGGAAGATGCGGTGGCGTCCATATAATCTGCCCAAAGCAACGCCTTGTAGTTCCCGGAATTAGTCAGTTCGAATTCGAAAGTGAGATCGCTTGTTCCGGTGGTGCACATTTCCTGACGCACTTTGAGTACGGTAAGATCCTCATCCCACACTTCGAGCACGCAACGCAGTTGATGATTTGCCGGTGCAGAGGGCACGGTACGTGTTTCAACCTTTGCAAAATCAGCAGGCAACGACGCGGTAAGGCTCACCCGACTGCCCGGATTATTGGTTTGCAGCACATTGGCGGGTTCGTCCTGGCTGCACGAGGTTATCAATCCCAGAAGGGTGATTAACCAAAGATAAAGATTGTTCTTCTTCATTGTTTCTAACATTTTGATGTTTAATTATTATATTTTGTTCGTCGATCATTTGAGCAGACCGTCGAGGTCTATGTCTATATTTCCTTCAAAATCATCGTCAATATCCACGCCTCCTTGCATCTCGTTGGTGAGGAAACGGGCACGGACAGTGGTGAGATGTCCACGGCAGTAGGGCACTTCGAGGCCGGTAGTGCGTGCGACGACCGTACCTCTTTCATCCTGTATCTCTATCGAGAGCTGGACGAACGATTCCATGCCGTTCACAAATATGTAGTCTGTCCCGATACTACATTCCTCTGCGCCGTCCGTGGGAATAGTGAGCGGGACGGTGTATTGCACTCCCGTCTGCGAATCGGCAGGCTTACCCGACAGGACGTTGAATACGGTTGGCAGATAGAAGCCGTAAGCGAATGTGACGTTGAAGGCTTTGCCTCCGGACCGTTGTTTGCGGGTCTTGCGCAGAAAGTCCTTTACGTCCGTAGCGATCAGTTCATATTTTGCCAGCGGACGGACCATATCCACCGATACCTGCACTTTAGCGTTCCATTCATCCCGGTAGGGACGCAGGTCGAGTGGTGTAGTTCCGTAGAGGCAATCCCGGTAGTCGGTGCTACCTGTATAGGGAACGGTACAACCTACGTATTGTAAATCCTCCGTGTCGTAATACAGGTCGGTGCCTGAGTTTGCTTTCACGTAGTCGGTCCATACGGCGAGAGTGTACTCCACGGCATGCAGGCGGAGATTGATAGGAAGGGAGATTTGTTTGTTTTCAGTTTCGGCTTCATCCAGTATCGTTACTTGGCGTGTTTCGGCATGTCCGTCTCTCCGGGCTTCGATGATGAAGCGGCGTCGGTAATCGGAAGTAGCTTTCGTGGTTCCGGTCCGGACGTTCTTTTGTGTGATGATTTCGAGCGGAACGAGTTCGAGGTCGAGTGTCACTTCTGTGTTGATTTGTACCAGTGTGGGGTCGATACCCTCTTCACCTTCTTCGGTTATCGTGGGATAATCGTGTACGCAGCTGCCCAGCATGGAGAGTAACATGAACAACAGGATGGAATATTGTTTCTTCATGGTCGCTTACTTTTTTAAGTTGAACCGGTAGACAATCGACAGACCTACACGTGTGATGCCCCAATAGTTCCGGGTGTGCGTGTCGATGCATGCGCCGTTGTCTATATTATAATAGGTGTCGTATTTCATGTTGGCATAACCGGCGCCGAGGGTAAATTCTCCTGCCCAATGTTCATTGAACGGCAACAGATAACCGTAACTGATGCCTGCACCCACGAACGGACGATCGGTATCCTGATAGCGGTCGCGGTTCCACCGGACATTGAACCAGCCCATGTGCGCATGAATACCGAAGAAGTGTCCTCTGCCAGGCTTGGAAAGCCAGTAACGCCCTTCAGGTTGGATGACAAAGGTTTTTACAGCATGCTGGCTACCGATATGCCACGGACACCATAATACGGGTAATTCTACGGAAACATGTTTCGTGATTTGCACGTCTGCCGCCATGTTCATAATCGTTCCTGCCCAAGCTGCCAGGTTGGTTTTTACGGCAAGGTATCTATTCGCCGTAGGAACCGGAGCAGTAGGAGAGATATTGCCAATCGCTTTGTCGGATGGAGGCAGAGCGTTTGCTATTGTCGTGATGAAGATCATACAAGCGGAAAATAGTGCGGAGATGATGTTGCGGAGTGTTTGGGATGGAATAAGTCGTGTTGCCATATATATACGTAGTGTGTTTGAATAAAGGGAATCGTTTATCCGGAGACCGGATGTGAGCGTATCTGGGTGTCGGATGCGGTGATGATTGTTGGAGGTGAGTGGGATAACACGAATGTTGATTTTATTCTTCGTAGGATCGATTTAGCCTTCGGTCCTATAAAGGCACCGTCAACACCGAGTGAGTTGGTTACAAAACCAAATTCTACGGTAGAAGCAGAGTATAACTTATCCTTTGCAACGTCCATCAGATCGTTGTAGGTGGTTCTCAATTCGGAAGCAGTGAATTTACTTTTACCTTTGGCGGCGATCTGACAAAGGTTGTCGATAAAGCGGCGTGCCACGTAGGTAATATTCAATGTGAAGTCGTCTTCACACTCTGTCAGCATGTTAGCGACGAGGTTGCCGGTGATGCTACGTTTCTTTGGTTCATTTGTAGCCATAATCTTTGAGATTTAATTAGTTCGTATAGAACTATGTCTTAATAAAAATAGGCGTGCGTTTTGAAATGAAAAACATACTAAAAAATGTGTTGATCCTTTTTTTACCACCTCCAAAAACATAAAGTACCTACTGGGTTTATATAAAATTAAGTTTTTGGCAATTATCGTATTGGTACCCGATACAATTCCGCTTTCCTGACATAAAAGGTCTATTCTTTGCAAAAACACATACTTGCTTTATAAATTAACGGCTTTGTAGAGGTTGTGTTGATTTATTTCATACCTTTGAAAGCATAATTAACCTAGTTCTATACGAACTATGTCCTTCCCTTTTAACCATAAAAACGGTTTATCTGTAAAAGAATTAAAAAAACATCGTTCTACCGACAACAATTATCGTCTACAGGCTGTTAGAATAGTGTATCAACAATAAAATCAACGGTTATGACGAAGATAATGCAAACACTGTGGGACGAGAGCTCGGATCTGACCGACGAAGCGATGGCTTCGGATGCCTCTGTCCTGTCTAACACCTATACAGCAGGTGATATTAAAGACGTTACGGAAACAATAGAGGGCGGCAATCAGGAAGCTGATGACCTGAACGAAGAAAATGACGTCCCCTGACATACTAATTCCGGGAAAGATCGCGCACTAAGAGCTTGTTCTTACGCAAACACATGTACCCCTTTTAATTACAGGATGTATCCCCTTTTAAAAAAACGAAGCTCTGATCTTTCCTGGGATTTTTTTATTCTTTCCTTTCATATAGCCTAGCGTGTATCCGAATTTAAGGAGTGACTTTGTAGTCCGTTATATACTGAAACCTGCGTTTGGTCTATTATTATCCCCGTGTTTGTCTATTAATCTGCAACGCCATGCTTTGTTCGAATAGTTTTGCAGCGTATTAAACTGTAAACTTAAAGTGAATAAGGTATGAAGACTGCATGGTTGTGGATGATTTTACTGTTTGTTTCTGTATGTCAGGGTGTAAATGCCCAGGTTTGGCTGAAGACTGAGTATATCGGCTCTTCCGGCTTCCGCGATGCGGATAACCAAAAGGTTGGCGGCAAAGGGGATATGAAAGTGATACAGGGAGGCGTGAATATTCCCCTGTCTATGAAGATGGATGAAAATAACCATCCGACCGCCTGGATGGTGGGAGTGGGCGCAACGTACGCATCGATGAATAACAAGAACCTGGCGGGGTATGTCGATCTAAAAGAGATATTCAATGCCCAACTGGCAGTGTCATATATCCGCCCGTTGAATAAAAAATGGTCGCTGCTGGCAAGTGTCGGGGTGGGGACATTCATGGATACGCCCAACCTGTCGTATATCCGTTTCAATAATCTTATGGGAATAGGCATGGCTGCTGCGATCTGGCATCTGCGGGAGAACCTCGATGTGGGGATGGGACTAGCGTTGAATACGACGTTCGGTTATCCGATGGTCTTTCCGGCAGCTTTCGTGGATTGGCGGATCGAGGGACGTTATATGGTGAATGTCTCGATGATGGACGGGATCGAGCTGTCGGGCGGTATCCAGCTGCACAAGTTGATGCGCCTAAAGCTAGTCGCTTCGATGGGCGGAATGATGGCTTTGGTGGAGCATGGCGAGAAAGATCAGATATTTACGCAGCAGTATGTCGTCTGCGGACTTCAACCCGAACTGGTCTTGTCGAAATCGTTCTCCATCCCGCTAACGGTCGGAGTGTCGGCTTACCGTGCCGCTTATTATAGTGACCGGACATTGAAAGCATTCTTCAAAGGAGACGAATATGATCCGCATTTCATGCCTTCCTTTTATGCAAGTCTAGCCTTGAAATATGGTTTCTAAGTCGATGACGTTTCTGATAAACCGGGTGGTATCGTTTTGTTATTACCGGGAAATGTACCACCTTTACTTCTCATATATAAATTAAGTTCGTGTTATGCCGAAGTCGGAAGGGACCTATAATAGTTTTATGATCAATTTTCTGATCGACAGGAAATACAGGGTAGCGAGACATTTGCTGCTTATACTGTTTTTCGTTTTCGTGTCGTTCAATCTGCCTTTTCTTACCTGCGCGGTTTTTCTGGATCAGGTGGATCATATGGTTTGGTATATTAGTCTGGCATTACTTGTTTCTTATCTGGGAGGAGTTTATCTGCATCTGTATGTTTTGTTGCCGGAGCTGCTACTTAAGAACCGGTATGTGCTTTACACGATTACTGTCTCTCTGCTCATCTTCCTGATGATACTGATCTCTTTGGGGGCTGATTATGGAGTAACACGGTATTACGACCAGGAACCGACACATTATTCTTATTTCTATAAAGACCGGATACCGGCAATAGAAATAGCCGGAAACTTCTTCCTGTATGCACTTCTGATTGCCGGGACATCCATTACGATTTTGCTGCGCCGTTGGATGCAGTTCAGCAAACGGAAGAACGAACTGGAGAAGGAGAACCTGAAGACGGAACTGGAATCTTTGAAGGATCAGATAAATCCGGAGTTCCTTTTCAATATGCTTGACGAAGCTGGAGAGCAAACCCCCAATGCCCCTGAACGGGCATCTATGGTATTGATGAAATTGAGTAAATTGCTTCGTTATCAGCTGTATGACGGAAAGCGGGAGAAGGTACTGCTTATCTCTGAAATTTCATTTATCGAAAACTTTCTTGATCTGGCGAAGGTTCGTTACACGGGCTTGAACTTTACAGTGACGAAGGAGGGGAAACTTAGTCGTAAACTGGTGCCGCCTTTGCTATTTATCCCGTTTGCTATCTATTATGTGAAACTGTTGCCGTCGGTAAGTTCACCGATGGATATTCATTTCACTTTCCGTGCCGGGGAAAAGGAGCTATTCTTTTCCTGTATCTGTTTTGCTCCGGGAATAACAGGTAAAGGCTGGGAACTGGAAGATATAAGGCATCGCTTAAGCTTGTTGTTTAAAGAATCCTATACGCTGGATACGGTGGATGAGGGAACTATTTGTAGAACGAATTTGTATATAAAGCTATGAAGAATACATCTGGTTTTCTGTTACGCTTACTGGTCGATCCTCGTTACAGGATTTGCCGGCATTTCCTGTTGTTCGTTCTGAGCATAATCATTCTGTCTGTGAATTTTTATGTCGATGTAATAGAAGACAGCCGCTTCTTGGTAAGCAATATCATTCAGAGTGCCTTGTTGCTTGTCCCGATCTATTTGAGCGTATTTGTCCTCACACCCCGTTTATTGCTGAAAAATAAGGTTGGAACTTATGTAATTTCTGTTGTGTTGGTGATTCTTTTGGCACTTTTGTTCTCCTATATATTGCGGAAAGAAGCGATTGAGGAAGAATATGAGTTGTTCCAATTCTGGTTGGCTGCTTTCTTTTTCATCTCGTCCATTATTCAATTGTGCCTGATCATTGCCGGTGCTTCGGCTGTGATCGTCTTCCAGGATTATGTAAAATACGGACAGCGGATCGACGAATTGAAGAATGCGACGATGCAGTCGGAACTGGAACAGTTAAAGAATCAGATCAATCCGCATTTCCTGTTCAATATGCTGAATAATGCGAATGTCCTGATCCGGGAAAACCCGGTGGAGGCAGTGCATGTCCTGTCCAAGCTGAAAGATCTACTGAAATACCAGTTAAAGGACAGCACTTCAGAGAAGGTATTCCTGGCAGACGACATCCATTTCCTGAACGACTATCTCAATCTGGAAAAGATACGGCGTGATAATTTCGACTTTATCATCTCGACGGAAGGGGAGATTGCGGATATAACCGTTCCTCCTTTATTGTTCATCCCCTTTGTAGAGAATGCCGTGAAACATAATAACGATAATGAGAAGCTGTCTTATGTGCATCTTTATTTCAAGGTGGAGGAAGCTACACTCATCTTTATCTGTCTCAACTCCAAACCGACGGAACAGAAAGAAAAGGCGGCAGACGGTGGGATAGGGCTTGCCAATATCCGCCGTCGCCTGCAACTTATGTACGATACGGATTGTTCTCTGGAAATAGATGAAACCGATATAACATATACAATAAATCTCCGTTTAAAACTAAAATAGATAATTATATGAATTGTATCATTGTAGATGATGAACCATTGGGCCGCAAGGCCATCCAACTGTTGGTACAGGATACACCGGCGTTGTCTTTGTGCGGGAGTTTCGGGGATGCTGTTTCTGCGGGTAAGTTTATGCAGGCGAGTCCGGTCGACCTGGTCTTTCTCGACATCAAGATGCCCGGTGTGAACGGCTTGGAGTTTGCCCGGACAATCCCGTCTGAAACACTCGTGATCTTTATTACCGCCTATGCGGAATATGCCCTCGACAGTTATGAAGTGGATGCGATCGACTATTTGGTGAAGCCAATCGAGATCGAACGTTTCAAACGGGCGGTACAGAAAGCCCATACCTATCATTCTTTGTTGAAAACGGACAACAGCAAAAACCAGGTGGAATCGGTCTCTGCCGATCATATCTTTGTGAAAGCGGAGCGGCGTTATTTCAGGATACAGCTGAAAAATATCCTGTTCATCGAAGGCCTGAAAGATTATGTCGTGATACAGACACCCGAACAGCGGATCGTGACGAAAATGAATCTGAAGTCGATCCATGAGATGCTCCCGAAGGATGTTTTTCTACGGACAAACAAGTCGTATATCGTTAATTCCGACCATATTGATTCGTTTGATAATAATGACGTGTTCATCGGAAAGTATGAAATTTCGATAGGCAACAGTTACCGGGATGCCTTTTTCGAGAAGTTTTTTATGAAGAATAATTCCGCGGATTAGGCTTCGTTCTCTTTAAAATCACGTATATTTGTGGTGGAAAAATGAATAAAATTAACGTAAGATGCCTAAAATAGCTCCTGTCTTCTCCATTAAGAGTTATGGATTATACACAGCCTGGGATCGTGGATCGAAGGATTTACCTAAGATTATCAAACACACTTTGGATATTCCGGCAGAGCTTGGTGTCGAGTTTGGTTTTATTCTTTCTGTGAAAAAGGGTAAAGGTGAAATACTGGAATATTGTATAGATCATCCGCCTTTTTGTGATGAAGATGGGAAGGTGATGCCCCCGTTTGTGGGTACTTATTTTGTGAACAGTAACGATTTCGAGTTTTTTCTGGGAGATACGATCTGGGAACCTGCCGATGATAAACGGGGGACCTGGACGCTTGTGGTCAGTTATAAGGGGAAGGAAGTGGCTCGTAAATGTTTTAATATATTCTGATAGATGGCTGAACTGGCCTGTGGGAAATTGATATGAAAGAATCGGTACGGATATTTCGTTTTATCATTGTGGGGACACTGAATGCACTTATTACCGCCTTGGTTATCTGGGTGCTGATGAGTGGCATCGGCTGTAATTACTTATGGTCGAACATTGCCGGATATGTAGCTGCATTGATCAATAACTTTTGCTGGAGCAAGTACTGGATATTCTCTTCCCGTAGCGGAAAGTTCGAGCGGGAGATTCCTCTTTTCCTCGTTGCTTTCGGATGTGCCTATGGCCTTCAGTTCCTGTCTCTGCTGTTGATGGTAGAGATCGGAGACATGAATGAATACCTGGCACAATTCCTGGGCATGTTTGTTTACGGAGCCGTCAATTTCACGATGAACAGACGGCTTACCTTTAGAAAAAAAGAGAAATAAGCCTTACGCTTGTGTCGTCCCTTTCCATATCCTGATCATATAGAATGGCAAATGGGTAAAAGCAAAGACAAATGAAATGATCAGCAAAACCTTGCTTTCATTCCAACCGACGGTCTGCTGATGCCATAACCCGGTAATCACACATAATACCGACAATGTTATCCCAATCATATTAAGTGACAGATTCCCTTTACGATGCTGTTGCATATATTCCAGTTTGCTATGCTTGATACCGTAGCAAGCATAGATGTCAAGTCCGATAAGCATCCATAACACCAAACGTATCCAGGTATCGGCAGGCAGGAAAAGCATCATACAAAGACAGGTGACGATACCCGCTACCGGCACGAACGGTACGAGCGGTGTCTTGAAAGCCCGCTGCACATCCGGCATCGTCTTTCTTACCACTAATACACCGGCACAAACCAAAGTAAAAGCGAACAATGTTCCGATACTGGTCATTTCGCCTGCAACCTGTGCGGGAACGAATGCAGCAAGCAATCCGACCAGCAGCATAAACAGAAAATTACTGCGTGCCGGAGTGCGGAATTTTTCATTGATATGCGAGAAGAACGGAGGTAACAACCCGTCGCGGCTCATACTCAGGAATACACGGCTTTGCCCCAATAACGTAACCATGATGACCGAACAGTAACCGAACAGGATAGCCAGTACGATCGCTTTATTTAACCACGGATAATCCGGCTGTATCACTCCGGCAGCGTCCGCATGTCCCATGTGAGAGATCGCTACGGCAACAGGTGCGATACCTTCCTGCCCGCTGAACTGGCTGTAGTGCGCCACTCCGGTCATCACATGTGCAAAGAGCATGTAAAGGATCGTACAGACCAGTAACGAAACAAGAATACCGATAGGCATATCCCGTTTCGGATTTTTAGCTTCCTGTGCAGCAGTCGATACGGCATCGAAGCCGAGGAAGGCAAAGAATACGATAGCAGCTCCACGCAGAACTCCCGAGAATCCATATTCTCCCAAAGTACCGGTATTGGCCGGAATATAAGGAACGTAATTGTCTGTCTGGATATACTTCCATCCTAAAGCGACAAAGACCAACACGACCGATACTTTCAGAAATACGATAATCCCATTGAAGATAGAACTTCCTTCCGTTCCCCGGATCAGGAAAATGCTCATCAGGACAACGATCAGGAAAGCCGGGATATTGACAATACCGCCATCCCACGGACAAGCCGTTAAAGCATGCGGCAGATGAATCCCCAGTCCTTCGAGGAATACAACCAGATACCGGCTCCAACTGATGCTGACCGTTGTGGCCGCGACCGTATATTCTAGTACCAGGTCCCAGCCGATAATCCAGGCAATCAATTCTCCCATAGTGGCATATGAATAGGTGTAGGCACTTCCTGCAACCGGAATCATGGAGGCAAATTCTGCATAGCATAATCCGGCAAAACAGCAGCCTAGAGCAGCGATAGCGAATGATAAGGTGATGGCAGGTCCGGTATATCCGGCAGCAACGGTCCCGGTAATAGAGAATAGCCCGGCTCCGATAATAACCCCAACGCCCAGGGCAACCAGGCTCCAGGGGCCTAGTACACGTTTAAGTGTTTTACTACCCGATTCGTTGGCTTCCGCCTGCAAGGCGGCTAACGGTTTCTTTATAAATAATCCCATTTTTCAATTTGTTTAATAAGAAGATATATCAAAAGTATGTATTAAGAAATGCTCTCCTTCTGTTTTTGATAATTGGCGACAAAGGTAGGGATTACAGGAAAAATATACAAATTCAGTTCTGAATGGACAAACGTTCCCAGATAGATTCGGGGATCATCTTCCAGAAAAAGACGAGGACTACATATCGCCAGTCGATAATGGCACTACGCTTTTTCCGCTGCAAGGCCCGTACTATCCGCCGGGCTACCCGTTCCGGGCGCATCAATAGAGGATATTTATCGTTCTTCAATAGATCTGTTTTGACAAAACCAGGGCGTATGTCGGTGAAATCGATCTGCAGTTTCTCCATCTTTGCCAATTGTGCCAGGGCATCGATATAGGTATTCTGAAAACGTTTGGTAGCAGAATAGGCAGGAGCGGCCCCCAGACCTTTTGTCCCGGCAATAGAACTGATCACAGCCAGATGCCCTTTGCCTTCTTCCCGGAAATAATTGAAAGCGGCAGTGACCATACGGGTGAAACCGATGGCGTTGGTGTTTACGGTTGCCAGTTCTATCTCCGGATTTAATGCTCTATTCTGACTTCCAATGCCTGTACTGAGAAGGAATAAGTCCATGCCTCCCAACTTTCCGATCAATTGACGGAGCTTGTCCACAGCGTCGGCCCGGGTCACATCAAGTTCTTGTATTTCTATCTGTTCGGGGGCCTGTTCTTTAAATTTCTCAAGCAGCTCCAAACGACGACCTGCCACTCCGACACGCCAACCCAGCTGACGGTATATCTTTGCCACTTCATAACCGATACCGGAAGTTGCCCCGATGATCACAATCCTTTTCACGATTTCTTTTATTTAAATAATAGATGGACAAATGTAACTAAAACTTTATTAATTCAAAGTCATTCTTTATTTATAGCAGGGGATTATCCTGTTGAAAGAATAAATACATTCGTTATCAGTAACTATTACTTATTGGCATTCATACAATAATTACTATATTTGTGTTCTAAATCTTTAAACCATTTTTATACCATGAAACATTTATTCTTAGGAAAGTTATTGGTTGTGTTGCTCTCCTTTTTCTGTGTTTGTTCAGTGTCTGCACGCAAACCAATCAAAACGTTGCTGATCACCGGGCAGAACAATCACAACTGGCAGGTGAGCCATGTCGTGTTAAAACAGATACTGGAAAACTCCGGTCGTTTCTCCGTTGATTTTGCAGTGTCGCCTTCTCAAGGGAAGGACATGTCGGGGTTTGTACTGGATTTTACCCCGTACGAATTGGTCGTGTTGGATTATAATGGCGATTCATGGCCGGAAGAAACAAACAAGCGTTTTCTGGAATTTGTACAGAACGGCGGGGGAGTGGTTGTTTACCATGCAGCAGATAATGCTTTCTCCAAATGGCCGGAATTTAATAAGATCTGTGCCCTGGGCGGATGGGAAGGACGCAATGAAGATTCCGGTCCCTATGTCTACTGGCAGGATGGAAAGCTGATCAAAGACAGTTCGGCGGGTCCCGGCGGTTCGCATGGCCGTCAGCATGAATATGTATTGAACGGACGTAATAAAGAGAATCCTATAATGAAGGGATTACCGTTAAAATGGCGTCATACACAAGATGAATTGTACGACCGTATGCGTGGTCCCGGTAATATAGGCGATTTGCTTTATACGGCTTATTCCGATAAGGAAACAGGAGGTTCGGGACGTGAGGAACCGTTGATCTTTACCGTCGATTATGGGAATGCCCGTATCTTCCATACGATGCTCGGACATGCCGGTGCTACTGTTGAAGATAATACCGCTATGCAATGCACAGGTTTTCAGGTCTTGTTACTACGGGGGGCTGAATGGGCAGCAACAGGAAAAGTGACCCAGAAAGTCCCGAAAGATTTCCCGACTGAAACGCAATGCAGTTACCGGAAAGATTATAAAGAAAAGAAATAAGATAAATATCCTACTGTAAAGCTTTGTGTCGGTGCTTGTTCAAACTGCCGATGTTTTTCGGAAAATCTGCCGACGTTTTTTATAAAACCTGCCGACCGTCATCGTTAAGGTAAGCGATGGTGACCGGCAGGTAAAATATCTTATCCTTTATTCGCTCCGTAGCGTATCCGCCGGAGCTATTCTTGACGACAGGTAGGCCGGATACCAGGCTCCCAGTGTGATAAAGACGACCATGATGAGATAGGTTGATATCAGACTGGCAAAGATGCGGAAGAAAGTGACCGGCATGATATTCGTACCGATAAACTCCATCTTTGCTATATTGATGCAGATGATGGCAGCCGGAATACCCACCAGGCTTACTAACAGCCATCCTTCGCCGATCATCATTTGTAATATCTGACGGCGTGTGGAACCGATCGCTATACGCAAACCTATTTCCGGCTTTCTGTATTCGTTGCGGAACCAGAACGTTCCGATGATCCCCAGGAATATATTAAAGATAAGGAATGCCATAAATGCTATCCGGTACCGAATGGCATCAGTAACCCCATTGGTCAGATAGAGCGTATCTCTCAAATCTTCAAACGATGAAACCTTGTATAATACGAAATTCCCGGTATTCAGTTGTTCCCGCATATCCTTTTGGAAGTTCTCGATGAAATTATGCTTGTTCAATCCCGGTTTAACCCGTATGCTTATCTCCAGGTCTGCCAATGCCGTTTCTCCCCAGTCGACAATATCGGAGTTTGATAACAAGAAATAATTGGCTCTTTCTTCCCGGCTGTAGTCATCTCGTTTTACTGCTCCGCAGACGCCTCCTATCTGGTAAAACTCGTCGTTTCCTCCGCATAAAACAGACTTGCCTTTAGGATTTTGTTCTTTGGGAAATACTTTTTCTGCCATCAAACGGGATATGACGATGCTCTTTTCTGTCAAGGCATCTTTCAGGGAAGATGGTTCCCCTCCGTTCAAAGGTTCGATGCGGAATACTTCGAAATAAGATGGGGTGACTTGCAGGTATTGACAGTTCTTTAAACTTGTCGTGTCTGGCCCCATCGGTAAATTTCTGTAGCTCGGACAGTAGGGAACACTCATATTCGACAGGCAGACGGCTTCTACCTGGGGATATTGCCGGATACGTTCGATGATGGAAAGATACTGTTCGGCAGCAATCTGTTCTCCTTCTTCATAATGAATGTATTTCGGACTGCTTGCCGGAACTGTAGCAAGTTGTACCTGATATGTATCTTCGATATGGTAGGCATTCTCTATGGATGCTGTATATCCGATTGTAATGAAGTAATCCATGATATACCATAGTAACATGAATACCAGGAATAATTCGGCTGCGATCCAGGCATTTTGCCTGCGCTGTTTCCATATTAGTTTAAAAAGGTGCTGTATCATGGTTCTGTTTATTTATCGTTTATAGCATCAACAATCGGTCGTCTGAGTGCACGCCAGGCCGGGACAAGAGCCGACATCAGATTTAAGACCAGGCAGAAGATCAATGTGTATCCGAAAATAGCCGGATTGATCAACATGCCGGGAGAAAGGTCGATAGAAGCGGTCAGCGAGCTACCGTCCCAGTTATAATTGCCGAGCAACCATCCTTTCAACAAATAGATCAGGATATAAGACCCCAGTAACCCAGCCAGTCCTCCCAGGAAAGTAAGCAACAGGTTCTCATATAATATCTGCATAAGTAATGTTCTGTTTTCAGCTCCGAAAGCCTTACGGATACCCAGTTCTTCCATGCGCTTTTTCATCCGTGAGGCAGTCATGCCCGTCAGGTTAATGGAAGGCACTAACAACAACAGAAGTATGATCAGTATGATTTGCAGGTAGATCTTCAATAATTCCGGACTGTTAAAGGAGTCTCCTTCACTCATCCAGGCATGGAATACGGTATCCGGCTGATTGTTTAAAACAAAGTCGTATTGAACCGTAGTGGTATTGTAACGGCGGCAAAGTTCTTTGGCTTCCTGCCGGATGGCATCGAAGTCACCGGGCTTTTTTGCCAGTATGCAAACTTTCATATGTCCCAATATATAATCGCACCAACTACCTCCCTGAATTTGTGAAGGTCGGGTAGTAAAGGGTATCCACATCTCTGCGTAACTGTATTTTGCGATGGAGGGTATGTCTTTTACTACGCCGGAGACTATATATTCTTCAAAGTTCAGCATAAATGTTTTCCCTGCCGCATCGGAGGTGTTGAACAGTCTGCGTGCAAGTGATTCATTCAACACTGCCTTTTTAATTCCGGAGATGAACTCTTCTTCCGTGTAGGGTATCCCTGACAAGAAGCTAAACTGGAAAACTTTCCAGAAAGCAGCATCCGTACCCATAACAAGTCCGTTGTAAACATCATTGTTTCCTTGTACCTGTATGAATTCACTTTGTTCGCCTATAGGAAGAATGGCGGTGACAGCTTCCGGTGTCTGCATCCGGTAAAAGCATTCTTTAATGGTCGGGTAAGATAGTTTGCTGCTTCCGTATCCCTGGCCTTTTTTATTATTTACTTTTCCGTGCTGTACGATCATCATCCGGTCACGATTGGTTTCCGGGGCAATATCGGCTGTGCGGAAGTAATATAAAATAGCCAGTACCATGACCATTGTAATGGCCAGGCCGGTACCGGTTATATAAACGATGCTGAAGAACTTGTTTTGCCTTAGCATCTGCATTGCCTGCCTGAAATAGACTTTATACATAAAAGACTTTGTTATTATTGTTCTCGATCCATAATAGCAAAGTTTGTGCCATAAAGATAAAAGCTTGTTATTCAGCTTCAGGCTGTGCTTCGTAGTGTTCGTTATCGGACAGAGTGTTCATTTTCGTAAGGCTTAATATACCGTCTTCCAGCGAAAAACGATCATCATGGTCAGCCAGGAAACGAATTACGGTTATAATCTTGTCAGAAGGAAAAGAGATGTTTTCCATCAACTTTTTAGCTTCTGCCGGGCCGTCAGCCAAAGCTTCCAGTAAGGCATCACGAATGGCGTTGAATGTATGATTGTTCAGGCCGGAATCGTTTTTAGCCAGGCAGACATCGCAACAACCGCAATCAGAAGGGTCCTCTTCACCGAAGTAGGAGATCAGCATCCGGCTCCGGCAGATACGGTTTTCATTGATATACGCCATAACCCGGCTGATCCGGCTCTCAAAACGTTCCTTTCGCTCTTCATAAGCCGACCGGGGGATGGAGAGGTATTTGACCTCTTCACGGGTCCGGGTATAAATGATTAGCGGCGTTTTCTTGTGCGGGATATAATTTACGATCCTGTATTTGGATAGTCCGACCAGTACATCGTAAATATCCTGTTGACTCAATCCGGTACGTGTAGAGATCAGTCCCTCATTGATATAGACATAATCAGAAAATAGCCCGGTATAGGAACGGAGGATACATTGTATTACTTCGTCCGTTTTCTTATCCTGATGCAGATATCTGTAAAGCTCGTCACGTGTAGCCGTAAATACAAGGCGCGAAGCATTCTCCTGTTCTTCCGTGTATTCTATATAACCGGCCAGTTCCAGTATTTTTAAAGCATGGTGTGCCTGTAAATGCGAGAACTTATAAGCCGTGCAGAAATCGACGAGCGAGAAGTCGTGTACCGTATCCAGTCCGAAGCCCATCGCTATCTGGTAATAATTACCTAAAGCATCATAGACCCGGCTTATAAAATCCCTGTCGGGGAACTCGTCGGCCAGCCGTTTCTTTAGTTTCGTACAATCTATATTAGAACATAATGCGACTGCATAAGCCCTTTGTTCATCCCGTCCGGCGCGTCCCGCTTCCTGGTAATATTCCTCCAGCGATCCGGGCATATCCAGATGGACTACCAGGCGTACGTCCGGTTTATCGATACCCATACCGAATGCGTTTGTCGATACGATTACCCGGCATTCATTGTTTTTCCAACGGCTTTGACGCAGGTTCTTTTCATCCCGGTTGAGTCCGGCATGGAAGAAGTCTGCCGAAATACCTGCTTGTTGGAGCATGACTGCCACTTCTTTGGTCCGTTTCCGGTTACGCACATAAACGATTGCCGTTCCGGGCACTTTCCCCAGAATATAAATCAGAGAGTTCAACTTATCCTCTGTCTGCCGTACGATGTATGACAGATTTTTCCGTACGAAACTTTTTCGGAATACATTCTTTTCTTTAAAATGCAGCCGTTCCTGAATGTCGTTAACGACCTCCGGAGTTGCTGTTGCTGTCAGGGCTAGTACCGGTACTCCGGGAAGTTCTTCACGAATATCGGCAATACTCAGGTAGGAGGGACGGAAGTCATATCCCCATTGTGAGATACAATGACTTTCGTCGATGACCAGCAGGTTGACATTCATCGCCTGAAGTTTGCTTTTGAATATATCGGTACCTAACCGTTCGGGAGAGACATACAGGAACTTATAATCGCCGAAGATACAATTCTCCAGTTGGGCGATAATCTCCTGTCGCGTCATCCCCGAATAAACAGCAGTCGCTTTGATCCCCAGCCTGCGAAGATTGTCGACCTGGTCTTTCATCAGGGCGATCAGAGGAGTCACGACAATGCATATCCCTTCCATGACCAATGCCGGCACCTGGAAGGTAATCGACTTACCTCCACCTGTCGGCATGAGTCCAAGGGTATCCTTTCCCTCGCAAACGGAGTGAATAATATCTTCCTGTAAAGGACGAAAAGCAGGGTATCCCCAATACTTCTCTAATATCTTATGGTAGACGTCCACCGGTTTCCTTCATATGTCATCGACCTTTATGTCTTTAACCATGAGTTGTAAGGTCGTGTTACCGTTATACGTATTTTCCTCGATCGTGTAGCAGATATTGAAAGGCTTCATACCTTTAATATGGGTACTGTGTTGATGCATTCCGAAAGCGATACCGTGGATCGGTGTGTTCGACTTGTCGTCTATCAGTTCCAGTTTGATGTGCTCCAGTTCCTTTCCGACCAGTTTGCTTGTTCCGTAATCTTTCACGTTCAGCGAGCAAAACACAGGTTTCTGGTTGTCTGGACCGAAAGGATTCATTTTCTTTAGTTCACTCATAAATTTGGTATTGATATCTTTCAGGTCCAGTACCGCATCGATATCGATTTGCGGTGTCATCTGTTCCGGAATGATTTCATCGGCAGCCAGTTTCAGGAAACGTTCGGTAAAGGCATCCAGGTTTTCCTCTTTCAGGGAAAGACCGGCGGCGTATGTGTGTCCTCCGAAATTCTCCAGCAGGTCACGGCAATTCTCAATAGCCTTGTAGATATCGAAACCCGTAACCGAACGGGCGGAACCGGTGATCAGTTCGGATGATTTGGTCAGAACGACTGCCGGGCGGTAGTATTTTTCCGTCAAGCGGGAAGCGACGATACCGATCACGCCTTTATGCCAACCGCGATTATAAACGACGATTGCCTTCCGGTCTTCCATATTGGCGAAATCATCGATGATAGCATTCGCTTCGTCGGTAATCTTTTTATCCAGTTCCCGGCGTTCGTCATTGTATTGATTGATGTTTTCGCTCTTTTCACGGGCCGATTCCACATCTTTCGCCAGTAACAGGTCTACAGCTTCCTTTCCGTTCATCATGCGTCCGGATGCGTTGATACGTGGGCCGATCTTGAAAACGATGTCGCTGATCGTAATATCTTTCCCGGTAAGTCCGCAGATATCGATGATACCTTTCAGTCCCAGGCTCGGGTTACTGTTCAGTTGCTTTAGTCCGTAATAAGCCAGGATACGATTTTCGCCGGTGATAGGCACGATATCGGAGGCTATGCTGACAGCTGTCAACTCCAGTAGTTTTTCCAGTTCCGAGAAAGGGAAATTATTGCTTTTGGCAAAAGCCTGCATGAATTTGAAACCTACGCCGCAACCCGACAGATGGTCATACGGATAGATCGAATCCACCCGTTTTGCATCCAGCACAGCCACTGCATCCGGCAGTGTATCATCCGGCATATGGTGGTCGCAGATGATAAAATCGATGCCTTTGCCTTTGGCATATTCAATCTTTTCGATTGCCTTGATTCCGCAATCGAGTGAAATAATTAATGAGACTCCGTTTTCGGAGGCATAATCGATCCCCTTGTAAGAAATGCCGTATCCTTCATCGTAACGGTCCGGGATATAATAATCCAGGGACGAAGAATAGGGTCTTAGATACTTGTACACAAGTGATACGGCTGTTGTACCGTCCACGTCATAATCGCCGTAAATCAGAATCTTCTCTTTATTTCCCAATGCCCTGTTCAACCGTTTCACCGCCTTATCCATATCCGGCATAAGGAACGGGTCGTGCAGGTCGTTCAAGCTGGGTTTAAAGAATTTTCTGGCCTCTTCAGCCGTCGTGATCCCTCTCTGAACAAGCAGCAGGCAGATGACCGGGCTGAAACCGATTTCGGCTGCCAGTGCATCTCTCTTACGTAATTCTTCTTCTGTAGGGGTTTGAAAATTCCATCTGTTAATCATTATATATTGTTTTTTTTCTTTTTTCTCTCTTATCACAGATAATGTGTCGATTGAATCACATTATCATCGGAGTTAACTCCCTGTTTCTTTTGAACCCGTAAAGTTAGAAATTAAAATGGAGAATATCGGTGGGTACGATGAAATATTAACAATAAAAAAACTGACTTTCCTTTCAGGATATGAAGAATGGCAGGTTTATGTTTTCTTCCGTAGATTCGTACCGTCTCTGTGATAAACAGAAAGCAGTGAAGGTGATATATAATTATTTTCGGTTTATATCGTTAGTTGGAAAATAAACCTGTATATTTGTCACAATATTTTAAAAAACAATGACGGAAGATATAAAAAAGGCCTGTGAAGTAATGCAGGCGGGAGGGATAATTCTCTATCCGACAGATACAATCTGGGGAATTGGTTGCGATGCGACCAATGAGAAGGCCGTGCAGCGTGTGTACGAATTAAAGAAAAGAGCAGACAATAAGGCTATGCTGGTCCTGATGGATAGTTCAGCCAAATTAAATATGTACGTGAACGATATTCCGGATATTGCCTGGGATCTGATCGAAGTGGCAGATAAGCCACTGACAATCATTTATTCCAATGCGAAGAATCTGGCAAAAAACCTGTTGGCAGATGACGGTAGTGTCGGTATACGTATAACCAATGAAGAATTTTCGCGTCAGTTATGCGAACGCTTCCGTAAACCGTTGGTCTCTACTTCTGCCAATGTGAGCGGAGATCTTTCTCCAGCTAATTTCTCTGAAGTGTCCGAGGTGGTAAAGAATGGCGTCGATTACATCGTTTCTTACCGCCAGGATGATACGAGCAAGGCGCAACCGTCGAACATACTTAAGTTGGGTGCCGGAGGTCTTATTCAGGTGATCAGGTAATAATGAAAAGAAACAGACAGGCAGCAAAATACATATTATCGGATTTTGTATCGGCAGCGGTCGCCTGGTTTTTATTTAACTGGCTTCGCTATGAAGAGATGGCTGTGTATGAGGGGGCAACCTCTTTTGCTAACTATCTGAGTTATACTCCGGTTATAAAAGGACAGTTGATCATTCCGTTCTTTTGGCTGGCTTTGTATTATTTCTCGGGTTATTACAATAAATGGCTGGCCAAGTCAAGATTAACAGAGTTGTTCTCGACTTTTGTGACAGTGCTGATCGGGGTGGTATTTATTTTCTTTGTGGTGGTGTTGAATGACCTGCCGCGTTCTTTCCATGTCTATTATGAACTGTTTTTCTCTTTCTTCGGATTACAGTTTCTGATGACCTATATACCACGTCTGGTAATTACACAAAGTGGCATACGAAAGATAAAGAGCCGGAAATGGGCAACGAAAGTTTTGATTATCGGTGCAGGAAAGAGAGCAGCCCATATTGCGGGTGATCTTTATCGGCTGGGATACCATATATCAGGTTTTATCCCCGAAGACGATACGACTCCTGTACTTGTGGAAAAGAATGAGATTGCCGGAGGATTATCTGATTTGCCATCGGTCGTAACCGACAAGAAGATCGATGAACTGGTACTGGCTGCTGAAACGGAAGACGACAAAAAGCAACTTACGATCCTGTATTCGCTTTATCATTACAAATTGCCGATCAAGGTGCTGGCAGATAAGTTGAGCATGTTGTCGCAAGTGAAGATAAAGACGATCAGAGGTATCCCGTTGGTGAACGTGACAGAGAATAACCTGTCGTCGGTTGAAAAGAACATTAAGTTTGTGATGGACAAAGTATTGTCTGTATTGGTACTGTTGATACTCTCGCCGATGTATCTTTACATAACCTGGCGGGTGAAGAAAGATTCGCCAGGACCGGTGTTCTTCCGGCAGGAACGAATCGGATATATGGGGAAGCCTTTTTATATCTATAAATTCCGGACAATGTATACCGATGCGGAAGATAACGGTCCTTTGCTTTCATCGGAAAAAGACAAACGGATCACTCCGTTCGGTCATCTTTTAAGGAAATATCGGTTGGATGAGTTCCCCCAGTTCTGGAATGTACTGAAAGGCGACATGTCGATTGTCGGTCCGCGTCCGGAGAGGAAGTATTTTATCGATCAAATCGTGAAAAAAGCGCCTTATTACTATCTGTTGCATAACGTAAAGCCAGGTATAACCTCGTTGGGAATGGTGAAATACGGTTATGCCAATGATGTCGATAAGATGATAGAACGTTTAAGATATGATATATTATATTACGAAAATATGTCGTTAGTGCTGGATATAACAATTTTGATTTATACGGTGAAAACGGTGTTTACAGGTAAAGGTATTTGAAATGGCAAAAGAAGGTTTATTTTACAGGTTCCTGCTCTGGCGGGACAAGCATATAAAAGAAAAGCATTTTATTTTGGTGATCAGTTTTCTGGTCGGGATATGTACGGCTGCGTCCGCAATTATCCTGAAACAGTTAATTCATCTGATACAACATCTTCTTACCGGCAATTTCGATGTGAGCGGAGTGAACTACCTGTATCTGCTTTATCCGGTGATCGGTATATTGCTGGCAGGATTATTCGTAAAATACATCGTACGTGACGATATCAGTCATGGGGTGACAAAGATCCTGTATGCCATTTCGCAGCGTAAGAGCCGTATCAAGCCACATAACACCTGGACTTCCATTGTAGCCAGTTCGGTCACGATCGGTTTCGGTGGATCAGTAGGAGCGGAGGCCCCGATCGTATTGACGGGAGCGGCTATCGGTTCCAATCTGGGGCGTCTGTTCCGTATGGAGCAGAAGACGTTGATGCTGTTGGTTGGTTGTGGGGCTGCCGGTGCGATTGCCGGTATCTTTAAGGCCCCGATCGCGGGATTGGTATTTGTGATCGAGGTGTTATTACTCGACCTGACCATGACATCGGTGTTGCCTTTGCTGATCTCTTCAGTGACAGCGGCTACGGTTTCCTATATCTTTACAGGTACGGAGGCCATGTTTAAATTCTCGCAGACAGAAGTGTTTGAGATAGAACGTATTCCGTATGTATTATTACTGGGAGTTTTCTGTGGATTGGTTTCTTTGTATTTTACACGGGTGATGAACCGGGTGGAAGGTATGTACCGTAAACTGGGTGTTTACTGGAAGAAGTTCCTGCTGGGCGGTGTCATGCTGAGCGTTCTTATCTTCCTGTTCCCGCCGTTATACGGTGAAGGATACGATACGATCGGTTCACTGCTGAACGGACAATTTTCCCATATCATGGACAAGAGTTTGTTTTATGACCTGAATGATACTTATTGGGGAATTATCGTGTTTCTGTTCCTGATCCTGCTGACAAAGGTGTTCGCCTCCAGTGCGACTAATGCCGGTGGCGGATGTGGTGGTATTTTTGCACCTAGCTTGTACCTGGGATGTATTTCCGGTTTTCTCTTTGCACATACCTCCAATTACTTTCCGTTTACCATGTATATTTCAGAAAAGAATTTTGCCCTGCTGGGGATGGCCGGAATCATGTCGGGAGTCATGCATGCTCCGCTAACAGGTGTGTTCCTGATTGCGGAACTTACCGGTGGATACGATCTTTTCCTTCCGTTAATGATCGTTTCTATCAGCTCGTATCTGACAATTCTCATGTTTGAACCTCATAGTATCTATTCAATGCGTCTGGCACAAAAGGGCGAATTGCTTACCCATCATAAAGACCGTGCCGTCCTGACTTTGTTGAATACGGACAGTGTAATAGAGAAAGACTTTCAGGTCGTTTCACCGGAGATGTCATTGGGAGATATGGTCAAGGTGATTGCAAAGAGCGGACGAAATACATTCCCGGTTGTCGATGAAAAGGGTGTTTTGCTGGGAATTGTATTATTGGATAACATTCGCAACATTATGTTCCGTCCGGAGTTATATAACAGATTTCATGTCTCTAAGTTCATGGTATCGGCTCCGGCAAAGATACAGATCGGGACACCGATGGAACAAATCATGGGTATCTTTGACGATACGAAAGCATGGAACTTGCCGGTAGTGGATGAAGAAGGACGTTATGTCGGCTTTATGTCGAAATCAAAGATATTTAATTCATACCGCGAAGTATTGGTAGAAAACTTTTCAGGAGATTAAAAGATGGAAAAAAAAGAGTTACGGATTGTGTATATGGGCACTCCCGATTTCGCCGTGGAGAGCCTGCGTGCCTTGGTGGAAGGCGGATATAATGTAGTAGGAGTAATCACTATGCCGGATAAACCGGTCGGACGTCATGGAAGTGTCCTGCAGGCAAGTCCGGTGAAAGAATATGCTTTGTCGCAGAATCTTCCCGTGTTACAACCGGAGAAACTGAAAGATGAAGTTTTTCTCGATGCACTGCGTGCATTGAAAGCAGATTTGCAGATCGTGGTAGCTTTCCGTATGTTGCCGGAAGTTGTCTGGGATATGCCTCGTTTCGGCACATTCAATCTGCATGCTTCTTTGCTGCCGCAATACCGCGGGGCGGCTCCTATCAACTGGGCTGTGATTAACGGTGATACGGAAACAGGTGTGACAACTTTTTTCCTGACACATGAAATAGATACCGGAAAGATCATCCGCCAGAAACATCTGCCGATTGCCGATACGGATGATGTCGGTGTCGTACACGATGCTTTGATGGCCATAGGTGCCGGCCTGGTAACAGAAACGGTAGATCTGCTGCTGGAAGGGAAAGTGGATGCCGTTCCCCAGGAAGAGTTCTTTAAGGATGCGGCCGAACTGCGCCCGGCCCCGAAGATATTCAAGGATACCTGCCGGATCGATTGGAACCAGCCGTTGAAGAAGATATATGATTTTATCCGTGGTCTTTCTCCGTATCCTGCAGCATGGACAGAGCTGGTAGCTCCCGATGGAAGCCGTATGGCATTGAAAGTTTATAAGACTGAAAAGCATCCGGCTTCGCATGATCTGGTTACCGGTACGATACATACGGATGCCAAAAGCTATATCGATATCGCCGTAGAAGATGGTTACATCCGTCTGTTGGCGGTGCAATTAGCTGGTAAAAAACGGATGGAAGTAAAAGACTTCCTGAACGGATTCAAACAAATCGGGGATTATACCGTAGAATAATGATGAAAGGAACCAGACGCATTATCTATATAATACTGGGTTCTTTTTTCCTGATACTGGGAGCAATAGGCATATTCGTTCCGTTGCTCCCGACTACTCCTTTCTGGTTGCTCACTTGTTGGTTTTATATCCGGAGTTCCGAGAAGTTATACAACAGGGTGATGAGCAACCGCCATTTCGGACCTTACATCCGGAATTATTTGGTAGATAAGGCAATCCCGTTACGTTCAAAGATCATTTCCGTAGCAGTGATGTGGCTGTCTGCTATTTTTACCTCTCTTTTTCTCGTCGATATTCTTTGGGTGAAGATCCTGCTGATCCTGATCAGTATCGGAGTCAGTTGGCATATCCTGTCATTCCCTACCAAGAAATAAAACATATATGATTCGCTTCTAAAACATAGGTGTTTTGCCTTCAAACCATATATATTTTCAGAACGGACATCATACCGTTGTTTCAGAATAATAATTCTTTTCTTCTTTTCCTGTATTCACCGGGTGTTATGCCATAATGATTTTTGAACACACGTGAGAAGTAAGCATCGTCATAGAATCCTAACCGGTAAGCGATCTCTTTTATATTATATTCATTGTTGAGCAACAGAGGGAGTGCCGCATTCATTCGTAATAAAGAAATATAGTTTGCCGGAGTCGTCTGCAATGCCTTTGAAAATATCTTATGGAAGTAGTTCGGTGAGATATTACAACAATCGGCCAGTTGCTTTAAGCGAATTGGTTCGGTGAAATGTTCCTTGATATATGAAATGGCCGGTTCTATCGTATGGATAGAATAAATCTCGCGTGGAGAAGTCCATGAATGCTGCTCCAGCAAAGATACGATCATTGCCTGAATACCGGTTTGCATGCGTAATGATTCCAGAAGATATTCTCTGCCGGAGGTATGTGCGGAGGAGATCAGTATTTCTATATGGGGTAATGCCCCGGCAACCATTTCCAATGTATCTGCGAAATTAACGACTAAAGGCATTGCCAGCAGACTATGATGAAGAATTATATCTTTGGGAATGAAATGCAGCCAATGCGTAGAGAACGATTTCCTGCATTGTTGCGATACCAGTTTACTACCGTTAATAAAGTATAGATTTCCGCTTTCCAGTAGAAATTCCCCGTTTTCATCGGTAAGGAACAGTTCTCCGTCTGTGATCTGGTATAGCTTGAAACAGTTATCTATGTCCGAATGCTTTTTATTCCATGAACTGTTGCCTGAATAAGTTCCTCCGGTAAGCACATCGATTGTATGGTTTAAATGGATCATAATGTTATAGTCTGGAATAAGATTCTACAATAATAGCCAAAAATTATACAATGAGTATATAAAACGGATTATTTATTTTTGCCGGTACTAAATTCTAATTCTAACATCATGAAAACAATAGTTGGGAATCTGTATCTCTGGTGTATGATCTTGTCTTTACTGTTCAGTGGTTGTGGCCGGAAGAAAGAATGGACGGGTGGACCTCATGATGATCCGAGAAACAGACCGGAAGGTACTTCAGGAAGTAGGAGAGATGATCAGGAATAACAAATGAACCGGAAATTACTATATGAAAAATTTGAATAACTTATTATTGGGACTTGCTTTCTGTTCTTTATTATCCTGTGGGAACCAACAGAAAGAAATATATGTCACCTCCTGCCTGTTCCCGGAAGGAGTTACGGCGGATGAAAAGGCCCGTTTGGCAGCTCATGTCGTACCTTCCGACCGTCAGCTGGAATGGCAGCAGATGGAGTTTACCTGTTTCATCTGCTATGGTGTAAACACCTTTACCGATGCAGAGTGGGGAACGGGAAAAGAAGATCCGTCTGTCTTCAATCCGACAGAACTCGATGCCAGGCAATGGGCACGGACAGCGAAAGACGCGGGCATGAAAATGATTCTGCTGACCTGTAAGCATCACGATGGTTTCTGTCTATGGCCTTCGGCATATACCGATTTCTCGGTAGCATCTACTCCCTGGAAAGACGGGCAGGGTGACCTGGTTCGTGAAGTAGCTGATGCCTGTAAGGAATACGGCCTGAAGTTTGCCGTTTATCTTTCTCCCTGGGATATGAATCATCCGGATTATGGAACGGAGCAATATAATGATTATTTTGTCAACCAGCTTACAGAGTTGTTGACGCAATATGGCCGTGTTGACGAAGTATGGTTTGACGGAGCCTGTGGTGAAGGGCCGAACGGGAAAAAACAGGAATATGATTTCATGCGTTATTATGAACTGATCCGTCGCTTGCAACCTCAGGCTGTCATTGCTGTTATGGGGCCGGATGTGAGATGGGTAGGAACGGAAAGCGGTTACGGACGTGATACGGAGTGGAGTGTATTGCCGGCAGCAGTATCCAGCCTGACAGCTATTGCGGAGTCGTCCCAGCAAGAAACCGGCAGCGGTACTTTCCTGCCGGAAGGAGATAAGATGGCACAGGATTTGGGAAGCCGTACTTTATTGGCTGATGCCAGGGGAGTGATCTGGTATCCATCCGAAGTAGACGTTTCGATCCGTCCGGGTTGGTATTACCATGCATCAGAAGATACTTCGGTGAAAACGCCTCAAAAGTTGATCGATATCTATTACAGTTCGATAGGGAAGAACTCGTTGCTGCTATTGAACCTGCCTCCTGACAAACGGGGATTGATCCATGAGAATGACATTTCTTCATTAATGAATATGAAGCGGATACTGGGAAAGACATTTGAAAAGAATCTGTTGAAGAAAGCTGTTTCGTCTACCGGTGAAATCGGAGATTTGACTGATGGCAGGCTGGAAACCTATTGGCAAGGTTCCGGAAAAACAAATACGATAGAAATATCCTTTGAAGGGGAAGAGGAGTTCGACCGCCTTCTTTTACAGGAAAATATAACGGAAGGTCAACGGATCGAACGCTTTACACTGGAATGTCAGGTAGGCGATACCTGGCAAATGGTAACAGAAGGGACAACTGTCGGATATAAACGGATTCTACGGTTTGCCCCTGTCCGATGCAATAAAGTCCGTATTGTGGTTTCGGAGTCGAGAGATCTTCCTCAATTATCGGAGATCGGATTCTATAAGGCTTCTGAAGAGGAACAAAAATAATTAAATAATGATCTCCCGGTTGATTGTTCTCGTAAAGAGAACATTCACCGGGAGATTTATTTTATCGGCTCAACAATTAAATTCTTCATCGGAAGAAGGCGCGCCTTTCTCGAACTCTGTCTTTATTTGTTTCACCCATTTCCGTATCCTTTCGTTCGTTTTATCGGATTGGTTTTCTATATCTATCACCAGGCCGAGGAATTGTCCGTTTTCGACGGCTTCGGAACGGCTGAAATGGTAACCATCTATCGATGTTTTACCGATCAGGGTAGCCCCTCGTTCGGTAAATGCTCTTGCCAGAATACCGATTCCATCGGCAAAATTATCCGGATATTTCTTTTGGTCACCCAGTCCGAAGAGGGCGACTTCCTTCCCTTTCAGGTCGAGCGTTGCCAGTTCGGGGAGGGTCTCGTCCCAGTATGTCGGCAATTCTCCGTCAAACCAGGTGGATGAGCCTGCAATGATATGGTCGTATGCATTAAACTCCTTTTCATCGGAACGTTCTACCGGAATTATATCGACAATATCTTCTCCGAACGCTTCCTTTATCTTTTGGGCAACTGCAGCAGTCTTAGCTGTAGCAGTCCCGTAAAATAATCCTATCTTTTTCATTGCTTGTTTTTATTAATTGTTTCTAATCTTATCAGACCTGAACCCGTAACAAAGGATTGGTTTTGTCCTGACCAAAAGACTCTGCCACTGTATTGGCAGAGTTGTGCCATACCTATGGCAGAGTTATGCCATTACCTTGGCAGAGTCGTGCCATAATAGTGGCATTACCAGGTACTGCCTTTCTGATTATCTTAATACTCCAATAGTTCTTTAGCCGCCTTATATATCTTCTCCTCATTGGGAAGGATAGCCTTCTCGAGTATCGGATTGAATCCGACGGGGGTAAAGATCGAACCGACACGCTGTATAGGGGCATCCAGATATTGGAACAACTCAGCACCGATCATACTGGCAATTTCGGCTCCAAAACCAGAGAACACTTTGTCTTCATGTACGATCAGTACTTTACTGGTCTTTTTAACGGATTCAAAAATAGTCTCTTTATCCAACGGAATAAGCGAACGGAGATCGATCACTTCGACATTCCTGTTATGCTCTCTCTGTAACCGTTCGGCAACATTCAGGCAGAGATGAGTGGTATTACCATATGTAATAATACTCATATCGTCGCCTGCCCGGCGGATGCGTGCCTTGCCGAATGGGACTTCAAAATCATCGGGAACGACGGCAGATGCTTCAACTGCATTATATAAAGCTTTCGGTTCGAGAAACAGGGTGAAGCCTTTCGACCGCATGCTCGTCCGGAGTAAACCGGCAGCATCATCGGCAAAAGAAGGATAGACGATCCGTGCACCGGGCAACGTAGTCAGCGCCCCTTCGATAGTCTGGGAGTGATATAAACCTCCTCCGATATAACCTCCGGAAGCCAGACGAAGCGTGATGTTGGGAGTGAACCGTCCGTAGCTTCTCCAGTATTCGTGGGTACATTCCACATACTGTTCTACTGCGGGCCAGAAGTAATCGGCAAATTCGGCCCCTTCTATTACAACATGGATTTTAGGATCGAAACGGCACATGCCATTAGCCGTACCGACGATATAGTCTTCGGCAATCGGGGCATTGAAGACACGGGCATCGCCGAACTCTTGCTGCATTCCTTTTGAGATATTGAAAACGCCGCCTTTCTCTTTGTTGGCAATATCCTGTCCCCAGATAAACGTGTCCGGGTTGTGACGGAATTCTGCTTTCAGTGTTTTGTTGATGGCGGTGACCAATGTTTCTTTTTCTCCGTTTTCATCGTGTATGCCGTCCGTATATTTGGTAGGGATATAAGGCTCGGGCAAAACAAAGTCAGTGACTGTGGCAGGATCCGGATCGGGTGCGGCCAATGCTTTCCGGTTGGCTGCGCTCAGGTCTTTCTTTGCTTTGTCTTCTATCTCCTTCAGTTCTTCTTCCGTAAATCGTTTGTAACGGAGAAGCATACGGCGGAATTTGTACAAAGGATCGGCTGCCTTTACATAGTTCAGCTCGTTTTCATCGCGGTATAAAGTATGTTTATCCGAATTGGAATGTGAACCGATACGGACGCAGTTTGCCTGTACGATTACCGGTGTACGGTTCAGGGCATATTCTTTTGCTTCCGTCATGGCATTCATGGAGTCGAATACGTCCTTACCGTTACAATGGATAATCTTCAGGTTTTTGAAACCGGAGAAGTTGTCGGCCACCTTTCGGTTAGCTGTCTGATCCTCCTTCGGAACAGAAATGCCGTAACCGTTGTCCTGAATAACAAAGATAACCGGCAGGCGTTCCGTGCTGGCACCGTTTATCGCTTCATACACGAAACCTTCGGAAGTGGCGGATTCACCGTGGGAAGTGATAGCAACTCCTTTGTGTTTGTAGTAAACCATCGCACGTCCGACACCAGCCGCATGCAGGTCGTGTGTACCTGTTGCGGAAGAGATATTTTCTATGTTCCACTCCGTTTTGGCGAAATGGTTCGACATATGCCGTCCGGCACCAGTCAGGTCGGTCGCCTTAGAGATACCGTTCAGTATAATTTCTTCCGGAGTCATTCCGGCCGATAATACCGTGAGCATGTCCCGGTAATAGGGGAACAGGAAATCTTCTCCCTTTTTGAAAACCTGCCCGATCGCAAGTTGAATCCCGTCATGTCCGGCGTATGGAGCATGATATGACCAACCTAACGATTGTAGCAGGTAGGCAGGGGCCTTTTCGTCGAGAGCCCGGCCAAGTGTCATCAGATAGAACCACTTTTTCAGGGTTTCTTTATCCGTAGTCTTTATATCGTACTTTTTCATGTTTGAGTAATTTAATTATTAAAGATTCCAGTTTTCCAGATAATCGGCAATGTAGCGCAGGAAAGCACCGCCCAAAGCACCGTTGATAAGACGATGGTCGTATGACAGGGACAGATACATCTTATGGCGTATTCCGATCGTGTCGCCTTCAGGTGTTTCAATGACAGCCGGTTTCTTTTCTATATAACCGACACCCAGGATGGCCACCTGCGGTTGATTGATGATCGGAGTGGCAAACAGGTTCTTGAATGTACCGAAGTTAGTGATCGTGAAAGTTCCTCCTTGTATATCATCCGGCGCAAGTTTATTGGCACGTGCTTTATTGGCCAGAGAATCGATGGCAACGGCAAGGCCGTTCAGATTCAGCTTGTCGGCATCACGTACGACCGGGACAATCAGGTTGCCGTCATCCAGTGAAACTGCTATTCCTACATTGATATGCTTTTTCAGAATGATCTGATAGCCGTTGACAGAGGCGTTAACCTGCGGAAATTCGGCTAGAGCTTTAGCTGTCGCTTCCGTGATGGCCGGCATATAGGTCAGACTGATACCTTCGCGTTTCCGGAATGCATCCTTTGTGCGGGAGCGCCATTGAACCAGTTTGGTTACATCTACTTCCACAACCGTTGTGACATGAGGTGAGACGTTCTTCGACATGACCATATGATCAGCAATGATCCGGCCGACACGATCCATCTCGACTATTTTGTCCTCGCCGTTTGCCGATACGGGTACTGACGGAGCAGAAGCCGGAGCGGATGGGGCAGAAGTAACCGGAGTTGCTGAAGCTGCTTTGCTATGTGGAGCAGCTTCCGGTTTGCTGGCCGGTACAGCTTGTGAGGGCTGCTGCGCTTGCGTTCCCGAAGCGGTATTCTTCTTTCCGGATAGGTAATCTTTCATATCTTTTTTGCTCAAACGTCCCATGTAACCTGTTCCGGGAATCTGATCCAGTTCCTCTTGCGACAAATTGGCTTCGCGGGCCATTTGGAGTACGACAGGCGAATACCATCTCCCGTCTTCCTGGGCGGCTTGTGCTTTAGGCACCGGTGCCGAAGATATCGTGTTGCTATTCCCGGCAGGAGCAGCGGCTGTCGTTCCTTTTTCAACTTTTTGTTCTGAAGCTGTATGATCGGGTGCATCCTCTTCTTCCGAACCTTCCAGCAGGATTATTGCAACTGTTGTACCTACTGCAACCGTGTCACCTTCCTGGAATAATATTTCAAGTACTTTTCCGGCAACGGGGGAAGGTATTTCCGCACTGACCTTTGCCGTACTTACTTCGAAAAGTACATCGTCTTCTTTGATGAAATCACCTGTTTTTACAGACCAGGAAATAATGGTTCCTTCTGTAATACTTTCGCCCAGTTTGGGCATTTTTATTTCGAATGTAGCCATAGTATAATTAATTTATTTCTTTTTGTTATCGCCGGATAAATAAATCGACCGTGAATATTTCGGTCTGTTCTATTGTTATAATGGAACAAGGAAGAGATACGGAAAGTTCTATATTACAGGGTGTAAGTATTGAATATCCAGTTTTCGTCAGCATATTTTTTATTCCTTAACAACCGAATCTCCTCCAGGTCCTGGTCTGTGAATTTGTATGGTCGGAAGGCTGTGCTGCGCGCAGAGAAATAAGCCAGCAAAGACTGCTTGAATTTGTCGATGGTGATGGGGACAGGCAGTTTGCCGCACAGATTGGTCACCGGACTTTTTACCGACGGAACGAAATAGGGACGGGCTGCCGTATCATGTCCGGTAGTATATTCTATCGATGGACAAAGCACATGTTCGAGCGTTTCCAGATCGGTGGAAAACAAAAGAGTGGCATGGTGCAGCATCCTCCGTTTATGGATGGCTTGTGCGCTACCGGATACTTTCAGACCGTCAATAGTCAAGCCCTGTCTGTCGTCGGAGCAGGCATGCAAACCGTAAGTCTCCAGGAAATCTATGATGCTGTTGGTAAATCCGGTCGGGCGGATCTGACTGCTGTTTTCTATAAAAGAAAGGTTCAGATTGCCCATGTCGTGATATACGGCACCTCCGCCGGAGTAACGGCGCGCCAGTTTTATTTGCTTTTGTCCGGCATATTCAAGATCTGCTTCCGCCCATATATTTTGATATTTACCGATAACAACGGCCGGTTCATTCTGCCATAACATGAAAATGTCTTCAGAGAAATTCTTCAGAAGATACTCTTCTGCTGCCAGATTGAACCAGGCGTCTGTATGGGGGTTATGAATGCAGAGCATTACATATATAAACTTTCGTGAATGACTTCCCCGACTGTCGGATGGGGAAAGATATTCTTTTTGAACTCTTCCGTCGTGAAACCGTTTTCGATAGCGATACCGGCTGTAATAATGATTTCGGAAGCGGGGTTTCCCAGCAGTTGGCAACCGATGATACGGTCGTCCGTATCGGTGATCAGTTTGCATAAGCCGGTGATTCCTTCGTTCTCTGCCATAAAACGGCCGGAATAGGTCATCGGTATCTTTACTACATTATATATATTGCCGGCAGCCAGCAACTCTTCTTCCGTTTTCCCGACACTGGCGACTTCCGGATTGGTGTAAACGACAGCCGGAATCGCATTATAACTCATCCGGTCGTCATGTCCCAGCAAATGATTGATGGCAACTTCCGCTTCCCTGTATGCCGTATGGGCCAGCATGGAGAAACCGGTGACGTCTCCGCAGGCATAGACATTGGGGTGGGAGGTTTGCATGTATTCATTTACTTTTACGCCGTTCCGCAAGAGTTCGATGCCTAGGGTTTCAAGACCCAGATTCGCTGTATTGGCTTTTCGTCCGACACTGACCAGTATTTTATCTGCTTCGATCGTTTCCGTCTTTCCGTCTTTTTCAACGATCACGCTGTCGGAAGTGACTTCAATAACCTTGGTTTCAAGAAAGAACTCAACACCTCTTTTGGTGTATTCTGCCCGGAGCATGGCGGATATTTCCTTATCCATCGCACCGAGTATTTCGGGCATCATCTCAATGACTTTCACTTTTACACCCATGCTGTTAAAAAAGGAGGCAAATTCCATGCCGATCACTCCGCCGCCAATAATGGCAACCGAACGGGGTAGTTCTTTTATGCCCAGAGCTTCTCTCGATGTCCAGTAGGCAATATCCGACAGTCCTTTTATCGGTGGAATGACGGTTTCCGAACCGGTACAGAGCAAAATGCTTTTTACCGCAAATACTTCTTCACCGCATTGGATCAGGATGTATCCCTCTTCTTCTCCCCGGATCAAAGCTTCACCCTGCACGATTGTTACACCGTTCCCGTTCAATTTGGCTTTCACGCCCAGCGTCAGTTTCTTTACGGTCTTATTTTTTCGTGCGATGATCTTACCGAGGTCGAACCCCGGGTTATCATCTGCCTGTATTCCATATTTGGAGGCACTCTTTATGCTATCCAGTATTTTTGCTGAATATAATAATGTCTTGGTAGGAATACAACCTTCGTTCAGGCAGACTCCGCCAATGGCATTCTTTTCAAAGAGTATTGTTTTTAATCCATTCTCGGCGGCCCGTTCACCGGCTGTATAGCCGGCGGGACCTCCTCCGATAATGGCTATGTCATATTTCATAACCTTTCGTTTTAATTATTCAAAAGTAAGGAAACGTTCTCCCATCGGGTCGAATTCTTTTCCTCCCGGTCCTTCGGTCGGTGTACCGAACGGCATTTGTGCGATCAGCTTCCAGTTCGGGTCGAGTTTCCATTCATTTTGCACCATTTCATCGATCAACGGATTGTAATGTTGCAGGGAAGCACCCAGACCGGCATCTTCCAGCATCGTCCAGATAGCAAACTGGTGCATAGCGGAAGTTTGTTGCGACCAGATTGGGAAATTATCTTTGTAGGTCGGAAAAGCTTTCTGTAAGTTTTCTACTACTGCCATATCTTCAAAGTATAAAATGGTTCCGTACCCGCAGTCGAAGCTGGTATTGATCTTTGCAAGCGTTTTTTCAAATGCTTCTGCCGGAACAATCGCTTTTAATGCTTCTTTTGTGATATCCCAGAACTTCTTATGGTTCTTTCCTAAAAGAAGAACGATCCGTGACGATTGCGAGTTGAAAGCGGAAGGTACGTTTTTCACTGCAAATGCGATGATCTCTTTAATCTCATTGTCTGAAATAGGAGAGCTGTTAGTGATGTGATAGTATGTTCTCCTGTGTTCTACTGCTTCTTTAAAATTTCTAGCCATTTTTACGTAAGTATTTATGTTTATTATTATTAGTAAAACCAATAAAGTTGTATTTTTGTTGCACGGGAGTATATATGTAAGTATAGGTGAAATTTATCGGAGATTTGTATGGTAGAATCAAAAATAATATTTACCTTTGCGCCCTGTAAAGAGAGAAACTCTATTAGAATCTTCGTTCTGATCATGATGCTAGTTCGGAAGGGAAGACAGATAGCAGGAGTTGTAATTAATTTATTGCGTTAATAAAAAAAGAAGATAGCAATGTCTAAAATTTGTCAAATTACCGGAAAGAAAGCAATGGTTGGCAACAACGTTTCTCACTCTAAGAGAAGAACGAAACGTAAGTTTGATGTTAACCTGTTTACTAAAAAGTTCTACTGGGTAGAACAAGATTGTTGGGTTAGCCTGAATATTTCAGCCGCAGGCTTGCGTACTATCAATAAGCTTGGCTTAGATGCAGCAATTAAAAAAGCAGCTGAAAAAGGTTATTTAAACGCTTAATTTGGAGGAAAAGAAAAAATGGCAAAGAAAGCAAAAGGTAACAGAGTTCAGGTAATCATGGAATGTACTGAACACAAAGAAAGTGGTATGCCGGGTACATCCAGATACATCACTACAAAGAATAGAAAAAATACAACTCAGAGATTGGAACTGATGAAGTACAATCCGATTCTGAAGAAGATGACTTTACACAAAGAAATTAAGTAATAGGAGATTTTAAACGATGGCAAAAAAAGCAGTTGCAACATTTAAGAAAGGTGACGGCCGTACTTATTCAAAAGTAATCAAAATGGTTAAGTCTCCGAAAACTGGTGCTTACATCTTCCAGGAAGAAATGATTCCTAACGAAGCAGTAAAAGATTATTTCGCGAAATAATCTTTCGTAATAAGAGATATAAAAAAGAGGTTCTTCGTCACGAAGGACCTCTTTTTTGTTTTCATATTTAGTATGTTACTTTTGGCTTGATCTTTTGGTTACTTTTCTATCAAGAGAAAAGTAACGGAGATTATAATGGATAGAATCAAATATTTTTTTACTTTTGTATGGGCGTTGACGATGCGTCACTAAATAATGTACAATAATAAAATTAATAATATAAACAATTAAGAACCATGAGATTTGATGTATCCAGCACTGCGCTGTTATCCCGTTTGCAGTCTATCAGCAAAGTTATTGCGTCTAAGAACTCTTTACCGATCCTCGACAGTTTCCTGTTCGACCTTGATGGTAATAAACTGACTATAACAGCTTCGGATGCTGAAACACGTCTGGTTACTTCTGTTGAAGTGATGAATGCAAAAGGAACCGGACTTTTCGCCGTTTCTGCCAAGATCCTGCTCGATCCTCTGAAAGAACTGCCGGAACAACCGCTAACTTTTGATATCAACGACGAGAATCTGGAGATCTTTATTCATTTCCAGAACGGTAAATACAATTTCATCGGTCAGAAAGGGGATACTTATCCGCAACAAAAACCGTTGAACGATAATGCGATCGCCATTACTGTAGATTCACAGATGTTGCTGAATGGTATCAGCCGATCTCTTTTTGCTACGGCAGACGATGAACTTCGTCCGGTTATGAATGGTATCTATTTTGATATCCATACGGATGACCTGACATTTGTGGCATCAGACGGACATAAATTGGTGCGTTTGCGTAACCTGTCGGTGAAATCACCGGAAAGAGCTTCCTTTATATTACCGAAGAAACCGGCTAACCTGTTAAAGAATCTGCTGGGTAAGGAAACTGAAATGGTTAATATCAAGTTCGACGACAACAATGCTTATGTGAATTGTACAAACTTTGAAATGGTTTGCCGCCTGATCGAAGGTCGTTATCCGAATTATAACAGTGTAATTCCACAAGATAATCCGTTCAAGGTAACGATTGACCGTGTATCCTTCCTGAATGCTTTGAAGCGTGTTTCTGTTTTCTCTAATCCGGCAAGCAGCCTGGTTAAGTTGCAGTTGAAGGAGAGTGAAATGGTCGTATCTGCACAGGATATAGATTTTTCTACTTCCGCAGAAGAAAAGATCGTTTGCCAGTTCGACGGGACAGAACTGAATATCGGTTTCAAGGCAACCTATCTGATTGAAATATTAAGTAATATCAATTCGGAAGAAGTAATTCTTGAATTGGCAGACCCCTCACGTGCCGGTCTGATCGTTCCTGCAGAAAATGAAGAGAACGAAGACCAACTGATGCTGCTTATGCCAATGATGTTGAATGACTAATAAATAAAAAATGCAATTAAATCTGAGAAACCCGTTAGTCTTCTTCGACCTGGAGACTACGGGTATAAATATTGTTAAAGACCGTATCGTTGAAATCTCTTTTGTAAAGGTTCACCCTAACGGCAAAGAAGAGTGTAAGACGAGACGTATCAACCCGGAAATGCCCATTCCACCGGAATCGACGGCGATCCACGGTATTACGGATGAAGACGTAAAAGACTGCCCCACTTTTAAAGAGATAGCCAAATCGCTGGCAGCACAGATCGAAGGCTGTGATTTGGCCGGATATAATTCCAACCGCTTCGATATTCCTTTACTGGTTGAAGAATTCCTTCGTGCCGGAGTGGATATTGATCTGAACAAGCGCAAGTTTGTCGATGTACAGACTATTTTCCATAAGATGGAACAGCGCACACTTTCTGCCGCCTATAAGTTTTATTGCGATAAGAGCCTGGAGAATGCCCATACCGCAGAAGCTGATACAATGGCGACTTATGAGATATTAAAAGCACAACTTGATCGTTATCCGGATGATTTGCAGAATGATATAGAATTTCTTTCCAAATATTCCAGCTTCACCAATAATGTGGATTTTGCAGGCCGTATGGTTTACAATGAAGATGGTAAAGAAACCATCAATTTCGGTAAATACAAAGGAAAACTGGTAGAAGAAGTGTTGAAGAACGACCCGGGATATTATTCCTGGATCATGAATGGCGATTTCCCGTTGAATACGAAGAAAGTGCTTACCGAAATCAAATTGAGAGGTTTTAATTCGAAATAACAGCAATGAATAACTTTGAGTTTGCCAATCCTGTAAAAGTAGTGTTCGGGAAAGGCACAATTGCACGTTTATCCGCTTTGATCCCTGCCGGAAGCAAGGTGCTGATGGTTTATGGAGGCGGCAGTATTAAGAAAAACGGTATCTATGACCAGGTAACAAATGCGCTGAAGGGTTTTGAAGTAACCGAATTTCCTGGTATCGAAGCCAATCCGCATTATGAAACCTGTATGAAAGCAGTGGAGATCGTTAAAGAAAAAAATATTGATTTCCTGCTGGCAGTAGGAGGTGGCTCCGTTATCGATGCTACCAAGTTTATTGCAGCGGCTTATTATTATGAAGGCGAACCTTGGGATATTCTCTCCAAAGGAGGTGTTATTAAAAAGGCATTACCTTTAGGCGTTGTACTGACGTTATCGGCAACCGGCTCTGAAATGAACGAACGTTCTGTTATTTCACGTGTGGAAACCCGTGAGAAATTGAATTTCGCGAGTCCTATGGTATTCCCTCAGTTTGCCGTACTCGATCCGGAAGTGACTTATTCACTACCGGCAAGACAGGTTGCTAACGGTGTTGTGGATTCTTTCATCCATGTCGTGGAGCAATATCTGACTTATCCGGTCAATGCCAAAGTACAGGATGCTTTTTCCGAAGGTCTGATGAAGGTGATCTATGAAGAAGGCATAAAAGTTTTGGATCATCCGCATGATTACGATATCCGTGCCAACCTGATGTGGGCAGCGACCAATGCATTGAATGTGTGGATCGGCCAGGGTGTTCCGCAGGATTGGTCTTCTCATCGTATGGGATATGCTTTGACAGCTCAGTTCGGTTTGGACCATGCACAAACACTGGCTATTCTTCTGCCGGGTGTAATGACTTATATGTTCAAGGAAAAACAGGTGAAACTGGCCCGTATGGGTGAAGTCGTTTTCGGCATAACTGAAGGAACGGAAGAAGAACGTGCCCGTAAAACAATTACAGCCTGCGAAGACTTTTTCCGCCGTATGGGGCTGAAAACCCGTTTGAGCGAATGCGGTATTAAAGAAAGCGATCTGGATGCACTTTCAGCTCCGGTGGATAAACAAGGCTGGCATTTGGGTGAACATCATAATATTGACAGTAAGGTAACACGCGACATTCTGATGTTGCGTTTATAAGGAGAAAGATGCTGAAAGGTAAACATATCATACTAGGAATAACAGGAAGTATAGCGGCTTATAAGGCAGCCTATATTATCCGTGCATTAGTCAAAAAAGGAGCTGAAGTGCAGGTTGTGATAACCCCGGCGGGAAAAGAGTTTATTACCCCCATAACCCTCTCTGCGTTAAGCAGTAATCCTGTTATCAGTGAGTTTTTCTCTAACCGTGACGGTTCCTGGCACAGCCATGTCGATCTGGGTTTGTGGGCTGATGCGATGCTGATCGCTCCGGCAACGGCTTCGACGATCGGCAAGATGGCGAACGGAATAGCCGATAATATGTTGGTGACCACCTATCTGTCATGTAAGGCACCTGTTTTCATCGCACCGGCAATGGACCTGGATATGTTCGCCCACCCTTCGACACAGCAGAACCTGGACCGTCTCCGTTCATTCGGAAACCATATCATTGAACCTGCTGAAGGCGAACTGGCAAGCCATCTAGTAGGTAAAGGCAGGATGGAAGAACCGGATAAGATCATTGCCGTTCTGGAAGAGTTTTTTGTTTCCCAAACTGCCCTTGAAAAAAAAAAGATTGTAATAACAGCCGGTCCGACGTACGAAAAGATTGATCCCGTACGTTTTATAGGTAACTATTCTTCCGGGAAGATGGGATTTGCACTGGCGGAGGCTTGTGCACAGCAAGGAGCGGAGGTAACATTGATAGCCGGTCCGGTATCGTTGACGACTGTGCATCCGAACATACATCGGGTGGATGTGGAGTCAGCCGAAGAAATGTATCAGGCAGCTATAGCAGCTTTTCCGGATGCGGATGCCGGTATCTTATGTGCGGCAGTAGCTGATTACCGTCCGGAGGTACAGGCGGATGAAAAGATCAAACGCGAAAGTAAAGAAGAGATGACGTTGCATCTGGTCCCGAATAAGGATATTGCTGCTTCTTTGGGAGCAATCAAGCGGGAAGGGCAGGTATTGGTCGGTTTTGCTTTGGAAACGAACAATGAAGCCACAAATGCCGAAAGCAAGTTGAAGCGGAAAAATCTCGATTTCATCGTGTTGAATTCACTTCGTGATGCTGGTGCCGGTTTCCGTTGCGATACCAATAAGATATCCATTATCGACCGTCAGGGAGAATTGACCAGTTATCCGTTGAAATCAAAACAAAGGGTAGCTGCTGATATCGTAAATAAGTTGGCAACATTATTGAAATGAAAATGATTAAAAGACTGTTATTCCTGTTCCTGTTGGGAACGATTCCTTTTATCGGTAAAGCGCAAGATAAAGCAAATGAGTTTAATGCCCAGGTCAAAATCAATAGTGATAAGATCCAAGGTACTAACAAGCAGGTATTTACTACATTGCAGAATGCTTTGATCGAGTTTATCAATAACCGGAAATGGACGGATGCGACCTTCGGTATCAACGAACGGATTGACTGTACTTTTAATATCATTATCAATGAAATGCCTTCTGATAACAGCTTCAAGGCGGAATTACAGGTTCAGGCAAGTCGCCCGGTCTACAATTCAAGTTATATAACTACGTTGCTGAACTTCCGTGACACCCAGCTCGATTTTGATTACACAGAGTTCGAACCGCTGGAATATACGGAGAATTCTCTGAGCAATAATCTTACAGCTACGGTCATATTTTATCTGTACACCATTTTAGGGCTTGATTTCGATAGTTTTTCACCTAAAGGAGGAAGCGCTTTCTACCAGCAGGCACAGCAAGTCGTTACACTGGCCCAGGCACAGATGTCATGGAATGGCTGGAAAGCTTTCGACAGTGACCGTAACCGCCATGCAATAGCGACCGCGCTGACTGAAAATGCATCGGAAGGATACCGCGATATGTGGTATAACTACCATCGCAAAGGCCTCGATGAAATGGCCGCAAATGTAGATCGTGGACGTACTACGATCCTTTCTTTATTGCCTGTCTTGGAGGAATTGAAGAAAACCCGGCCGACTTCTGTTTTATTGCAAATGTTTGCCGATTCCAAACTGGATGAAGTAGTTGCCATTTATTCCAAGGCAACCACGACTGAAAAGCAGGAAGGATATAAAATGCTGTCCAATCTGTATCCGGCAATGACTACACGTCTGGAGCCACTCAAAAAGTAAATAAGAACTATGCTGAAATCTTTATTTATACAGAATTTTGTCTTAATAGACAGCCTGGATATTCAGTTCAATAACGGCTTTTCGGTTATCACCGGTGAAACGGGAGCCGGAAAGTCTATTATTTTAGGGGCCTTATCGTTGGTGCTCGGGCAACGGGCAGACGGGAAGAGTATTAAGAACGGCTCGGATAAATGTGTGATGGAAGCAACTTTCGATGTATCCAAGTATCAGTTGGAAGAGTTTTTCCATGTGAACGACCTCGAATATGATCCGGAAATCTGTATCCTTCGCCGGGAATTGTTCGCTTCCGGTAAATCGCGTGCGTTTGTCAACGATTCCCCTGTGTCTCTTACTGTTATGAAGGAACTCGGTAGTCGCCTGATCGATATCCATTCGCAACATCAGAACTTGTTGTTGGGAGATAACCGTTTCCAGTTGAAGGTGATCGATGTAATGGCGGAAAATGAAATACTTCTGATTCTGTACCGGAAAGAATACCGGCGTTATCAGTCTTTGAAACGGGAATTGAAAGAGTTGGAAGAAAAGGCAGGGCAGAACCGGCAGGAAGAGGATTATATCCGTTTTCAGTTGGAGCAACTGACCGATGCCCGTCTGGTTGCCGGAGAACAGGAAGAACTGGAACAGGAATTGGAAACCTTGTCCCATGCCGAAGACATCAAAAGTTCCTTATATAAGATAACCGAATTACTGAATGGCGAAGAACAGGGAAGTGTCCGGCTTATCAAAGAAGCTCTTTCAACGGTCGATTCGTTGGAACGTTACTATCCTAAAGCCAAAGAGATTGCAGAACGTTTGCGCTCTGCTTATATCGACCTGAACGACCTGGCCTCGGAGACTGATGTTCTGAAAGAAGATGTTGAATTCAACCCGGAGCGCCTGGAATGGGTAAATGAACGTCTGAACACCTTGTATACATTGGAACAAAAACACCGGGTTGCCACTGTGGAAGAATTGATCGCGATACAGGATAAATATACTGAACAATTACGCGATATAGATTCTTTTGACGAACAGATCGATGTTCTGAAAGGACAATTGGATATTTCTTATCAGGAATTACTCCAACAGGCAGCCGTTTTAAGCGAACAGCGTAAGATAGCATCGAATGCAATAGCCAAACAGTTAGTGAAAATGGTTATTCCATTGGGAATGCCGAATGTTCGTTTTGCTGTGGATTTTGTTGCCAGACTGGAACCGGAAAGCGATGGAATGGACGATATACGTTTTCTTTTCTCTGCCAATAAGAGTGGAGAACTACAACCTGTTGCTCAAACAGCATCCGGTGGTGAAATTTCCCGCCTTATGTTATGTATAAAAGCAATGATTGCCGGATTCACAGCTCTACCAGCTATTATTTTCGATGAAGTAGATACAGGAGTTTCCGGTGATATCGCCGATAAAATGGGGGATATTATGCAGGATCTGGGATCAAAGATGCAGGTGATCACTATCACTCATTTACCTCAGATTGCCGCCAAAGGAAAAGATCATTTCTTTGTCTATAAGGAAGATACATCCGAACGTACGATAACCCGAATCAAGAAACTCAACAAGGAAGAACGGATCAAGGAAGTTGCCCGTATGTTGAGTGGCGCATCGTTGACCGGAGCTTCTATCGCCAACGCAAAAGAATTGTTGAAGGTCAAACGTTGATCAGGCCGTTAAACCATTTCTTCTTTAGCTGGTCATAGAAGTAATTACTAACTAAAAACGAAAAGTCATGAAACGGATTAGCTTTATATGTTTGTTGATTTTGTTATGTAGTTTGCCGGGACAAGCTCAGTTTTGGATCAGTTTTGGTTGGAATGAACCCCATTGCCAGAGTTGCCTCTGGATGGAGCAGGCCATGCGGTTGAATGGAAGACAGGCGGCCGATTATCATAATATCGTACATAAATACGGTCAGAAGATAGAGAAAGAGGCCCGTAAACATTATCGTTACTGGGACCAGTCTGCAAAGAAGATCTTTAATCTGCGTATGGAGCGCGACCGTAAATTACAGCGTGTCCTTTCTCCTTCGCAGTTCCGCCTGTATGTTCGCTTTGTTCGTGAACGTCCGCAGCGTATTCATGATTATCAGGGTTGGTATAATAATCCTCATTATCCGAATTACCGTCCGTCCGATGTTTGTTGGCGTTATGAAGATCATTACTGGCATAATCAATGGGAATATTCAAACGGACGATGGAATGGACGTTTTGATGATGGCAAATGGTATCGGGGTAAATACGATCGTCCCGGTCATCATGATAACGGACAGTGGCGCCCGGACAATCATAACCGTCCCAATCCAAATCATAACCAGCATTTCAATAAACCATCGAAACCGGGAAATGACCGGTATGACCGGGATAAAAGATCCGATAAGCGGGGAGACAGCTATCGCAGTAATGAAAAACGCAATGACAAGCGTGATAAAGATAAAAAAGAGAAGGAAAAAGAGAATAAACGACAGGAAAGTAAACGTTCCGAAGTTTATCGCAGAAGCTAAAAACATATTAAGTGAACTTTCCTGAACATGAGTTTGTTCCTATTATAAAGAATAAACTCATGTTCACACATTTTCTGAATATTCTGGCTACGGTTATCAGCGTGGTAAGTTTACTGATCGTTACTTACGGAGCGCTGGTTGCTTTTATATCTTTTCTAGGAAATGAACTCAAGCGGTTTACCGGCCAATACTCAACAGTCAATATCCGCCGGCTACGAGCTGAATTAGGAACTTATTTGTTATTAGGATTGGAGTTGCTGATAGCTTCCGATATTCTTAAAACCGTCCTGGAACCCAGTTTGGACGAACTGGCTATCCTTGGCGGTATTGTTGTTTTAAGGACTGTCCTTTCTGTTTTCCTGAATAAGGAAATAAAGGAACTGGAAAGTGAAAAGCAGGCTTCATAGTTTGTTGAAATTAGGATATATCGTTAAAAATAGTACTTTTGCATTGCAGTAAAAGTAGACGGATGTTCAGAGTCAATAAGCAGATATTATTATTTATAGCAGGTTGCGTATGGATCATAGCCGGAGTCAATATTCTCCGGATCGGGATTCTCACGTGGATGCATGATGCTCATTACTCTGTGCTTAAGGTGGGAGAAGCCGTTATTGTGTTCCTCTTGTTCCTCAATTTCGTATTCCTACGTTTGTTCAGGAAGCATAGCCGGCGTATCGCTCAAAAAGGAGAAAAGAATTGTCCTTTCTCTTTCTTTGATGTTAAAGGTTGGGTTGTGATGTTTTTCATGATCATTTTAGGAGTAGGAATCCGTCATTCCCGGTTATTACCCGATTCCTTTATTTCTGTTTTTTATACAGGCCTCTCTTCAGCCCTTATCATCACCGGAATATTATTTCTTATTCAAGGCGTGAAGGAACGGCGAAACAGTAAATAACCAGCAATTATGGCAAAAATTGAAGTTGGAAGTCTAAGTAACTACTTTGGTAACAAATAAAAGGGATTGGGGCATTTGAAGAAGAATTTAGATGAATTTTATACATAAAACTTTTTGATAATCATTATTATATCTATTTTTGTATTAGATGCATTAACATCTAAAGAGTTTGCTGGATTTGCTAATTATGGATAAATTCTATTACGTATGAAAAAGTACAGTATATTATTAGTGTTATCACTTATTTGTTTGTTTTCAACGGCTCAAAATGACAACGTAAATAAAGTAAAAGCTGTTATTGATAAATACAATAAAGTTACAGGGCTTGATAAATTATCCAAAAATCCACCAAAAACATTTTTACAAGAATCTAAAATGACTTCTTTTTTTTCCGATCAACCAAATATTTCCTGGATAACAATTATTGGTGATTCTGAGAATGAAAGAGCGTATATGGTGCAAGAGTCATCAGATAATAGTAAAATCGAAACGCTATTTAATAAAGATAGGGGATGGATCCTAACTAATGATGGAACAACTTTGGAACTTGATGAGAACATGTTATCCTCTATGTCTAAGTTAACCGATTTTCTAAAATCATCAACCGCTTCAATGACAGATATTTCAAATATGAAATATGTCGAAACTATTACTGAAGGTAAAAATACATATAACGTTTTACAGTTGATTTCCCCTGAAAACAGCAAGGTCAATATGTACTTTAATGAAAGAACGGGACTTTTGGATTACTCAATTTCCTTTTTGAATGAAGAACAAAAGAAGGTATTACATACTGAACAACAGAAACAAACGTTTAATAACTATACTCAGTTTGGAGATGTAATGTTGCCTGATTTTTATACTGAGAACAACGGCAAAATAGGTCTAATGTTTGAAACAAAAAGAATATCATTGGATTATCCTATTGACAATGTTGATTTCTCGGAGAATAAGTTTAAATTAGGTTTGGATGCTTATTCGTATTATTCTAAAGGGTTAAACACAGAAAATGACAGAGAAGCTATCGAATTATTTGATAAGGCAATAACTATTCGTCCTAATTATATTGATGCTCATTTGGCAAGGATTAAGAATTATCAGAATTTGAATGATTACCAATCCGCCATTAATTTGTGTGATAGATTATTAAGAATAGATGACAATAATACAAGTGCGTTGTTTTATAGAGCTTCTTCATATTTAATTTTAGGTAATTATAGTAAGGCAAAGAATGATTGTAAAACAATTCTTGCATATGAGCCGGAAAATAAGGTGATAAGTGAATTTATGGATAATATCAGTAAAATTGAAAATGAAAATATTGCTATTAAAAATGAAATAAAAGAGAATCAAAAAGCAGAAAAGAAAAAAACAGTAATGAACATCATATTAGGTTGTTTGTCGATTGCTAATGACTTTGCAAATTATTATGTATCGACAAATACGGAAGGCGGAAGTTTTAATTCTGGAAGTTCTAGCAATATTAAATACACTTCTTCAAGGCAAGTTTGTCCTACTTGTCGGGGAACTGGTAAAAATGAAACAAGAGAAAGACCTCCTTTCTACGATTATTCGACAGAAACAAATGATCATCCTGCATGTTCAATATGTGGAGACAAATCTAATCACTGGCATAGAGATTGTTCTGGATGCGGAGGATCAGGTTATGTAAATAGATAAAAATCCTAAAGTAATAACGAAAAGGCCATGTACTTCGCAGTAGGTGGCTTTTTTATTTACATACCCAAACTATAGGGAGAGAGTTCTATAAATAAGTAACCTCTTTTTTTGTTTATAGCAATGATGTAAACAAATCCTCTCATTTTATTTTTATCTTTGCATTGAAATAGTAGAGGTGATGAACAGTAAAGATGTTTTACAAATGTTTTCTAATCTTACTAATAAATAATATAACTTACAGAGAATAAGATTGATGAAAGAAAACGAAATGGTATTCGGCATACGTGCCGTGATCGAGGCTATCCAGGCCGATAAGGAAATAGATAAAATTCTTATAAAGCGCGAGTTGCAGGGAGAACTTTCCCGCGAACTGTTTGAAGTGCTGAAAGGACGTGAGATTCCTGTACAGCGTGTACCGGCTGAACGTCTGGACCGCCTGACACGGAAGAATCACCAAGGCGTGATCGCCTTTATTCCGGCTGTCACTTATCAGCGTCTGGAAGATATTATACCATTCGTTTACGAACAGGGGAAAAATCCTTTTATCGTCTTGCTGGACGGTATTACGGATGTTCGTAATTTCGGTGCGATAGCCCGTACCTGCGAATGTGCCGGTGTGGATGCTATTGTTATTCCGGCAAAAGGAAGCGTTACGGTAAATGCGGATGCAATCAAGACATCTGCCGGAGCATTGCATGTATTGCCTGTCTGCAAAGAGAAAAGTATTGAAGAATCCATCCGTTTCCTCCAGGCAAGCGGAGTAAAAGTATATGCAGCCAGCGAGAAGGCTTACGAAAACTATACATCTATTAAATATGACGGTCCGGTCGCTATCGTAATGGGAGCGGAGGATAAAGGCGTTTCGATGGATAACCTGCGTATCTGCGACAGTATGGTAAAAATACCGCAGTTCGGAACGATCGGCTCACTGAATGTATCGGTAGCCAGCTCTATCCTGATCTATGAAGTTGTCCGCCAGCGTATGAATGAAGAACAAAACAACTAAAAAGATAAACACAATGAAAAAAGTTATTGCAACAACAAATGCGCCTGCCGCAATAGGCCCTTACAGCCAGGCTGTACAAGTAGGAAACATGCTGTTCGCTTCCGGACAACTAGGAATCGATCCCGCAACCGGTAATTTCGTGGAAGGAGCCGTAAAGGAACAGACTGCCCAGGCTTTCAAGAATGTAAAAGCGATCCTGACTGAAGCCGGATACGATATCAGCGATGTCGTAAAAACAACCGTATTTTTGGCAGATATGGGTGATTTTGCTGCGATGAACGAAGTATATGCTTCTCAATTCGAAGGTGCTTTCCCTGCCCGTTCTGCTGTTGCCGTAAAGACTTTGCCTAAGAATGGTTTGGTAGAGATCGAAGTGATAGCTGTAAAAGAATAATAATCAGTACAATTTTCATGGGGCACTATACAAAACAATGGACAGTGCCCCATAAATAAAAGATAGAGTAAAGACATATTTAGTTAGTAGCGATCACCCCATCGGCTACCTTTATGTCATCTATTTTGACTGCTCTGCCGTCTATTACTACATCGAAAGTCAGATACAGTTCGGATTTATTCATTTCAGGTATGTAATCAAAAGAAGATCTTATTGCTTCATTAGCACCTGTTTCATATGTAATTACATCCCCTTCTTCTATATCCTCTACATCCTCTCCTTTGAATGTGTAAAGTAGTCCTTTTGCTTCACCACCGGAATAACGAAGAACCGGAGTTATTTTTATAACAGCATTTTTATAGAACCACTGGGGAGGAAATATGATATTTTGGATAGTCACAGGAACCTTACCACCTATAGCCTCTAACACTTGTGGCATTGTATTGATAGAGCTTTTATCCCAAAATAGCATTGTTTTTACCGAATACCTAAATTGCGATATCAGTTTATTGTCCTTTAGAAGAGAGACAATTATACGCCCTTCTTCGTTCCAGGCTTCTAAAGGTATTAAAGTAATAGAATTGTTATTACGATTATGCTTAACTCTCCATCCGTTAGTTGCTTCAAAATCAACTGTTGTTTGTGAATCCGGATTTTCTACCTTATACGTAATCTCTTTTGTCTCATTAGCCCACATTCTTTCTGTAATCAAACCATTTTCATTTACATCAAAGAGAATTTTCATTGCTTTAGAATTTTCTTTGGGCAACTTTAATATAGTACCTGTCGTTAGTTTTAATTCGATATAGTCTCCTTTGTCCGTTACGCTTTTAAATGGAGAGTAGCCATCAACGCCATCTTTACCGTTGGTTCCATTCGCTCCGTCTTTTCCGTCGGTACCATTTACTCCATCTTTCCCGTTTTGTCCGTCTTTACCCTTAGCAGAAACCGGTTTACCATTAACTAGAAGTTCTTTAGAACCTTCTCCATAATCTACAGTCCAGTTTCCACTGGAGTTTACGCCGATAACAGGAGTCTTACCGTTTCCCCCAGTTGCCTGTACTTTATTGCCATTCGAATCTAAAACCCAGGAAGCAGAATTATCCCCAACCTTTTGTGTCCAATAAAAAATGCCATCTAACTCATCTACACCAATTACGGGATAATCACCATTCGTACCATGTTTGACCACAATGGTGTTTCCTTTAAGGAAATTAATGGCATATCCACTTTTGTCAGCCAGTTCATTTACACTGGTAATGTAATCGTTAGCTTCCAATAACGAAACAATTTGCTTCAAATCAACAATGTCGGCATTAGCCTGCTCACAGATTTTTTCTAATTTGGAAACTCTTTCTAATAAATCATCCACATCATCTCTTAAATCCTTTTGGCAGCTAGTGGATGAAAGCAAAAAAATACTCGTAAATAAAATAAAGTTCTTTTTCATATATAATCTTTACTGTAATAATCATGTCATCACAATATAAAAAACAGTCTCGTAAGACTATTGATCTACAATTGGAACAACCAAAGATAAAATAAATAACATAAAGTTTTTCTTTTCTTACGAAATAGTGTTCTCTTATTTTTTTACACACAAGGAGACGTTTCAGGTTTCAGCCACCTCGATCAATTGTTTTTCAAACGATCCGACTGACAGGTAAAAAAGAATTTAAAAAGTCAGTTCTTTTAAATATAAAATAAGGGACTTTTGACTTCAAAACATATATGCTTTGTTGACGAAACATATATGTTTTTTTCCGATGGGTCACTATGTCTTGACAAGTGGATAACTACTTCTTTAAAATGGGTAGGCATCCATAAAAAACAGGAAGTGAACGGAAAAAAATAGGACAGGAGTTATTTCAGAAAAGCCTTAAGTATATAACAAAAAAAGCCTTGTCGTTTTTTGAAAAAACTGCAAGGCTTTTTTCCTTTTTATAACGTTTCAGTATAATCTACTCACATATAATATATTAAGACGACTGAAACCTGAAACGTGAGTTATAAAAACTTCCGGAGAGACAGGACCATTTATCCAATCATCTGAACACTACGTTTGATAAACTGGCTTAACGCTTCGCCTTTCAGCATACCATTGGCAAGCAAAGCCAAATCGATCAACTGGCTGACCAACTTGTTGCTGCCTGCATATTCTGCCAGGATAGCATCACGCTGTGATGTCAGCTCATCGATCTTATGGTTCGTATTTGTCATGTCTTCTTTTTCTTCGGAAGTGATCTCTTCTTCCTTCTTCTTACTCTGAGCGTCACGAAGATCGGATTGACGAGCTTTCCAACCTTTCAGGTCTGCCAGGATCGGTTTCAACTTCTCTTCGCAGTTCTGTTCTTCTTCAGAAAGCACTTTCTTAACCAGTTCATGATCCGTATTCAATACCAGGTTGTAGTTGTCAGGTATTTCGCCATAGAATGACATACCCGGTTGCATAGCAGACATTTCACGCATACGGCGCATATATTCGCTCTGTGTAAGCATTACAGGATTTGAGTTTTCACCCAATGCTTCGAAAGTAACGATAAAGTCCGTCTTTTCGATCTTCGGCAACTGGCTCTTAAACATTTCCTGCAGGGCATTCTTCTGATCTTCATCCAATGTTACCTGGCCTACATTTTCCTTACGGATCAGGTTATCGATCGTATCGCTGTCTACACGGACGAAACGAGTCTTGTCGAACTTCTGTTCCAACTGGCTGATAACATGTACATCCAGCTGGCCGTCCATGATCAATACACTGTATGCTTTATCTTTAGCAGCCTGGATGTAGCTGTACTGGTCATTGGCATTCGTTGTATACAGATAAATCAGGTTGCCGTCTTTGTCTGTCTGGTTGGTTTCAACCAATGCTTTGTATTCTTCAAATGTATAGTATTTGCCGTCGACATCTTTCAGAAGAGCAAACTTAGCGCCGCGATCGTAGAACTTTTCATCGCTTAACATACCATACTGGATAAATAACTTCAGGCTATCCCATTTCTCTTCAAACTGAGGACGGTCGTTCTTGAATATTTCTTCCAGACGGTCGGCCACTTTCTTGGTGATATGGTTGGAAATCTTCTTCACATTCTGGTCGCTCTGCAGATAAGAACGGGAAACATTCAAAGGAATATCCGGAGAGTCGAGTACGCCATGCAATAATGTCAGGAATTCAGGAACAATGCCTTCCACAGAGTCTGTAACGAATACCTGGTTGCTGTAAAGCTGAATCTTATTACGATGCAGGTCGAGATTGCTCTTGATACGCGGGAAATACAGAATACCTGTCAGGTTGAACGGATAATCCACATTCAGATGAATCCAGAACAAAGGTTCTTCCGACATAGGATAGAGGTCACGATAGAATTTCTTATAATCTTCATCGGTCATATCGGTCGGTTTGCGAACCCATGCCGGTGTGATCTCATTAATGATATTATCTTCGTCGGTATCGACATATTTGCCGTCTTTCCATTCCTGCTTTTTACCGAAGGCAATAGGTACCGGAAGGAAACGGCAGTATTTCGTCAGCAAGCCGCTGATCTTGTCTTTATTCAGGAAGTCTTTGTTTTCATCGTCGATATACAGGATGATATCTGTACCGCGATCCTCTTTCTGTGTTTCTTCCAGTGTATATTCAGGTGTACCGTCGCAACTCCATTTCATAGGAACGGCACCTTCCTTGTAAGATTTGGTAACGATCTCTACTTTCTTCGAAACCATGAAAGAAGAATAGAAACCAAGACCGAAATGTCCGATGATAGCTGCCGCGTCGTTCTTGTATTTTTCTACGAACTCTTCAGCACCGGAGAAGGCAATCTGGTTAATATATTTGTCGATCTCTTCGGCCGTCATACCGATACCACGATCGGAGATCTTGATGATCTTGTCGTCGAAACTTACATGGACCGTTAAATCTCCTAACTCACCTTTAAATTCTCCGACAGATGCCAGCGTTTTTAATTTCTGAGTCGCATCGACAGCATTTGACACTAATTCACGAAGAAAGATTTCGTGATCACTATACAAAAACTTCTTAATGATAGGGAAGATGTTCTCGCTTGTAACACCAATGTTTCCTTGTTTAGCCATTTTCTTTATATTTTTATGTTACACTAATTCGTTTGACGTTACGATATAAACAAAAAAAATGCCAGATAGGTTCTATCTGACATTTTGACTTTATTACCGGAAGAAACGACTTATTCCTGTTCCTTCTTTTCTACGGATGTTACTATTTTCTGTTCCTCCTTGTTGAAGTCTACAACGATCTTGTCGCCTTCGCCAACAGAAGCACGGATGATCAGCTCAGCCATTTCGTCTTCCAGATATTTCTGGATGGCGCGTTTCAGCGGACGGGCACCAAACTGTACGTCGTAGCCTTTCGTTGCGATGAAGTCTTTCGCCTCGTCGGTAAGCACCAATTCGTACCCCAGACCACAAACACGTTTGTAAAGTCCCTGTAACTCAATATCGATGATCTTGTGGATCGCATCTTTATCAAGCTGGTCGAACATGATAATGTCGTCGACACGGTTCAGAAATTCCGGAGCGAACGCCTTATTCAACGCTTTCTGAATTACGCTGCGTGAGAAATCCTTATCCGGTTCACCGGCTGCCTGCGAACTGAATCCGACACCACGGCCGAAGTCTTTCAACTGGCGTGTTCCGATGTTGGAAGTCATAATCAGGATCGTGTTCTTAAAATCAATCCGTCTGCCAAGACTGTCAGTCAAGCGACCTTCGTCGAGCACCTGCAACAACAGGTTGAATACATCGGGATGCGCTTTTTCGATCTCATCCAGCAATACGACAGAGTAGGGTTTACGGCGAACTTTTTCTGTTAACTGACCACCTTCTTCATAACCTACGTATCCCGGAGGTGCACCGATCAGGCGGGAAACCGCGAACTTTTCAAGATATTCACTCATGTCGATACGAACCAAAGCATCTGCCGAGTCAAACAGGTATTCTGCCAACTTCTTAGCCAGGTGAGTTTTACCCACACCTGTCGGACCTAAAAACATAAAGGTTCCGATCGGCTTGTTCGGATCTTTCAGACCGACACGGTTACGCTGGATCGCTTTTACGATCTTCTGGACAGCATCATCCTGACCGACTACCTGCTTTTTCAGGTTCTCTGCCATTTCCAGCAGTTTCAGGTTCTCTGCTTTAGCAATACGCTGAACGGGAACGCCTGACATCATGGCTACAACTTCGGCAACTTTGTCTTCATCCACCGTTTCGCGGTGCTCCTGCAATTCCTGTTCCCATTTAGATTTTGCGGCCTCCAACTGCAACAAGTACTGACGTTCTTTATCACGGAAACTTGCTGCCAGTTCGAAGTTTTGCGACTTCACGGCTGCCAGTTTTTCGGTTTTCGTATCTTCTATCTTCGCTTCCAGTTCTTCGATACTTTTCGGAACTGTAATATTAGATATATGTACGCGGGAACCGGCCTCGTCCAGGGCATCGATCGCCTTATCCGGGAAATTACGGTCACTGATATACCGTTCTGTCAGCTTAACGCAAGCTTCCAGTGCTTCGTCGGTATAAATCACATTGTGATGTTCTTCGTAACGAGGTTTGATATTTTTCAATATTTGCAATGTTTCTTCGGCGGTAGTCGGATCGACAATTACCTTTTGGAAACGACGTTCCAAAGCACCGTCTTTCTCGATGTTCTTACGATACTCATCCAAAGTCGTTGCACCGATACATTGGATTTCACCACGTGCCAAAGCCGGTTTCAGCATATTGGCAGCGTCCATAGAGCCGGAAGCCGACCCTGCACCTACGATCGTATGGATCTCATCGATAAACAGGATGATATTCGGGTTCTTTGAAAGTTCGTTCAGTATCGCTTTGATACGTTCTTCGAACTGTCCGCGGTATTTTGTTCCGGCTACGATAGAGGCCATATCCAGGCTGATCACACGCTTGTCGAACAACACCCGAGATACCTTACGCTGGATGATACGCAGAGCAAGTCCTTCTACGATAGCAGATTTACCAACCCCCGGTTCACCGATCAGCACCGGATTGTTCTTCTTACGGCGGCTCAATATCTGTGCCAGACGTTCAATTTCTTTTTCACGACCGACGATCGGATCGAGACGGTTCTCGGCTGCGGCACGTGTCATATCCGTACCGAAGTTATCCAGTACAGGTGTATCGTTCGGCGATTTCGGCTGTGCAGCACCGGCTCCGGAAGAGGAGCGGGGAGCTTCTTTACGGGAAGAGAAATCCTCGTCGTCATCGTCCTCGTCATCTGTATAACCGTCGCTGATCTCATCGATCTCTTCCAGTTCTTCCATACGGTCCATACTTGTTTCGCCTATCAGACTGTTATACACGTTACGGTAATTTATCCCGGCTTCTCCCAATGCTTTTGCGGCTACATTGAACTCTTCCTTCAAAATAGCCAGCAACAGATGTTCCGTCCCGGTCTCGTCTGTTTTAAACAAACGTGATTCTAACATACTCATTCGTAACACACGCTCTGTTGTCTTACTGATAGCTATATCGTGTAGTTCGGACTCTTCGGTTTCAAATGTATTTTTGATTTCCTGCTCAATCCTTTTCTTTATATCTAATACGTCGGCATGCAAATCATGCAGCAATTGCATGGCTTTGCCTTCACCGTCGCGGATGATACCAAGCATTAAGTGTTCCGGCCCGATATAGCTGTTCTGAAGCCTGGCGGCCTCTTCGCGGCTATATTCTATAACGTCAATAAGCCTTTTCGAATAATTATTTTTCATATTATATGAATCCTTATCTATTATAATAATGTACTGTGAATGCAAAATTAATAAACTCTCCATATATATCTAACAAATTTCATGCCATTATTCCTTAAGAAACCCCCAATATTTCTGAATAATAAAATTTCAGTGCAAAAACTTTCGTGATAAGGGGAAAAGCGTTACCTTAGTGCACTTTTTAAAAGATGAGATATTGAGTGTAATTAATATAAAACTAAATGGTTGATCAAGACAGAATTATTAAGATTAACATCGAGGAGGAAATGAAATCGGCATACATTGACTATTCAATGTCTGTTATCGTTTCACGTGCCCTTCCGGATGTTAGGGATGGTTTTAAACCGGTTCATCGTCGTATTTTGTTTGGAATGAATGAATTGGGAAATACATCCGACAAACCTTATAAAAAATCTGCGAGAATTGTTGGTGAAGTTTTAGGTAAATATCATCCACATGGTGACTCGTCCGTCTATTTCGCAATGGTTCGTATGGCACAGACATGGTCGATGCGTTATACATTGGTCGATGGACAAGGTAACTTCGGTTCTGTGGACGGTGACAGTCCTGCCGCTATGCGTTACACGGAGGCAAGATTAAGTAAACTTGCCGAGGAAATGCTCCGGGATATCGATAAGGATACAGTAGATTTTCAGTTGAACTTTGACGATACGCTGAAAGAGCCGACTGTGTTGCCGACTCGTATTCCTAACCTGCTGGTAAATGGTGGTTCGGGTATTGCTGTTGGTATGGCTACAAATATGCCGACACACAATTTGACCGAAGTGCTCAACGGATGTATTGCCTATATCGACGCTCGCGGAGACATCGACATAGAAGGATTGATGCAATATATCAAGGCTCCTGACTTCCCGACCGGTGCAACGATCTACGGATATGCCGGTGTAAAAGAGGCTTTCGAGACCGGTAGAGGACGTATTATCCTTCGTGGTAAAGCAGAGATTGAAGTTGAAAACAATCACGAAAAGATTGTTATTACCGAAATTCCTTACCTTGTTAATAAGGCAGAATTGATCAAGTATATAGCTGATCTGGTAAATGACAAACGTATTGAAGGTATTTCCAACGTAAACGATGAGTCCGACCGTAACGGTATGCGCATCGTTGTCGATGTGAAACGTGATGCCAACTCAGGTGTCGTACTGAATAAATTGTATAAGCTGACCGCACTGCAATCTTCTTTCAGTGTAAACAATATCGCCCTGGTCAACGGTCGTCCGAGACAGTTGAACCTGAAGGATATGATCAAGGCTTTTATCGAACACCGCCATGAAGTTGTTATCCGTCGTACTCGCTTCGAACTGAAGAAAGCAGAAGAAAGAGCACATATCCTGGAAGGTTTGATCATTGCTTCTGACAATATCGATGAAGTGATCGCTATCATCAAATCATCCAAAAGTCCGAATGAGGCTATCGAACGTTTGATGGAGCGTTTCTCGCTGTCTGATGTTCAGTCACGTGCCATCGTTGAAATGAGACTTCGCCAGTTGACCGGACTGGAACAGGATAAACTTCGTGCAGAATACGAAGAAATTGAAAAGTTAATCGCTCGTTTGAAAGAAATTCTTGAAAATGAAGATGTTCGTATGGACGTTATCAAAGGAGAACTGGAAGAGGTAAAAGAGAAATTCGGCGATGAACGTAAAACAGATATCGTATATGCTTCGGAAGAACTGAATCCTGAAGATTTCTACGCTGATGACGAAATGATCATCACCATTTCCCACATGGGATATATCAAGCGTACACCGCTGAGTGAATTCCGTGCCCAGGGACGTGGCGGAGTAGGAGCGAAAGGATCGGTAACACGTGACGAAGACTTCGTTGAATATATCTATCCGGCTTCTATGCATGCAACCTTGCTGATCTTTACGGCAAAAGGTAAGTGCTACTGGCTGAAAGTTTATGAAATCCCGGAAGGCGCCAAAAACGCAAAGGGTAGAGCAATCCAGAATTTATTGAATATCGAACCGGATGATAAAGTAAATGCATTCATCCGTGTAAAGAAACTGACAACCGATACCGAATTTATCAATTCACATTATCTGTTGTTCTGTACCAAGAAAGGTGTCATCAAGAAAACATTGCTTGAAGCATATTCACGTCCGCGTCAGAATGGCGTAAATGCCATCACATTGCGTGAAGACGACGGTCTGATCGAAGTTTGTATGACAAATGGCAATAACGAAGTGCTGATCGCAAACCGTAACGGACGTGCTATCCGTTTCCATGAAAGCGCCGTTCGTGTTATGGGACGTACAGCATCCGGGGTAAGAGGTATGACACTCGATGACGATCCTTCCGATGAAGTAGTCGGAATGGTATGTATCAAGGACAAGGAAGCCGATACCGTACTGGTCGTTTCCGAACAGGGTTACGGAAAACGTTCGGTTGTGGAAGATTACCGTATGACAAACCGTGGCGGTAAAGGTGTTAAGACACTCAACATTACAGAAAAAACAGGTAAACTTGTTGCCATCAAAAATGTTACAGTAGAAAATGATATCATGATCATCAACAAGTCTGGTATCGCTATTCGTATGAAAGTGACCGACTTGAACGTTATCGGACGTGCAACACAAGGTGTACGCCTGATCAACTTGGGTAAACGTAACGATGAGATAGCCTCGGTATGTAAGGTACTGTCCGAACCGGAAGAGCAGGAGGTGGATGAAGAAAACGCTGAACTGGATGCTCAGAATGAAAATAATGAAGAATTAACCGGGTTTGGAGGATCTGAAGATATCGCAAATGATACTGAAGAGACAACAAATGAATAATTTAAACAAATAGAAATATTAATCTCAAATTACTATCACAATGAAACGATTATTGTTAACAGTTGCATTATGTGTTGCAGCATCATCAGCCTCTTTCGCTCAGAAGAAAGCCGTTAAGGAGGCGCAAGGTATAGCAAAAGGGGCAACTCCTGATTTTACAGAAGCTAGAACCTTGATCAAGGGAGCTTTGGAAAATCCTGAAACAAAAGACGATGCTCAGGCATGGTATGTAGCAGGTTTTATCGAAGATCAGCAGTTTAGTTCTGAAAGAACAAAACAGATCCTGGGACAACAACCGAACGAACCGGTTATGTATGATGCATTGATCGCTATCCTTCCTTATTTCAAGAAGGCTTACGAACTAGATCAACTGCCTAACGAAAAAGGTAAGATCAAACCTAAATATACAAAAGACATCAAGAGCATTCTGAGTGCTGACCATGTATATTATTTCAACGGTGGTGCTTACTATTTCGACCAGAAAGATTACAAGAAAGCTTATGATTTCTTCAATCAATATCTGGAAATCTCTGAATTGCCGATGTTTGAAGGAACTCAGACTGCAGAAAAAGACTCTACTTTCATGACAGTTCAGTTCTATGCTGCTGTTGCTGCTACTCAGTTGGGCGATTCTCCTACAGCTATCAAGGCTTTGACTCGTGCTAAAGATACAGATTTCAGACAGAATGATGTTTACCAGTATCTGGCTTACGAATATCAGCAGGCTGGAGATTCTGTAAGCTACTTAAATACTCTGGAAGAAGGTTTGTCAAAATTCCCGAATGAAGATTTCTATCTGATGAGCTTGATCGATACTTATATTCGTTCAGGTCAGAATGAAAAGGCTATCGAAAACCTGTCAACAGCTATCGCTAAAGATCCGAACAACTCACAACTTTATCATGTTCAGGGTATCGTTTATGAAACAGGTTTCAAGGATTATGCAAAAGCAGAAGCAGCATTCAAGAAAGCATTGGAACTTAATCCGGAAAACATCGATTCAATGTCAGGTCTGGGACGTATCTACTACAACCAGGGTGTGAACAAACAAGGTGAAGCTAACATGATCAATGATAGCAAGAAATATCAGGAAGAATTAGCTGTTGCTAAAGATCTTTTCAAACAGGCTCTTCCTTATTTCCAGAAAGCTCACGAAATGAAACCGACTGAATCAGAATATATGGTTGCGTTAAGAGGTATCTATTATAATCTGAACATGGGTCCGGAACTGGAAGCTATCGAAGCAGAAATGAACAAATAATAATCATCTCATTACATACAAAAATAGCCGTCTCGATTGAGATGGCTATTTTTTTGTCTCTATGTCTCTCCGGTATTTATTTCTCTGTATACTTATTGTGAAATGACGGTCCAAACCTGTTCACTGATACTTTTCATTCCTTTTACAGAAGGATGTCCCCATTGTTTATCGACATCGCGAAGACCGATATTGGTTATTCCATAATGAGAGCATATCTCATTTATACTGTTTGTAATATCTTCAGAAAGCTCTGTATTCATCAGATTATAAACCCGGGCATTCGGATAAAATCGGGTAATATGGTCCAATAAATAACAGAAAGCCGGACGGAAATTATAAAGATCGGCTTTTGTCCAGTTTTCATATTGAAAATGGCCGATAGGGGAGCCTGCCCAACTGTCATTGGTACCACCAAAGATAAAAATGATATCAGGATTACCTAAACTGTCCATACGGGTTACAAACGAACACCATACCAACACGCATTACCGGCAGGGATAACATACCCATAAAAGGTAGAATAGGAATCACCAAGAATAGATATTTTCTTTTGGGCAAAATTCCTGAAGAGATACTCAGAAAAAGTATCAGAAAATGTATTAGATGTTTGTTCATAACAAGATTGTTTTTACGCCGTACAAAGTTATAAAAATAGCCGTCCCATTTACGGAACGGCTATTTTTTATCTCTAATTCTGCTGATGAATTACAAGTAAGGAATAATTGTTATATAAATACCTGTAATAATCGCAGATGTAATAACACCTGAAATATTCGCTCCCAAGGCATCACCCAGGATAAACGAATCCGGGTTCTCTTTACTGACCAGCTTTTGTGCCACTTTAGCCGTTGTAGGAACACAACTTACTGCAGCAATACCGATCACAGGATTATAGTTGCCACGTTTAATAAAATACATTATATATCCTCCGATTATACCTCCGATACCGGAAAAAAGTAATGCTGTGACACCTAACACCAGTAATTTCAGAATTTTAGGATCGAGCAATAACTTCGCGTCGCATAATACACCTAACAACAACCCCAACATGAATGTCGAACCATACAATAAAGGTCCGCTAACAAAGTCATAAATATGTTTCATACCCGATTCACGTACGGCAACACCCAGGAATAAGGAGAAGAAAAGGGGAGAGGCCACCGGGAACAAAAAGCACAGGACAGCACATAAAATAACTGAAAAAGCCAGCTTAACTTTTGCATCGTAGTTCTTGGGAGGTTTCGTAGTCGTCATTTTAATCGCACGCAAACGTTGTGGAATCAATAGTTTTACCAGATACGGATAACCTCCGTAGGTAAGTCCCAAATATAAGTAGGCAACTACTGTGATTGGTACAAACAAATGTTTTGCCAGGATCAATGAGGTAAATAACACCATCGGACCGTCAGCACCACCGACCATAGCGACAGAAGCACTTTCTTTTAAAGATAAACCGAATGCACTTGCAATGGGAACAGTCAGAAAAGTTCCCAGTTCGGCACAAAGTGCAAGGAAAAGACTAGCAAACGGTTTTTGAAGTAGAAAACCTACATCCAGTAGAGTACCGATCCCCATGAACACAAAACAGGCGATCAAACCGTTACTGAACGTCAGTGTATAAACAGGTTGAAGGAAATCAATCTGCATAGTATTCATTAATTGATCCGTATCAGATAGCATCGGATCCAGAAAAAGATTTCCCAGACCACCTTCCGGCATAATCAGTGTACCACAATTGATTGCAACCATTCCTAAACCCATAGGAATCATTACCATTGGTTCCAGAACACCTTTCCAGCCCAGATAAACAAGCAGGGCACCAAGGGAAATCAAAAAAACACGTGCTATAGCCAGTATCCATCCACCGGCAACCATTGTTCCAAATCCTTGAAACAAGCTTAAAAAATCAACATTTTCCATATCTTATTATTTTTCGGTAGAAGGATTTTCCTTATTGTTTGTATTGTTTTTTCTTATCATCTGTTCCTTTTTCTTCAGATACATAATACGAGTATCCTGCGGATAATAATAATCCATCAGGTCCAAATGAGAAGCACCATGACTAACACCATGATAATATCCGGAAGGTTTTATATGGAGAAGGTCACTGTTTACACCACGGCGGAACTCTTCACGTTCATCATCCACCGGATCTTCTTCATTTTCATTCACCACATCCAATCCTAAGATATCACCGATTTTGGCACGTAATTTATTCAGCTTACTGAATTGTACCATTTCATCACTGTTAGAATGATGAAACTCCAAAGAGTCAGCCCAGGCTGCAATAATCTTGATCACACCGGCTACAATAAAACCTATGATGAAGGTCAGGGCCATCATTTCCAGGGTAGAAAGTAATAGACTTAACATAATTATTTAATTTAAAATCCTGATATAATACACTTTAAAGTGCATAGTTAACCTTTGTCTGACAGTAATCCAGTACAGACAAATAAAATAAAAAAAACAAGAAATAGTAAACTAAATAATAATTTTCCGTAATACGTAGACCCAATGGGCAGATCGCATACGAAGAGTGGAAAATTTTATAGATTGTGTTGTTAAATAAGATTCGAAGACTCTATTCAGCGTATTTTGCTCTTTCAATAAAAAGAATTCCAGAAATTTTGTAGTTACTTTGAACGGACGTTCACATCTGGTAGATAAAACCTGAATACGACTGGTAGGACAATAAGCTGTATTATGGTACTGATTCAAATCAAAATTCTTCAGTTCGTCCTGTAGCGGCAGTTTCTTGTTGCAGATAAAAGTAGTTTCATCCGGAGACAAAACTTTTTCATCTTCAATTTTGACCTGCATATTCAGTAACAGCAGAAACAGGAATAATAATATCAGCAATATTTTTTTCATCGCGGTGCGAAGATAAAACACTTATTTCATATAAAACATTCTTTAGATAATAAATGTTGAAAAAAATTATTGAGCCTGTTAAATCCAGATAAATAGGCAAGAGTTAGAGAGTTCCACAACCTCTATTAAACATAATGGTAATTATAAAAAATAGTAATAAAAAGACAAATCAAAGTAGAACCAATAAAAAATCCGTATATAACTTCACAGTTACATACGGACCAAACAAATAACAAACTCTACTTATATGAAAAAACAAATACTACTAACATAATTATTACAGAATCTTACTTTTAAGCTCTGTGTATCATTATAACAATGATAAGGTTTATTTAGTTCTGAGTATGGAATAATTTTTGTTATTTTTTTCTGCTTGTTTTCAGTCAGTATAAAAAACTATTCTCATATGAGAACTATATTTTATTCGATATTATAACAAGACGTCAATTATATATGTTTTGCGACTATGTACTAATAAATACTAAAAAAGGCATGTATGTATCTTATTTGATACGCTACATGCCTTTTTACGTTGTATCTGGTCGCCTAAATAAACGCGATATACATCTCCTTATATCTGTTGCTCTGTCGATTAGCCAGATTTTCCTTAGCTATCTTTTCGCAATCTTCCATATCCATACCATTTTCAGGAACACTCCAGTACCACAACATGGGCGCTTGATTTTCTCTTTCTGCTGTTTCCATTTTTTTCCTTTTTAAATTCAACTTCATACCTAAGACAGAAAAAAAGAAAATACCCCTATCATCTTCCCGATTTTTTTTTGATTATTTATTTTCTTCTTTATTTCCGTCGTTCAGCATACGTTCGAGATATTTATTAATATATTTTATCAACCTGCTTTGCAGCATTTTCAAGCACTTGTTCATCTTCTCTGATATAAACAATTAATAATTTAGTGATATTAAGCTATGAAGACGTTGAAATTATTTTTAATGGCCACAAGTGTTCTGTTTACTTCTTTGACTTTTCAGTCATGTTTGGATGATAATGATGATTATCATTATGGGTATTTGATCCCGAACGCACTTGTGACGGTGAAGCCGGTTAGTGACAATTCATTTTTCCTGCAATTGGATGATTCTACTACCTTGTTGCCAGCAAACATCACCTCCTCTCCTTTTGGAGATAAAGAAGTTAGAGCACTGGTTAATTTCAGTGAAGTAAACGAGCCTAGCGAAGGATACAGTAAAGCTGTTCATATTAACTGGATCGACAGTATTCTGACAAAGCAAATAGCTCCGGATCTGGGAGTTGATAACGATTCCGTATATGGCAGCGACCCTGTCGAAATGGTTAAAGACTGGGTGACAATTGCCGAAGATGGTTATCTGACACTTCGTTTCAGAACATTATGGGGAGATCGCAGCAAAGCACATTTCGTAAACTTATTAGTAAGCCAGGACCCTGCTAATCCTTATGAAGTGGAATTCCGCCACAATGCTTACGGAGATATATATGGAGCAGAAGGCGACGGATTGGTTGCATTCAAATTGGATGGCCTGCCTGATACACAAGGCAAAACCGTTAAACTGAAATTGAAATGGAAATCGTTCAGCGGAGATAAATCGGCAGAATTTGATTATTGCACACGCAAGTCGACACCAGCCAATAAATCTGGAATAGGCGAAGAAAGAAGTGTATTAAATCTGAAATAAAACGGATCTATTTATTATGAGGTGGCGGAGTTGATCTGCCAGAAGAATGAGGCAGTGTTGAGATTTTCAGCACTGCCTTTTTGTATATTTAAAGAATGCGTCCTTCTTTATATAGTTCCTTCTGTATGGATTCTATTAATATAGGTTTAGTCAATTTGGTTCTGTTTTCTGCCAACAGACGTAAGGCACAACGACGTATTACGTTGGAGATGGAACCTCCCGATAGCTCATATCCCGCACATTGCCTGATCAACGCATCTGTTTTATCGAATTTCTCCTCTAACCATTCCTGTCTCAACATCTTTTTCCATAATTCAATGCGTAATTCTTCTCTTGGCATCGGGAAGTAAACAACCGACTGAAAACGACGCGAGAAGGCTTCATCTATATTTGAACGCAGATTGGTTGCCAGGATCACAATTCCCGGAAAATCTTCAATGCGTTGGAGCAGATAAGCTACTTCCTGATTAGCATGACGATCGTTGGAGGTATTGGTCGATGTGCGTTTACCGAAAAGGGCATCTGCTTCATCAAAAAAGAGAATCCAGTTCCTGTTCTCAGCAAGATCGAATACATACGCCAGGTTTTTCTCTGTTTCACCGATATATTTAGAAACGATCATGGAGAGATCGATACGGTATACATCCATCTGGTTGTGTTTACCGATCAATGTAGCCGTTAGTGTTTTGCCTGTCCCCGGCGGACCGTAGAAAAGAGAACGATAACCTGCCTTCAGAAAACGTCCCAACTGCCATTCATCCATAATTGTCGATTCCCACCTGATCCAGTTGTTGATCTCTTCTATCTCTACCTTTACATTATAATCGAGAACCACATCATCCCAGTTCAGTTGTGTTGTAATCCTTTTTGCCGGAAATCCCGGACTATAATCCGGTTTAAAATCTTTCTCCTGTAATATACGGCTTAATGCCTCTTCCGAAACTTCCAGTTTGCCACTCAGGAACGGTTCGCCTTTCCCCTGTTCATCCAGCCGGAGTATATTGGCAGTACGGAAACGATGTTCAGGATCGAAAAGTTTACAGACATCTTTTCTCTTTTCGAAGTTTTCTCCCGCCAGGATAAAAGCCGCTGTTTCGCCGGTAGGAAGGAATCCCCCATGAGACAAACCTTTCCACCCTCCGAATTCCGTATAAGGGCGATCGAAGTTTTTATTGTTCACGAACAGGATATCAAGTGCCTGTGGGCACAAATGAGGAATCAGAGCAAGCATAATAACCACTTGTTCATCGAACGAAAGAGGTCCGCTGTCGATACCCAGTGTTTTCTCCAGCTTACCTCCGTCGGGACATCTGATCTCATAAATCGATGAGACAGGACATTCCTGACGGAAATAAAGCCGGATACTAACATCCAGTACCTGGCGGAACCATTCGATATATTGCTCCATCTTTTACAGGTTTTTGATTTACATACTAGCTTTCGCCCCTAAAAGATCAGCTTCATTTTCTAATGAGATATCGTCATTGACGGCCATCCCTCCTATTTCCGTAGTAGGTTGTACCCGTCCCTCGGACTGTTGAATAACATGAGTCAGTTCATGGCCCAGCAACTGTTGGCCGGTTGATGTCTCTGGTTTGAATTGACCGGGAGCAAAATGGATATCAGTGCCTTGTGTGTAAGCCAAAGCCCCGACTTCCGGAGCTTTGGAGGATTCCGGATGAACCCTGACAGATGAGAAATCAGTCCCGAATGAATCTTCCATGCGTTGTTTTACATCATCCGGGATTCCTGTTTTGTTTTCAAATTTTCCCTGGATCAGTTCTTCTTCGTCTTCTTCCTGACGTTGAATGGCATCCATCAGTTTAGCCTGTATCAAAACCGATTCCCGGTTATCTTTCATCTGGGCGCTTTGTACAGCTTCAGCCCGAAGCACATGAGATGTGCTCCGAGGGTGTTCTATTTTTTCTACTTTCATACTTAACTCAGGATTTATCTCCATTCGACCAGCATTGTTTTTTCCTGAAAAGGATACCTGAACATCTTAAATGACCAGGGAACTGAATCTAGCAAAATATCATAGGCTCGCTCTTCCACTTTTAGCATCCAGCGATCCTCACTTTCTTCCAACTTCCCTTTTCGTTTCAGAAATGCATCCTGAAATCCTCTAACGGATGTATTTCTCATTTTATCCCAATTCGTCTTAATCGCAGTTAACATTTGATCAGCCATATCAGTTTCTGCCTGTGTTAATTCCACATTACGAGGAAGTGGTTCTGATATGGGATAATTTACAAGAACTCTGTTCAATAACAAAGATGCTTCATTGTAATCAGGCTTTTCCGAAGTCATATATTGTAATAAAAATATGGCTCGTATCTGTTTTTCTTTATTAACAAATGATCTTCGATCTTCTGCCAAATATCCTAGTCGATAAAAAAGTATAGGCAAATAAGGTGATATTAAAACCAAACCTGCATTTTGAACCTCAAAAGTCTTTTCATTAAAATTTTCCATTTCCGTGTTTTTTAAATTGTTAATAAGTTGATTATTTGTTGAAGTTGACAGAGCATCATCTTTATGGCTATCCGATACCGTACCCTGAACTGTCTGTTTGTTAGTATTTATCGTATTGATGTCACCGTTCTTTATATCCAGGTGTGGTCCTCCGTCCAACTTCATTTCCGTCCGAAGCTCATTTAGTATCAGGAACAAACCAGGTAACAATGTTTTACCTTCAGATAATGTTTGTACCTGACTAGTAAGTATATCTATTAACGAAAGCACCTGTATATTATAACGTTGGGCTAACCCATAGATAGTCTGCCAGACGAATTGTTTACGCATGAAATAACCTCTGTTGGGATAAAGCAGATAAGCAAAAACCAGATTATGGACTACATCACGAAAGTTCAGGCGGCTTATCTCCGGATGGCCGGTATAGGGGTATAAAGCAACCAGAACATGCGTGTAGGTGTTAATAAACCCACTTTCACCTGGTTCTATCAATACAACGATCGATTCCAGCATTTTGTCCGATAACTGCCAGATCAGGCGTGTTCGAACTTTTTCATTATCTCCCAGCGTATGGATCAACTGCCTTAAGGCATCATTATCCATTTGCATTGCTTCTAAAAGTAACGTTTCCAAATTCAGGTTTTCCGTATTTGCCAACCAGGGGAAAAAACCATATTGCAAATAGCAAGCTAATAATTCGATTCGGCTTTTAGAAACAGGGATAATTCGTATTTGTTGCGAATGGCTTTCCGGATTCCTAAGAAAGTCTGAGAAAGTTTCATTTAGTTTCTCTGCCAGTATTTTGGGAAACTTATCATCGAACTCATCTTCAGGGATCACACCTAGATCCAATGAAAGCGATTCTATTTCAATCGTTTCATCTGAAGAATCGAACCGTGATAAAACATCATCTACCACCTGTTCGAAAGAGGTACGGGAAAAAGTATCCCATCGTCCATATAACTGACGTGCATAGGATTCATCTTCCATATTAAAATCAAATGTTACCTTACCTATCGCGATCATATTTTTCCTTTATTTTTAATAGGAAAGCAGCTAGCTCTCCTGATTTTTTGTTCACTTCACCTGCAATAGACGATGTCAGCGCATCCCGCCATGAATAGTATAATTTCTCGAAAACAGTCATATCCCAGAAAGAAAGCCAGTAAATACCTATATCCAGATGGACCGGAGCCTTTTCAAGAATAAGCTGTTCTGTTTGTTTCCTGAATAAAGGATTAGCAGTGCGGGCTGTTGTCCCATTCAGAACAATGGTCATGGAAAAATCCAAGAGTAACTGCTGTTTCTTCGAAAACACCGCCTGATCATTACTTTCTCCTTCATCGTATTCTTCCTCCTCTTCTTCTGATTCTTCCAATTCGGTTTCCTGATTGATGGGAGCTAAAAGCAAGTGTTCGACTACATACATCGTTTCGCTCCTCCTGTTTAACATCAGAAGAAAACTACAGAGGCAATTCGCTGCATGTATAGCTTCCTCCTTTGAAGAAAAACGTCCCAGTGAACTCCAGTTCTTTCCGATCCCATAACGGAATAAAAGTAAATAAAATACTGAGCCGCTATCATTCAGCGGGAGCGTCAATATCTTATAATTGTCTATTTGAAATCCTTTTTGCAGAAAAGATTCAAAAATAAATCCATGCTGAAGCAAAGGGAACTGTAACCGCAGCCATTCATATTTGTCGTCAGTCCATTCTCGTTTTCTTAGAGGCACGTCACACAAACGTTTCTCCTCCAGGATATCTTTTCGGTTCTGTGTCACCAAACGGTAATCCAATAGCCATCCAAGTTTACTGAAAAAGGCGGAATCACCCAGCATACTCAAATTGTAACAAGGCAAGAGATTTGCTATCGGGTGTCCGTTTGCTCCGGCAAACCCGAGCAGTGTTGTAATATACAGGTCTAATCCCGACCTTCCTGAATTGGTCGTATCATAAATGTTGATGCCTTTAAAACGTCCGTATCCCCATTCAGGTACTAAAGACAAGAATTTTGTCCGGCGAGCTGTTATTTCTTCCTCCGTATCTTCGTAGATATTCAAGTTATCCAGGAAAGTAGGATTACTTTGTTCCCCATAGATCTTGTCGATCACATCCAGCCACTTCCGTTTTTCATATTTCAGGGTATGGGACCTCCCTTTTTCGGTTTCCTCCCGTTTGATATCATCTGTCAATTCTTCCCACTTCAAAAGCGGATCATTGCTAAGAACCGGTATCCGATCTGTCGGTAGTTCGGAAGTAAGCTGCATCCATTGCCGTATATTTTCTACTTCATTTAATCCTTTGGCAACAAGAAGATCGAAAATAAGCATATAAGCTTTCAACTGCCGGGCTTGTGCTTTTCGTAAATCACTCTTATCTGGAGCAACTCCCCACTTATTGATGCCATAACAATGCGGAAACTCATTTTGTACGCTGTAAAGAGTATAAATATCCCGAAAAGAACCAGCAGGTGACTTATAAAAATCAAGATTGCTTGTCCGGTGTTGGTCGCCATAAAGATTCATCTTATACAGGTACAATTGACGAGATACCTTCTCAAAATTGAAACTGATCTCTTGTCCTGCACATACCAGACGGATCAGTACTTCCGCTTTCTTTTTAGGGAATCGGACAGCGATGTTGTTCATTATTCCTGCCCCATCTAATTCCGGTAAATCAAGAGAACGGATTGATTTTACTCCTGCAATTTCTTTGATACGGTTATATAATTGAGAATAAACGGAAATTTGAATCGAATCAGTCAAGGAATCGTCATCGACAGTCAGGTAGTGAAGTCTGGGGCCTTCCAGTATTTCATCCAGAGAGGTTCCGTTCTGTAACAAACTTTGCAGATTACGGTAACGGATCCCTCCGGTAAACATATCTGCAGCTTCCGTATAAATCCGGGAAAGTATCAGCGACGGATCGACTTCCGCCTCTATCTCTATCGTTCCCGTTATGGTCAGCGTATTCCAATTCACAAAATAAATTTCGTGCAGAGACTCACAAAGGTTCCGGTTCTGGTGGAACAATGATTGGATCTTTTGTTTCAGATACTTTTCCCGTATCTTATTATCAGACCAAAAACAAATTTGAATTTTCAGGTCATACATTCCCCGGCAAGTTTTTACATCCGTTGGTTCGAAAGGAATAACTTCTACGTTCTCGATATCGTCGAATGAATCGAAAATCAGTTTCCGGTAATCATCCGGTGTAACCGGGGAAACAGGAAAAACCTCCAGTGGACTGAAAAGCCCGTTTACTTTCGGAACAAAATGCTTATTTTCCGGAGTCAGGTAATCCTCCAGATTGAAAGATAACTGATAATCCAAATCCCAAAGAACATAATTCAGCAAATCAAGAATTGTCACACCAGGATCATGTATGTTATAGTCCGTCCATATTTTGCCGGACATACCTTGTACATATTCAAGCGACTCTTCCTGCAGAAGGGTGTACAACGACTCTTCGGGTTTAAAAGATTGGATCACTTCTTCCATAGTTCTCTTTATTTAATGATCCAGGTCATATCGTCTTCACCCCATAGTTCGGTGATCTTACAGCAGATATTCACATTTTCCCCATAATTGCTACGGGTACGTATTTGCAAAGCATAGGCATTTCCCCGGGAAGCCCAGCGGAGTTTCAGTTTACTCAAAAAGAACATATACCAGGAACGTGTATAGTTAATACGGAAATGATTTCCCATGCAATGCATAGCTACTGCGTGTATCAATGCGTACCGGTCAGACTTACGGCTTCCGCATCCTGCAGTGAGTGAATAAGCCCGACAAGAAGGACTCCAGTTTGTCAGTGTATGCCATTTGCCGTTTGCCGGAACCTCTATTCTGATCTCCGGTGTCGGAACAGGAGGGACAGGAGGTATGGGAGGCAATGGCGGAACAGGTTCCGGATACTCATCGTCTACCAGATTCAGCATTGAGTCAATCAGATCATTAAACTGTCCTTCATCCGGCATTTTTCCCCGTCTGAAGTATTCCTTTAATGTTTTTCTATCTTGCTTGGGCATATTTTTTCAGCGTATTATAAATGTATTACTTATTTCTAATTCTCCAATACCTGCCTGATTATCCCATTTATCAGAATCGGTGGTCCTTATCAAATGTTCCTTACCGGGGAAAAGTATATTTCCGGGAATCGTAGGTTGTATAAACTCATCTCCTTCTGTCTTTCCGGAATAATAATCTTTCAGATAATACAGCTCCATTCCGATAAAGGTACGTTGCAGAACAACAAGCTTGACTACCGACTGAATATAAGGATTATCTCCTATCGTATTATGCATATCATCCAATGTAAATGCATAATTAAAAACTGGCAATCCGGTAGCTTCCTGCCAGGGAGCGATACAGTTATTTATTTGTTGTATCACCTGGTCTTCCAGGACTCCCAACGGTATTGGCACTCTTTCGGCAAGTACAATCCAGCAACGCACCGTTACCTCCTCGTAGAAAGGGTTATCCACATTCAGCTTAACAAATGTACTGGATTTGCTTTGCAGGTAATTTTCCACCTGTTTCAATAGCATGCCTTCACACAGCGGATAAGTACCGGGCGTATATCTATTGGGGACAACCGTAAGTTCCACAACCGGTTGACCGCCATGTAATGATTTACCAGGACAGCAATAGGCTTTCCCGATTTCGGGAAAATGTGCCAATGCCATTTCTTCATAATCCCGGGCAGAAACAGCACGGTTACGATGATTGATACGGTTGGCTATACGAACAATCATCTCTTCCCGGGTTTCTTCCGGTCTTCCTCCTTTAGCTCGTTCGATCTGACGGATCATATCGATACCGATAATATCTTTTTCTGGTTTTGTAATGGTTCCGGGCGGTATTGACCCGGGTAACTTTTCTACATCGAATCCTTCCTGCTCTGTATCCAGTGTCACCTGAACGGCATTTGTATAAAAACCGGAAATAATAGGATTTATTAGATTAGCTCCGGGCTTCGGATCTTTGAAAGCTGCGCAAAGCCAAAAGAGTCCGTCTTCATCCAACCACTCTTCCGAAACCGGATCAGGTAATTGTAACTCGATCTGACCGGTTTGCATGAATGCAGAGGTCGTATCTTCCAAAAGAGCCAGAGGAGAAAGTTTCTCCCAATCCCATCTGTTACGTTTGATCAACCATCTGACTTCAGGTTGTTGAACAGTACTGAGCGACAATTTTAACGATTTAATTTTGATGAATAACCGGATCAATGTTTCTCCGACGGCACCACTGATAGCAAACAACAGATTGCGACTATTGGATATTCCTTCAAACAACAGGATCTCGTCGTCTGTATCGATTTGTTTCAGGCAGTCTTCCATCAATGGATGAATATGATACAGCGTACTGGATGCTCCTTTTGCCCCGGATTGAAATAAAATTTCTTCTTCGGCGGTATAAGACGCGCGAACCTGATCCATAAGCGGAACTATCGGCATTGGCGGAGGAATGACAATACCCTTTTTTTTATGACTGTTCCGGATCATGATATCACTGAACATTTGCCTGTAAGTAGTATATCCGAATCCGATCTCCGGTTCCGCCAATATAAGTCTGAAAAGTCCGTCAGAAAAGGTTCCTTTCTCTATAGTCCATCTGAAAGTACTTGTTTTATTCACTTTTCCTTTTGGGAAGTTATATGAAAACAATTCGGTTAAGTCGGCATCTTCTTGTACTACCCACTTATTGTGTGACGAAAATGCTGTTTGTACTTTAAAGGAACTATTATCGAGAGGAGGTGTATATGTACTATAAATATCGGAATAGCCATTATTTGATGCCGGAAGTTCCAACCATTCGCAGGTTAATTCGGTTGAAATCAAGTCCTTTTGAGCCATTTCTTCATTACCCCAGATCATCCATGCTCCACGTTCAGGCATAGGTCCGAACGGATAAAAGGAACTCGATGCACTTACGGGACCAGCCAGGTTCTGTATATCCAGTGTTGAAATCCCGGTAACATCTACCCGGATATTCATTCGGGAAATATGACATTGAGTAGCCCAAATATACGGATAAAAGACCGCATCCGGATTCATTAACAGTCGTAATACCGGTGCATTCGTAACCTTTCCGTAAGCATCTGTGCAAACTGCTGTAGCTGGAAAATCCTCAGATAGCAGAAGATGTAACTTCAGACAACCGTTATCTGATAGGTAGATCAGTTCATATTCAGGAATAGGTGTCCAACCTTCCTGTGTACTGATTTCTAGACAAAAGGCATCGTTCAGATATTTCGGTTTTCCATAGGTAGAGTCGAACAGTTCCCGACTTTCATTTGTCAACGTAAATGAGAGAGTGATAAATCTTTCTCCTTCCGACAAAAGAAATAAGGGCGATTCAATCATCATTCCCATAGATACCGCTATAGCCTGCTTATCATTATCGAGGAACAAGTTCTGAGGTTGAAGAAGAGCAGGATCATCGGGATTTATATAGCTTGAAAGATCCTTTCTTAAAAGTAATCTGTCTTGTCTATAGGCTAATACAGTATGAAGAGCTATTTGGCTGATATAGCTTTCCTTTTCATTTCGGTAGATCAAAGGAATATCATCTGTTTGTTTTCCTGCTATAAAACCAGTTTGTGCCGGAATACATATCCGGTCCGATAATTCATTCGGTGTGAGTATCAACCAGGTATTATCAGGAATAAAAGCACGAGGACGTATTTGTAGTATTTTTTCTACATAAAAACCAGACAATTCTTCCCATCTCTTATTAAAACGACTGGCAATGCCGCTATAATTTCTTGCAAATGAAAGAATGAGAGCAAGTGAAGGGTCTACCAGACCGCTACTTTCGATATCTTTCGTATATAAATTTACATTTTCCTGCAAAAATCGTAGCGACTCCAGTATTTTATAAAACAATAGGTCAAGCAATTCATTCTGTGTGATAATAATATCAGAATGATCAACGTCTTTTCTCCCCCAATCAAATGTTAAACCGGCTAAAACATTCTCTTTCGGAAGAACATCCTTTAGCCAGTAAAAAGCGGAACTCAAATTTACTGTTATCTGGTTTTCCAGATCGATAGCCAACAATATTTTATTTTCAAAAGGGGCAGACGATAATAACCTTTTACACCAGTCATCTATCTTATTAAGTAAATTCTCCACTAATAATGAACGATATTCCCAATTTCCTTCAACAAATTCTTGTTCCAGGGTGGATGTATCTATTTGCCTGACCTCCGAAAGGACGACTATCGACTGTTTTAGATACAAGGCTTTCCAGTATCCTTCAGGTGTATTTTCCGAGTTGAAATAACGGATAAAGGAGGCATTTTCCAAAGCACGGGTAAGCAAACTGAAAGAATCATCTTCCAGAATACGAAACGGACAGACGACTTTTACATCGTCTGATCGTTTCTGCCTGCTTAAACCATCTCTTCCGTTATATAAAACCATTCTTTCTTACTTATTTTGTAAATAAAACGGATATACAAAATTTGCATCCGTATTGGTTTGTCTGATCAGGTAATCCAGTTCGATCAACAGGATTCCGTCAGGCTCACGGGATGTGTTGATGTTTACCTTTTTTAGTGATATTCTGGGTTCGAATAACAGGATCGCTCGTTCTATTTCATCCTTCATCCGGGTTATAACCGAACTTGTAATCTGTTCAAAAACAAAATCTGCCAAGTTACATCCATAATTTCTGTTGAATCGTTCTCCAACCCGGGTCGAGAACAGAATAATCAAACTCTGCCTGATATCTTCTTCATACTCCGACATTCTTGTCGTTCTTTTATCATTTTGGAAATCTGGAGGAAAACTCCATCCCCTTCCTAAAAAAGATTTATCTTCCACCTTTTTAACCTCCTATTATAACTGTTGGACAACCTGCAACGATCTGTCCTCCATGAGCAGTAGTATCTCCCATACGAGCAGCAGGTCTTCCACCGATCATTACGGTAGCAGATCCTTTGATAATTGTATCCGGTGGTCCCACACAAACGCACATATCCCCCACGACGGCGGCTGGCATTTTGCCTATTAAAACATTTGGTACACATGGCCCCGTTACCGGACCTCCCACATGAGGTATAGGTGAAGGAAATGCCGGTGTTTGCATTGGACATGTATGCATATCAGTAATTCTTGCAGCCGGTGGCATAATTTTACTCCTTTCTTTTTTAATTTATCATTACCATTGCGCCTTTAACAACCGTCTGCCCTGAAGCAGACAACTCAGCTTTTGCATTGCCGGAAACAGAAATGCTAACCTTAGCTGCTGCCTTTACATTGAGACCTTCAATGGAAGTATCTGATTTGGCTTTTATATCCGCTTTCATTCCTGCATCCAGAACAATATTACCCCTCGCTTTCATCATCAGATCTTTCGATGAATTCAATGTGATACCACTATCATTCATTATGATCTCATTTTTATGTTGATCACAAAGTCGTATGCATTTTCCGTCATCATTTATCTCGATGCTGTTTTTTCCCGGAGTATACAGTTTTATACTTTTTTTCTTTTCGTCGAACTCAAGCTTTAATTGAGCACGTGTAACAATCGATTTTAAATCGTTCGATGATTCAGGTTGGTAGGGAGCCGCTTGTTTGCTGCTATACATACTTCCTAAAATAACCGGGAAACGGGGGTCATTATTAAAGTAACCGATCACAACTTCATCTCCCTTTTCAGGGAAGAAGAAACTTCCGGATGTATTTGTAGCATACAGAGTACATAAACGTGCCCATATATCTTTCCCTAGTAAAGGTATATTGACCCGTACACGAAATTCCTTTTCCTGATCATTACTTATTTCTTTCACTTTTCCGACATGTAACCCTTCAATACCAGGTAACAAACCGGCTCCTGGAGGTGCTATAACATCAGGTAAGTCTGTTACGTTTTCCGGCATAAGCCCCATATGAACACGCGTGATCCATTGGCCTTTTTCTATCGTATGTTCTACACCACCGACATACACACTCCCATTGAAACGTTTTCCTACATTTTCCAGCAAAACAACAGACCCGGGTTCAATTTCGGCACTCCCTATAAAGGAGAAGTCCCCCTGAAATCGGGACATGGCATTTCTCATAGCCATTGCATCTGCCCAGGTTTTCAATTCGTTATTCGATATAGGAGCATCGGTCTGGCAATATAGACTTTCCCCTCCTTTATCCTGTAAATATTTTACGGGTATATTGCCTTGTGAATTAACCGAAGGAGCCGAAGCCGTTTCGGAGATAGTTGTTTGACTGGCTATTTTCCAGGTATTAGCTACAACTTTCGAATATTGCTCAGAAGAGGAAAGTGTACCATTGAAACTAACCAGATTAACGCCATTGGTGACTGTCAATACTGGAGAAGCACTAACCTTCGGTCGTTCTACAATCATCTTCTTTCCCTGAATACAAATAACCAATCCGTTAGCTTCTGCGCGTGAACGAATAAAATCCCAATCGCTGCAATAATACTGAACCAATGATTCATGCTCGATTTGAGTCGGATTCACAGAAACAGATAGCCCGTATTGTTTGCCAAGCCGTACTATAATATCGGAATCTTTTACCTTTTCAAATAACTGGTTTTTACGCCCTTGAGTTGCCGGGAAAATAGAATCACGGCACTCAACTACCAATTGGGGACGTATCCCCCCCTGTATCTGGACATTCATACCTATTATCATACCGGAAAAAATCACGCGTTTGGGTTCATTATCATAACCAGCTTCAATTTCTATATCATTGCCCGGCTTAAAAGTATCGGCATCACATTCAGGAAAAGAGAACGAATCGTTATCTCCTGTATCAAACTGCAATGTTGCATTGCCTATCCGGTTTAAAATCCGGCAGACATGTAATGAGGAAAGCCCAAAAGATTCATCAATCTCCTTTCCATTTGTTTTTATTATATATGAAATAATCTTGTCACTGTTTGCTATTAACGAATTTTCCATCTCTAAATTATTTTTGGTAATTTCAATAATGTTCCTGCTATATCTTTCCGAAGGCTATTTAATTCATTTAATTTGGCTACCAATGGTGCAACTAATGCATCAGAATATTTTTTGTCACAGAGACTGGTTACATTGTCTCCTTCTTTTGCTTTAATTAATTCTGATAGCTTCTTGCTATTTGAATTAACAAGATCCCGATCTATCTTGAGTGTATTCACAAATGACAGGTCGATCTTTACGCGAAGCGGGTCACCATTCGGAGAAAATAATGTATAATTAAGCGAATAACTGCTCAACTGGCCTTTAAATAGTAAATCTCCCCAGTTGATTACCACAAAATTCGGCCGTTGAATATTGCCATTGTAGTTATATATAACGACATCCAAATCATTAACCAAGTCCTTTACTGTGCTACTATTTGTTCCCGGAAGAACTCCTGTACCATCAAAAACAATTGAAAACGATAAAGTTTCTTTTCCGTATTTTTCAAAATGTTGAGCATTGTTTGAGGATTTTTGCTGTTTGCTATCCGACAAATTAACGTCTTTCGATATCTTGTAGCTGTCTGGATTTACAAGGACATCTATAGATACCAGCTTATTTGTGAAGGATTCATCCCCGTAAGCTGTCAAAGACATTTTTACCAATCCACCTTGCATATGCTTTTATCTTTTTCCTTTTCCACTGTTATTACCAATATTATTCCAACGAAGCTGTTCCAGGATATCCCGTTTCAACTGCTCTTTCCATTCCTGCGTAAGAAGTTCCTCGCGTGTCCGGACCTTTTCAACTGTTGTACGTACTATGATCTCTTTAATTACTATTGCCATAAATCAGATTATTCTAAGTATTTTATTATAAGCCAGTTCCAAAGATTCCATAGCCAACTCATTCTTATTGGATGCGAACGGGTTATTATCACATTTTACCGGATAAGCATTTGTAACGTACCACATCCGGTGAGGAAGCTTGTAAGCATCTATCAAGGATATAGTTACATCTATCGGAACAACATTTGTAACCAGTTCCCCGTGAAGAGAACTGGCTGACCAGGCTTCCAGCAGATCTGTCAACATATTTTCTATCGGGCGCTTTAATATGAGATTCCCATGTTTGATCCTTACAGGAAGTTGATAGGAAAAACTATTTTCCCCACCTTCCTTTAATTCTTCAGTAGTCATCTCAGTTGTCAACCCTCCTACTTCCATAAACGGAATTTCTATCAATGCCCGAAAAGGTATGACAAAAGCCACGCTGAAATAAAAAGAAACAGCTGGCGGAAAGAAATCTGACAGTTCTCCCATAACTCCTATATGACTTACGAGTTTTCGATGGTCAATCCTTCATGAGCCAAATCCAGCGTTTCTATCGCAGCCTCATTTCCATCCGATTTCAGACTTACACCCGTCACCTTGGTTGGAAAAGCATTGATAAGTTTCCAAACCATCGTAGGGGCACCTGTCTCGTCCAACAGGCTGATAGTAACTGAACGACGCTTGATCGTATTCATTTTTATCTCATTGAACCAATCCCAAAACTTGTTGTCTGATTTGAAAACGCCTTTTTTGAGACTCACATTGCTGGTTTTCTTCAATCCAGGCATCTTAATGTTAGAGAATACCGGGCTGTTGCCATGACGGTACTCTATGACTTGTGCTTCCATATCCATACCTGATACTTCCTTAAAAGCAATTTCACCTATGTCTTCAATCTCTACTTTAAAATAAAACGCGGGTAACGGCCATACGTTATCTTGTTTTTCTCCTGCCATAATACTTTATTTTTAATGTTAAACTAATTGTTACTATAAACTACGATTTCTGCATTTGTTGCTGGAACGTGATCTCTATAAACTCAGCCGGGTGACTGATCGCTACCAGGACTGTGATACGGAGTATGCCTTCCAGAATGTCTTCCGGTGTCATAGTATCACCTAATCCGACATGTACGCTATAAGCATCTTCAGGAGATGCCCCAGCCAGTCCGCCCTGCTTCCATACCCCCAAAAGGAAATTTTCAATCATAGCTTTCATATTCAACCAGGTTGAAGCTACGTTTGGCTCAAATACGTAAGCACGGGCAGCATTCTTTATCGATTCTTCCAAAAAAATCATGGTGCGGCGTACATTTATATAACGCCAGTCACCGGAGTTTCCATCCAGAGTACGAGCACCCCAGACTTTTACACCTTCTCCCTTAAAATAACGGATCGCATTAATACTTCGTCCGTATATATCGACATTCAAGTCTTCCTGAGCATTATTTGTTAAATTTACTGTGGGGGATACAGCCTTATTGATCGATACATTGGCAGGTGCTTTCCATACGCCACGGGTATTGTCCGTTTTTGTATAAATGCCAGCCATAGCAGCAGCAACCGGTAATCGATTTATTTTCTTACAAATTTCTTTTCTTACCAAAGCACCGAAAGGACTACTTTGCAAAAGAGTATTCAACAGTTTGTAGTCCAGTAGAACTTCATCAGCTTTTTCTACACCAGTAGCATTTTCTTTATTATCTGTTTGCTCTATTTTTTTTGTACTCTTGTACCCCAGTTCGTATTGCATAATGGTAAGTAAGAGTTTTGCACTTTCTGTAGTTAAATTAAAAGTATCAATATCACTCTCACTTACAACAGAGGCATTTATCCAAGGATAATAAGCTGCTGCATAATCAAGAGATATGGATCCTATATTTTCACGGAAATTTTTCACAACATCCCCTGAAGAATCATTCTGAGGCTTATATCCTTCAAAAATATCCAATATAGCTACTCTGTTCTTCATAGTGTCACAATGTCCTAACGCATACTCCATTGTCTTTTTCCATTCTTCAAAACTTAGGTTTACAGCTTCAGGAATAATCAACATAGTCGGCTCCATTTCTTTAGTTAAAGGAGTAAGACCTGCTTCACAATCTTCCGAGGTGAAAGCTTCCGAATAATCTCCTACCGATACGATATAACAGGCACCGCCCCCATTAGCAAAAAACAGAACGATATTATAATATAATGTATTGAGTATTGTTGGGGCTTCTGAGATGCTCCATAATGACTCACTAACACTATAAAGTTTTTTTATTTCTGTATTAACTGCTTCTACTAATTGTTTTCTTTCATTTTTTAACTTAGGTACTATATTATTGATTTTTACCTGTATATCCTTAGAGGTTATTATAATATCATTGGCCTTTAATTTTGCTACATCTGGTTGTGATATTAATTCTTTCACATTATCTGCTACAGTCTTTATATTAGCCACATCTGAAGGTATATTGTCATATTCAAGTGTTTTAACATCATCTTCTAATATAACTACTGTTGCTATAATCCTATCAGCTATGACTGTCGTTTCACCTTCAGGTTTCTTCTCTTCAAGTGCTGAAATTAGATTATTAGCCTCCTCCTGCAAATTTTGTATGGTGTTTATAGTGATATTAACACTTTCTATTTCAGCATCTTTCTCATCCAGCTTTTTCCCAGCGTCCTTGATATTCTCCTGATTTTCAACAGATAAGGAGTATTCTGACTGAGGTCCTCCTCCAAAATACTTATTATATTCCAGCATTGAAGTAATACGGAAAGGTACATTCAGAAGAGACTTGGTCCCATTCATTGCTATTTGAGTGTGTCCTATGAAGGCTGGTACAGCCGTAGCAACAGGAACAACCGAATTTGGAAAGGCGTTTTTTTCCACAATATATACGCCGGGAGTTTTCATTGTTTCCATATCTTCAATGTTTTATGATTTTTGCATTTGTTGCTGGAATGTTATTTCAATAAATTCAGCCGGATGACTGATTGCTACCAGTACTGTTATTCTAAGTATTCCATCCAAAATATCCTGAGCACTCATTGTATCGCCCAGACCAACATGTACGCTATAAGCATCTTCAGGACTAGCCCCTGCCAAACCTCCGCGTTTCCATATTCCACGTAGGAAATTTTCAATCATCCCCTTCATATTCAACCAGGTCGAGGCAACATTCGGTTCAAATACGTAAGCACGGGCTGCATTCCTTACTGATTCTTCTAAAAAGATCATCGTACGACGTACATTGATATATCGCCAATCCAAAGAGTTTCCGTCCAATGTACGTGCTCCCCAAACCTTTATGCCATCCCCTGTAAAAAAACGGATTGCATTGATACTTTTACCGTTCAAGGGAACATTCAGTAGTTCCTGATCATCATTCGTTATTGTGTGAGACAGGGATATCACATTATTTACAGAAATATTAGCTGGTGCTTTCCACACGCCACGGGCATTATCGACTGCTGTATAAATACCTGCCATAGCAGCAGCAGGAGGTAATAAATTTAATTGTCTGCGTATTTCAGTAATAACAGCTTTATATAAAAGACTATTTTGATACAGAATATTGTGCCAGGCAGATTTATCGTTACCAAGGTCCTCTCTAGAAATGCCACTATCACTCAGTATTTCATCCAAACTGCCATCTGACAAAAAAGAGTCTGTTACATCACGTTCTGACAAAACAGAAGTATTGAGCCAGGGATGATAAGCCGCTCCATACGACAGATAGCTGGAACCAACACCATCCCGAAAAGTTACTATATCAGCATCCTTTTCATATTTAAAATCCAACAATGCAACCCGGTTCTGCATTTCTCCACAATGGCTAAGCATAGCAGTCTGTATATTAGCATATTCCTTTGCATCCAATGCCATTGCATCCGGAACCAATAACATCGTTGCCTCTCTTTCCTCTTTCAGGAGGTCAATTCCGGCAGTGATTGTCTCTACAGCGACCTTATCTGTATAATTTCCTACAGAAACAATAAAACAAGGGCCACCACCGTTCGCAAAGAACATTTTCATACAATAATACAACATGAATAATGTATTATCGGTAGTAACAGCATAATATTTTTTATCAGTACCATTATTAAAGATCAAATCATCTTTTGATGCATTTGCTTCTTCTTTTGATGTTACAGTATACTTTACGTTGTTATTTGCCCCTCCAAAATAAGCCTCGAATTCACTCATAGATGAAATCCGAAAAGGTTTGTTCAATAATGACTGGCTTCCGTCATCTGCTTTCTCTGTGTATCCGACAAAAGCCGGGACTGCGGTTTCAACCTCTACAACCGAATTTGGAAATGCATTTTTCTCTACAATATAAACGCCTGGCGTTTTGTATGTTCCCATGGTAGAATGATTTATATGATTACTAATTTAATTCGTTATATGTATATAATTTCTTGTATACAGTGTATATCATCTGTATATATACGTCCCGGCTTCGGGAATGGCATTCCGCTGATCAGTACTTTTGTTTCAGTTGTATGCAAGTCGCCACCTAGAGAAATATTCTCAGTCAGACTTAAACGAAAATCATATGATTCTTTTAATCTGATTTTAGTTTCCGAACAGCAATAATAGGAATTTTCTTTTTCTATAAATTCCACTTTCTTAAACGTGAAGTTTTTATCCGTACTCTTTATTTCCAGCTTACGCTCTTCATTCTTCCTCCTAGATATGAATTTATAAGCCCAATAAACCTTACGGGCTTGAAAATACAGAACCATATTATCTGTTCCTGCAAACTGGAATGGAATAACTATTTTTCCCCTTGATATATTTTTTAATACATCAGATGATTCTGTATAATAGAAAAAATCAGGATCGCGCACTTTCAAAACCAAAGACAGCTCATCCGAAATATTCGGTGACCGATCATTCACCGAAATCAAAGCCCATTCCCCAATTCCAATTGCCCGGAAGAGAATGCCACGTCGGTTAAACAACTGTCTGGTCTCATCAGTTAAGTTCATGTCTATCCCACGGCACTTCCTATCCTTATAAAAGTCATGCATTAAAGAAATTCGGAATATTATTTTAAAAGTATCCATAATTATGAATATTATTCAATTAAACAAATTTATTTTACATCGGAAGCCGTTATGTTTCGCATAGATGCATAAATTTCATTTCCATCAAATTCCAGTATGCGTATTTTACAAACAATAGAGGGGTAATAATGTCCGCCGAACAGACTCCATACATTCGTTAATTCTTGCGTATCAAGTGTAACCATTTCAACTGTAAAATATCGTCCGTCTGAATAATTGACAGAAGAGTTTGATTGCAAAAAACCGATGGCCATTGAAAACATTTTTAATGATTCTAGATATAGTTTATCTTCAAAAACTGAAGATATCAATATTTTCAGATTCAGATGCCAGGGAGGAAACTTTTTTATAGAAACATTTTCATTATTACTTTGATGAGTCATAGCAGTGATGCCCATTGCTGTTTCACGCTCTATATTTATAACTGATAATACCAGTTTATTTGGCTCATCTTCTCCGCTCATGGACAGATTGCCTGTAAGTACGGGACTATATGGCAAATCCAAAATACTGGTTATATATTCTTCCAGCCGGAATTTGAGAGTGTTCATTATTTCATGGATCATATGTTTTCTTCTTAGATGTAATATATAGTCTAGCAAATAAAACATTTTATTTAGTATAAGACAAACAAATCCTTGTTTCGAAGGTGACAACTTGCAATAAATAACATGACAAGTGTAATGTCACCCCATCCTTCCCCACTTCTGTTGTGCCTTTGTTATAGAAGGATTGTCAATGAGGAGGTGGATCGCTACGCCTATATTCACTAGGTAACATATTATATCGTGACTTAAACTGACGCAGGAACGTTCGGGTTGTTTTAAAACCGGATTCATCAGCTATGGCATCCACTGTCTTATTACTATCGTCCAACAATAAAGAACAGGCATGTTCCAAACGATGGTTATTCACCAGCTCCAAAAGCGTCATATTGGCTTTTGCACTCAGTACTTTATTTACGAGCTCCTTATTTATGTGGCAATGTTTCCCTACTTCTGCTATATCGATAATTTTATCCAGATAATGCTTTTCTGTAACAACATACTGAATTATAGATGTATAAACAGGTTCAAATTCATCTTTGTCTTCTTCGTCAACATGAGAAGGATCAGATCCTGTAATAACAACGGATCGTTTACTCTCTCTTAGACGATAATAATGATAGTATATAAAACCTGATAATAAAATGGAGTATATTAATAAAATAATACAATAAATCCGATAACACTTGACTGTATCCTGTAACTTTATAATTGTCTGTTTTTGTTCCTCTTTTAATTGACGTGTATAATAAGAAAGTTCCTTTTCGTTTTTTTGCAGGCTGTATCCATTACAAAGCATCTGCAAGGATAGTAATTCAATGTCTATATCTCCAGCTTTACGGGCATATTTTAATGCTTTTGAAGCATGGTGAAGTCCTTTACTAATCTCATTGTTATTAAAATGGATACAACTCTGTATAATTTCTAATTGTTGCGGTGTGTTCTTTGTGCTATCGCTTTGAGATAAACGATAACGCAGACTATCAAGATTCCCTGACATTATATCGGACTCTACCGAATATATATAATCAGGAGAAAATAATAGCAAAACAAGCAGAGTCAATATAGATGATTTCATTTATTGCATCATGAATTTATAATTAACTGATCATTCCTAAGATATTAAGATGGGATAATGCCTCTTTTTTATATTGTCTACCGATGGGTATCACATGCTCACCCACATAAAATATATTACCGATATAAGCTGTGATATGTTTTATGTTAACAATGAAAGAACGGTGTACGCGAATGAAAAGGCTATTTGACAAATGCTGCATAGTGTCGGTTAACGTATATGCAACCGTGACCTTAGAACCGCCTTGCAAATAGACATTGCAATAACTGCCAGATGCTTCTATATAAAGAATATCTTTAAATAATATTCTGCGGAAATGTTCCTGTATTTTAATAAATATACTATCCGATACAATTTGATCCGCGTTGCTCAATGTATCGACAGCAGCTTCCTGAATGGTCTGTTCTTCCAAATTAGGTGTATTCATATTGTTTCATTTTTATAGGCCTTACGACCTAGGTTACATATGCAAATGTAGCTTAGAAACAATATGTGTCAACAACGAAATGATTCTTATTTTAACATAATCATACTATGCTGTTTAACAGCAATTTAACACAATAAATAGAGTCTTAAATTTTATGATTTCAGAATAATAATAAACGATTTCAGAATACAAACCTCAAAGTTCTACATTCATTTTCTTTCTCCATTGAGAAGGAGGGAGATTGTGTCGTGCATTGAAAGCCTGATAAAATGTGGACGAAGTCTGAAAGCCTACCAGCTCCGAAATCTCAATTACAGTTATATCCGTATCCTTTAGTAAGACTTCCGCTTCATCCAAACGGCGGGCTGTCACATAATCTGAAAAGCGGACCCCTAATTGTTGATTGAAGTAACGGCTTAATATCGTTGCATTCTTTCCTACTTCACGAGCGAGCATTTTGAGTGTCAGATCAGGATTATTCAACATTCTTTTTAAATGCTTGGCTAATTGTTCTTCTTCCGGTGGAGAGAGGATAATAATATCTGTTTTCTCTTCTTGTCTTGTGTTTAAGTGAGGCTGCAACGAAAATGCTATTTTGTATTTTATAGTTCTATAAAAGACCGATTGTCTCAAAAAATATCCAGCCGTCAGAGTTACAGACAAATTATATAGAATATTACAAATATAACAGAGAGTAAGCATACTCACAACAGAGATAATGTAAAAACTTAAAATATATAATAATTCTCTTTTAAAGAATCTTATTTGATACATGTTTTTATCGCTTATTTCCTTACTCATATCAAAGAGTCTCGGTACATAAACAAACAGTTGTATGATCAAAAGCAAGTAACAACCGATACGGAAGGAAATCCACCAGGCCGGGCAATTAAGTTCGAATTCTGACCAATTATAAATCAGTATATCAGGTACCGGATTGAAAAGTATCATTCCAATATATATACCCGCCAGTATTCCCGGAAGAAGTAAATGTCGTATCCACAGCCGTGTATTCAATGATTTATCACTATTCTGAGTACAAAAATACAGATAAAACAAGGGAGTAAGTAACGTAAGTGCCCAACTGTTCAGACTGGGCATAAGAGCAATCTTCCTAAAGAGAAAAACTCCTTCATACCAACTATTATAGGTAGAAACAAACCAAAGTAGTGAAACGATGGCAATCGAAAGAGCAATCTTCTTGTTATACTTATTGTACTGAAACAAAGAAATCCCGGCAATGCTTAAAACAACCCAGGATAGTAAAGAGGTACAAATAACTAATATCTTAAATAGTAGTAATGGCATCATGAATTTGTTGAATGCAAATGTACTTACTAAAGTTGATAAATACAGGATTCTTTAATTTTTTTTACTTCAGACGGTGAATGTACAAAATAAAATAGCTTATTTTGCCCCCTCAAAACATACTATACCGGTCAGTTATCAGTTTTACAACAAGAATGAACAAATATAGTCAGGTAAAAACATGGTGTGCAATATTCTTTCTTTTATGTTCTTTATTCATTAACGGACAGGAAAAAACAATACCCACCGATACCCTCTCTAATATCCGTCTTCGGGAAGTGATAGTTACTGCCACCCAACCAAATACGCCAGGCACCAGTTCCGTGATCGGTCAGGATGCCATTCGTCATATTCAGGCTACCGATTTGTCTGATCTGTCGCAATTATTACCAGGTGTACTTACCCGCAACCCTGACCTGAACACACCTGCCGTTTTTACAATCCGCAGTGCCACATACGAAAATGCAACGAATGCTTTGGGAACTGCCATATTGGTGGATGGCATACGAATGAATAATAATATGAATATGCAGCAAATGGGACTCGAAGGCCAAAGTAGTCTCTTGAACAGTTCTGTTCTTTCGGGATTCGATATACGTTCACTGTCGCCTGCTTCCATCGAGTCGGTAGAAGTTATACGTGGAATACCTTCCGCCCGTTATGGAGATGCGACCAGTGGTGTTGTATTGGTCAACTCAAAAGCCGGATTACAACCCTATACAGTAGGATTACGTTTTACGGCTACTGAAAAACTGGCATCTATAAGTAAAGGTATGGCTATCGGTAATCATGGCGGCATTCTCCATCTTGGGGCTGATTATGCTCTTTCTGCACAAGATCCCCGCATACCGGAACAGGCTTTTCAACGGTTAGGTATTCAAATTGCTCATTCAAAAGATTTCCCTACGGCATCACTTCGTTTCAACCTAAGAGGATATTGGATGCGAGATAAAGGAGGCTATGGACGTAATTCGGTCGATGGTGAATTTCAGAAAGCCTTTAACCGGGGGCTCTCGTTCTCAGCAAACGGTCAGTGGAATTTGAACAAATCCTGGATATCAAATCTGGAATATCGTGCCGGGCTAACTTATGGTTATCAGAAAAATGAATCAAGCACATATTATTCCGGTACACAACAAGTCACTACTTATACCCGTCAGCCAGGTGAACAGGCAGGAATATTTTTAGCTCCTAATTATTTCAGTCATCTTTCGGTAGAAGGTAAACCGATATATGCCGACATGTCACTAACGGCCAATCTTAGAAATACGTTATATAATAATGTATATAATCACTTTCTTTTAGGAATGGAAATAAGTACAGAAGGCAATCGTGGCGAAGGTATAGTATTCGATCCCCTTCAGCCACCGTTAGAAATGATCCAGGTGCGCAGCCGTTCTTTCCGTAGTATTCCTTTTGTAAACCATTATACAACTTTTGCAGAAGACAAAGTCTCTTTTCACATGGGAAAAATGCGAACGGAATTACAGGCTGGCTTACGTATCACCCAACTCCAAACAAAGGCACTCCATTATACACCGGCAGTCGATCCACGAATAAACCTCAAACAAATTCTGGTGGAGCAAAACAAAGATGCAATGTTGAAACATCTTAGTATACGGGCAGGCTGGGGATTAATGCATAAGATGCCGGTATTAACTTACCTGTATCCGGATAAGTCCTATACCGACAAAAATTGCTTTACCTATAACGATATGGAAAATGGTGAACGCCTGACTGTGATGCATACTTTTGCGACAGGCCGTACGTTCAACCCGAAGCTACGCTTGCCAGTGAACCAAAAATTAGAACTAGGACTTAACCTGCAAATAGGACAAGTTGAAGCCGATATCGTATGGTTCCGGGAACACCTCCGGAACGGATTCAGTACATCGGAACAAGTTGAACCTTTTACATACCGTCGTTATGATCCGTTATTCAGCAAAGGAGAACATCCCGAATTAACGTCCGATGGTGTGATAAATAACGGACAGCCTCTCCCCTATACTACTTATACAACTTTTGCAACCTATACCTCTCCGGATAATGGTATTGAACAGTTGAAACAAGGTATAGAATATACATTCGACATGGGGCATTGGGATCTTTTACATACTTCGTTATTTATCAGTGGAAGTTATCTGAATTTACATGAAAAAAACACTGCACTTTCAGCCAGATATCCCCAGATAGAAGTAAACGGTAAACCATATCCGTATGTCGGCATTTACGAAACAAATAGTTTCGCTGCCAATCTCAAAGTATGGCAACAATTCAGTACCCGTTTCCAGTTCATCACTCAGCTCCCCCGTATAGGACTGATTACCACTTTGACATTACAAGCCGTATGGATGGATAAACAACGTCGGGGTATGGAAAGTAATTACAATAATCCCGTTTATCTGATCGACGATAACGGAAACCGTATAGATGGAGATCCAATGACAGATACTGAACACCAGAAACGTATCAATCCGGTATATTATATGGATAGTGAAGGTGTACAGCATCTTTTCACCCCAGAAATGGCAAATGACAAACGTTTTGCAGATCTGGTACTGACTACAGGCACGCCAACTGCATTTTTGACGGATTCGTTCGGCCCTTATTTTTTGTTGAATCTTCGGGTAACAAAAGAGATAGGTCGTTATGTGTCGGTTGCTTTTTGCGCCAACAATTTTACGCAATCGAATCCGAAAAAATATACCTGTAGTACGCAACAATATACGATTCAAAATCCCGGTTTGTATTACGGAGCCGAGATAATGATTCGGTTTTGATTGATTATTTACAAAAAAACAAATATCGAATGAAAAAAGTATCCTATTTATTACTCGTTTTAATTTTAGCCTTAGCATCCTGCTCGGAAAGTGAAGATCAGTCTTATTCCGTTCATATCCAGTTGTTGCCTCCTGATGGTTATACAACATTACCTTATGAGGAAATGGAAGTAACGCTCACTAATAAAGATCAGGGGACCGTGTATTCTTTGCATTGTTCTTCGACAGGACAAGCCTCTCTCGATGTAGAACCTGGTTATTACTCCGCCTCCGTACACCATCAAACAAATGCCGGATTAATTTTTAGCGGAAGGATAGAATCATTAGCACTATTACCAGATCAGGGAGAAGCACCGGATATTATAGAACTTCCTTTATCACAAGCTAAAACTAATGCCCTTGTGATTAAAGAGATTTACTTTGGCGGATGTAAAGGGTATTATGAAAATTATCAAGCTGACCAGTATATAACTCTGTATAATAATTCAGATCAAACTATTTATCTGGATGGTTTGTGTGTCGGCGTAGTAGACCCTGGTAATAACCTTGAATCACCCTGGATGGCATATACAGAAATGAAACGTATTCCGGTAAATGATCTGACCTGGCAATTCCCCGGGAGTGGAAAAGAGTATCCTTTAGCTCCAGGAGAAGAAACGACCATAGCAACAAATGCCGTAGATCATACAGGTGGAGAGTTTCAGCATGCCAATTCCGTCGATCTGTCCGGTGTCGATTGGGGATTTTGGGATGTCAGTCTTGAGCGTCAGAACATTACAGCCGGTGTTAAACCGATGACATTGCTTGCAAACCTGAATCCTTTGCTGGTTATGTATGCACTCCCCGTAAACGGTCCTACATTTATGGTATTCAGTCTACAGGATTCTCCGGAAGAATATGTGTTAGACCCGGAGAACCGCGAACCACGCCCGAATGCTTCGAATCAGGAGAAACGTTATCTGATGGTTCCCAAAGAATGGGTCATCGACTGCATTGAATGTGTAAAGGATGCAAATTCTCCCAAGCGAGTACCTAACGAACTCGACAATGGAAAATGTTATATCCCTGGTGATCGCTATTCAGGCAGGTCTATTATCCGTAAGAAAACAGGTACGACTGATGGACGCACAGTTTATCAGGATACGAACAATTCAGCTGAAGATATAGAAGTAACGACTGCTACACTCAAAACAAAATAGTGCTATGAGAAGCCGGGAAGTACTGTTCGGATTTTTATTTTCGTTATCCACGATGGTTTCTGCTCAAACCGACACGCTGCATATTCCTTCTATCCGGGAAATATACAAGCATAATAACTGGTTAGCAGCCAACAATCCTGTAGGACTATCATTCAATCGCTTCCGTTCTTTTTCTGTGGCGGAAGCAGGCTATAGTTATCATAATGGGAATCTGGGAAATGTCAGTATACCGGCTTCAACTAGTATTTATTCAGTGTATAGCGAATCGTTCCAGATGGTAAATAAAGTTTCTCTTTATGGCAAGATCGGTTATACACAATATCAAAATGGGGAACAAAACTGGAATGGAATGACCGGTGATCATTGGCAGGCCATAAACTTATGTGACTCTATAAGTGGAAAACAACGTTCGGAACAATATCAATTGGCAGCAGGTTTCTCTCTACCGGTTCACCAACATTGGTTACTAGGAGCAAAAGCAGCTTATCAGGTACAACTTACAGCCAAAGACATTGACCCGCGCAATAAGAATCAATGGATGGAATGGCAATTCACACCGGGTATGGGATATATGTATAGAGATTTACAGTTGGGAGCTTCTTTTCTTTACACATATCGAAAGGAAACTGTGAATTATCAAAATATGGGAAGCCATACAGCTTATCCAGTCCTGGCAGCTTATCCACTCGGATACTTTAAAACCTTATCTGTAGGTGAAAATGTAAACTGGTATTATATTGGTCGGGAAGTAGGTGGTTCTTTGCAGTTAGGATTCAATCGTGGTCCTTTTAAACTATTTCAAGAAATGGACGGAAGTGTTATCAATCAAGCCATTGAGAGCAACCGTATACAAAATCGCAAAGAAGGAGAATCAAACATCTGGCAAATAGACTATAAAGGAAAACTTCAAAGAGTTTCTCCCCTTTTCCGACATGAATGGGTATGGCAGGCAACCTTTGGCCATGTGAATAACTATGATCCGCTGCAGCACCAGACTGAATCGGATACCTGGCAATCGGATGGAAAATTGCTTCGTTCTACTCGGCGTACAAGCCGGTATGCGCTGACTTATGAGTATGATCAATTACGTGACGCATGGCATCCTCGTTTCTCTATTTTTTCAGGGATCAGCTATTATCAAGCAGAAAGTGCATTGCTATTTTATCCGGCTAAATTCACACAACCAATCCATCGGTTTACAGTTCATGCCACATTTGTTCGGAATTTTTTATTACCTAATGCGTTGCTCGATCTCTCTTTGGGGGGAGAATATGGAAAAGGAGGAGGATCAATCCTCAATGAAAAACAACTACAATCAGGAGAAAATGCTCCTGAAATTCCATTGTGGCAAAATCGCAACAGATTACAACAAGTATTCGATTATGAAACGATGTCACGTTGGGGAATGAATGCTTCCATTACTTATACACGGTCTGCTCCTTTTTCATGGTTTATCCGTGCAGGCTTTAATTTTGAGTGCATTCCTCAATATGCCATTCGTGAAAATTTTCAAAAAATAGAAGTCCGTATCGGTTTGCTATTTTAAATAGAATATGTAATTTTGTCTAACAATTTTAAAACATTAGTATAATGAAAAACAATGAAGGGAAAATAAAAGAATCCTCAGAGGATACACCAATAACCCAATGGACTATCGATCGCAAAAAGTGTACGGTTTGTGGTGAATGTATAGACGCTTGTAAACTTAGATTACTCGATGTTAAAAATAAAAAAATCATAATTATCGATCAATTTAGTTGTGATTGGTGTGGTGATTGTGCTAGTGCTTGTGCTTATGATGCTATCGTATTGACTTAATTCAGGAAATGAAAGCATATCTTCTATTTCTTTTTATTTACTTATATACAGGTTGCACGAACGAAATTCAGAATAGAGCCGATTTATTAAAGAAAGAATTGGAGGTTACTCCAATTCTTTCTTTATCATTCGATTCTTTATTATTGGATGTACATAAATTACCATCCCATCAACAAGTAGCAATCTTATATCAGATAGCCCGTAGAGAAGAAGAAGAAATAGATGGACTGTTAAAACAAAAGACTCTATTACTTGAAAGCTTACCACTTGCTTCTAAAAAAGAAAAAAAGAAAATATTATTACAATTACTCGAAATTTACGAAAAAACAGTAGAACAAAGAGTTCTAGGAGAAGAGATTAATGGCATTCAGTTATGTAAAGAACTAGAGACTTATTCATTTCCACAAGAGGAAGAATGGAAAATAAAGAAGATAAAAGCATCTTTTCTGAATAAAAGAGGATTACACGAACAATATCTACCTATTTGGTTCGAGTTACTGGCGGAGCATCGCACAGCTAATAAGCCAATTCTTATAATAGAAGACCTTTGCACGATTGCTCATTATTTCTCAATATTAGATGATAAAGAAAAAGCTATTTCTTTATATAAAGAAGCCTATCAATTAGCTATTAATAATAATATCTCTGATTTGAAAAACAGGTGTTTCTCCCAATTAATATACCTTTTATATAAATCGAACAAATATACAGAAGTTATAAGCTATACCAATAGAGTTGATATAGATTCTGTGGCTATATCCATTCCTTCTATTTATCCTATATTATCAACATGCTATTTAGAACTTCAAAAGCCAGATAGCGCACGTTTCTATTTAACAAAAATAGAACAAACTAAAAAGACTGAAAATAACATGACTTTTTATTGTAATATGGCAGACACTTATCTTGCAGAAAGTCACATGGATTCAGCTCTCTTCTTTCTAGATAAAGCAATGGTACAATATCAGAAACAAACAGGACGCTTTAAAGATATCAAAGCCTCTCTTCCTTTTTATTTTTTATCTCCTTACTCCTCTCTCGCCACCTTATATCAAAAGAACGGTGACTATCAACAAGCCGGTAAATCATTTGCCTTAGTAGAACCTTTAATGAAAAAGGCCATTAACAATCCAGCTCAACAAGAAATACAGGTAAAAGCCCTTGCTCGTTACAGTTCTTTTTGCAGAGCCACTAAACAATATAAAAAAGCTGTAGACCTTCTGATATACCGGGACTCTATCCAGCAAATCATTACGAAAGCCGAGAAAGAACGTGATGACAAAAATCTTATAGACCGTCTGCAAATTAGTGATTTGATACACAAACTCGAAATGCAGAAAGTTGAATTGATGGACACTCAACGTCTACTAGTCGCTTTTGGTACCTGCATAATTCTTTTTATTGCTCTTATGGGAACTGTTTATCACATTTACCGCCAGCGGAAAAAGCGCATGGCCATTCTTATAGAGCAGGAGAAAGAAGAACAACAACGTCAGACATTGGTATCGCCAGAAAACGCAAAACCACTCAGCCAACAAGAAATACTCTTCCGTACAGCTCAAAAGAAAGTAAAATCAGGGAAACTATACCTCGACAAAGAGATATCGCTTGATTCACTGGCAAAGATACTGGATACCAACCGGACCTATTTGTCATCATGTATCAATACCTGTTCAGGCAAAAACTTCAATCAATGGATCAACGATTTCCGTATCGATTATTTGCTGGAGCGTATCCATTCCGGTCAGAAATTATCCGTACTGGCAGAGAAAGCCGGTTTTGTATCTACCGATTCATTCTATCGTAATTTTAAACGAAAGACCAATCTTACTCCCAACGAGTACCTGAAACAAAATCCACCCCAATAATTTATATTTCATTCTCCACACCCTTTATTCCGGGAAATAATAAGATAGGAATCCTACAATCCTTTACGTTTATTGTACAAACTCTCCAATATGAAAGATGTATGATAATAGTTGTGGAAAAAGAAAAAGTGTTGAAATATTACTACTTCAACACTTTCCTATTCTGTGACCGCGACAGGATTCAAACCTGTAACCGGCTGATCCGTAGTCAGCTACTCTATTCAGTTGAGCTACGCGGCCAATCTTTTATGTATCTGTTTAAACTGTGATCTCAAATGGTGACCGCGACAGGATTCAAACCTGTAACCGGCTGATCCGTAGTCAGCTACTCTATTCAGTTGAGCTACGCGGCCAATCTTTGTATCTGTTTAAACTGTAATCTCGAATGGTGACCGCGACAGGATTCAAACCTGTAACCGGCTGATCCGTAGTCAGCTACTCTATTCAGTTGAGCTACGCGGCCATTGTTTCGTGATTGCGAGTGCAAAGGTAGTGTTTTCTTTTAAACTTGCAAGACTTTACTACATCTTTTTTTCAAATTAATCTAACATTTTTGGATTGAAGATCAAGTAACCGATATTCAGTCCGAAGTTGAAATTCTTCGCTGGATAGCTATATCCATTGGCATACAGACTAATAGAGGCAAAAGGTAATTGCAGAACCAGAGCAGCCTCTCCCATATACTTAAATGAATGAAGAAATTTTCCATAATAAGGAGCCGCCACATACGGATTTTCACTTTTGACCTCCTTCTTTATTTCGTATAATGGCGCAAAACCATATAAGTCCAAACGAAAATGCAGAAGCTTACTGAACTTATAGATCGGTGAAATCCCGGCAGCCAAATATTGATTTGCCCGGAAAGCTTCATTAAACACAATCTTACTATGAGGTGTAGGAGTAAATGCCGGAGCCTGTAAAACTGATGCCGTATAGTTATTCATCAGGTTTTTGCTCGACACGACCAGTTCACCCTGAAGTCCCAGGTTGAAACGATTACTTAACACTTCATAGTGTTGCCACTCCCCTTTCAACTGCAACCAACTATGAACCTTTTTCTTAAACGGTTGACTTTCCGCTGTCTGCGAGGAAGGATCATAATTCTCTGTCCCTGTAACATATTGCGCTATCAGGAACTGTTTCCGTCCGGATATGGGATATTGTTTGGCATCCAACGAATTACGTTCTATACTGAGCGAGCCGCTAAACAAGTTATACCAGCTATGGTCAAACCTCGAATTAGGGAACAACATGCTGTTGCTTTGGAAATAATAATCATTCAACTGCCCATAAGCGAATCCTATCTCCGACTTAGCCCTGTTCAGGAATGGGAATCCCAGTTTCAACTTCATATACAGCTCCTTTTGCTTTATGAAAGCCGGTAATACATCTTCATAGAACAAAGATTGGCTCTCCTGATATCTTTTATCAGAATAAACGCCTTCCCAATTAAGATATGTCGGAATTTTGGTCTGCAAATAAATCCTCCCGCTCAACAACACTCCGCTAAAGGAATTTCCCACCTGGAAATTAGCATTAACATCGGCAGCAAAACGACCTAAATATTGATATCCTAACCCCAGAAATAATTGGTTTGCCTGGTGTGATGAAATATTGCCACCAAAACCGACCGTTATTTCTTCTTTCATTTTTACGTCCAGATAAAGATCGAATTTTTTCTCCCTGCGATTGTAAACAGCATGTGGCATAATCTCTCTGATCTTGGAAGAGGTCAACATTTTGAAATAAGCCCGTTTGAACTCTTCCATCGAAAACTCATGGTTGATGTCACGATGCAACTGCGACTCTATATATTTACGCTGCGATTCAGAGACTCCCGTCACATAGATATTCTGGAAAATCAATGGAGGCAAACTTTCCTTATAAGCAGCCCTTCGCATATTCACTTCGGTAAGCGGCACCCTGCGGGGAACTCGCTGCTTAATCGAATCGATCATCCCCATAGTACGTTTATAACCAATATCCATCAATTCCTTTGCCTTCTGAAAATCCAGTAATGAGACGGTCGGGAAGCTGAACTTGATCATCATACCGTCTTCTTCGGGAACATCATAGTCTGTCTTTTGCATAATCATTGTTTCCAGCTGATTATATGCATTGTTGGAAGGCTTGTTATTCCCTCCGGCTACTGTAGAACCAAAAATGAAATCAGGATGGAAAGCCTCTTTCATCGGACCAACCGGGAAATTATCATAAATGCCACCGTCAAACAAAGGAATACTGTCTTTCCAGATCGGTTGAAAAAAGAAAGGGAAAGTCATGGAAGCACGCACAGCATCTCCCAAATCTCCATTTTTGAATATAATCGCTTTCTTTGTATAAATATCGGAAGCGACACAACGGAACGGAACGAACAGATTATCGAAATTCCATCCGGCTTTAGCCGTAGCCTGCGAGAAAAGAGCCATGAAAGCCTGATTCATCTGGATCGGATTGATAAGGCTCTGCGGCAAAAAGTTTGCTTTTATCTGCAAGGAGTCAGTCATGTCGATAGAAAAATGACCGAATTCTGGCGTCGGGTCCGGCCGCTTGAAATAATATTTATACTCATTTTCAACCGTTCCCGTCTGCCAGTAACTAAATTCTTCCGACAACATTAATGCCAGCATTTCTTCCGGCGAATATCCCATAGCATACAAACTACCGATAATGGATCCGATAGAGGTACCAGTTATATAATCAATAGGTATTCCATTTTCTTCAAGCGCTTTTATTACCCCGATATGTGCAGCACCTTTCGCACCTCCTCCGCTTAATACTAACCCTACTTTCTGGGCGTTGAGCAGTTGCATGGAGATCAGAAAAAAGGTTGCCAGAACAGCTACTTTCTTCATAAATTACTTTTTCTCTGTTTACCTCTTCAAATGTAAAGCTAATTTCTCAGACTACAAGGAAACTAGATTGCATATTATGGAAATATTTAGGGGTATAATCGAAAAATAATATGAAAATCAATAAATTTCAGGAAGTATTTAAAATATTAATGATACATTTGTCGATATTTGTAAGGGGTAAATCTTTATTACAGTTTTATGGGAATGCTTATTTCGATAAATAATCTATTTTTGATGTTAACAGTGGAAACAACCATATTACTTCTGCTTCTTCTGCTATCGGTTGTTATCTCCTTTTTTCTGTTGTACAGAAACCGGAAATTAGCTCGAGAAAACGATCAATACAAAGTCAAACTGGCAGGAGAACAGACATTGAGCGAAACAGTAAAAGAACGTCTTTTTAGCATCGATATTCTGGATAATCTTCCTTTTCCGGTTTTTGTCAAGGATATCAATGATGATTACAAATATCTCTATTGGAATAAAGAGGCGGAGTTACGGTCCGGCACTGAACGTGAAGAGGTTCTGGGACATACGGATTTTGATATTTATGGTGCAGAACGCGGTATGAAATACCGCAAAGTCGATGAACAATTAGTCCAGATAGGCGAAAACTACAGAGCAGAAGAAGATTATGTAACCCCGGACGGCATTCTTCATAATACGATCGTACATAAATCCATCATCTCGCACGACAAGAACAGATGGTTGCTGATCATTCGCTGGGATATTACACAGATAAAGGAATATGAAAAAGAGCTGATTCAGGCCAAGGAAAAACTGGAAGATGCAGCAGATACACAAAACCTGGTATTGAACAGCATAAACTTTGGATTAATCTATATCGACAAAGAATATAAGGTACAATGGGAATCTACGTCCAATCTACAGGGGAAAGCCAAAGGACGCCGCTATACACCGGGAAAGATCTGCTATGAAACTGTTATGGGAAGAAAAGAGCCCTGTACCCAATGTGCACTCAGCGAAGCGATCATAAAAGAACATCCGGTCCGCCATGAGTTTTCCGACGGCGAAACGACATTCGAGATCAGTGCAATCCCCGTTTTAGATCATTCGGAAACAAATGTTATCGGCGGTTTAATGAAGATAGAAGATATTTCAGACAAAAAGAGAATAGAACATCTGATGTATGAAGTAAAGAAAGCTGACGAAGCAAACCGTCTAAAATCAGCATTCCTTGCTAATATGAGCCATGAGATCCGCACACCGTTGAATGCAATAGTCGGCTTCTCAAACTTATTGACGGAGACGGATGATCCGGAAGAGAAACAGGAATTTGCACATATCATTTCCACCAATAATGAACTCTTGCTCCAATTGATAAACGACATTATAGATATGGCCAAAATCGAATCCGGCTCGTTGGATTATGTCTATACCCAGACAGACATAAATGAGCTGATGGAAGAGATTTGCAGCCAAATGAAACTGAAGAACAAATCTGAAGAAGTCAGTATATCATTCGACCAGAAGCTTCCTCAATGTATCATTTGCACAGACCGCACCCGGCTGATGCAAGTGATAATCAACTTCCTCACAAATGCATTGAAGTTTACGCCTAAAGGAACTATCACATTTGGCTATACATTGGATGAAACGGAAAAGAATATCCGTTTTTACGTGAAAGACACCGGAATAGGCATACCGGAAGATAAAAAAGATAAGATTTTCGACCGTTTCGTCAAACTGAATTCATTCGCCCAGGGCACAGGACTCGGACTTCCTATCTGTGCTATGATAGCCGAAAAATTCGGAGGAAATATAGGCGTTGAATCCCAGGAAGGAGAAGGATCCCTGTTCTGGATTGAAATTCCGGTACAAAAAGCTGAATAAACCTAAAGAAATACAAAGGCTGACAACCAAAGTATAGGTTAGTATGTTTTCTTTTTCATACTTTTGCAACCTAAAAATAAAAGCAGCCGATGTCGAAACATTTAATCGTTTTCACAGGTATCATCCTATCTGTTTCTTTTTTATCCGGAAAGGCCCAAAATACAGAGCCGACCGATACACTCCATAAAGAGGCCATTTTTGTTGACGGACAGCAATTGAACGAGAAACAACTTAAACGTTATTATCGGCAATTACGAAAAGACTCCATCAGAGCTAACAAAAAAATATGGTGGTCAGTCCTTGGAGGACCGTCTTATACTCCGGAAGCATCACTCGGTGTTGGCGGCGCTGTGTTGGCCAGTTTTAGAATGAATAAGAACGATACAATCTCACAACGTTCCTTCCTTCCAGCGGGCATCAATCTTTCGATAAACGGAACAATCGTGGTTGCAGGAGCCGGGACATTCTTTTTCAATCAGAATAAATTCCGTATTTATGCCAGCTACGGATACAGGAACGAGCCGGCACATTATTATGGAAAGGGATACGAAACGATTGAGCATGTAGACAGAAGCGATTCGACCACTCGTTATCACCGGAGTTATTTCCAGATCTACCCTCGCTTTGTCTGGGAGATACACCCCCACTTCTATCTGGGAGGGCTGTTCGATATAAATTTTACGGATGCCTCGGATATTAATCCGGTAATAGAAATAGATCCCTACTTCAACCGGTTCAAGCGGAAATATCTGAATGTAGGTATCGGTGGATTGATCCAATATGATACCAGAGACGATGTAGCCACACCGACACGGGGCGTATTACTAAGTGGAAATATGAAGGCTTTCGGCAAGTATCTCGGAGGCACTTATAATTATGAAATACTGGAACTTGAATATCGGCACTTTGTAAATGTGTTCCGCCCCAGAAGTACACTAGCATGGATCGCCAAGAGTCAGATCGGCATGGGAGATGTCCCCTACTCCGAATTACCGTCTTTCGGTTCGCCTTTCGACCTGCGCGGATATTACTGGGGTAAATACAGGGATAAGTCTATGGCTTACGGAATCGTGGAATACCGCCATATGTTCGGTTCTCAGGCTAAATACAAAAGCGGAAACTTCTGGGCTAAATGCGGTTTTGTCGCCTGGATGGGAACCGGAACGATCGGTAATACTCCTTTTGACTGGAATAAATGGAAACTGAATTTCGGTGCCGGATTACGTGTACAAATGCAACCGGGTAAAAACTTCCGACTGGATATAGGAAAGGAACCGGGACTGGATGGAGTGCAGGTTTATATGAATATGACAGAAGCATTTTAAAGGATTTACCAAAACAGGACTACCGTTGTAATTATCAACCAATTACAGTTTCCTCGTAGTTTTCTTATTTGGAAACTCCAGTTTCCTCCGCAGGGAACTACAATTTCCTGCCTGGGAAACTGCAGTTTCTTCCCTGGGAAATTCCAGTTTCCTGCTTAGGAAACGAGAACGATACTGCATAAAAAACTTCCGTTGCCAGTAACATGAATTACGGACAACGGAAGCTTTATTTATATTTCAAATATGCCGACTAAAACGACAACTTCATCGAGAAGCGAATACCTTTTGTCTGTATGCCCGGATGATCACGGTAAGTCAAACGCCATACATAATCGAGACGAAGGAACTTAAAGATGTTTTCGATACCTACCCCGGCTTCCATATAAGGCGTATTTCCTAATGTATAGGATCCTTCCGGGAACAAATACAGATCTTTACCGCCATAATAAGGGTTATTCTTATCTGTCAGATTACCCCACATACCACGGAATGAAAGCACCTCTCTCCATTTCAGCTTTTTAATCAGCGGAAGACGGTTCAAAAGAAGTCCGTTCATGAAATAGGTAACATCCCAGGATGCGTATTCATCACTGATAAATTCCATTGCGTTCATGTTCGTATAGGACTCCGGCTGGATTGTATATGACAAGTTTGCATTTGGCAATATCAGCAATGGATAAGGAACCTTGTCCCACACCTTGCCTGCCTTACCGATAATATCGATGTATCCGAAAGCAGAGAACCAGAAACGTTTCTGGATACCCAGGTCTGTACGGTTATAGGTATAATCGGCACCCAATACACCTTTTCTTGCTGTAATATGGCTCAAAGTGATTACCGGAGCATCGAAAGTAATCGGATAACGGTAATTACGTGTCTGATAGAATTTCTCGTTCGGAGCATAGCGGAACTTAAATTCCAGCTCTGTCATTGAATAAGATTTTATCGGAGTGATACGGCCATCTTCTTCTATTCTGTCGAAAACAGCATAGTCTGTCGAATATTCTTTCTTGTTACGCAGGACAGCACCGTAAGCAATACCGTTATAATGTTCGCGATAGTAAGTCAACTCGGCATTTCTCAAATAAGTAGCACGGGTATCTCTCTGACGTTTCCATGCCAGGAAGATATTATCCTTGTTGGTGTACATATACTGTTGTCCCAGCTGGTTGATATCGTACAGATATTCCAAACGAATGGAATTGACCGGATACTCTTTACGATATTCTTTCTTATCGTTGAACGAATACTCTATCAAACCATTATATTTGATCTTCCGGTCTGTCGTACCGTAAGCGGCATATCCTTCCAGGAATAATCTTTTACTGAAAGCAGTCGTAGTCGTACCTCCGACACGGAAGCGGGCACCTTCGATCGCATTACCACTGATAAAGGTATTGGCCGGTCCAAACTCAAATTTGTTTTTAACAGGATCAGTATTTGTGCCTATATATCCCGAAGTCAGGATCGTTATGATCTTCTCCGTCACATAGAATATCGGAACCGAACGTAATTTCTCCATCAGCTTATCGACCGTATTCTGATTCCGCTTTCCGGCTTCCTCGGGACGATTCAGGTCCCAGAAATCTTCCGGTTGTTTATAGGCATTCTGCAGCGTGATGACCGGAGCACTTTCTTTAAATATCCCATCGTCCTCAGGAGGCAGGAAAGAATGATTGCTGTATATGTTCAGCCTTCGGGCATACATGCCTTTCGACTTCTCCGTCAGCTTAAAGTCTACATTTATATCATCTTTGGTTATGATACGTGTTCCGTCTTCCGTCCTTTCAAAAGTCTGTTCGATCGTCATTCCACTGACAAAGTTCAGGTTGATGTTTTTAGGAACATTCAATATCGCCTTCTTGACGAAATAGGTAGAATCGAGCGTCACGAACAAATGCCCCGTAAAGCCAAAGCCTTCGGAAACAAAAGGAACAAACCCCAGGTCCACACATTGTTGTCCGTTGACCTCCAATGTATCAAGCAGATAATACTTATAGAAATTAGGCCCCATGCTGGACAACGGGCTTACAAAACGTTGCAGGAAGAGAGGAATATCATTCTTAAAAATATCTACTTCACGAAAAACTTCTCCCAGGAACTGCTGCATGCCATCACGTGAGAAAACTTCATCTACACCGGCAGCCTTGGCTCCCAATACGACTCTTTTCTCCACCTTAGGATCTTTACGGTAAAAGACACCTTCCACCTTCTCTTTTTCCGATACGGGCAGGATAGTCTTGCCGATATCCAACGTATCGATATAATCGATCAGGAAGTCGAATTTACCGGCTTTACCATTTTCCTTTTTGGGTTTCGGATGATAATCGTTCATTGCGAAAACCATCTTCTCATACTGGCTATAGCTGAAGTAATCGTGGTTACGCGGATTGTTACTTTCGCGTGAATCGATCACATTCTTGACGAAGGCGACGGCCGGATTCTCTTTTTTACTGTATTTTTCCTTTTTGGGCTTGACTACAACTTCCGAGATAGCGAAGCTGGAAGGCGCTAAAGCTATCTTGAAATAATTCTTCTTTCCGACAGCAACTTTAAACTCTTTTTCTTCGTATCCAAGATAAGAAACGGATAAAGTTCTTTCATTAGATGATGTTGTCAGTGAAAACTTCCCGTCATCGTCTGTCGTTGCTCCGATAGTTGTACCTTTCAGTATAACTGAAACATATGGTAACGTTTCTCCTGTGATCGAGTCCGTTACAATTCCGTTTATTATTGTGTTCTGACCCTTTGATGCAAAAGCTATCAAAACGAATGTCAGAATAAAAACAATCTTTTTCCCCATTATTTTATATTAACTCCCTCGTTAAACTCCGCAAAATTATAACAGATTCTTTTTTCTGAATGTTCCAAATTGAACCGATTATATTCCAATTGACAACAAAATTCATTAAAAGGCCCCAATATTGATGTTTTCAGATTGAATTTATACGATCAATAATGAAATCCTTCCTTGCTTCCACAGGCAATTGGGGTACTTCGATCAATGTATAACCTGCATTCTCATAAACATCTCTCATTACATAATATGTATCTATCGCTTCATTAAATGATTGTTTACGTTCTTTATCTGTATGGTATATACTTTCCCACGGGGGAAGTATAAAAACCTGTTCACTATACCTATATTTATTAACGGCCAGTTCTATGTATTTCCGGTCGTTCAACCCTATTAACTGTGCATAAGCCAAAGTATCAGGTATTCCCCTGTCAAAGAACAGGACACCTTCCTCTTTTGCATGTGCAAGATACGAATCGACAGAGCGTTCCAGCATTATCTTCGTATATAACCCGGTATCTTTCCAGGGCAAGGCATCTCCTCCCTGCAGTTGTTGTTCTTTGATTATATCTCGTGCAACCTCTTTTACAGTCTTTAATCCATCTTTTTCAAGTTCTTCAATTAGCGATGTTTTACCTGTTCCAGGCCCTCCGGTAATCACATACAAGCCTTTATTATTCAACATGTTCAGTCACCTTTAAGATTGTTATGGTAAAAGGAAACACAATCCGGAAGAAAAGCTATAATGCCGGATATGTACTCGCAAATATACTGGATTATTTCTTTATATGTATCAATTCTCTCTTAAATTTAACAATTCACTTTTGTTTTCTCCTGTCAATCTTTCTACCTTTGTCCGCGAAAAGGGGGTGCCATACTGTAAACGGGCTGAGATTATACCCTGTGAACCTGATGCGGGTAATGCCGCCGTAGGAAAGACAGATAAGGCTTTTTCCCTCCTTTGGTATGTAAACATGAAAACAGATACGACGTATCGCTATCCGGTAGCACTTACAATTGCCGGTTCCGACAGTGGTGGCGGAGCTGGCATACAAGCAGATATCAAGACATTCTCCGCCATCGGTGTTTACGGAGCTTCCGTCATAACATCGGTCACAGCTCAGAACACCCAGGGTGTCAGAGGCATTCAGGCTATTTCTCCCGAGATATTGAAAGGGCAACTCGATGCTGTCTTTGAAGATATTACGATCGATGCTGTGAAAATAGGAATGGTACATAACAAGACGGCAGCCGAAATTATCGTTGAAACAATAGACAAATTTTCTCCCGCATATATCATACTGGACCCGGTGATGATCTCTACCAGCGGGAATAAATTGCTACAGGATGATGCCATCGAAATCATAGTCCGCGAACTGTTCGTCCGAAGTACATTAGTCACTCCCAATATCGACGAAGCAGAATACCTGTCAGGTGTAAAGATCTTCTCCGAAAAAGATATGGATTTGGCTGCCGGAAAATTATTGTCCCGGGGCTGCAAGGCCGTTCTAATGAAAGGCGGCCATCTGAAGACAAAAGATATGACCGATATATTATATATGTCGGAAATGTCTCCTGTCCGCCTGTCCGCCGAAACGATAGAAACGACGAACGGTCATGGGACTGGCTGTACATTATCTTCGGCTATTGCTGCTTATCTTGCTTTGGGTATGAATCTGCCTGAAGCAGTCGGTTCTGCCAAAGAGTATATCACACAAGCTATTCAGAGTGGAAAAGATGTAAAAACGGGTCATGGTCATGGCCCGTTGAATCATTTTTTTGCCCCGGTTCCATTACATAAAATAGAAATGAATAGGTCATGAAACTGATAGCCATAACGACTCCTAATTTCTTTGAAGGCGAAGGTCTGATCCTGACGGCTTTATTTCAGGAAGGAATGGAAAGAGTGCATTTGCGTAAACCCCAGGGGGATAAACAGGTATTACGTTTATTATTAAATACCGTCCCGGAGGTGTTTCACTCCCGTATCGTCTTACATGATCATTTTGAACTGACATCGGAATATAATCTTGCCGGCATCCATCTGAACAGCAGGAACCATATTATACCGGAAGGTTTCAAAGGCAGTATCAGCCGTTCCTGTCATTCCTTACAGGAAGTAAAAGAAAATCGACAACTCGATTATGTCTTTCTCAGCCCTGTCTTTGAGAGCATATCTAAAGAAGAATACGGTAGCGGTTTCTCTTTGGAAACTTTGCAGGATGCCGCTTCCCATAAGATAATAAATGAAAAAGTAATCGCTTTGGGTGGTATCAGTAACGAAACGATCCCATCGATCCGTTCAATAGGTTTCGGAGGCGTAGCCGTTTTAGGTGCATTGTGGGGAAAAGTGCCGGATATATCACAAAAAGAAACAATTATCAATCAATATAAAAATATACAACTATGCCTGAAAAGATAAACAGCCGGTATGCTTGTTTCACGGAAGAGAACACACTTCCGTTGATGTTCATCACACACCGTACTGAAAAATATACAGAAGAAGACCAGGTCAAAATAGCCCTGGAAGGCGGATGTAACTGGATACAGATACGAATGAAAGACAATCTTACCCTCGAAGCTGCCGAAAAGCTGGTTCATTTAGCAGGATCATCCTGTCGGGTATGCATAGACGACAACCTGGAGATCGCTATTAAAAGCAAAGCTCTCACTGTACATCTGGGTAAGAAAGATATGCCGGTCAGCGATGCCTGGAAGATTATCCGTCAACAAGGATACGGCGACCTTTTCCTGGTAGGTGCTACAGCCAATACCTTTGAAGATATCGTGGAAGCAGACAGACAGGGCGCCTCCTATATCGGTCTTGGCCCATATCGTTTTACAGAAACAAAAAAGAACCTGAGTCCGATACTCGGTCTCGAAGGATACAAAAGAATCATGGAACAATGCCGGGAAGCAGGACTAAAAATTCCTATATTTGCAATCGGAGGAATCCGGTATGAGGATATCGCCCCTTTGATGAGTACCGGAATTACAGGGATCGCCGTATCATCGGCTATTACCCAGGCGCCCGATCCTGTAAAGGAGATGGAACGTTTCTGTTTAATAATAAAAAAGTATAGCAAGCAAATAGATTTACATTGATCAAAATATAAACAATATAACAATGGCAAACAAGAAAAATACGATGCGTATCACCTACCCGTCATCGGAGAAGATATACATTCCGGGAGAGATCAACAAGATCAAAGTTGGAATGCGTAAGATAAAACTTCTGGATACCGTTACACTGGATGAAAACGGAGAAAAAGTTTGTAAGAAAAACAATCCGGTAATTGTCTACGACACAAGCGGACCATTCTCCGATCCGAAGATAAACATCGACATAACAGCCGGTATCCCACGTATCCGTGAAGAATGGTGCAGCAAGCGCAAGGATATCGAACAGCTGAGCGAACTTACATCGGAATACGGACGTAGCCGCCTGGAAGATAAAAGCCTGGATGCTATCCGTTTCCCGAAACGCCACCTCCCCTATCGTGCAAAAGAAGGTAAGAACATCACCCAAATGTATTATGCCAAACGCCGGATCATTACGCCTGAAATGGAATACGTTGCCATACGTGAAAATCAACAGATCGAGGCATTGGGACTGAAATCGTATATTACACCGGATTTTGTCCGTAAGGAAATAGCAGCCGGGCGTGCGATCATACCGTCCAACGTCAACCATCCGGAAGCGGAACCGATGATCATCGGTAAGAAGTTCCTGGTGAAGATCAATACGAATATCGGAAACTCGGCCCTCTCTTCCGGTATCAGCGAAGAGATAGAGAAGGCGGTATGGAGTTGCAAATGGGGAGGCGATACGTTAATGGACCTTTCCACAGGCGACAATATCCACGAAACACGCGAATGGATCATTCGTAACTGTCCTGTACCGATGGGGACTGTTCCTATCTACCAGGCTTTGGAAAAAGTGAACGGAAATGTGGAAGCACTAAGTTGGGATATCTATCGTGATACATTGATCGAACAGGCCGAACAAGGTGTAGATTATTTCACGATTCATGCCGGTCTACTGAAAAGTCATATCGATCTGACGGCAACCCGCCTGTCGGGCATCGTGTCACGCGGCGGTTCCATCATGGCGAAATGGATGCAACTGCACAATGAAGAGAACTTCCTTTATACCCATTTCGCAGAGATTTGCGATATATTGAGCCGGTATGACGTAGCTGTTTCGATTGGCGACGGACTTCGTCCGGGTTCTATTTATGATGCGAACGATGCCGCCCAGTTTGCCGAGTTGCATGCAATGGGTGATCTGACAAAGATTGCCTGGGAGAAATTCGTTCAGGTAATCATCGAAGGTCCGGGACATGTCCCAATGAACAAGATACATGAAAATATGAAGGAGCAGCAATATGCTTGCCACGGGGCACCTTTCTATACATTAGGCCCGTTAACAACAGATATCGCTCCCGGTTATGACCATATCACTTCTGCTATCGGTGCGGCACAGATTGCATGGCACGGAACAGCCATGATCTGTTATGTAACTCCGAAAGAACATTTAGGATTGCCGAATAAAGAAGATGTACGTAACGGTGTGGTTGCTTATAAGATAGCTGCCCATGCAGCCGACCTGGCAAAGGGACATCCGGGTGCCCAGGTACGCGACAACGCTTTGAGTAAAGCACGCTTCGACTTCCGCTGGAAAGACCAGTTCAACCTGTCGCTCGATCCGGAACGGGCTTTGCAATACTATAAGGAAAGCGCTGTCACCGATGGGGAATACTGTACGATGTGTGGTCCGAATTTCTGTGCTATGCGCCTGAGTAAGGATTTACATAAAGAATGTAAAGAATAAAAAGAACGAGGGGGTGTCAAAAGCTGGTATTTACCGGACGCAGAATTCTGCGATATCTGCGTCCGGTTTATTTGTTTTGACATACCCTCAAATTATTCATGCTTCCCTGAAAACAACCTCGCAGCCAGCTCATACCCTTCATTGTATAACGCTTCCAGCTTCTCCGGATTACTTTCCGTCCGCCCCACCTCCATCTTATTTTCAGGACGGATCACAAAGGCTTTCCCTTCCGCTTCCAGTTGGTCGATATAATCGAGTACTTCGTTATAACGCTTATATCTCAGTTTGAGCTGTTCACGTATAGCCGGATATTGTTTATAGATAAATCCTGGCAGATAAAAATTCTTATCTTTCTTGCGATACCCTTTATTCCGTGTCAGAATGATCACGTTTTTACTGAAACCGTCATCGATAGCCCGTTGGATGGGAATAGCATCACACACACCACCGTCTACCATCGGAATGCCGTCTACATGAGCGACCGGACAAAGGATCGGCAACGTGCAAGAAGCACAACAAATGTCCACCAACCTCTTTTTATCCTTCTTCTCTTCAAAGTATTCCGCCTTTCCCGTCAGACAATTACTCGTGACCATCACGAAGCGATCTTTCGACCTGAAGTAGGCATCATAATCGAGCGGATAGTGTTTTTCCGGATAAATATAGAACAGATATTTCATATCGATATATCCTCTGCCACGCAGAAAATGGCGCAGACCGATATAATTATATTCTTTCAATAAATCTATATTGCTGTAACGGGAGCGTCCCCGTTGCCGGGAAGCATACGAAATACCGTTGCTGGCCCCAGCCGACACTCCGATCGTATAAGGGAACCAGAGATTGTGGTCCATAAAGTAATCCAATACCCCTACTGTAAAAACGGCGCGCATTCCCCCACCTTCTAAAACAAGTCCTGTCTGATCATCTATTTTCATAATACGTAAAATTAAAAGACCATTGCCTGGCTCACACCGGACAATGGCCACAAAAATATAATAAATCAGCGATAAAAAAATAGTCTGTTTATAGAATAACTTCGTTCACTAGTGGACGATTTTGCCGGAAATCTTCGATGTTCTGCAAAGTCGTTTCTGCAATATTATGCATTGCCTCCTTGGTAAAGAAAGCCTGATGCGAAGTAACGATCACGTTATTGAAAGACAATAAACGTGCCAGCACGTCATCATCGATAATCTTGTCGGATTTATCCTCATAGAAGTAATCTCCTTCTTCTTCGTATACATCCAGTCCGGCTGCCGAAATCTTCTTTTCCTTCAGTCCTTCGATCAGGGCATTCGTGTGAATCAATTGCCCGCGGCCGGTATTAATGATCATTACACCGTCTTTCATTTTGTCGATCGAATCCTCGTTAATGAGGTAACGGGTCTGATCCGTCAACGGACAATGAAGCGAGATGATATCCGACCCGCGATATAATTCATCCAATGTCACATAAGTAATACCTTCTTCCTCCGCAAACTTGTGATCGGGATAAAGATCATAAGCAAGGATATGCATACCCAACCCTTTCAATATCCGGATCAATATCTTGGCAATCTTTCCCGTACCGATTATACCGACTGTCTTTCCGTGCATATCGAATCCCATCAATCCGTTCAGGGAGAAGTTTCCGTCGCGTGTACGCCAATAGGCACGATGCATCTTCCGGTTCAACGACAACATCAATGCCAGCGAATACTCGGCAACGGCATAAGGAGAATAAGCCGGAACGCGGACGACCGGAAGTTTTCCTTTGGTAGCAGCAAGGTCTACATTATTAAAACCGGCACAACGCAGAGCCAGTAGCTTGACACCGTTGTCTGCCATCGCATCGATTACGGCTGCATCGGCTGTATCGTTCACGAAGATACAGACAGCGTCGGCATCTTGCGTCAGGACCACATTGTTGGGATTAAGATGTCCTTTATAATACTTTATATCGTAATTATATTTCTCGTTTACCTGATCAAAGGAAGCTATATCATAAGGTTTAGCTCCAAAAAATGCAATCTTGTATGACATATTCATTTATTTGTTTTTATTAAAACAGATAAAAGATATGAAATGTTGAAAAAATATCTACTTTTACTCCCGTTTTAAACAAGAAGAATATATGCATCAACCTGTTAGGAAAGTAATTGCGGCAGGTGTCATTCTTTTAGCTGTTTTGGTTCTGCTTTCGTTTTCCATACGGAACATATTCGTACGGCAATACATCGACCGTAAACTGGAGAAGCTGGAAGAAACGCGCCGGATATCTGTCCATTACGACGACATAAGCATGATCGGTCTCAGCGGCATACAGATCAAAGGATTATCTGTAACACCGTCGGATGCCGATACGTTCCTGCGAAGCCATTCTTTCCGGGTGAAGCTGGATCGCTCCGCACTTCTTCTTTTTAAAGTCTCCGTAAAGAGTATAGAAGCCGACGACGTGAATATTTCCTTTATAAAGAAAGACAATACGTCCAATTTTGAATTTCTGTATCATTCTGTCCCATCTGCGGAGATAAATGCCCATACTGAAACAGAACAGAATTTTGCACGGAAGACAGGCAGGTTGTTCGGGCTGCTTTTCAAATTACTTCCCGATAATGCGACCTTACGCAATCTAAGTGTTTCTTATCTGAACAAAGGAGATGAACTCCTGATCGAGATACCTTCACTGATCATAAAGGATAGCCGTTTCGCTACCGGAATACGAAGCACGGAAAACGGAATACGAAGCGAATGGGTTTGTGAAGGTTCGCTGCTGGACAAGGGAAAAAAGATCGAAGCACAGCTGCATGCCAAAGAGAATACAAAGATCACCCTACCCTTCCTGAACTATCGCTGGGGAGCACAGATACAGTTCGACACACTCACATTCAAACTGGAGGAAATACTCAAAAAGAATGAGCTACACGCTGTCCGGGGACAGGCACATATCAGCGGACTAACACTTCATCAACGACGCATTTCTCCCAATACTGTTTTACTGGACCGGGGAACTGTCGACTGCCAGGTGAATATCGGAAAAAACTATCTGGAACTGGATAGTGTCTCCCAGGTAAACTTCAATCAATTGGATTTTCATCCTTATCTGAAGGCTGAGAAAAAAGACGACTGGCATATAACTGCCTCGGTGAATAAACAGGACTTTCCGGCAAATGACTTGTTCGCATCCCTGCCGAAAGGTTTGTTTTACAATCTGGAAGGATTAAAAGCCGACGGAACATTATCATATCGGTTTTTACTGGATGTCGATTTTGCCTCATTGGATAGCCTGCAACTGGAATCGTCGCTTACCGCCCGTAATTTCCAGATCATTCAATATGGGAATACTGATCTGCGAAAAATGAACGAACCGTTCGAATATACCGTTTACGAGAATGAAGAACCGGTGCGTACGTTCGAGGTCGGTGAAGGCAATCCTTCTTTCCGGCCTTTCCCGGCTGTATCCCATTATTTGCCTCTGGCCATCATGCAAAGCGAGGATGCCGGTTTCTTTTATCACAATGGTTTTATCCCGAGTGCGATCCGTGAATCCCTGATACTGGACCTCAAAGAACGGCGGTTTGCACGGGGTGGAAGTACGTTGAGTATGCAGCTGGTAAAAAATGTCTTCCTGAGTCGTAACAAAACGATTGCCCGGAAACTGGAAGAGATGTTGATTGTCTGGCTGATAGAAAGTAACCGTCTTACCTCGAAGGAACGGATGTTTGAAGTCTATCTGAATATCGTCGAATGGGGACCGCTTGTCTACGGTGCAGCCGAGGCTTCACATTTTTACTTTGCCAAAGAACCTTCGGCCCTGACTTTAGGAGAATGTATCTTCCTGGCAAGTATCGTACCTAAGCCGAAACATGTTCGCTATTGCTTTGAAGGTTTGCAATTAAAACCCTATTATACGGAGTTCTATCAGGTAATCCTTAGTCGTCTGGTCGATCGCGGACTGATAACGCCTCAGGAAGCAGAAGGTATACGTCCCGAAGATTTGAAAATAACAGGACCTGCCAAATATTACTTGGCAGATACCCACTAAATATTCATTGCAACCAACAATTGTATAAACAGTTTCTTCTTCTATCCTGTTTTTTATATAGCTTTGCACAACTATGTATAACAATTAAAGCAAAAAGAAAATGTTTAAGAACAAAGCTTTGTGGATTACACTTGCCATTATCGTGGTACTTTTGTTTGCCGGATACTCTTGGGTAAAAAGTACATACAACACAATGGTCACACAGGATGAAGGAGTAAAAACAGCCTGGAGCCAGGTAGAAAATCAATATCAGCGTCGTATGGACCTGATCCCAAACCTGGTCAATACAGTAAAAGGATATGCTACTCATGAAAAGGAAACGCTGGAAGGTGTAGTCAGTGCCCGTGCCGAGGCCACCAAGACCACCATCGATCCGTCTAACCTGAATGAAGAGTCGATGAAGAAATTCCAGGCTGCACAGGGAGAACTGAGCAGTGCCCTTTCCCGCCTGATGGTCGTACTGGAACGTTATCCGGACCTGAAAGCCAATCAGAACTTCTCTGAATTGCAAGCCCAACTGGAAGGAACGGAGAATCGTATATCCGTAGAACGTAAGCGTTTCAATGAAACCGCACAAACGTATAATACTTATATCCGCAGTTTCCCTACCAATATCCTCGCCGGTATGTTCGGATTCCAGCCGAAAGCTTATTTCAGTGCGGAAAGCGGTGCCGAGAAAGCTCCGAAAGTAGAATTTTAATTCGATAAGTTCAGATAAAAATGAGAAATCTGAATAAAATACTGACGGGTAATCGCCTGCAGGCTTTACTGCTTGCAGGTTTGTTCCTGCTCTCTCTTTTCCCGCTACAACTTTCTGCAACGCAGGATTATACTATCGAGACAGTTCCGAATGTCCGTCTCTCCGACCGGAACAATCATGTAAGCAATCCGGATAGGATCATTCATCCGCAGGATGTCGAGCATATCAACCGTTTGCTGCAGATTGTAGAAGACAGTCTGGGGATCGAAGTGGCCGTAGTTGCTGTGGAAAGTATCGGTGATAATGACGCCCGTATGTTTGCCACAGACCTGTTCCGGCATTGGGGATTGGGAAAGAAAGACAAAGACAACGGCCTTCTGATCCAGCTTGTCACTGAGCCGTCACAGCGTTCGGTTGTTTTCGAGACTGGTTACGGTATAGAAGGTATTCTTCCGGATGCAATCTGTTACCGCCTGCAACAAAAATACATGATCCCTGATCTGAAAACGGGCGATTATAGTGCCGGTATGCTGAAAGGGGTTGCCGCAGTAAAAGAATATCTGATGACAAGCGATTATGAACGTGCAGCCATGACCGGAGGAAATACCAGCAGACAAACAGAAGGCGACGATCTTTTTCTATGGCTATTCCTGATCATGATGATCATTTTTCCTGCCGGGATCTTTATACTTGTATCCATCCTCAAATACCGTCCTCGTATCTGTCCCCGTTGCGGACAAAAAACATTGGTATATGTGGGCCAGCAAGTGATACAAAGGGCTACTTACAGTTCGGAAGGATTGGCAGAAGATACCTACAGATGTAAGAATTGCGGCTATACAGAAAAGAAAAACCGTCATATCAGCCGGTTAAGACGCAGTACGGGACCTATCATCATTGGTGGCGGCGGACGAGGCGGAGGCTTTGGAGGCGGTTTTGGTGGTGGCGGTGGCTCCTGGGGAGGAGGACGTTCGGGGGGCGGCGGTTCTATTAGTCGCTTTTAAGCAAAATAAGTAGTCTGATTTGCGTAAACAGGTTAGATATTTTACCGAAAACAGGTAGAAAAGTTATTTGAGATCCCCTTCTTCATCCGGTTTACACCCGGGTGTAAACAATAACGAGACCCGGGTGCTGATACTATTCACACCCGGGTCTCACCGTATTTTTCTACCTACTCTTCTGAAAATAAACTATATACTTTATCAGAATATCTCCTTATATAATTCTTTTAATGAGAGTATGATAGGTGCTATGATAGTTAAAACAAACAACTATCATTATACATATCACTGATTATAAATAACATATATCGATTTATGATAGTATGATAGTTGTTTTGCAAAACATGTTTGTACTATCATGAATTTAGTAGTCAAAACAAACATACATTTGAAACCACATCATTGCAGCTATCATCAAGTAATAATTCCATATATGACCATCGGATATGAACATCTGTATATTGTTTCTTATCATCAGTTTAGAAATGCTGTTGCTATGTATGAAATATGGATATGAACATATAAGCAGCGCATTAGATCGGTCAGAACTTTATCAGAATACCCCTTTTCATATGTTGAAAGAGTAGTAAATTGCTAAGAATATTTGCATATATTAGGTAAGTTACCTACATTTGCGTAATCAATTACGTATCTACTTAAATAAAACCGATAAAACATGGATTTCTTTAATCAAACAGGTAAAATGGCAATTGGTAGCAGGCTACGGATGTTAACCGATAAAATAACTAACGATGCCGAACGGATTCACAAAATGTATGGAATAGACATTCGTGCAAAATGGTTTCCAGTCTTTTTCGTATTAGCACATGGGGAAGCAAAAACAATTACTGCTATCGCAAAGGAAATAGGACATTCCCATCCTTCAGTTAGTAATATTGTAAAAGAGATGGTTACAAGAGGAATTGTAAAGGAGACAAAAGATAAGTCTGACGGAAGAAGAAACTTAATAATGCTATCTCCCAAAGGAAAAAAAATGTCAGAGATACTCATCGAGGAATGCTCTGATATGACCGTTACTATAGAAAATATTTCATCTGAAGCGCATAATGATTTATGGCAAGCCATTGAAGAATGGGAATGTTTATTATCAGGCAAATCATTACTGGAACGTGTAAAAGAGGTAAAAAAGCAAAGAGAAAGCAAGGATATTCAAATAACACTTTATGAACCTTGTTATCAGGAAGCTTTCAAGTCGCTCAGTGAAGAATGGATAAACAAATACTTCAAAATGGAAGAAACCGATTATGCAGCAGTCAATAATCCCCAAGAGCTTATTATAGATAAAGGGGGAGAAATTTTTGTTGCACTTTACAAAAACGAACCTGTTGGTGTTTGCGCTTTGCTTAAAATGAATGATGAACATTATGATTATGAGTTATCTAAACTTGCTGTTAGTCCTAAAGTACAAGGGAAAGGCATCGGGCTGCTTTTAGGGCAGGCTGTTATCAATAAAGTAAAAGAATTAGGGGGGAGAAATCTGTACTTAGAAAGCAACACTGCTTTAAAACCGGCAATTCATATCTATGAAAAATTAGGTTTTAAAAGGATTTTTGGGCATAGTACATCCTATCAGAGATGCAATATTCAAATGGAATTGATACTAAAATGAATAAAATACGATGGTGAGTAAATTGTTTATCTTGAGTATCGCACAACTATGCACAAAAAAATCTCAGCCCCTCCAAAATAACACTACGCAAAATAGTATGAATAAGCAAGAAAGATGCAAATTCGTGGGACTTTTTCGACTAAACTTTAGCCCCACGATTTATCCACCGATAATATGCTTGAAACGGCTATTTTCTGCGATCTTCCCCAAAAAAGAAAGCCCTGATAATATCTAATTATCAGGGCTTTGCTTGATTTTTCTTTTGTTTTCAGTGATCCGCCTGGGGTTCGAACCCAGGACCCCATCCTTAAAAGGGATGTGCTCTACCTGCTGAGCTAGCGAATCATCCTGTGCGTTACTTCTGTAATGCGGGTGCAAAGATAGAGGGTTGTTTTATATTATGCAAATATTCCAATAACTTTTTTACATAAATTTCTACCAAAAGTTCAGAACACACTGGCTTACTGCACATAACAGATACAATATTTTCACTCCGTCTTTTGGCACCACTCCAGATGTTTACCATTTGCAAAAGCCTGCCCCCCTTTATCTACCCTACCGGCCAACCCTACAAAAAGTAGGAAACGGCCGGATCACGTCATTATGCGACTACATCAGCAGATACAAAAGAAAGATCATCGGGTATATAAGATATTATTTTCGAATCTGAAGATATTTCCGTAAGTTTGTCCTGGAAAAAAATTAATAAACATACTTTAATTAATATGGCAGACGATAAGAAAATTATTTTCTCGATGGTTGGCGTGAGCAAGACTTTCCCGCCCCAGAAACAAGTATTGAAGAATATTTATCTGTCTTTCTTCTATGGAGCCAAGATCGGTATTATCGGTTTGAACGGTTCCGGTAAGTCAACCTTGCTGAAGATCATCGCAGGCATCGAAAAAGAATACCAGGGAGAAGTGGTGTTTTCGCCCGGCTATTCGGTAGGTTACCTGGAACAGGACCCGAAACTGGAAGCTGGCAAGACTGTGAAAGAAATCGTACAGGAAGGTGTACAGGATATTGTAGACACATTAAAAGAATACGAAGAAGTAAACGAAAAATTCGGTGATCCGGAAGTGCTGGATGATCCCGACAAGATGGATGCACTGATTGCCCGTCAAGCTGAATTGCAGGACAAGATCGACGCAACCGATGCCTGGAACCTCGACAGCCGCCTGGAACGTGCGATGGATGCCCTGCGTTGCCCGCCCGAAGATCAGATAGTCGATACGCTGTCAGGAGGTGAACGCCGCCGTGTTGCCCTTTGCCGCCTATTGCTTCAGCAGCCGGATGTGTTGCTGCTCGATGAGCCGACCAACCACCTGGATGCCGAATCGATCGACTGGTTGGAACAACACCTGCAGCAATATGCCGGTACAGTGATCTGTATCACGCACGACCGTTACTTCCTCGACCATGTGGCAGGCTGGATTCTGGAACTCGACCGTGGCGAAGGTATTCCCTGGAAAGGCAATTACTCTTCCTGGCTGGATCAGAAGACGAAGAAGATGGCTATGGAAGAAAAGCAGGTCAGCAAACGCCGCAAGACGCTGGAGCGTGAGCTGGAATGGATCAACATGGCCCCTAAAGCCCGTCAAGCCAAGGGTAAGGCTCGTCTAAACTCATACGAAGCGTTGCTGAACGAGGACCAGAAAGAACGCGAAGCCAAGCTGGAAATTTTTATCCCGAACGGTCCGCGTCTGGGTAATAAGGTGATCGAAGCACAGCATGTAGCGAAGGCTTTCGGTGAGAAACTGTTGTTCGACGACCTCAACTTCATGCTCCCTCCGAACGGTATCGTCGGTGTGATCGGTCCGAACGGTGCCGGTAAGACAACGCTGTTCAAGATGATCATGGGCATGGAAAGCATCGACAAAGGTACATTCGAAGTGGGCGAAACCGTGAAAGTAGGTTATGCCGACCAGACACATAAAGATATCGATCCGAAAAAGACCGTTTTCCAGGTTGTTTCCGGAGGACAGGAATTTATCCGCGTAGGTGGAAAAGAGATCAACTCGCGTGCTTACCTGTCACGGTTCAACTTTGCAGGTGCCGACCAGGAAAAACTTTGCAGTGTCCTGTCAGGTGGAGAACGCAACCGCCTGCATCTCGCCATCACGCTGAAGGCTGAAGCCAACGTGCTGTTGCTGGACGAACCGACCAACGATATCGACGTAAACACGCTGCGCGCACTGGAAGAAGGTTTGGAAAACTTCGCCGGTTGTGCCGTTGTCGTTTCCCACGACCGTTGGTTCCTCGACCGTATCTGTACGCACATCTTGTCGTTCGAAGGCGATTCGAATGTGGTCTTCTACGAAGGAACATATTCTGAATATGAAGAATACAAGCGCAAACAGGGCGGAGATACAGAGCCTAAACGCGTACGTTACCGTAAACTTATTGTTGATTAATTACTATATAATTCATTTAGAACCATGAAAAAAAGAATGCTCTGCATGGCGGCTATCGCTGCTGCTTTCCTCTGTTTCGGAAGCGATGCAAACGCACAGAAAACAATCAAGTTGTTCAACGGGAAAGACCTTTCCAACTGGAACTTTGTCGTCGACAAAAATTCCGTTCCAGCCGAACAGGTTTATTCCGTAGGCGACGGTGTGATCAAGATCAAAGGACAGCCTTTCGGTTACATGTACACGAAAGAGAAATACGACAACTATAAGTTGCATGTGGAATGGCGTTGGCCGAATGGTGACCAAGGTGCGAACAGCGGTATTTTCCTGTTGATCGCCGAACCGAAGAATCCGTTCCCGAACGGTATCGAATGTAACCTGATGTTAGGCAGTGCCGGTGATTTCGTCTTGTTGGGCGGTTCCGACCTGGCACAGTATCAAGGCAAGCCCGGCGAACCTCGTCCTGGTTTCCCGGTAGTGAAAAAGAACGCTCCCAGCAGCGAGAAGCCTGCCGGAGAGTGGAACGAAGCCAACATCTACGTGAAAGACGGTAAGATCAACGTCTACATCAACGGCGTTTACCAAAACACGGGATGGAACAAGCAGAAAGACGGTTACATCGGCTTGCAGAGCGAAGGGAAAGAAGTGGAGTTCCGTAATGTGACGCTCACTCCCTGGTAATTTATGGAATACATCATCAGACAAGAGACGGAGCAAGATCACCCGGCTATCTACGACCTGATCCGTACGGCCTTCGAAACGGCGAAAGTCAGTGACGGAGACGAACAGGATTTCGCTGTCAATCTAAGGAATAACAGTAAATTATACATTCCCGAACTGGCGCTGGTAGCCGAAGAAGGTGGCAAGCTGATCGGTCATATCATGTTGACCAATACGTATATCACCCAACCGGACGGCAGCCGGTTCGATGTCCTATTGGTTGCTCCGCTTTCGGTCGCCCTGGAATATCGAAGCAAGGGTATCGGCGGCGCACTTATGCGGGAAGGTCTGAAACTCGGCAAAGAGATGGGATATAAGGCGGCATTCCTGTGCGGCGATCCGAATTACTATTATCGGCTCGGTTTTAAGTCGATCGCTGATTTCGGACTGACACACAAGAGCATTCCGGCGGAATATGTCATGGGATACGAGTTAGTCCCCGGCAGCCTGAAAGGGATTACAGGGGAAGTGCGGGTTGAATAAACCATTCCGAATCAGTCTGAAAAAATAACCGGCGGATCTTAGAGTTTAAGATCCGCCGGTCAATAAAAGTAAAGCTGGTTTCTCAACCATTATTTCTTATAAAACTTTCTGACTTCCGTTCCTTGTCCGGTTTGTACCATAAGAATATAATGTCCCGTTGGAATAGAAAGGTAAGTTGAATAAGCTGTTTGACTACCGATCGGATATCTGCATACAGCCTGTCCATCATATCTGTAAACCATCAGGTTTGTCATTAATGCATTCGACTGCAAGGCAAGCAACCCGGATACAGGATCAAAAGTATATTCAAAACCAGTTGCCGGTTGTTCAATCGTTTCATTGGAAACGGTCAGAGAACCGTCCACCTTCAATGCAAACCAGCGCGTGCTTTCCTCAATATCGGTATAAAAAGGATACCACAGATCCCGTAAGCCCGACTGATAAGTAGCAACAACAACCAAAGTGTCACCAACAGTCCAGTCAAAACCACCCGTAAAGGAAACCTTCCGGCTTTCCCCTGCAGGTATATTCACCAGGTTATTTACTTCCCAGCTATATTCTTCGGTAGAAAGACCCGGCGCTGTGACCAGCAGACCGGCTGTTCCATAATAATCCGCCTGCTGATTGTTATGGAAAGTGACCTCGAAGACTGCCGTATTATTATCCGCATCATAAGTGACCTTAACGGGATCGGCAGACAGTTTCCTTTCGGCTTTAGAAAGCGTAACGTTACCGTCCTTCACATCGACCACCACATAATCATACGGATGATTAGCCGTGCGGATCGGTTTCATCACAGACTCCCCGGCTTTGCAACCAACCACATAGATGTAATAAGTAGCCGTGCTGTCCGGCACATCGAAGGTAAAGGTATTGCCTTCGATAAGCTCTCCACGTTTGAAGTTATCGATCAACTCCACGTTTGCCTCATAGTCTTCTCTCTGTACCTCGATTGCTTCGTCTTCCCTAAAAAGCTTGCTGAAAATGTAATAGTCGCCATCCGCACCGAAGTTAGACAAGGAAAAAGAAATCGGCAGATTATCGCCAAACTTAACCTGTCCGTTTCCTTCAATATCGATCGAACTGATCCCCAAAAGCGTTGCAGGCTCAGATGCCGCCGTCGGTTTCCGGATACCGGTGATTATCTGTTGATGCTCGTTCTGTGAATAAAAACCAATATTGATAGCACCTAACTCAAAATAACCGTCCCCGGCATATCCGGTTTTCAGATGGAAAAGATTATCCTTATTATATCCGTCGCAAACGAAAGACCAGCTATATCCCTGATTATTCTCGCCGCCCTCTCCCGAATAATAAACCGGACGCATAGCAGCCAGTTCAGTCTTCAACATAGTAGTCCACTCGTTTTCCGAGAAGAAAGCACGGTCATAAAGTTGCAGGTTCTTGTCGTACTGAAAATTCTCGACAAAGGCGTTCCATACATCTTCATTATCTGCAGTCGAACCATATTCATAATTGGTACGGGCAGCAATGCCACAATGAAAAATCAACGTCGACACATCATCGATCTCACGATCGGAAGACTTTTCATTCAGTTCAACAGGCATTTCATCCCAATAGTACTTAGAACCCGTAAGAGTTCCCCCGAAACCATGGGAGCTGCCGGCATATTTATAGCTGATATGCCCTACTCCACCCGCCGGATATTTATGAAAAGACATGATCTGGGCCATTGCTACAGCAGCAGGACCGGCCTCACTCAGATAACCACCGATTTCAGGACAAGAGGCATTATAAGGATAACCTACCTCCCATTTGGCTTTGACCAGTGGGATCACTCTTTCCGGAAACTCAGAAGCATCCGTATCTGAACTACCGGCTTTCGTCCCTGCTGTTTGCGCAACAATTGCACCGCTTCGCAAAGCCTTGACATAACGGGTGTACATCATAAGAAAATTATTCATATTGCCGGACAAACCACCAGTCGGAAAAGAGCCGTTATCCGATATCCCCAAAAGTTGTTTCCCCTGGTCTTCACCGGAAACAATTACAAATCCCCGATCGTCACCGACATTATAAATGTATAACAAAGCATCTTCGACAGCCGACGAACGTAATGAAGAAGCAGCCATAATAGCTTTCTCCGTTCCGATATATGCCAACTTGAAATCAGGAAAACCCTCGGATTTCAAACCCGAAGTATGCGCTTCTGAATAACGCTCCTGTGCAATCCGGAGCGATCCGGCCAAACCTATTGGATCTGCAGATAAAAGTTGTACGCCTAAGGCAAAGCAACCCAGCAATCCAAAACTCAACATGCGAAGTAAATGTTTCTTCATAAGCCTTTGATTTTTTGTATATCTACAAATATAGGATAAAAATCTAACGTAACAATTTAGCTTCTTCATTGTTGTATCTAAGTCAACAATAAAAACGAACGCCAACATGAGACTGTACAGATCATTATATCTTCTTCTGCTACTATTGGTTATGCATATAACGGGGCAGGCGCAATTACAAAAGGTTATCAAGGATATTTTTTCAGCTGACGAAATAACGACGGAGCATGCCGACTCCGACTCTATCGATTCGTCCGAGTTACAAAAATACGATGCGACTTTCAAGCTGAAAACCGGGCAGATACAGAAACTCGACTCGCTGCGGAAAGAGTCGGTCGCCAAAGAGAAAGAGATGAAATATCACGACAGCTGGTGGCAGACGGGGAAACATATCCTTTATTTCGTATTGGTATTGCTGGGGCAATTCCTACTGTTCCGCCTATCTTCCTGGCTTTACAAGAAACTGAAAAACCGTATCCAGCAGTTGAAAGATACCAAGCTAAAACCGATCTCCATACAGAATTATGAGATACTGGATACGCAGAAACAGGTCTCCCTATTGATCTTCCTGGCGAATATCCTCCGCTATCTCCTATTGTTCATCCTGCTGGTTTTAACGATACCGATCCTTTTCTCCATCTTCCCGCAGACGAAGGAACTGGCGTATAAGATCGCCTATTATATCTGGAATCCCGTAAAAGATATCCTGGAAGGCATCCTCGGCTATATCCCTAATCTTTTCACGATCATCGTGATTTGCCTGGTTATAAAATACGTCATTAAGGGCATCCGTTACCTTGCCACGGAGATAGATGCCGGCAGGTTGAAGATTAACGGCTTTTATTCGGACTGGGCGATGCCGACCTACCATATTATCCGGTTCCTATTGTATGCTTTTATGATTGCGATGATCTATCCTTATCTGCCGGGAGCCAATTCGGGAGTCTTTCAGGGAGTATCTGTTTTCGTCGGGTTGATCGTCTCGCTCGGCTCCAGCACGGTGATCGGGAATATTATTGCCGGGTTCGTGATTACTTATATGCGCGCCTTCAAGCAGGGCGACCGGATCAAACTGAACGATACGGTAGGCAATGTGATCGAAAAGACCGCTTTCGTCACCCGTCTGCGCACCATCAAGAATGAGATCGTGACGATACCGAACTCCTTCATCATGTCATCACAAACAGTCAACTATACATCATCGGCACGGACTTACGGGCTGATCATCCACTCGGAGGTAACGATCGGCTACGATACCCCCTGGCGCAAGGTGCATCAACTTCTGATAGATGCCGCCAAAGCAACACCCGGAGTGATGCCTGAACCGGCTCCCTTCGTTCTCGAAACGGCCCTGAGCGACTTCTATCCTGTCTACCAGATCAACGCATATATCCAGGAGGCGAACAATATGACGACCATCTATTCGGCCCTTCACCAGAATATCCAGGACTATTTCGATAAGGCAGGCGTAGAGATCATGTCGCCCCATTACACGGCGTTCCGGAATGGCAATGCTTCTACGATCCCCAAGAAAGAAGAGACGAAAACGAATTAAGCAGGCTGACTACCTATCTGTGCCCTTTTCCATTTGACGAAGCCGTCGATGGGTTTGTCGAGTTGGAAAAGGAGACGGTCGTCGGCAACAGTTATCAAGACGGCGGAGGGAATCAAAGGGAGACGCATGTGGTCTACGTTGAAAGAGGCTTTCATGATGATCTCACAACCGTCGTAAACAACCTCTTTGGCGAGGGTCACCGGAAAATCCTTTGCTACCAGATAGTATGCCGAACGCTCATAAGCGCACCAACAATCGTCTTCCAGATAAAGGTAGACGTATTTGTCGTTATCTACTTCGTTAAAATAAATCAAGTCTATGTCTATGATCTGTGTCATAAGTTGGTTGTTTTTCGAGAGATTGTTTGTGAAATTCGTACTATGTTCGTTTTTAGTAGAAAAACAGTACTATTTACCCTGATTTTATCACTTTTATCCGGTAATCGTTTTCCTGCTGCAAGAGCCATTGTATTCGTTAGGCTACGCAGAGGCTTGGTTTGGACGATTGCCAGGGGATAAAAGTGCTAGAATCATAGTTCACGTAGAACTATGTTACGATAAGAGGACAGACTTTTTAAGATGATAAACAAGAGATTTTGTCGCATGCGACGTCGTATTTCGCAAAAATGAGGCAAAGTGTACATAAAAGCAGAACGACCCCGGCAAAATTTTCAGATACTGAATGTGTACTGTACCTTATAAGGCTGGTGAAAAAAAGGTACAATCAGCGTCAGAAATGATTCTGGACAGGTCGTTATAAAATAACGCCTGAGGATCAAATCTTTTAAAATAAATATATATCTTTGAACACGGGAAAAAAATAGTTCTACGTGAACTAAGTCCATTTTAAACAATACTTTTCGTTCTCTTTTTACCCTTACTAAAAGAATACGTTCCTACAATTCCCCACGTCAAGTACGGGAGACAAATTATGCAGGCATCCCGCTTAGTTGTTCACCCTTCCATTCAACGAAGCCGGTAATGGGTTTGTCAAGTTGAAAAAGCAGGCGGTCGTCGGCAACAGAACGGAGTACGGCGGAACGGCAGAGAGGGAGGCGCATTTGGTCGATGTTGAAGGAGGCCTTCATCAAAATTACTTCATAACCATCATGAACGACCTCGATATCCAGGCTCACCGGGAAATCCATCACGGCCAGGTAATAGGCCGAACGCTCGTATGCACACCAGGTATCGCCTTCCAGATAAAGGTGGACGTACCGATTGTTATCTACTTCGTTGAGTAAGATTAATTCTACGTCTGATGCTCGTTTCATAATGCTGAATATTTGTTGGTTCATGATCGTCTTATTTTATGAAATAAATGAATGACAGGGCGGCTTTTGTGGGACCGAAGTAATTTTTGGAGGCAGACAGCGGAGTGCCGCAGGAAGCACAAGGATACTTGTCGTAATCGAGATGAAGCCAGCCAAGGCCGACAGTCGCTTCCATGCTCCAATGGGAAGACAGGTGCCACTGGTAACCGTAAGACAGGCCAACACTGTAAAGTTTGCCCTGATAACGGTGCGACTGCATGTTGTCGCTAAGGAAGCGGATGCCGCCGATATTGTAATCGGCATACTGGGCGTTGAGACCGAAGAAATGACCGGCGAACTTTTCACGAAGCCAGTAGCGGGCTTCGGGCTGGATCATCCAGTGTTTGAGACGCATGCCGTTGCCAAACTTCCAGGGGTTGTAGTTGGCGGAGATATCGAGAGTCCATTGCGGAGCGAGAGCCACTTCGATGCCGAGGTTGAGAGAGGTCGTAACATCATAAAGGACATTCGTTTTTACCGCGAACTGACGGGCAGGAACAACCGAAGATCCCTCACCGGAAACGTTCAAAGACTGCTGACCGGCAATCGCCACTGTCTGACGGGCAGGAACGTCCGAAGGCTGCGGTTGCTGGCCGGAAACGGTCGGGATAATTAAAAGGAGCAGAAACAGGATAAATATATTTTTCTTCATCGTTTATTGTTTTATACTTTGTTTGTCGATATTCCTTGTTTGTCTGTTTATTCTTCGTTTACGGGCTGCCCGTTACTGTTGTCGGGATCAGCAGCGTTGTTCAGATATTCAAGGAGAAATTTACCCGGTTTGAATTTGACGCTGTTGCGGGCGGCGATCATAAAGGGGGTGTTGCATCTGGGATTTCTGCCCGGACGGCCCGTCTGCTTCCAAAGGGAGAAAGTGCCGAAGCCCATTAACATCACGCTGTCTTCCTGTAATAAGGCCTTCCCTACTTCCTCTTCCCATATTTCCAGACAGGCAATGATCTCTTTCCTCTTCAAATGCGACCTGTCACGGATTATTTCTATTAACTCTGCACGATTCATTTTATCAACTGTTTATCGTTTGACATCTTTTACACAACGGTAAGGATATGAATTATAAGGAAACCACATAGTCATTGCATAATCACCATTATTGCCGCTACGATAACCGAAATAGATTCTATCCGATTGATTATCGCTTGGATAGCCAGCCGGGGGATATTTGCTTTGCGTACTACATAAAAGATATGTTCCCTCCATTCCATTATCTCTTCGATGGGAAACGATAATAGTCAATTCCCTTTGGTTCGGAAGTCTCCAACCCGGTCCCAGAGATGCACACGGATTAGTCAAAGTGGCATTCAAAGCAGTTAAACCATTAGGCTGATTTACTGTTCCAACCTGAATGCCGTCAGACACACGGTTCTCTTCATCAAAATTAGTATGTCCATAACTCAATTCATTAGATACTCCTTTCCGCTTTGATGCAGAATTCAAATTATCAAAATAAAGATATTCATAGGTATTCTTTTCATAATCAGTCCCTGACAACATCCCTTTCGGAACCACAATATCGTCAACATCACCTTGTACACTTCTTAAATTGCGGACACAGCGATAAGGTTTTTTAGGATATGAACCTGTATATCCACCTGCAAAAAAGCCAATAGAAGAGCCTTCACATGCCCAGAATATTTTAAAATCACAAGAATAGTCCTGTTTTTTACCTAAAGTACTACTAGCATACATCTCTTCTGCATTAAATTTATCGGCACTCGCTAAACGAACTTCTTCCGGCAAAACATCAGCACCCAGATAAAAAGCCATATATTGATTGATTGCAGGAAGATACCAACGAAATTCATTTGCATCAATTTTTCCATTTCCATTCAAATCACGGTTCCTTGAAAAACAGGCATATTCAAAGCCATAAACTTTATATGTATCGCTACGTTGAAGCGTATTCGTTTTATAATCCACATATTGGTTCCAGTCATAACCTTTTCCGAATAATCCAGGATAAGATTGAAGTTTCAATCGATTCCAAATGTTAGTACGCCCATTCAATAAACTATTAGGATCCTGCATTACTTTGAATTGAGGATAGCCCATATATTCTCCTTCCTGTTTCCATTCCGTACCCCAACCATTCACATTATTTTCCAATCTATCCATATCATATACCGTACATATCGAACGTTGTGAGAAAGTATAGGCAGCCATACTGATGGAACTGTTACTCGAGATCTCATCATTCTTTACATATTTGGTACAAATCTGAAGTATGCGTGGTTGTTGGTTGATGAAATTGCTCAACTTCACCGACCCGTCATAATTTCCATTCGCATCGCCATAAAAATATTCATCGATAAAACAGGTATAATACACAGTCCCATCATCAGCCAATTCATCATAAGCATGATATAAATCCTCCTTAAACCCATCAGCTTTCAAAGGCTCACCTATCGTTTTTGGAGATTTATAATCCATAAAGTCTTTTGATGCATCTCCCTCAGTATTCCTTCTATAAGAAACCCAACCGATATCAGAAGCACTGGGTACAAAATCATTTTTAGGTGTAGCCGCATGAATTAAGAACTTCTCTTTAAACTGTTCCAAGGTACAACCTGCGGCAGTCCCATCCGAAGAATATTTCTCTCTCAAATCGCCAATCATTTTTTTTGTGAAAGAAATGATCGTCGTTTCGTAATGCGCATCAAAAATCCTTGCATTATCGGTCGACACAAGCATATCCCCGTCACCCGACCAGTTTTCGGTATCTGTTTGAACTTCGACAATCAAGTCGTCCACTCCTCTGACATTGACCGTATAAACGTACTTATTATTACGAAGAATACTATAATTGTTATAGTCCGGTGTACCACTATTCAAGGCTCTCCAATCTCCCAGATGTATATAATAGGTTACATAGGCAGTAACTTCACTACTACCGGGAGCACCATTCACATTTTCATTGGTTGTTCCCGAAAAAGTTCCTTTCAGTATCACATACGCCGAATTTTCCGGTGCATTAACAAAGTTCTCAGAACTGCCGGACATCTTTTCCCGTTCATCGCGGGTAGTTACGCCCGTTGTCTTTTTCCGGCTTTCCATCATCAGAAAAGAGAATGTTTTTTTGCCATCTTCCTTTACGAACACAGAGCTTTTATTTGTGTTATCATATGACATTCCGCTACACTCACCATTCTGCTCCAAAACGAACGACCGTTGAGGTATATTTTTCACCTGCCAGCTATCGACAATAAACGTAGCCCCCGGAGTATCGCTATAAACTTTGAACTTTACAGACGACATGATCCTTTTCAAATCGATAAATCCGGAATTTCCCGATCGATCGACTACCCCATTTTCCGTAATACAGCAGGCTCCTTTTCCGGTGCTCTCTGTATTTCCAATAAAATAACCGCTCATCAAAAACTGTCCGTCCAGTACGGATGTGTTGTTTTCCTCTAGTTCGATACACAACTCATTCAAGCCTTCCAACGTATTCACATTTTCCAACTGGTATGTCAGATCACCAAACACAGAACTCTTATAATTTGCCACCGCATACACATATCTATCTCCGGTAGTTGTTTTCAACGTGACAGCGCCCATAGTCAACGTGTCGGCATCAAAGAAAAATGTATTGTCTACTTTCACCATGCTGCCGCCATCTCTTTTAAAGATCAGTACAGCTAACGATCTGACCTGATCGTTCTCACTGATATCCGAAGCTCTTGTCTCGATCTTCACCGGATCGGCAGTACCGAATGCCAGCTTTGCAGTGACGGGCAAGCCTTCTTCTACGACTATCTTTTTCGGTCCGATCAACGTCTCGTCCGTACAGGAGACGAATAACAGGAAGCCTGCCAACAGGTTGCATATATTTTTTATTGAATGTATCATAGTTTTTTCTTTTTATCGGATTATTGATGTAATACGAGAAAATATTAATTGAAAGTTATTTCGTCCTGTGTGATAGTGTTGATCGCATGCAGTTGGTAAGACAATTCTACTTCGTACTTCACGCTTATCTTTGCCTCGACCTCGATGTTGTAAGATACACCGTTTTCAAGAACCGTCACCGGTTGTCCGTTGCTCAGGAACGGTACGGAGATGGTCTTTTTCACTTCCTTCGGTGTGCTACCGTCTCCTTTATCAATGGTGATTACAACATTTACATCGATGTTTGCCGCTTCCGTTTTGGTAGTGCAATACCAGAATGAAGAAACACCACCATCATAACGAGCTGCACCATCCACATGAGCATTAATTTCCGGTATGATTTTAGAGTCACGGGCAATCTTTGCGTCGTAGCGGGTTGCTACCATCGTTACAACAGTATTCGAACCTGCGCCTTCCGCTTTAGCTGACAGATTTACTACGACACGGGCAGTCAGTTGTTTCAGTTCCACGGTAACAGTACTTGCACTTCCAGATAAAGTAACGCCTTTGGAAATTCCAACTTTCACCAAACCAGGAACACAACCTACTGTCTGATCTACAAATTCGTTGTATGTATAAAGATTGTCGAACAATGTCCAATCGTTATTATGCTGATCGAGATTAGCGATCACGACTACGTCTGCTTTTCCTTCTTTTGTGCTGATATTGTCGATCGTTACAGTTTCATCCGTAAAAGAAGATGCTTCTTTGGTGAAACCGATGCGTTCGCCGGATTTGGAGTCGAAAACAGCTATCATATAACTGTCGATAGCAAATTCGTTGACATCGTTGTCAGCCTTTGTATTGATTCCGTTCGATACCATACGTACAGATAAAGATGTTTCACTGTTACTGTTTACACTTGCGTCTGTCATATTGTTGTCGATACCTTCTATTTCAGAAGAACAAGCTGCGAATGACAGCACCATTAAAATTGCCAGAATGATATTTTTTGTGTTCATAGGAATGTATATTTGCGATTTAAAATTTTACCCTTACGATTACAATGCAAATGTACAGCCTTGCCCGATAGCCGAAGTGCGGCAAATATTTCAGGCTGGAGAGGTATTTTTTAAAGCCGTGAAATTGATAAATATACCCTATGAAAACGATAAATACACCTTGTAAAAAAGAGCTTTCCGAACCCCGAAAAACAATAGAAAAAATATATTCTCATGAAATTGATAAAAATACCGCCGACTGATAATTTCCGATGTTTGCAACGAACGCCACCTTTCGGTCGGTATTTATTAAAATCAGTTCCCCAGGACGAAGGATTATTCGATCTCCGGACGGTCGTCACCACCTCCCCCGCTCGGTGCATCAGGTTCAATAGGGGCAGTCGGGTCACCCGGAACCGGAGGTACCGATTGCTTCAATACCTGCTGTTTGTAATGTACGATTTCCTGATTTTGCACCGCGATCAATGCTTTATAATCGGTATCCCCTTCGATAACGGCATACGCATTGATCAGTTTGACCACTTCCAGATAAACTTCATCCGTTACTTTACGTGCTTCCTTCAACGTATACTCCGGATTTGACAGCCGTTCATCGTTGCGGCTGGCAGTATAGGAACGTACGTAGCTGTTCGATTGTTTCAACTGGTTAATAAATGAACCGAGTGCCAGTTTTTGCACCTGGTCGGCATATTTATTTTCCATATCGTCGATAAAATTGATCAGGAGACCGGTTTCTTTGTCCAGTTGTGTCTTCACATTGATATTGTAGTCCTTGATTATCTGATTGATTTCGCGTGCGGCATTCTGAATCTCCGGATCAGAGACGGTGAGCTGTGCCTTCACGATACTTTTTATGCCGACATAGAGAGAGTCGCGGCGGCGGTCGTACTCGACGATCTTGTCGGTGTTCAGACTTTTGCGGGAAATAGTCAATGCTTCGTCTTCGTGGTCGATGGCCTGTTTGTAACGGGTCAATACTTCGGCGACCTTATTTTTTACTTTCGTATCCGCTTCGATGCGGTTATAAAAGTCGATGTTATAAAGAAAATGAGCCCCGTTGTTCATACGGGGCAAGCTGATTGTGCTTATTTCCATGATCTTCTGTTTTTATATGAATATTCTGTTTGTTTTATGTTTCTGATATAACCCGGCAAGCGCGGAGACGGAAACGTGCGTCAAACATCCCGCGCCATTGTGCTGAACGAAAAAACGATTGTTTTTTAATCCAAACCGCCGGAAAGGAGGCCCTAACGGACGTTACTACCTCCCAACCGGCGGAACGGACATGGCTTGGCTCGTTTCCGGCACCAAACCTCCGAGGTGAAGAAATCGACGTGTGTCAATCTGCATTCTCAATTTACCTCTGTCTTCTGTGTTTCGACTTCCCAGTCGTCAGCACTAATCGTAGCCAAGGCTTTGGCATTCTCTCTGTATGTTTCATCACTGGAACCTCGTCCGGCGATCGTCGCACTGATACGGATCACATAGTTGCGGAGTACGCCGGAAAGGCTTTTACCTTGTGTATCTGTCATATTTTTAAGCCGGACAAAGAAATAACGATCCGACAGGATCGGCGTGTCTTCGTCCTTATGGAGGATATCGCCTTTCAGGATGATCGTTGTAGGATTCACGCCTGTATTTTCGGTGACGTAGCATTGTATCTTAGGGGCATCGACCGGCGGATAACTGCTGTTTACCGTCAGTATCGGAGCATCGGCTTCGGTAGCAGTGAACAAGTCGAGTGTAGATAAATATCCCTGCTCGTTTGTAGCGCGTCCATTCTTATAATCGCCTTCCTTCCATTCCACTTTGTGCAGCGCGTCATCCACCAGGGCGGCGGCACTTTTCGCATCGACCACATAGATCCGTTTCAAACGAAAGCGGGCACCTTCGGTTCTCAGGTCGGCAGCATCCGCTTCGCGCCATTCCAGGTCGATATTTTCGATATCGATACGGCTCGCGGTACGGTAGACCGAAACGGGACTGGTACTGTAAAAGGCATCGGCCGGAACATCTTTGAATGTTTCTGCCGACCCGATGTAGTTGTTGCCCGGTTTCAGTTTGGTGAGATCTATAAAGTGGCTACACATCGGCTGGTTATCCACCCGAATATCTTCGAGCTTAATATACTGTTCCCTCAACTCTTTTATGTTTGTAAAATTGGGCTTGCCGACATTGACGAGCACCGCATATATATACTTCGTATCGCTCTTGGCTGCGATACGTATCGTGTCGGGCGTAGCACCGCTGACATTCGCATAATCCACGTATGCTGAAGCCAGTAACGTGCTATCCTCCCGGAACACGGCGGCAAATATGTTGTTGATCTTGTCTTCGCCTTTCTTCATCAGGTGATCTTCACCCGTTGCGCCTTTTGTCGTGCTCTTCGCGGCACTTTTCGTCAATATCGATCCGGGGGCAACCGACAGGGTCAATGTCGCATCCTGCGGAACGATCACTTCGGGTTCCTCCTCGCCGGGAGCGGAACAGGCGGCCAGCAATGCCGCCGCCAGTAGAAAGAATATACTTTTGATCGGTTTCATATCTTTTTCTTTTATTTTATTTCTTCGGTTTGATGTACGGAGCCCCAGCCTGCCACTTCGACACGGACGTCGAGCGAGGCTTCGTCACTCTCGAAGCTGGTGCCTGAGAAGGTGACGTAGAGGCGGTAGATATAGTTTCGTTTCACATAATTGTGATCGTAGCCGTTCTGTACGCCGTTGCGGTTGACAGGCGACGTAAAGATGCGGGTCTGGTTCGTCTCCACCAAGGTCGCTTTGACGACCAATAGCGTCGGGGACGCATCGGACGAACTGTTCTCGAAAACGTAGTTGCTGTAAGCAGGCGACAACCAGGGGCTGTTGTCGCTGACCGTCCGGTTGAAGTCCGCCCCGAGATAATCTACCGGATGCGAACCCTCGGCAAAGGAGGAAGCCGCTTCGGAAGCACCTGCACCATAAACCAGAGCAGCATCGGCGGCACCGGCTTCGACATCTCCCCAATCGGCTTCGCTGAAATAACGGGAGTTGCTTTTGACGTTGGCAAGCGTGATATGGTCGATACGCACGGTCTTGCCTTCGAGAGGCGTACCAGCAAAATTGGTTTCGATATTGCGCATTTCCACACGCGCGGCAATGCGGGTGAGTTGCAAGGGGCTGGAGATATTATCCACGTTCGTACCTGCGGTGTAGCCGATCAGGTTGTCCTCCCCTTTCTCCAACGCCTGTGTCGAGCGGATCACCTGCGTACTGAAAGTGAGCGAGCTTTGCGACTGCGTGGCAAGCCCCGCCAGACGCGATTGCAATCCGGCGTAACTGCCTACCGTCCCGTCGAGGTCTGCAGGCACATTCGCCAGTACGACAAGCAGGATGCGTTCGGCACTGGTTTCTATATCGGTAATGGCGAGCATCGAAGGATCGGGATCGTCGTTACGCCGGTAGCCGATCAGAGTGGAACCGTCGCTGTTGAAGACGTAGGCGGACAGGTCGTGTATGTCGCTTTCACCGGGCAGCGCGTTCGGATCGTCGGTCGCCTTGCTTTCCGCCTGGCTGCGCAATTGCAGCCCGACGGAAAGACGTGCCTGTTCAAGCGGCGGAGTTACTGGTCCGTCGTCTTTTGCACAGGAGGCCAACAAAGTGGATACAGATACGAATAAAAATATTTTATGTAAGATCATTGTCTGTTCGATTTAATGGGGATTGATTTAAAATTCGATATGATCGTCTATGGTGCCCCAGGGACGGACGGTCTGCCGGACGGAAAGCAAGGCACCGTTTTCACCGAAGCGCAGGACAACATACAGGATACCGGCTTCGGGAGCGACCAGCGGATCACCGTCGTCATCGTGGGTGGCGATACCGAGCGTCCGGTTTTCGGCGGTCAGTTCGACGTTGATGTTTTCGCCGGCACACATGCGGTAGTTGGGCGCGAAATATTCGTTGTCGGCATCCCATCCGGCATCGGGATGGTAATAGACGCTATCGCCGGTCAGGTTACCCCGGTAGTCGAAGGCGTTCAACGTGCGGTTGACGTAGTAGTTGCAGTCGGCTTCACCGGGGACGGCGGAGGGGACGTTTTTTTGCAGGGCGTATTTGATATCCTGCGTCAGGATATTGACCTGCGAGAGTTTGGGGCGTACCACGATAGTATCGTCCGCCGCCAGGCCGCCCCCGGCTTTCGTCTGCACGAGGCGGCTGCCGTAAAAAAGGTCGTCGGGCTTTTGAGCCAGACCATCACGGCTTTTAAGTATCACCCTTAGTTCTTCTATCAACTCGCTTTCCGTTACAGTCTGGTTGCCTCCGGCAACGTTCCCCCAGGCTATCACATGCAGATTACGGTCTTCCGGATAATTCAGTCTTATTTCCTGATGGTCGTGTATCTGGGCTTCCGTCATACGGACGGTTTCCAGATACTCGTACCCTTCATCGAAAACATAGAGGGAGGCATCGTTAAGCGCGCTTGCGGTGACGTCGTCGCCTTTGGCGTTCTCCGCTTTCAGTGTCAGCTTGTAGCAGGGGGCCATATCTTCGTGGATACAACCGGTCAGGGTAAGGGTGGCGGCACATACGGCGGCAACCAGCCATCTATGGATATGATCGATCTGTTTCATATTATAATTCGAAATCTTCGTCTATGGTTATTTTGTCTAAATCCTTACCGTCCCAGCTTTGGATCTTGAGGATAGCGGATAGGTCGGTATTCTCCTGATTGACTCCCGGGGCGTATGAACCTTTACCGGTGATGTGTGCAGATAGCTTGTAAACGGTATTCGGCTTTACGCCTTTTTCCAGTTTGACGCGGTAATAGCGATCTGAAAGGACAGTCTTATTGTTCACGCTGTCATAAAGATCTCCTGTTATATAAAGGATTACGGGAGCAGCGTCGTCTTTAGTCTGAGAATTGGTGGTGACATAGAAATTTGCATGTTTTAAATCAATCACATTTTCATTCTCACCGAAGTAACTTGTCCCCATTCCTTCATCCATAAAATCGTAAAAGGGTATTACCGACTTATTTACATTTCCTTTGGCAATATCTCCTCCTTCTACTATCAACCCGAGGTCTTCTATACCACAGTAATATTTATCTTCGACACATTCTATCGGATGCGTTGCAACTCCTTCCGGCAGCCAGGTCGATGTATCGAACAGGTAAGTCCGCTGACGCACATTTGCAACGAATACACGTTTTATTTTGAATTTAAGACCTGAAATAGATTTAAGATCGGGATCCTTCCAGTTGAAGGAAAGTTCACTTAGTTCGATTCTGGATACAACACGTTTTACCTTTGCCGTAATGGTCGTCTCTTTGTTATCGATCGTTATATCTTCGTCTACGTAACTCATAGGAAACCCAAATTCCGACGCCAAAATCATATCGTCAGGCTGAAAGAAATCAGCAGATATATAATCATAATAGTCTGTTGCTTTAAAAGAAGATATTTCGACCGTATTCGCCATCACAAGCATTCTATATGTTCCGGTTTTCAGGTTGATAGGTTCCGATGTGTATTCATATTTATCAATATAACCCTTAAATTCAGTCAAACAATATCCATGCCCGACTACTTCATTATTCTGCTTATCGATAAAAACAATTGTCATATTCCGGATCACATTTTCCATGGAGGATAAGAATGCTTTAGTTGCGGCAATCCCATCCACCGACACCGAGACTGTGACAGATGCGTCCTCTCCACCCAGGGTCGGGGATGGTTCTTCTTCGTGTGAGCAGGCTGCTAGCAACAGGCTAGATAAGAGCGTGATATATAATTTAAAATGTTTCATGTCTGTATTGTATTATCTAACTTATTTTCGGAATTAATCGATCGAAGGATTCTCCACGACTTCGCCCCAGGCCTGCACCGCGATCTTGCTTGTCAGGGTGGCATCGAAGTCGAACGGGTTGTTTGAACCGGGGCCTTTAATCACGACGTCAATCGAGTAGATCACGTTTCGGCGGATATACCGGTGTTCCGTCACGTTGTCGATCGTATCGTGCTGACGGTTCACAACGACCGGGTAATAAGTGTTTTTCACTTCCTGCATTTTCCCGTTCTTGTCTTTGAAACGGTAGCTGCCACGAATGATCAGCATGGTATGCCATTCTTCCTCCTGCATGTTTTCAAAAACAGTGTAGGTGTTGGCGGCACAATTAGCGATCAGCGCGGTTTCGTCTTCCGGACCGCGGTAGTCGTAGAGATAGGCGGTACGCAGAGCGTCTGATAGTGCGGCGATGCCATCTACTTTGCAGATGCTGTCGAGATCGGCTTCTTCGCCCGACAGGAAAAGGTCGGGTTGGGTACGATCGGTGACTTCCACTGTACCCCAGTTTTGCTCGCTGATATAATGGGAGGTACTTTTTACGTTTGCCATAAAGACGGATTCGAGTTTGAAGGCGGTTTCATCGGCGTATTCGTCCACCGGACGTAGATAGAGTCGGTTGAGATAAACGCGGGCAGCCGTACGATAGACGGTCACCGGGGATACGCTGATCTGGTTGGCACCTGCTGTCTGCATACCGATGGTGTTCTTACCGGGTTTCAACAGGTAGGTTTGTACTCCCGAACTCATGGCGGGGTTTGTTTCTTGATTTTCCAGTTGTTGGGTAAGGGCCAGATACTGGTCCAGTGAGGTTAAACCGTCGAATGTACCAACAGGAGCGTTGGCAACGACAAGCATGCGGATGGAACCGGCTTTCAGCGGTCCGAGGTCTTCCACCGTATTCGTTCGGGTGACTTCGCTGGCGACGATCAATTTGTCCGTGTTCTCGCCGGAGGTTCCGAATACAGCTACGTAGAGACGTTCGACCGATGCGTCTCCGTCGGCTTTCGTCCCGATCTGCGGGATCGTTATGCGCAATGAAAGCGAACCGTCTCCGCTCCCATCGATCTCCTTGTCGCCGTCGTGGGAACAGGATAGAAAAGCGAGAAACAGAAATACATTGTAAAATAAAACCCTAATGTTCATATATTAATTGTTTTATTATCGTCTTAACCGGAAAGTTTTTTTGGTAATAAGATCGACCAGGGAAGTCCTCCCCGATCGATCCGTCTAACATCTATTAGATTTATTGAGCGTAAGTGATATGATTGTTAGTCGATATCTGGATCAAGGTTTACTTCGCCCCAGTTTACAACTTCAAATTTAGCTGACAAGCTGGATCCTGTGCTTTCAGGAGTAATTGTACCGGTACCCGGGCCTGTGATAGTCGGGCTGATTATGTATTTAACATTACGAAGTACACCATAATGTGCAGGGAAATTTTTGCCTGTTGTAGCATCAAGGTTGGTATTGTTGATAGGAACAGTCCAATAAGCATTTTCCGATTTTACTTTTGAACCCGTCGATGTCTTATATTCATAATCTCCCTTAATTACCAGAAGAGTTGCTTTATTATCATCTTTAGTCGCAGTGATCGCTGCGTTGGCTGCATTGTCATAAACGAAGAGCTCAACTTTATCAGCATCAGCAGTAAGAGATAAATCGACAACACTGCCATTATATGAGAGAGTTTTTGATGCATATTCTTTAAGATAAGGACTTCCCGATTGCGGGTCAGAAGCAAATCCCGACAAATTATCAGTAGCATTATTAACTACCGTACACCACGGTTTCTGTGCAGATAAAAGAGCTACGGCATTATCTGACAAACCTCCGACTCTTACACTGTTACGTACATTTGCTACAAAAACAGATTTCAAAGTAAACGTCACTTCATCGCCTTTACCAAAACCTTCGCGAGGACTAACTGTAATCTTGGGTACTTCCACTCTTGCTACATTACGATAAAGTGCAATATTGTCGCTTCCTACAAGCATATCATTAGTTGTATTATCAACATCAGATGCAGTCTTCGCAAATACATTCCGGCCTTTCTTCAACGTTATATCATGAACCTGGCTTGACATCAATAAATCAGCACCGGTAGGATCCATAGCAGTGTCATCAATTTTTCCGAGAAAACCTTCCAGTGTGTTTAAACCCTGAAACATATCACCTCTCGGATTGGCAATGACCAAAATACTTACAGCTCCTGATTTTGCGGAAATACAGGCAGTAGTGTCACTTACATTTGTTTTCACCTGATAATCGATCAATGCTCCTTCTGCCATAGCAGTGCCCATTGCACCTTTGTTGAATACTGCAATACCTATTTTAGAAATGGTGTTGTACGTGGCATCATCCGCTTTGGTACTCTTTAACCCGGAACCTCCATCCCCTACTGTATTGAACATTGCTGTCAGTGTAGCATCCATTTCTAATGCAGGATCCGGAATGTTAGGATCGTCATCGTTCGAACATGCGCTGAATGCGCAAGCAACCATAGTTGCATAAAGTAAATTCTGTAATTTCATAACTTAATTTATTTAAAAGTGATATACTATTTTACACCTATACTTAATCTAAAATCTTTTCATTTCACTTCTTTTCGCTTGAGAGACTAAGTATCTTTTCATATCGTTTCTTGTTGACAATGCAAATGTAGAGAAGCTGTTTCTGACCGCTTGTCGGTATATTTATCACCGATGTACGGTAATTTTTAAATGATAAAAATTCCTCTGTTTATCTGCACCTTTTTTAATGAATACCATGTTTTACACCCGCACCGGCTGACCGAACTGCGAAGGGTTGACACCATATTGTTCGATAAATCGTTTGCGGAAAGTCGCCATATCGTTAAAGCCGACCATCTCGCAGACTTCGATAATCGAATATTTCTGTTGCAGGATCAGTTCGGCGGCACGTTTGATACGGACACCACGCGTTAATTCGAGGATGCTGCAATTGGAGAAGGCTTTCACTTTGCGGTAAAGCGTCGGAATGCTCATGCTCATCTCGTCTGCGAGGTATTTCGCGTCGAAACAAGGGTCGTCCAGATGGTCTTCGATCGTCTTCATGATCTTATCCATAAAGGCATTTCCTGCCACTTCGATCTCGTTGAGCGGAGCAGGCATGACGAGCGGACCACCGCCCGGAAGTTCCGAGGGCTGGGTGTAGAATTCTTTCATCTGTTCGCGGCGTTTGATCTGGCTCATCAGTTTGCTGCGCAGCACTTCGAGGTCGAAAGGCTTGGTGATATAATCGTCCGCACCCGCTTCGATACCGGCTATCACGTCTTCATTCTCCACCTTGGCGGTCAGCATGATGACAACGGTCTGGCAGGTGGCAGGATTGGTTCTGATCTCGCGGCAGGCAGTGAAGCCGTCCTTTACAGGCATCATGACGTCGCAAAGGATAGCGTCCGGGCGTTCTTTCTTTGCCATCTCGACACCTTCGCCGCCGTCACGGGCTTCCACGATACGGTATTCCTTATTCAAGGCGTGACGGAGAAACCAGCGTATCTGGTCGCTGTCGTCGATCACCAGCAGTTTCTTACCCGTCTCTTTCTTCTGGGGAACGAGTTGCACGAAGCCGGAGATCTCTTCTTTCTGGATTTCATTGAGCTTGACCAGACCGGCATCGGGTTCGACGAACTCGACCGGGAGGTCCATCAGTGCATGTTTACCCAACGGCCCCATCACAGTGCAACAGGTTCCCTCCTGCCCGGGAAGCGTCTCCAACATAAATTCGGCACGAACCGACTCGGCCATATCGCGGATCTGCTTCAATCCGATACGGGTGTTCTCCTGCTCGTTCAGGCCGTCGTCCTGGATGCTTACGGCACCATAGGCGATACCGTCCTTTTTGACAACAAAGATGTTGACGGTTATCTTTCCGTACATAAAAGTATTTTTCAGGGAGTTCGACAGAAGGGTTCGCAGGGCATACTCCATCTTCCGGCGGTCGATCATCATCCATAAGACAGGGGTTTGCGTGTTGATCTTGAAGTCGATATTGTTCATGGCGATCCAATCGACAAAGAGGTCGCACATCTGCTTCGTGATTTCGACGAGGTCGTAACGGGCGAGACGCATATGGTTTGCCACATCGTCGCCGTGGCGGATATCCTGCAACTGGTACATCATATCCTGCAAGGCGAGGGTATTACGGTAGGCGGAAAGAACCTGGGTAGACACGAGCCTGTCGAGTTCGCGGTTCTGTACTAACTGACTCAAATAGCCTAATATCAGCGACAAAGGTGTTCGCATCTCATGTACTGCTTCAACAAAAAATGAGTTGTGAATCTTCTCTAGTTCGGCAGCCTTATTGAGGGCTTCCTGGTATTTGGCTTCCTGTTCGATAGTCCAGTTGTCCGTTTCTTTGATCTTGTTTACCATGAGTTGCTGCATTTCCCGGTTACGCACAGTCAGGGTGTCGACGGATTGTTTCAACTCTTCGTTCTCGGCACGGAGGTCGGGGTATGGCACAGGGACGGATGGCGGAATCTGGGCGGAGGTTGGTTTCTGTTCCTGCTTATCACCGATCTTCTGTTTGAGGATGCGGTACAGGAGGATCGAGATACCACACATTATCAGTAACAGGAGGATGAGAATGCAAAGGAGATAGCTCGTCTCATCCGGCGAGGCTGCCTCGCTTTCATTTGCGGCCATCAGAGAGGCTGCATTCCCTGTCAGGATAGCTCCTGCGGGCAAAAACTTTTGAAGTAGATCAATCTTTTCCATTGTATCAGGTGTTTATTTTGTTGTTTTATAGGATACCTCCTGCTGTTTCCGGTCTTTTAGTAGAAGTTGGGTAGCATTTTGAAGTGTGTTTTTTCGGTTTTGCGCAAAAAACAGGTCGTTGCAGCAATACTTTGAAATACTTATTACCCATACAATCATACGTTTACAGACTGTTGAAATTTACAGGAGTGATATACATAGTCCATACAGAACTATGGCTCAATTAGATAAACACGTTTTTTGAAATGAAAAACATATCAAAACATCTGACGCCAATTGGGAAAACATCAAAAAACAGTGAAAGTATAGAAGGAGTTTACGCAGAATGGCAGGCATATCCAAACCTTCGGTTGGTACCGTGCTCTATTTCACCCGCAGAAGTAAAAAAGAAGAGAAAAAAGAAAAACGTATAATTCCTTTATAAAATAAGGGCTCAGTCGTAACCATATCAAATAATTTCCTACCTTTGAAGCCGTGAAAAATATAGTTCTGTATGGACTAAGGTTGCTTTTATCCATCCCGCTTCACCGGAAACAAATCATTTTCTTTTCCTTTTATTAATCTTATCGATCAACTCTCTGCTGGGCTTCAGACGTATGGTGTCACGCGACTCAAACATCATGGATTCCCCTGTTTGTGGATTTCGCACGGTCCGAGGTCTCTGTGATAACAGAAAGATCCTCCCGAAACCGTGAAAAGTTACTTTTTCATCTGTAAGCAGCCCTTCGACCATAATCGACACAACTGTATCCACACAAACACGACTATCCACTAAACTCATACTCATTTTCTCCGCCAGCTTTCTGGCAACTAAGTTTCTATTCATCCCTATTACTTATCAAAATACACACAATACATTATCGCTACAAAGTTCGGACTTTCAATCCATCTTCGCAATCGCAATATTTTTCTAAATATGTTCTATTTTTTCTGTGAAGGGGGAAATTATAGGGAAATTGGGAAAAGGAAGGTTTGATTTTGGTGAAAAGAGCGTTTCTATATTCAAGTGATAATTATCAATATTACTTACTAATCAAATCATGTATTGTTTTTACAAAATCTTCTGTCCGGGGTTGTAGTTCCATGACAGCTTCTTTATCGTAATTCAGAAAGTCTTCATAATCGGCTGCGCTTCTCTTTGCAAACAATATGGTGTAAAACTTTCCGAAGTCTTTAGGCAATACACCTGTATTAATAAAATGTTTTCCAAACATTTGACGGACACCTTCATGTGTTTTCACTCCATCTATCATCTGATGAAGTAATAAAGCACTTACAGAATAAAAGCATGCGTAGTACATCCGGTTTACAGCTGTATTATAAAAGCCATTATTAATATGGCTATCTATCTCCTTTAGTAATGCTTCGGCTGCTTCCATGCGATACTGGATGATTTCATTCCTCAGTTCTTCATTCATAAGGCGACCCCTTCCTTCATTACATTCAGATAAAAAGGTGTAATACGTTCGCCCCATTTCTTCAACGTTTCAAAAAAGGGATTGATCTGTACGCCTGATTGAAGTTCTATTTCATAGATCGGTTCGATAATACGCATCTGATCCTCCAGAGAAATACGCTCCTTATCAACCAATATAAGTAAGTCTATATCACTATCAGACCGTGCGTCGCCACGTGCTTCACTGCCATAAAGAATTGCAGTAGCATCGGGAGCCACCTGTTTTAATACTTTCTTTATTGCTTTTACTATTTCCGGACGTTTCATAAACCTGATATTATATCATACAACAATCACAAAGGTAACATAAAGCAAACAAAAAGAGAACATAAAGCGAATAAAAAAGCCTGTCCCCTTCGCAAATCCGGGAACAGGCCGCACATGATCTTATCCTCGATTGATCAGAACGGAACCTCGCTGCTGCTGCCCTGGTTCAGGAAATCTGCACCAGCAGGCGGTATCGGAGGTAACGGATCCTCACTGTTCATATTCGATGAGAACTCGCGCACGGCAACATCCTCATCTATATTCATAAACTTCGCATAATCGCCTTTAAACCGCAGACGCACATCACCTGTCGCACCGTTACGATGCTTGGCGATAATGATCTCTGCCAGGCCGACCAGCGAGTTACCACGCTCATCTTCCGTGATCTTATAATATTCCGGACGGTGGATAAAACAAACCATATCCGCATCCTGCTCGATCGCTCCCGATTCACGAAGGTCGGCCAACTGCGGACGCTTTCCTTCGGCTCCCTGACGGCTTTCCACACCACGATTCAACTGCGACAGTGCGATGATCGGTATGTTCAACTCCTTCGCCAACCCTTTCAATGAACGGGAGATTGTACTTACCTCCTGCTCACGGCTACCGAAACTCATACCACTCGCATTCATCAACTGAAGGTAGTCGATGATGATACATCGTACCCCATGCTCACGCACCAGACGGCGAGCCTTGGTACGCAACTCAAACACCGAAAGACTCGGCGTATCATCCACATAGATAGGTGCATCATACAACTCCTTGATCTTGAAGTCCAGCTGCTCCCACTCATAACTTTCCAAACGTCCGCTCTTGATCTTCTCGCCCGGGATCTCACATACGTTTACGATCAGACGGTTTACCAACTGGACGTTACTCATTTCAAGCGAGAACAAAGCAACCGGCACATTATGATTCACCGCCATATTCTTCGCCATGGAAAGTACGAACGCCGTCTTACCCATCGCAGGACGGGCAGCGATAATGATCAAGTCGGAATTCTGCCATCCCGAAGTGATCTTATCCAGCGCATCGAAACCGGTACGCGTACCGCTCAGACCTTCCTTCTGGTTCGCCGCTTTCTGCAACAAATCCATCGCATCCTTGATAACGGGATTGATCTGGGTTACGTCCTTCTTTACATTCCGCTGGGATATCTCAAACAGTTTACCTTCCGCTTCCTGCATCAGGTCTTCCACGTCGATCGTCTCGTCAAAAGCCTTTCCCTGGATCATCGCAGTGAAAGAGATCAACTCTCTCGCCAGGTATTTCTGGGCGATGATACGGGCATGATATTCGATATGCGCACTACTGGCAACCTTGCTGGTCAGCTGCGAGATATAAAACGGTCCGCCCACCTGGTCCAGTTCGCCGCGTTTCCTCAACTGCTCCGTCACCGTCAGCATGTCGACCGGCCGCTGGCTGGCTGCCAGATCCACAATAGCCGCATAGATCATCTCGTGCGACTTTTCGTAAAAGCATTCCGGCTTCAAGATCTCACTGATGATCGAATAAGCATCTTTTTCAAGCATCAAGGCACCTAAAACGGCCTCTTCCAACTCACGAGCCTGTGGCTGCAGACGTCCCATATCAGACACTACAACAGGTTTTTGTTTCCCCTTTCCGGAGTTTCCTCTTCCGGTATTTTTAGTTCCTTCTGCCATTCTCTTTAGTAATTTTCGAATGCCAAAAATACGATTTTTATTTGGTATTCATTCCTTTTTTCTACCTTTGCAGCCGTAAAAAGTAATTAACGAATTATGGACGACAGTATTCCGCGAGAAAGATTAACAAGTAAAAATTAGCGGACGGAGGTTTCTTATTACCTCTGTTCGTATCAACAACGAAAGGAGGCAATAATGAGATCGTTTCTTTATTGTGAAGCCGGCTTTGTGGAAAAAGACAAGTGGCTTCCCGACTGCTGGGTAAATGTAGAATGCCCTACCCCTGAAGATATCCAATACCTTTTAAACCAGTTTCACGTACCCCAATCATTCCTGAGCGATATCGAAGATACCGACGAACGTCCGCGTATCGAGTATGAAGGGAACTGGTTGCTGACGATCCTGCGTATCCCGGTACAGAGCACCGAAAGCGGTATTCCTTTTACAACTGTCCCGATCGGCATCATCACGAATAACGAGATCATTATCTCCGTCTGTTATCATAAGACTGAGTTATTGCCCGATTTCATTCGTTACAGCCGGCGCAAAGAGCTCGTCGTACGTCATAAATACGACCTGATCCTGCGACTGATCCATTCGTCTGCCGTCTGGTTCCTGAAATATCTGAAACAGATCAACAACGAAGTGGCACGTGCCGAAAAAGCGCTGGAGAAAAGTATCCGTAACGAAGACCTGCTGCGGTTGATGAAGCTGGAGAAAAGTATGGTTTATTTCAATACGTCCATCCGTGGAAATGAAGTGATGCTCTCGAAGCTGCAAAGTATTTTCCAGGAGCCGATGTATATGGATGCCGAACTGGTGGAAGATGTGGAAACCGAGTTGAAGCAGGCGCATCTCACAGTGAACATCTACAGCGATATCCTTACCGGAACGATGGATGCCTTCGCCTCCATCATCTCCAACAATGTGAACACCATCATGAAACGCATGACCTCCATATCGATCATCCTGATGGTTCCGACACTGATAGCCAGCTTCTACGGGATGAATGTGATCAACTATGTAGAAGAACTACCGCACGGATTTGTCGTGATCGTACTCTTTTCCATCACCTTGTCGGCACTGGCATTCTTCATCTTCAGGAGGATCAAGTGGTTCTGATACATCTCCATCACAGATAAGATTAGGGGCTGCAGTAAGATATATACTACAGCCCCGTTTCATTTGTTTGACAGAAAAAGATATTTAATGCTCCTTTGCCACATATATGCAAAGGAGAGAACATACGGCACAGACAACAAAGACGATCCCCGTCGAATGCATCAGGTTTCCCATGCCGACCAAAGGAGAAACAACCCCGCCAAAAGCGAAAGAAACCGATCCCAGCAATGCAGACGCACTCCCCGAATACATCCGTCCCTTATCCATAGCCAGTGTTGTAGAAGAAGTGAAACAAAGCCCCAACGAAAAAAGAATGCAAAGCATAAACACCTCATACACCCAGAAACTGCATCCGGCAAACAAAGCAACCATCTCACACACGGAAAAGACCAGTAACCCGATACTCCCGGCAAGCGTCCCGTTCTCCACCCGCTTAAATTTCACGGCCAACGCAGCAGCTATCACCACCGCCAGCGCATTAACCCCGAAACAGATACTGAAATCGAGCGGTGTAAACCCATAATGTTCCTGCATAATGAACGGTGCAGAAGCAATATTGGCAAAGAGTGCAGCCTGGGCGAACCCAAGCTGCAACATGTACCCCATGTAAGGACGGTTTCCAAATAAAGGTTTGAAGTTCCGGAAAGCATGTAGAAAACTGGATGAAACACGCCTTTCACGGGGTAATGACTCCTGATAATAAAAAGCTGCGAATAAAATCAGCATGCCGATCAACAGCAAAACGCCGAAAATACCTTTCCAACCGGCTATCCCCGTCATTGCACCACCAACGACCGGTGCGAGTACGGGTGCCACCCCATTGATCGAACCGATAACCGCCAACATCTTCGCCAGTTCATGCCCCTCGAACATATCCGTAGAAACAGAACGCGAAATAACAATCCCTCCTGACGCAGCAATGCCTTGCAGTAACCGGAAAGCAACGAACTGATATATATCGGATGAATATATACACCAGAAAGTAGCTACGATAAAGAGCAGAAGCGACCACAACAACACGATCTTCCGCCCGTATTTATCGCTCAAAGGACCAAAAAACAACTGCCCAACTGCCAACCCGATCATACAGGATGTCAGACTCAGCTGCACCATCGACGAAGAAGTTCCGAACCATTCGGCCATCGACGGAAAAGACGGCAGATACATATCGGTAGCGAACGGCCCGAAAGCCGTCAGCATACCGAGGAATAATAACAAGAAAACTTTATAGTTTATTCTATTTTGAACCAGGACTCTCATTCGCAACCTCCTCCCAACGCATTATATAGACTAACAACAGATTGGAACTGTGAAAAACGATCGGAAACCACATTCAGACGGGCACTCAACAGCGACTGCCGTGCGGTAAGCAACTCCAGATAAGTTGCATTCCCCGTCCGGTACAGCGATTCGGATGTTTGTACCGTACGTTCCAACTCTTTGCATTGCCGTTGATGGCTGTCGAGTGTCCGCTTCACCGATTCTACGGCATACAGCGCATTATTCACCTCCTGCCCGGCATCCAGCAAAGCCTGTTTATAATTAAGCTGTGCGATCTGTTCTTCATCTTTCGATACACGAAGATTCGAGATCAGCTTCCCCCTATTGAATATAGGCTGTGTCAGCGAACCGATAGCCGATAGTATCCATCCGCCGGGATTTGTCACTACCTGCCCCAACGAATTGGTCCAGCCCACACTTCCCGTCAGTGTCAGATTCGGATAAAAGGCAGCCCGAGACTGGTTCGTGGCATAGTAAGCATTCGCCAGTTCCATTTCTGCCTGTACCACATCCGGACGTTTGGACAACAAGCGGAGAGGAACACCGGCATTAACCTCCTCCGGCAAGGTCTGTTCCGCCAGCGTACTCCGGGAGATGGATTGCGAAGTCATCCCTAACAGCGTACAAAGCGTATTCTCTGCCTCACGCTGCTGTCTCAATAAGTCATTATGAGTAGCTTCCAGCTCATACAGACTGGCACGCGCCTGTGTTACGGCATTCTCCGTCTCCTCGCCTACCCGTAGCTTTGCCTCCATAGTCCGCACCTGCTCATTCCAGATATCGAGCGTAGACTGGCTGATCCCGATCTGCTCATCCAACATCAACAAAGAATAGTAATTGTTGGCGACAGTCGCGATCAGTTCCGAACGAACCGCCTGCCGGTAAGCCTCCTGCTGTAAAAGAGTGGCCTGTGTCCCCTTCTTCGCATTACGCAGGCTACCGAACAGGTCGACTTCCCAACTGGCCTGCAAAGGCAACTCATACGTTTTCACACTCTTCGCCCCGTCCGTACGGCTGATAGTCCCTTGCGGCGACAAGGTCAGCGACGGAAGGAAAGAAAGACGGGCAGCCATCAACTGGGCCTTCGCCTCATCTACCCGCAGGAAAGCAACCTGCATATCCGTATTGTTCTCCAATCCGTAACGGATCAGGTTTTGCAATAACGAATCCTGAAACATCTCTTCCCAGGGAAGATCCCCCAGCGTCAGGGAATCTTCCCCGACAGCCGGGTTATCACGGTACAGGCTGTCGACCGGCAGATTGTCCGGCCGGTGATAATTCCGGTAAACCGAACAACTGCTCAGCAAAGCCGTACATATTATAATACTATATATGATCTTTTTCATTTTCTATCTTCTTTTCGTTTACCCATCACCCGCTCTTCAATATATTGGAATACGATAAAGAAAGCAGGCGTCACAAATAATAAAGCAACGGTTCCGATAACCATCCCTCCGACCGTTCCCACACCCAGCGAACGGTTACCATTGGCCCCCACACCCGAAGCAACCATCAGTGGCAACAAACCGAACACCATCGTCAACGCCGTCATAAGGATCGGACGCAGGCGGACAGAAGCTGCAGCCATCGCCGCCTGTGTCAGCGACATACCGGCCTGACGGCGTTCCGTAGCATATTCCGTCAACAGAATAGCCGTCTTTGAAAGTAATCCGATCAGCATGATCAACCCCGTTTGCAGATAAATATTATTCTCTATCCCCCACATCCGGGCAAACAGGAAACTACCCATCAAGCCGAAAGGAACGGATAAGATGACAGCCATCGGAATAAACAAACTCTCATACAGGGCACAAAGTATCAGGTAAATGAACAGGATACATACCCCGTAAATAATCACCGTATCATGCGAGTTCGCCATCTGTTCCTCTTCCCGCGTCATACCGGAAAATTCATAACCATAACCGGTCGGCAATGTCTGGGCAGCCACTTCCGATACCGCATTGATCACATCACCCGAACTATATCCTTCGGCAGGCATCCCCTGTACATTGATGGATGAAAACATATTGAACCGTGTCAGCGACTCCGCCCCGTATGTCTTGGTCAGTTTTACGAACTGGCTTACCGGAGCCATCCCATCGGTCGTCTTCACAAAGATATTGTTCAACGACTGCATATCTTTACGGTAATCGGACGGTGCCTGTACGATCACCCGGTATATCTTCGTAAAACGGTTGAAGTTAGAGGCATAAATACTCCCGAAATACCCGGACAACACCGACAATACCTGATCGGTCGATGTCCCTGCACGCTGGCATTGTGCCTCGTCTACATCCACCCGGTACTGCGGGAAGTTCTCACTGAAAGAGGTATAAGCCATCTGTACCTCCGGACGTTTATTCAGTGCTTCCAGAAAATCATTGGTCACATTGCTCAACGCCTCGATCCCTTTTCCCGAACGATCCTGCAGATAAAGCTCGAAACTGTTTCCCGTACCATATCCGGAAATCATCGGCGGGGAAAAGACAAATAGTTTCGCATTCTTGATATGTGCCGTACGTTTATAGATCTCGGCGGAAACAGCATCCACACTGTTCTCTTCACCCTGACGTTCATCCCAATGTTTCAGCTTGATGATAAACATTCCGTGCGAAGCCCCGCTCCCCGATCCCATACCGAAACCGGCTACCTTATTGAAATTGTCTATCTGGGGCAGATCCTTCAACTCTTTTTCCACCTCGTCCATGATACTAGCCGTTTCCGCCAGCGTACTTCCGGCAGGCGCATCCAGGCTGACAAAGATAGAACCTGTATCTTCCGAAGGAACCAACCCCGTCTTGGTAGTACTCATCAGATAAAAAAGTGCAACGACAGCAATCCCCCAGGCACCCCAGGCCATCCATTTCCGCTTAACGAAGAACTTAACGCCACTCTTATATTTAAGAACCAGTTGTTTGAAAGCCGAATCGAAAGCCAAACGGAAACGGGTGGAAAACTCCGGCTTCTTACCATCCACCAGTATCTCGTTCGGTCGCAGGATCAGTGCACAGAGTGCCGGTGAAAGCGTCAACGCATTGATAGCCGAAATACCTACGGCAACGGCCATGGTTATACCGAACTGGGTATAAAACACCCCGGAAGTCCCTCCCATAAAAGAAACAGGGATAAACACCGCCATAAAGACCAGTGTAGAAGTAACGATTGCAGAAGAGATGCCGCTCATCGCATCCACCGACGCTTTGTAAGGCGAACGATACCCTTCATCGAACCGCACCTGCACCGCTTCCACCACGATAATGGCATCGTCCACAATCGTACCGATGGCAAGAACCAGCGCAAACAAGGTCAGCAAGTTAATGGTAAATCCCGCAATATACAGGACGGCAAACGTACCGATCAGCGACACGAAGATACTGATGGTAGGGATCAGCGTAGAACGCGGATTTTGCAAAAAGACATACACCACCAGCACCACTAGGATAATCGCCTCCAGCAAGGTCTTTATCACCTCGTTGATGGAAGCGTCGAGGAAGTTCTTGGTACTCATCAGTTCCACCACTTCCACATCTTCCGGCAAGCTTCCTTTCAGTTCTTCCAGATACTTATCTATTTCCTGGATGATTTCATTCGCATTCGTACCGGCGGTCTGGTTGATCATACAGGTACTTCCCGGCGCACCGTTCACCGTACCGGTATAGGAATAGCTTTGCGCCCCCAGCTCCACCGTGGCAATATCTTTCAGGCGAAGTACACGCCCGTCGTCATAAGCACGGATCACGATCTCCTCGAACTCCTGCTCCTTTTCCAACCGTCCGCGATATTTCAGCGTATATTGATAGACATTCTTGGAGTCCTCGCCGATAGCCCCCGTGGAGGCTTCTATATTCTGGCTGGAAAGTGCTGTTTCCACATCACTCGGTTCCAGTTCGTACTGCGCCATCACATCCGGCTTCAACCAGATACGCATCGCATAGTCCCCTCCCATCACATTCACTTCACCGACACCGGAGATACGTTGTATCTGGGGTTTCACATTAATGCTCAGGTAATTGGTCAGGAAGGTCTCGTCGTATGTACCGTTCGGACTGTACAAACCGAAAATCTTCAGCATACTGCTCTGCCGCTTCATCGTTGTCACACCGACTTTGGTCACCTCTGCCGGTAACAGCGATGTGGCGGTAGATACTTTATTCTGTACATTCACGGCAGCCATATCCGCATCGCTACCCTGCTTAAAATAAACCGTGATCTCCGCGCTACCGGTATTGCTGGCGGTAGAAGTCATATAGGTCATATTCTCCACCCCGTTGATCGCCTCTTCCAACGGGACGATCACACTCTTCTGTACCGCTTCCGCATTAGCTCCGCTATAAGTGGTAGACACACGGATCGTAGGCGGTGCGATGTCCGGATACTGTTCCACAGACAAAGCATACAGCCCGATCAATCCGGCCACCGTGATAACAACCGAAATAACCATCGATAAAATCGGCCGGTCTATAAATTGTTGTAGTTTCATAGTCAGTTCTCCTCTGTTTTAGTACCCGACACGACTGTACCGTCTTTCAACAAACCGGCACCTTCCGATACGATCACGTCACCGGCCTTCAGTCCGTCCTCCACAATATACTCTTTACCGTCATTGACCTCAAATACCCGGATAGGTGTAGACACCGCTTTACCGTCCACCACCTTATAAGCGAAAATACGGTTCTGTATCTCGTAAGTACCGCCCTGAGGAATCACGATACATTCCTCCCGGTCATAAGGCACGATCACATTGGCCGAACCTCCGCTCATCAGACGCTTTCCCTCATTGCCGAATACCGCACGCATACTGACAGTCCCGGTCGTCTTGTCTATAATCCCGCTGATCACATCCACTTTTCCCTTTTGCTCATAGACCGTTCCGTCATTCAGCTCCAGAGAAACTTCCGGGAACGACTCCAACGCCTTATCCAGCGAACCATATTGGGCGGTCAGTGAAAGAACCTGTTTTTCCGTCAGCGAAAAATAAACATACATATCCGAATTGTCCGATACACGGATCAAGGGATCAGTCATCGAAGCACTCACCAGCGCCCCGATACGGTAAGAGGTCATACCGGCAAACCCATCCACCGGACTCTTCACCAGCGTATAAGACAAATTATTCTCCGCATCCCGTTTTTCCGCCTGTGCCTGAAGTAAAGCAGCCTTGGCACTCTTATAAGAATTTTGTGCCGTACGGAGTTCGAAATCGGAAATCACACGATCCTCATACAGCAACTGTTTTCCTTCCAGCGTCTGTTTGGCAGTTGCCTCATTCGCCTCTGCCGTAGCCACAGCCGCTTCCGCCTTCTGCAAGGCGGCTTCATAGGGAACCTGATCGATCACGAACAATACTTGTCCCTTTTGGACATGTGCCCCTTCTTCTACACACACCTGTGTGATCGTTCCTGAGACCTGCGGACGAACTTCCACATCCTGCTTTCCTTCTATCACTGCCGAATATTTGACAGACAACTGCCTGTTCTCCGGCTTCAAGGTCAATAAAGGGTAATTTTCACCTTCAACCTGTTGTTGCTCCTGTTGTTTACAAGCCACAAACAGCAGCAAACCTAAACCAATCGTAATAACACTTCTTGCCTTCATTTTCTTGCATTTGTTTTTCTCGAAGGCAAAAATAGAAGCTATCCTACAAGCGTCATTTGTACAATCCGCTCTCATATTTGTCCATTTTGCCCATCATTATAGATTATTAGCAAAACGTTTGTCTATTTAGCGCATAGATTTGCTCATTTTAGACATGATATAATTACATTCGCGAAAAAAACAGCCATGAATCCACTAAGCCTGGAAGAACTATTCCCGATGTTTCCGCCTGCCTGTGTTTTAACCGACAGGGTGTTATTGGTTCCTTCATCCGAATTCGGACGATTAAAGGAGCATTATATCGAACGTACCCGTGCCTTCATCCTGGTATGCAAAGGTTGTCTGGTACTGCAACTCAATGGAAGACGCTACGAAATGAGGGAACATACACTCCTGGATATGCTGGACGGGATCACCATCCAGATACTCAATACCAGCACGGATATAAGAGCTTACTGCCTGTTCATCAACTACAAGTTTGCCAGTGAATCCCTGAAGAACCTGAAGCCCGGACCACTGACTTATATGTTGGACATCATGGACGCTCCCATCCTCTCTTTCTCTCCCGAAGAGAACCATATTCTGGAAAACCAAATGCTTCTGCTCCAAAACTGTCTCCGGAATACAGACAACTATTACCGGACAGAGCTGGCCAGGACTTACTTCAAAAGTTTAATGCTGGAGTTGGGTAACCTGCTTTTCAAACACAGGGCACCAGCAGATGAAACCCCTTCCACGATCGAAAAGAAAGAACTGGTCATGCTGGATTTCATGAAACTGGTATGGCAGCACTTCAAGACAGAGCACAATGTGGATTTCTATGCCGACAAACTCTGTATCTCGACCAAACACCTCTCACGAATCATCAAAGACCAGATGGGAAAGACACCTCATGCCGTCATCTCCGAAGAAATCTTCCACATGGCTATGACCCTATTGGAAGACGACAGAATCCCGGTTCGCCAGATCGCAGAGATACTGCATTTTTCAGACCAGGCGGCTTTTTGTAAATTCTTCAAAAAATACAAGGACATATCACCGATGGCCTATAGAAAAAAAATAGCCACGGAATAAACCGTGGCTACCTGGCCTGTTTTCATAGAAACAATCACTGTCTCCTGAACAACAATATATACTTATTTAAGGGTTGCGCCTCCGTCTCCTCCCTGATTCCGGACAATCCAGGGTAACACATTAAAATCCATTTTCAGATAAGCTTCATATTCATCCGGTTTTTCCGGATCGATCTCCGGAGTTCCCGTGCCGAGTCCAGAGATATTGGTCACCAGCAAACGATAAATATTGTTGCGTACGATCGCAAACTCCATGACTCCCATCTCATTCTCCTTATTATTATCCAGATGTCTGATCCAGTAATTGTAATAGCAATAATAGCTCGCCACTTCCGGATCTTTCCGGTAACGTTTCACAAACACTTTTGCCAGTTCTTCATCGGTCGATCCTTCCGTAATACCATCCAGTTTGAATCCGGCATCTTTCATTGCCTGGATACTGGTATAAAATTTATAATTCGCATAATAGATAACATCAGGTCTCGCATCGGTCGTCTCCTTATTCTCTCCCCAAAGAGTCTCAGGTGTAAAACTGGCCTTAAACCGCACTCCGGTGGAATAAGCATTCAACTGGTTCGTTTTAAACATACAGTTTTCAAGACAGTAAAAACCATGGTACGAATTAACCGGTACAGACTGCCAGTTTTCAGCAACCGTCTTCAATGGATAAGCATAATATCCGTCCGTATTATCGAAATCGGTAGCCCCATCTATCGTTTTCGAGAAGAAATAAGGATCGATCACATACCCGTTAACAGGATTTATCTCCCCGAAATTTCCGTTTGTAATGGTATAGGAAGAAGGAGCCCGGTTTGCAGCCAGGACTGCCGTATGACGGAAAGTGTAAAACCAACGGCTTAAGTTGATATACTGGAATCCGGACAGGCTGATGGAAACATATTTATCGCCATCGCCGGTCGTCAGATCGTATTTCTCTTTCGACTGTCCGACCAATACCTTAGCCATAGCCCGCTCCAGATTTATAGTTATAATAGTAGGATCTTCCGACGGTAAAATCTCACGTACAGTCACTTTCAAATTCGAATCCGTAGTACCCTCATACAAACCGCTATTGTCGGCACGCCCTGACATCAATAAAGTACCGTCCTCGGTCAAAACCCCGAAGCCGTCTTTATAAGTGGATCTGTCCACCAGGTTGATAAACTCATTCTCCGTATTGAAAGAACCTGTCACATCCCCGTTGGCAACCGTAAAAATATCATACGTACCCGGATCTATCAAAACCCTGTTAGCCGTGTACTTTACGATATGTTCACTCTGGTTTCCGGAAGAAGCATTTTCCGAAACCTGTGGTCCTGCCGTACGGGTTATATTCTCCAACGAGATCTTTTTATATAAAGCCTTCGTATCCGAATTGAACAGATAAACGGTAAGCGACTTTACATTATACTCATTGGCAGTACCGGTTTTATAAATACCCGAAGTTTCCGCCTCGCCGGCTTTGGTCGTAGAACTGTTAGGAACAACAAAAGCGAACCGGACATTTCCTTCTCCCTCGTCCACAAAGCCGGAATTATCTTCCGGTAATACATCTGCATCGTTAATACATCCCGACAAGCCCAATACCAGGCATAACAGTCCTGCTGATTTTACAAAAAAGTTGTTTTTCATATGATAAAAGCACTTAGTAAATAATTATACATTCAATGACGTTTATTATTCTCAAAAAATACGGCCAAATTCATACCGGCCTCTTCCGATCCTTCCGCTTTTGCCGCTTTCAGCAAACGAATGCCTTCATACAGATTCCCGGTCATCAACTCATACACCCCTTTGCAATTTTTATAAGCCAGGGTTTCATGGGGTGCCATCCGCAGATACTCCCCGGCTGCCTGCCAGTTGCCCTGCTCGATAGCAGCCGCTGCTGCATTCAGATTGGCTACCGGATGAGCCGGGTAAATCCTTACACTCGTTTCTATTATCTGATAAAATTTCCCCGGTTCATTTTTATAGCTCAACGCCACCATATACAACTCGCGTAAAGAAAGCATCTGGGGATTCATTTCCGCCACCACCCTGGCCTCTTCCAGGTTAAAATTCAGTTCTTTCTGATTCCGTACATCGGTCGCATCACTTTCCGGAGAAATGTATGAAGCCTTTAACCCGGATACTTCCGAAACCTTCGGCGAAAGCGTAACATCATTGGTTACAGCAACTCTCTTTACCTCCGGTGACCTACCCGATTCTTTCAGACCGATCGTTTCCTGGACAATTTCCCCGGAAGAAGCCAGCCTGTTTACCTTCAAAAACAGTTCCGGCATACGCATCCAATTTTCGGAAGCAACAGAAGTATTATAGATCACTTCACAAGGGTATTCTCCCGACAGCTCCCTGACAAGAAAATATTTCTCCCCTTCAATACCTTTTCGTTTATTCAATACACGGTTCCGTTCATATATGCGATGTCTTTTTTTACCGTTCAGCAAGACAGGCGCAAGTTCTTTCTCCTGCCTGTTCTCTTTTATCACCGGAATAATGGTAAGTGATTCGTCAGATGTGAAATCATGGGTATTGACAATACATTTCACCGATACCATCAACGAATCACCTTTCACAAAACATGACTGCGATTTTATCTCCACATCAATATCCTTTGCGTATAAGGAGTTGCAAATAAAAAATAAGCTCAACAACACGAGCGGATTGATTTTCATATTTATTGTTTTTTTATTGTATAAAGTAAATTAGAGATATGCCTATTTGTGTCGGTCCCACATAATTGGTATGCGCCTTTTCTATGCGAGGCGTTCCTTTTTCCTGCCTGTATTTATCATAACTCAGATAAGCATACCCCAAAGCAATACTAGCTTCCAGGTTCCATAGCGGACTTATCATCCATTGGTATCCGTAAGAAATTCCGGCACCGACCAGATTTCCCTGAAAACGATAATCTGACAATATTCCTCCCCAATTAAAACGCGCATAATGGGCCTGTATACCTACAAAACTTCCCTGAAAAACTTCACCAAACCATCTTCTGAACTCCGGTTGTATAAGCAGATGTTTCATCTTCTTGTTATCAGCAAAAGTCCACGGGTTATAACTGATAATAGAACTGAACGAATAGGCATCTTTACATTTTATTTCTCCCCCGATATTCAAAGACGACGTCAAATCATAAAGTACATTTGTTTTCACTGCTATATTCTGACAGTTCAATTTAGATAAAGAACTGATAATCATTATTATAAAAATCAGACTCTTAGGACTATAAAGCCTGATAAACACCTTACGATACATTATCATAATAACACCAAAAACAATTATATAATTACTTTTATATCGCATATCAGACATTATAACAAACTATTAATACTATATTGAATTATTCTATTTTCATTTTAATAAAAAAATAATGACTAAAATAAACGAACGTTTTTTCTAGTCATTATTCCGAGACGAAAATTCAAGATAATATGATTATTGCAACTTCTTGAAGAACCACATATATCTCTCTGTAATTCAGTAAAATAAAAAGATAAAAAACGCTTTGTTTTTCATTTAATATAAAATATATTTGCATCAAATAAATGACTAGAAAAAACGTTCGTTTATTTTAGTCATTACATCGGATCTTTATGAATTCAGCATAAAAAAACTCTGTATTTTCCGACTTTAATTGAAATAATATCGGAAAATACAGAGTTAAATATTCAACCGGACGAAAGCTTAAAGCAGCTATTCTTCCTCTTTATTCAGTTTTCTGACCAGGTCATCCGCAGCACGAAATTTCACGGTACTTCTGGGTGCAAGCATCAGGGGTTCCATTGTTTGCGTATTCCTGACCGGACGAGGTTTCTGAAACATCGGAGAAAAAACCCCAAGGCCCCCTATCCTTACTTTATTTTCTGATTTCACTTCTTCAAATACAGTATTAATAAATGTATTCAAAACATTCCGTACAGCACTTTGCGTATACCCCGTCTTTTCTGCGATAGAGTATATCAATTCTCTTTTGTTCATCATATTTTTACAGTTTTAAATTTTTTGTTCTTCCAACGATCCGCTGTTCCAAAGCGAATCGTTATTATTAAATAGTTTGTAGATTTGTTTCATCTGACTTCCCGACAAGTAGAGTTTTTTCAGGCCTTTTTCATAATCGGCCAGCCGGTGAAAATCCGACCCCACATAATCATAATATTCTTTATTCAACAAAATCCGGGCAACCGACCGGGCTTGCTTTCCATACAGTCCGGCCAACGAGAACAAATTCAACTGAAACTTATATCCTTTGTCTTTCAGAAAATAATAATCATCCTGCGTCATATACTGATACAGTTCCGGATGAGCGATAACAGGCCTATACCCTTCCAGCATAAGATCGAATAAAAAAGTCAGGAATTTCTCGGGTGCCGATAAGCGGGAAGTCTCCACCAATATCTGCTTACCGGGGAAAGTCAATACTTTTCCCCTCTTACGGGCATCAAAACCATTATCCAGCATATATTCGGCAGCCAGACATAATTCAATATCCGCAGGGCAACACTCTTTCAGAATGGAATATTTTGCCTGTAAAAGTTCTAACGAATTATTCGTACATTCTTCCGCAATATGAGGAGTAAGGAAGATTCGCTTTACCCCTACCTCCCTCATCCTATCCAATGCAGCCATCGAGTCCATTAAGGACTCCGCTCCCCCGTCCACATTGGGAAGCAGATGTGCATGCACATCCGTCATTCCCTCAAGCAATGTGGTATAAAGAATATTTCTCTTCGGTATAATCCAGGTCAACATAACGGAAACTATTTTGATTTTTTCTTTTCATTCCCGTAACCGTAGCCATAACCATAGCCGTATCCGTAACCATAGCCGTAACCATAGCCCGAATGGTTATAGCGTACGCCGTTCAGGATCAAACTCATATTCCTGAACTTATCCTGTTTATACAGCTTCTCCAGTTCCGGAAGCTGGCGGCGGTCCATCAAACCGGCACGCAGGATATAAATGGTCAGGTCAGCTACGCGATTCACAATAGCCGCATCGGCAACCAGACCAGCAGGCACATTATCCAGAATGATATAGTCATACCGTTTCTTCAGCTCTTCGATCAAAGTATCCAAACGGGTACTCAACAAAAGCTCGGAAGGATTGGGAGGAACAGGGCCCGTATGGATAATATCCAGATTCTTCGCAATTTCCTCTTTTCCTATGATTACATCTACATCATCCACTTTTCCAGATAAATAGTTTGTAACTCCCATGTTAGTGCTAGCACTAACATGGCTGCTAAGGGTACCCTTACGAATATCGAGATCGATCAGTATCACCTTTTTGCTGGTCAAAGCAAAGCTCATCGCCAGGTTCATCGACACAAATGTCTTACCGGCATTCGGATTGAAAGAAGTAAACATCACCACTTTCATATCCTTTGCTTTCACACGCATGAAATCCATATTCGTACGAACAATGCGGAACGCCTCCGAAATACTGTCGCGCCCGTTTTCACGCACGACTATTTCATCTTTATTCTTCTTGTCACGCAAAGGGATCTCTCCCAGGAACGGAATCGATACGGCATCTTCCACATCTTTACGTGTACGCACGGTTGTATTCATAACTATCCGCAGCCAGATAATACCTGCCGGAATAGCCAACCCCAATACCATAGCCGCCAGTAAAATCATCATCGACTTGGGAGCCACCGGACTCCGGCTACCCTGGGCAGCATCGATCACACGGGCATTACTTTCCGTGATCGCCTGCGATAAGGCATTCTCTTCCCGCTTATTCAGCAGGTAGAGATACAGCTCTTCCTTGATCTTCTGCTGGCGTTCGACCGACAGCACATACTTCTGTTGTGTCGGTACAGCCGAGATACGGCGTGTCGTTTGTACCTCCCGCTCCTTGATATTCTTTATCTTGATATTCAGACCGACAATCAGGTTGTCAACCGCCCGGATTATGGTCTGTTTCATCGCATTCAGCGAATTGTTCAGATCCATAACCACCGGGTTCTTATTACTACTGTTGCTGATCAGTTTGTCACGTTTCAGCAACAGGTTGTTGTACTCGCTGATCTGTCCCTCGATATTCACATCCGCGATGCCGGTATTAGCCGGTATCAGGTCGGCACTTTTATGAGGGTCCGTGAGGTAATCGCGTATATATTTGGCAAGCGTCCTCTGGTTTTCCAACCCCAGTCCTTCTTTACTGTACTGACTGCTTTCCTGCAGGTACATGCCTGTCTCGGAGCTGATATCCGTTAACCGGTTTTCCCGTTTATACGTTTCGATATCGGCATCCACGCTTCCCAACTCCTTTTCAATAATGATCAGACGCTCATTGATGAAATTGGATGTATTCACCGTTACCTGGTTCTTGTCGTTTATCGCATCCTCATTGTAAACAGCGATCAACATATTCAGGATATCCTCCGCACGCGGGATAGACACATCCTGCAAGGTCAGGTTAATGATCGTAGCCGTTTTACTGGCTAATACCACTTGCAGGGCATTGCTGTAATTCAATGCGACATCTTCCCGGTTCTTCTTCCCGACAACGACAGACTTTCCGAAATATTTATCCGAATAATACAAGGTCGGAGTTACCACCAGCTTGCCGGCAGGCGTTGCCACCGTATCGTTCAGCACGACCTTCTGCATTTTCCCCTCGGCCATAGAGAAATCCGACAGCAGCACTTCTTTTTCCGACAAAGGCGTCACTACCAATGAAAACGCCTGCGTCGCCTCCGCCTCCGGGAACTGTACGGCTACAGGCGACTGCGTATACAACTCAACCGTACGCAACCCGTCCTTCTCCGTATAGCTGACATCCAGATTCAGACGCTCGGAAACAATATTCATCAAACGTTTCGATTTGAAAACCAACACCTCGTTATCCACGTTGCTTTTTACATTGAACATATTCAGTTCTTCAAAAGCCGCCGATTCACTAAGACCACCCCCTTTGGTATTATCCTTGATCAGCACGGAAGCCGTACGTGTATACACCTTCGGCGCCCATTTCAGATACAGGAACGCCACCCCGCAACAAAACAGGGTGGACAACAGGAACCAGTACCAATTAGCCAGGACTATATGGAAAAGGTCGTTCAGATTCAGTTCGTTTTCTTTTTCACGTAAATAAGTAGTTTCTTGTTCAGAATTCATTAGATTATCCGATTATTTAAAGATTAATACCGCGATCGTCGTCAGCAACGATATGACAGAAACCCAGACTCCGATCGAGTTATTCTGGTTAATGCTGCTCTGACCTGATTTCGCTTTATTCGGTTCTACATAGACAATATCGTTCTGTTGCAGGTAATAGCAGGGAGAATTAAAAATATCAGCCGACCGAAGATCATGGAAAAGGATCGTACGTTTCCCGTTATTTTCACGGATAACACCTACCCGGTCGCGACGGCCGTAGATAGTCAGGTCGCCTGCCATACTCAATGCTTCCAGCAATGTGATACGGTCGCCGGAGATAGTGAAACTACCCGGACGGCCCACTTCGCCCATCACCGAAACCTTAAAGTTCAGGAACTGTACCGTTACGATCGGATCTTTGATCAGGTCGCCTTCGATCAGCTTGCTCTTTACCAGCTCCGTCAACTGCATGCGAGTCAACCCTTCCACATGGATCTTCCCCAGGATCGGAAAATCTATATCTCCGTTCGTATCCACCAGATAACCTAAAACACGTTGCTGTCCGCCATTATTCGATCCCAACTGATAAGTCACCATCGGCATATTAAAAGGCAACGCCAGCTCCGGATCACGGCTGTTTACCATGATAGCCAGCAGGTCGTCGCTATGAATAATCACTTCATATTTCTGTTCGATCTCCTGCTGTTTCAATGGGATAACATCCTGTAGATAGATAATTTTCTTGGTTGAAGTGCAGGCGGAAAAAAACACCGCCATACACATCACCAGATAAGTCACATATTTTATCTTCATACTTTTCTTCTTTTCCGGATATTTACTCGCCTGAACCACCGGAATGACTTCCATGACTCGCCCCTTTCTCAGTTGTCACTACCAGGTCGACTCCCTCATATTTCACAACCGGAATGGTCAGCGCTACAGTCTGTCCTCCGAATACGACCGGAAAACCAAATACCGTAGTAGTGGTCTTTTCAATCATGGAAACAGTCGCTTTCATATCCCCGCTTACTCTGGCATCACGTTTCAATGTCATCTCACCGACACTCTGAGTTCCTCCCAGCAATGAAGCCAATGAACTTTCGACAGCACCGGATAAAGCTGTAACATCACTATCACTCAAGCCTGCCAATTGTTTCTTCAGCAGATCGCTCGTAGTTCCGTCGATCTTCCAACCCAAGTGGAATGTCACATCGATCGCCTGTTCTTTTGAATCCATATTTCCCAGATTATCAATCACAACCGATGCCAGATCTTCAGTTTTAGATGTTCCCTTTTGTGATGAACAAGGCACTCCGAACGAGTGATTTGAAAATCCGTCGATCGTGGTCATATAATATCCATTTCCATTGTACCCGGCAGTACCGGTTTCATTCCACACGCCGTTCTTCTCCACATAATGCCTTACATCAGCAAAATAAACGCTGTTACTTGCCGGATTCTTCATCCGCAGAATAACAGGCTTCTCAAAAGTCTGACCGTCCGGTTCACAACTAACAGTAGAGAGGCTGGCACGAACGGTACCTGCCTGAGACTTTTTAGCACCTTCCTTATAAGCCGTCACAGTTATATCCGTTGCCGTTTTAACCGCACCGGCCGGAAATTCCAGTTCCACCATTTGCCGTTTAGCCTCTATCACTGTACTTCCGGCATCCGGAGTAACGGTAACAGGCTGATTTTTTTCCTCCAGTTCCTGCACCAGCGATACGACACTCTGTTTCTTGGCATCAGACGGGAAACTGGCTTCTGCCGTAACGGTCACATAGCCGCTCTTCTCAAAAGTGACAACGTAATCATTTTTCGATGTCATCTCCAACTGGAAAGTACCGTCGGCGGCCGTCGTTGCTTCCGAGTTCGCTGCAGTTACTTTTACACCCTCCAAAGCATTATTTCCAGCCATCACTTTTCCGGCAATGTAATAGACCTCCGCATCCAACGGATTTTCCACAATGACGGGAGTCGGTTCATCTTTCTTACAGGAGCTAAGTCCTACACCTACTGTTGCAGCAAGACATATAGCCATGCCCGCAACCAAATGCTTGTTCATTTTCATTTTGTCTTCTTTTTTGTTAAAAAAATATTTCTTGATATTATTTGGATTGTTCTGCCAGGATCACCAGGTTATCCTTGATAAAGTCAGGATTGTAGTAAGTGCGGTTTCTGTTTTCATCCGGACGTGTCTCGTAAGAACGTCCCAGCCTGCGTGAAGTATACCGGGGCCCCGACTGCGCTTCATACTGCCAGTCAAAATATTCCGGCAAACGCACCCGGACAGCCCGGTGCTTGCTACGTTTTTTCCGGGGCAGAGGAATAGCAAAGTGAAATCCTCCGTTCACCTCCCCTTCGGAATACATGGCAAACAAACCGACTGTTATCTCTCCGAAATGACGGCTGCAATCACCACGCACTCCATAATCGCCATAGATATACCGATGCGCCGATAAGTCGAACTGCAAATTATAATACGGCTCGTTATAGCGCACCAATACCGAGCCGTTTACCCGTCTCCATTGTGTCACCTCCCATCTACCGCCGTAAAAAGTGGATGCTCCCGTCAAGCCGCCGCTCAAGCCGAAAGCCCAACGGTCGGAATTTGTATGATACAACAGGTTCAGGTCCACTCCGATCCGGTCCTGATTAAAATTGCCTACACTCAATGTCGCAAACACATTTTTCGGTAACCGTATTTCCTGACGTACCACCAGCATCCCTGCACGGATATAATCCATTTCTCCTACCAGATTATTCCAGACCGGAAATATCACCTGCCCGGTAAAAGAGGCACCTTTCCATAAACCGATCTCTACAGCCGGTGCTATATCGAGTACGGCTCCGTATATTTTATCCAGCCAGGAATTTTGCAATCTGACCTGGGGATACAATACCAGATCCACTTTCCCTGCCGAACGGTTTACCGCTTTCGTCCCTTTCAAAGCCTTCATTACCTCATCCGTATCGTAACTTATCGCCAGTCCCTTCATCACGGCCGCCAGTGACAAACGCCCCTGCCGGTAAGCAGAGACAAACTCCCGGTCCAGCGACACCCTGATTTGAGGAATTCCGTTTTCCAATACGGCCAGTTGTATGTTTTCATCTGCAATATCCGGTTCATCCAATAAAGTCCGGATCACCTCAAACAATCCGCGATAAGTACCCCGGTAAACATTATCCTCATAAGCAATACACACCCCACCAGCCTGCACCGCCACTTTTACGTTTTCCATCCCCAGGTCGACAAGCGCCTCCTTTACTGTCGCCTTTCCTTTCCAACCAAACAGACTGCCCAGGAGAAATAAAAAAAGTATACGATATATCTTCGACATCCGACTGTAACGATTTAAGTCATTTCCAGCATCTGAACTCATACCGTATCCCGGCAGAGAGAGCTTTGAAATCATAGCAGAAAGCGTGTAGGGATAAATGATTGAAAAAACGTGCGGCAGCCCCTACACTCACTGCCTCCGTATCATATTCGACCATCAGTACGACAGGTTTCAGAAAAGCCGGACGATAGCTTACTCCTCCAAAAACGCCCTTATGGTAAGCATCTTTACGGAACGGGATATTACCTCCCAAAGAAAGCCCCAGATCATGGCCGCCGAATAACAGATGTTTCGTTCCAACAACATATACGGACGAGAAAAAACGGTTGCCTTTGACTTTCGCAAACATATTCAGTTCGCTGCTCGTAAAGGCATCATTCGATCCCAGAACGATTGCCGGATGCCACTTCCCCTCTTTCAGGGGGCGAAGACGCAATGAGACGGAACGGTCCTGCTGCCATTTATTCCCGTTTTCAAATTCTCCGTGAAGTAAAGTACAACGGTATGCAACCTCCAGGAACGGCAGGAAAGTCATATTGACAAAATAGTTTCCGGTATCATAGTCCCAGTAGCCGGGTGTCATCGCTTCGGGCAGGAAATTAGCTCCTCCCATAAAAGTTCCGTCTGCTTGCATATCCGCAGTCGGAATCGTCTGCAATCCGGTCATGCCCAGCGAATACTGGGCATTCAATGACGAAGCGACCGGTAACATGCAGACCACAAAAAAGAATTTCAAAAAATAGTTCATTTGATTTATCTGTCGACAGATATTTCTTTCATCCTAAAATCAGGGTTCGCCCAGAACTTCCACAATATACCCCACCTGGCGCGGTGTCAGAATGCGTTGCGTACGGTTCCATCCCGTCTTTCCCAGGCTACGGAGTAATCCGGCATTTGCCGTCACCCATACCTTCAACCGGCGTGAGGCTGCCGCAGGAGTCAGATCCGGACTATACAATATCCCCAGTTCCATCCAGGTAAAACTGCGGTTCTTCCACATCCTTTCCTCCTCATCTTCCCCGGCGGTCTTTATCCTGCTTTTTCTATCGTCCTTCTTCATACCCACCTCCAGTCCATCGTGGCCGGACGTCTCTCCCTCTGCGACAGACCGGTCAGGTAAGCCATTCCGACATTCAGGCAACGAAGTGCCTCCATCCGTTTCGCCGTGTCGGTGATGGCAGACAACAGCAGTATCCCTTCCCGGATACGTCCCAGCAATAAAGCCTCTTCCGAAGAGGTTCCCTGCATGAGTCTTTCCCGCAGATACCTTGTAAACCTTTCTTTTCCCCAAAGCCTGAACAACGAGTCCGGGTCTTGCCCTTCCGGCAGTTCCATCCTATACACCCGGATATCTTGCATCCCCAGCTGGCAAACCGCCTTTTCAGCAGCCTTTCTTCCTGCTGCGTCCGCATCCAGCATCACGACCACCCGCGAGGTGTATTTCTTCAACAAGGCAATATGCCCGTCACACAAAGCCGTTCCGCAAAGCGCCACCGTATTCCTGAATCCGGCTGCGTGCATCGCCAGCACATCTTTGTATCCTTCCACCAGAATGGCAAACTGTTTTTCACGAATCATTTTCCGGGCCATATCCAAGCCGTAAAGTAGCTCGTTTTTACGATAGAGTCCGCTGGTCGGCGAGTTGATATATTTAGGGATATCCGGATTTTCGGTCAGACGGCGTGCTCCGAACCCGACCAACTGCCCCTCCTCATTCCGGATGGGAAACACCAGCCGGTTACGCATTGCCTTCCATTCTTCAGGAACCATCGCCGGTGAAGTCCCAACCCCGAAATCGAGCCAGGTCGGTGTCAGGTCCGAATCCCCTGAAGCGGCAGGAAGGAGAGACGAAAGAAACTGAAGATTTTTTTCAATTGAAATTTGAGAATCGAGATTTGAAAATTTGTCTGTTTCACATACCGGCTTTGTCAATTTGACTTCGGGTTTGACCTCAGATTTCACTTTCGACTTTCCATTTTCAATTTTCAATTTATCAATTGCCTCTCCGAACGATATCCCTTCTATCTTCTGTAAAAAACTGATTACGTCCCCTTTCTCTCCACAGGCAAAACAGATGAAACACTGCTTCTCCGGATTTACCGCCAAAGAAGGGTGACGATCTTTATGGAACGGGCAACACCCCAACAGGCTTCTCCCCTTCTGCGTCAGCTGTACATACCGCCCGATGATTTCTTCGATCGGCGGTGCAGACTGTTTTATATTGTTTATTTCCCGTTGCGTCATGATGCAGAAGTATTACGATAGTTCGTGATCTTCGTATAAGATTCGTTGTAACGGTAACGGGCAATTCCTGTTGCCCCGTTCCTGTTTTTCACGATATAAAGTTTGCCTACTCCCACCAGGCTCTCCCCTGTCCGTTCGTCCCGTATAATCCCATGCTTTTCCGGACGATAGACAAAAATTACACAATCCGCCACCTGCTCGATCGTACCCGAATCCCTCAGGTCGCTCATCACCGGGACATGTGCCTTATCCGGTCTCGTCTCGCAGGCACGGTTCATCTGCGAAACAAGCAAAACCGGACAATCAGCCTCCAGTGACAGCTGTTTCAAGGCAGTCACATTACGTCCTACCACCTGATCCAGTGTTTCATTCTTCTGGCGGACCGACGACAACAGATGCAGATAATCGATCACCACCAGGTCGCACTCGCCCGCCTTACTCTTCAGCATCACCTTGGCTCGGATATCGCCGACCGTACAGCAAGGCGTGTAATCGATATACAACGGTAGCTTATCCAACTTCTTTCCTGCTTCCGCCAGCATCTCCAGTTCCTGCTGCGTCAATCCGGAAATACGCAGATGATCGGCATCCACATCGGTCATGCCAGCCAGGATACGGTTCAGCAGTTGCAAGTCAGACATTTCCAGGCTGAACAGGCAGACATGCTTTCCGGCACGTGCCGCATTGACAGCGATATGAAGTGCCACCGCCGTTTTCCCGTCGCTGGGACGGCCGCCCAAAACGATCACCTCCCCACGATGCAAACCGCCCGTGACATAATCAAGTTCCTCCATCCCGCTCAATATCCGGGTGACATCTTCGGAAGCATTCATCCGTTTCCGGTGCCATTCCACAGCCTTTGCCGACAGTTCTCCCACCGTCTGCATCGGTTCCCCGTCGGCCGTATTCCGCCGGATATCCATCAACGACTGTTCCGCCTCCGCGATCAGCTCGTCGGGTACGGCATCGAACTGCCCCGATTTAAAATTCAGCATAACGAACAATTGTCCCAGCAGACGCAGTTTATACCGGCGTTTCACCTCATCGGCATACAGGCTTACATTCTCTCCGGTACGGACATTCAGCATGGCCGGGAGGATGAAAGAAAGCCCGTTCAATTCTTTCCACTGTGCCTCGTCCTGGCGACGCATTTCAGTTTCGACCGTCATCATATCCGGCCGCACACCCCGGTTATACAAATCCATGATAACCCCGTAAACAAAGCTCAGCGACTTATCTTCAAACATCTCTTTACGCAAGGAAGAAGCTACCAGCATCGGAGCTTCCGCCGAGGTCAGCAGGCAACAGATCAACGTTTTCTCGACATCCATCATACGTCACTCCTTTCCTGTCGGTTACCGGCATCCTGCATGCTGCGTCCCCCCATTTTCCGCTCGATATCGGCCAATGTGCAAGACGGCTCAGATTCCCGTTGCTGCGTGTCCGTTTCCAATTCGTAACCGGAAAAATAGTCGTAGCCGCAAATACCGATACGTGTTCCTCCGGTCACGGCATTGATTACGATCAGATGATCAATAGCCAGTAATTTCAAATAATAGCCGACCGACCCGATACTGATACAAGTCAATTCCGACAATTCATGATAGGTTCCCATATACTCCCCCCGGCGGCAAATATGCCGGTACTTTCCTAAAATCACCGTCCCGTCGACATAAAAAGCTCTGATAATCAAAGTGACGTACATTTTTGCCAGATCGCGTTCTTTTTTTATCGGACAAGTTAATTTGTTCAAGATCTTTCTCGGCAACCTGATAAAAGCCTTTCCCAGTAACGTTGCAACCTGGGCATAGTTTCTCTGCTCTCTGTTCATTGTGTTTGGTTTAACTAAAATTAGTATTTGCGTCCTTATGTGCGCTCTATTCGCAAAAACAATTGAATAACATCAGATCATATCAGGTTTATATTTGCTCTCTATTTAGCTTTTATGCGTTCCTCTTTAATATAAAAAGAAGTATTTCTTATATAAAGATTTTATAATAGGAGGTTTTTCAATTTTTTTTCAGAATAAGACCGTTCTCCAACGCTTTAAAACAAAGGTACACAGTGCTTTTCTGATATAAAAAACTGTTTTTCACGTATTTATTACAACCCAACAGACTATACATCAACAGGTTAGTTATTAAAAATTCCGTTCTTTCTCTTCGGTTCGAGCTTCATTTCCCGTCTTATCTGGTCATGTATATGCAGATAATCCTCATGTGCATTCTTCAGAATGCTGCAGATGTACGATTTTTCAAAGTCGGTTTGAAAGATCATGTAGATATAATCCGCCAGTTCCTCATACGAACAATCACCGAACATCCCGCTTCTGACCATCCCCGACAAATATTCGATAAACAACTTCGGTTCCTTCACCCTGATCCGTTCCAGGTCGAGGGGACCGGTATCGTAATGGCAGTAACTGTATATCACCTTGCGGTACTGTTTGAAAAACGACCTGGCCAGGTCGTCCCATGTCCTTTTCTCCCTGATCTTCGGGTCTCCCAGCAAAAATGCCAGTAAAAAGATATCCGGTATCTCATTTTCCTGTTCATCGATCGATTTTTTCAGCAAAGGGAATGACAGATGTTTACCCGCTATTCCTCGTATCCTTTTTTTAAAAGGCTGATTCCTTTTTGTAGATCTTGTCTGTTAAATAAATCCATAAGTCTATACTTTTTTATGTCTCCGTATAGTCTGTCCGGATTGTAAAACATATACCTTTTGTCTTCAAAACATATATGTTTTAACAACGAAACATACCTGTTTTGAATGTAAATATTTAACTGTTTTTATCTGACCCTATCTGTCTCTACCGGCATCTATCTGTCTGCGTGTTTTCGGGCTGCCGTACCTTTGTAATGTTATCGATAACCAACAATTAATTTCAAGTATCAACCCTAATTTTTAAAATCTATGCCATTAAAGTACAGACTTGTCAAACGCAAAGACATGAGTAAAGATGCAGCAGAAGGAGCCGAGCTCTACTATGCTCAGACCAGCATCAGTAAAAAGGTCGATCTGAACCGCATCTGCAGCCGCATCAGCAAATACAGTACCGCCAGCCGTGGCGATATCCTGCTGGTCCTGGACGGTTTGATCACCGTCATGAACGAATCCCTTGCCGACGGCGAATCGATCCATCTGGGCGATTTCGGTAGTTTCCGTATGGTTGCCGGCAGCAAAGGTTCCAGCACCGAAAAGGATTTCAATTCTTCGTTGTTCAATCGTGCTCATATCGTATTTTATCCGGGCACCATGCTGATGGATATTGTCCGCGACGCTTCTTACGAGAAGTGGGTCATTCCGGGCAGCGATTCAGGCTCCGGTTCAGGTTCGGGCGGCGGTAGCGACCGTCCGGAGATTGAGTAAAAGAATCAACCAATTTACCAATGTGGCAATTAAGATTGCAATAATTGGTATTCCCATTGGCATATTGGCACATTGACAAATAATTTCATTATCGATTATGACAAAACTAGATTTTATCAAACAGTATCTTCCCCTCGCCCAAAAGGCGGCAGAGCGGTTCGGAATGAACCCGGTCATCATCCTGGCTCAATCCGCCATCGAGACCGGTTGGGGCAAAAGTGCGCTATGCAGAGAGCATAACAACTTTTTCGGCATCACCGCTTATGGCCGTCCCAACCCTTTCTGGGAAGGAGACCGTACCGACCTGTCTGCCAACGACGGCCGTCCGTGTCTGTGGTTCCGCAGTTACCTCACTCCGGAAGCCAGTTTTCTCGATTTCGCCCGTCTGATCCACTCGGCCTATCCTGTGGCCGCGACTCTCACCTTCCACCCTTCCGCCTACGCCAAAGAGATTGCTTACAGCAAATATATCAGCGAAGTGAACGGCGACAACCGTGCGGCTTACCAGCGCATGTTGGTGGCGGTCAGCCGGTCGATAGAGCGATTGAAGGTAAATTAATTTTCAATTCTCAATTTATAATTTTCAATTTCCATGAATGTCCTTGAAACAATACTCAACTTCCTCACCGGCCTTGCCCGGATCATCTTCCCCCGCAAGCGAAAACCGGCAGCCGGTGACTGCCCCTGTACTCATCCTCTGCCTGCTCCTCCTGAGCCTCCTCTCCCTCCTGATGAGGGAGACGGAAGTGACCCTGACCTGCATCGGGGCGATTCTCTCGCTCTCACCCAGGGGGACTGGGGAAGCCGCAGAGATGGGAAGAATAACCTCCCGCCCGGAGCCGACTGGCTCGGAATGTCAGGATATAGCCTGATGCTGATGGGCGGGGTCGGGTGTCTTTATAAATGGTTTATTGCGTAAGCGATATAAAAAGAGGGAGTGCACTGCCGATATGAGGAAGGTACTCCCTTCTTACATCTCTTACTTCAACAAATCGTTTTCCCCCAACGGAGTATAGGGGCCGTCTTTTACTTCAAACAACACAGAGCCGCTATCCAACACCTCCAATGTATGCCATTGATTAGCCGGAATATGTACACCAAAACTTCCTACCAAAGGATCCAACAGGGTCGACTCTGTTTCTTCTTTTTTATCATTATAAAACATCACCCGAATCTTCCCACGCAACAGCAAATAAGTCTCTGCCGTATGCGGATGGCGATGAATCGGTAAAATAGTCCCCGGCTCCAACGCATTCAGCAAACGCTGGGCTTTGGCATCCAAAGAATCATGAAAATTACAGTTCATACGCAAGCGGGGAGATTCCTGGGCTTGCTTCGTCACTTCATTTAATAAGGTTGAATTAATTAGTTGCATGACTTTTGTTTCAATATTTTTTCCAAACCATTTTATTCACGATTCCGGTATAGCTCTGGATCAGCTTGACTACCTTCACCGAAACATTCTCATCCACGTAGTTGGGAACGGGGATTCCCAAAGCGCCATCTTTATTCATCACGACAGCCACATCCACCGCCTGCAACACCTGTTCTGTTGTAATACCAGCTAAGATGAAATTTCCCTTATCCAATGCTTCCGGACGCTCCGTACTCGTACGGATACATACCGCAGGAATAGGATTGCCGACAGACAAGAAGAAACTGCTTTCCTCGGGAAGCGTACCCGAATCGGATACCACTGCAAAGGCATTCATCTGAAGATGATTGTAATCGTGAAACCCCAGTGGTTCATGCTGTATCACACGCGGATCGAATTTGAAACCACGTTGTTCTATGTATTTCCTGGAACGGGGATGGCAGGAATAAAGAATGGGCATGGCATATTTCTCTGCCATCGCATTTACCGCATTCATCAGGTTGAAGAAGTTTACTTCCGTATCGATATTCTCCTCCCTGTGGGCAGACAATAAGATATACTTTCCTTTCTTCAATCCCAGACGTTCCAGTACATCACTTGCTTTGATCTGTTCCAGGTTATTATGTAATACCTCTGCCATCGGCGAACCGACTACATAAGTACGTTCTCTCGGTGTACCGGCAGCATTCAGATACCGGCGCGCATGTTCCGAATAACACATATTGACATCGGCTGTCACATCCACGATACGGCGGTTGGTTTCTTCCGGCAGACATTCGTCGAAACAACGGTTACCCGCCTCCATATGAAAAATAGGAATATGCAAACGCTTTGCACCGATAACAGACAGGCAGGAGTTCGTATCTCCCAAGACAAGCACGGCATCAGGCTTCACCTCCGCCATCAGTTTATACGATTTGGCAATGATATTCCCAATCGTTTCTCCCAGATCCGCACCTACGGCGTCCAGATAATAGTTAGGAGCACGAAGTCCCAAATCATCAAAGAATACCTGGTTCAATGTATAATCGTAATTTTGTCCGGTATGGACTAAGATCTGATCGAAGTACTGATCGCATCGTTTAATAACAGCAGCCAAACGGATGATTTCCGGACGGGTACCGATGATGGTCATTAATTTCAGTTTATTCATTTCTCTTCAAATAGATTATGGAAGAGATTGATTTTCTTAGAATAATAAAGATAGAAGTTCCCTTAAATATTGCAAGTCCTGCCTGGTATCTCTTACCAAAGCTATATAGAGAAAATCCTCTTGTATAAAATAGTAGACTTTACTTTTTTTGTTGACAACTATAAAGCGGTATTGGTGGTTTTCATCAGATAAATCCGGATCGACTTTACCCATATATGGATTAAATGTCAATAGGTCGACTTGCTTTCTAATCATTTGCCATACTTTACGGGCAGAAGCATCCCCCGTTCTCAGTCTGATATAATAGAGTGTTTCAGCAAAACTTTTTTCAGCCGGAGATGTCCAAATTACATCCATCCCATCTCCTTCCCCAACCGTTCCATCACCTCTTCAGTAGAATGAAATTCACCACGCTTATGAGCTTTAACCGCATAATCGGCCGAAGCATCCAACATTTCCTTTAAAATAAGCGTTTCTGAATTTCCTTTTGAAGCCAATTCTTTAACATACTTATAAACTTCAGATAACTTTTCTTGATCCAAGTTTATAAGCTCTTTAAAAATATCGACTCTCAATGTATCTACACTAAAGGTATTCATATCGTTTTATATTTGTAGTTCCTTTTTACAAAAGTAGTAAATCATTTAGAATAATCATTCTCTCTTCTTTATTTAACATTTACACCTCTTCAAAATAAGTATCCGGCCGGGTTGGGTCGAAAGGTTCGTTGGCCCACATAAAAGTCACCAGTTCTTCCGTATCGGAAAGATTAATGATGTTATGCGTATAACCGGGAATCATTTCCACGACCTCTATCTTTTCCCCGCTGACCTCAAAATCGATTACTTCATCCGTTCCGATCTTACGAAGCCGGATCAAGCCATGACCGCTCACCACCACGAATTTCTCATTCTTGGTATGATGCCAGTGCTGACCTTTGGTTACACCCGGTTTGGAGATATTGACTGAAAACTGTCCCCGGTCAGGCGTACGGATAATCTCCGTAAAACTACCGCGATCATCTGTTTTCATCTGTACCGGATAGCTGAATTTCTCTTTCGGCAGATAAGACAGATAGGTCGAATACAACTTCTTCGTGAAAGGATCGCCCAAATCAGGTACACTTAAATTATCCGGCATTTCCTTAAAAGAATAAAGCAGGTCAACAATACCTCCCAACGTGATCGTATGAACCACAGGAACGGCACAAAAGTCTCCCTCGTGATGTTCCCCACCCGACAAAGCAGCAATCAGTTCATCCACTACATCATCCACATACACCAGGTTCATAACCACACTCGAATCATTCACCCGGATAGGCAGATCATTGGCTATATTGTTACAGAAAGTAGCGACAGCACTATTATAGTTTGGTCTGCACCATTTTCCGAACACATTCGGGAAACGATAAACCAGGACTTTTGCTCCGGTTTCTTTTGCATACTCGAATAATAAGTTCTCTCCCGCCCTCTTCGATTCACCATACGGATTATCCAAGGCCGCCTGCGTAGACGAAGAGATCATTACAGGACAAGTATTGTTATACTTTTTCAGCGTATCCAGCAAAATAGATGCAAAGCCAAAGTTACCTTTCATAAATTCCGATTGATCTTTCGGACGGTTCACACCCGCCAGGTTAAAGACGAAATCGGCATTCTTGCAATAGACATCCAACTCAGCCGTATCGCTGTCTATATCATATTCGAAAACCTTTAGTTCAGTTTCCGAAACAGGGTAATTCCGTGCTTTCCCCGACTGGATATTATGGAGTTGGGAAACAAGATTTCGACCGACGAATCCTTTAGCACCGGTAACTAATATATTCATTACATTAAAATTTTAAGTTTGGAGGCTTGACATGAAGCTAATTTATTCGCTTCTGATTTCTCTTGGTTTTGCCCGTTCAATCAGTCCTAGATCTTCCTGAATAAAACGTAAGCGGAGTAATAGTTTTTTCATGCCTTCCACATCCAGACGTGTGGTATTATGGCTATGATAATCTTCTATCTTAGACAGACATTCGCTGCCTTCGGTAAAAAACTTGTCATAATTCAGATCGCGTGTATCACAAGGAATGCGGTAATACTCTCCCATATCGATCGCTTTCGCCATCTCTTCACGTGTTACCAGTGTTTCATACAGTTTCTCTCCGTGACGCGTACCGATCACCTTCACTTCTGTATCCAGATACTTCGGATCGATCTGTGCGTATGTCTCTTTCAATGCCTGTGCCAGAACAGACAGAGTTGCTGCCGGAGCTTTCTGAACAAACAGGTCACCGTTATGACCATGTGTAAAGGCATAGATCACCAAATCGACTGCATCATCCAGAGTCATCATAAAGCGGGTCATTTCCGGATCGGTAACAGTGATCGGTTTCCCTTGTTCTATCTGTTCCACCCAAAGAGGGATCACTGAACCACGGCTTGCCATTACATTGCCGTAGCGGGTACAGCAGATCGTCGTCTGCGCCCCTTCGCCCAACTCACGCCCTTTTGCAATCGCCACCTTTTCCATCAACGCCTTGGAGATTCCCATCGCATTGATCGGATAAGCCGCTTTATCGGTCGAAAGGACGACTACATTTTTTACGCCATGTTCGATAGCGGAAAGCAACACATTTTCCGTTCCTTCTACATTTGTACGGGTAGCTTCCATTGGGAAGAACTCGCAACTGGGAACCTGCTTCAATGCAGCTGCACTAAACACATAATCCACACCGCGCATAGCAATATCTACCGATGTCTTGTTACGTACATTTCCGATATAGAATTTCACTTTAGGATTCTGCAAAGCGTGACGCATATCGTCTTGCTTCTTTTCATCCCGGCTAAAGATCCGGATCTCTTTGATATCGGAATCCAAGAAACGCCGGAGAACGGCATTACCGAAAGAGCCGGTGCCGCCGGTGATTAGGAGGGTTTTGTCTTTAAAAACTGACATAATATATTATTCTATTAAAATTTCAATTATTTCACTTCTGAATCGCCTTCTTGATCTCTTGTACAATATAAACCACATCCTCATCCGTCACACATGGTCCACTCGGCAAACAAAGTCCTTGTTTGAACAAAGATTCACTTACACCGTTCACATAACAAGGATTATTTTTATAAACGGGTTGCAAATGCATCGGTTTCCATAGCGGACGAGATTCGATACCGACAGCATCCAAAGCCATACGCATCGCCTCTACATTCTTGTTCGGCTCACAATCCGTATGCAAAGAAGAAGCTTCGTGTGTCACACCGGCAGCACCACCTACAGCTCCCTGAACTACCGCTTCATATGCATATTCTTCCCCATTCACATGTAAGTCAGGATCAAGTAAAATCGTATTCAGCCAATAGTTGCTATCGAACTGGGAAGAAGGATTTTCATGCAGTACAATTCCCTCTACTCCGGCAAGTAACTCTTTATAAAGCCGACAGACATGTTTATGATGAGTAATATGTTCATTCAGAACCATCATCTGTCCCCGTCCGATACCGGCACAGATATTCGACATGCGATAGTTATAACCAATTTCCTCATGTTGGTAATAAGGATACGACTCACGAGCCTGAGTAGCATAAAACATAATCTTCTTTTTCGTTTCTTCATCCGGGCAGATTAATGCACCACCTCCGGACGTAGTAATCATCTTGTTTCCATTGAAAGAGAGTACCCCATATCGTCCGAACGTACCGCACACCCTGCCATCATACCGGCTACCCAAGCCTTCAGCCGCGTCCTCAATAACTGGAATATCATATTTGTCAGCAACTGCCATGATCTCATTGATTTTAGCAGGCATTCCATAAAGATAAACCGGAACGATCGCTTTTGGTTTTTTACTTGTCACCGCCATCCGGTCAACAATTGCCTTTTCCAAAAACTCCGGATCCATATTCCAGGTAACCACCTCCGAATCAACAAACACCGGAGTAGCCCCCAAATAAGTTACAGGGTGCGAAGAAGCACAGAATGTAAAGCTTTGTACAATCACTTCATCACCTGGACTGACACCACAAGCCAATAATGCAAGATGTACAGCTGCCGTACCGGCAGAGAGGGTAACGACTTGTTTATTCTCACCTACAAATGTTTCCAATTCTCTTTCAAAAGCATTCACATTCGGGCCAAGCGGAACAACCCAATTGGTATCGAAGGCTTCTTTAATAAAAGTCTGTTCTTTGCCACTCATGTGGGCAAGGCAAAGGTAGATTCGTTTGTTCATTATGTTATATTATATTTTTTATGATCTTACATCTATTACCAATAGCCAAGACCCCATCCGGAATATTTTTAGCAACCACAGATCCTGCTCCAATCACAGACCATTTACCGATTTTAACCCCCGGTAAGACCGTTGTACCTGCTCCAATCCATGTTCCTTCTCCCACCTTTACATTTCCACAAAGCGTAGAATGCGGTGAGATATGTACATAGTCGCTTATAACACATTCATGGTCCACTGAAGCTCCAGTATTAATAATACAATGTTTTCCTATTCTAACATCTGCTTGAATGATTACCCCTTGCATAACTACCGTACCTTCGTCAATGGTAGCCGATGGCGAAACTATTGCAGAGGGGTGAATAGCCTTGCCAAAATCTACATCTAACTTCTCCACGACCTTTTTACGAATAGCATTCGAGCCGATACTTACAATGAAAGGTGACAAACCTGAATGGCAGTGCTTTACCAAATACCCCTGCAACTCATTCACATCTGAATTATCGTCTACTAACCCGTCAATCACCACATTTTGCGCATTCAAGATATCAATGATTACCTTAGCATGACCGCTTGCTCCAAATAAGTACATAGTTCGTTTAATTATTTCCTGTAAAAACCTCCATCGTAACAGAAGTCTCCGAAGAGATACCCTCACGTACAAATACCTTTTTCAGGGTAATAAATAGTATTTTCACATCCAACAGAAATGAACAATGATCCACATACCAAACATCAAGTTCAAACTTTTTTGTCCAACTAATTGCATTCCGTCCATTTACTTGAGCCCACCCTGTAATACCAGGACGAATATCGTGTCGACGAACTTGATCTTGACTATATAGTGGAAGATACTGAACCAATAACGGTCGAGGACCAATAAGTGCCATATCCCCTTTCAACACATTAATCAACTGTGGAAGTTCATCAATAGAGGTGGAGCGAACAAAACGCCCAACCTTGGTCAACCGTTCTGTATCAGGGAGCAAATTACCATCTACATCCCTCTCATCCGTCATAGTCTTAAACTTAATCACTTTAAAAATTTTCCCATCCTTACCCGGGCGTTCCTGAGTAAAAAGAGCTCCAGCACCTTTATTGGCTAAATATAGCCAAACCATAACCAACAATAAAACAGGCCAAATAAAAACTAAGACAGTAAATACTAAACAGAAATCTATCAACCTTTTAAAAAAGTTTTTATACATATCGATATTTATTTGTATATTTTCATTTAATTTAGGTAGCCATATATTCACCTAAATATGTCTCGTTGAGGGATGAAATGAAGTACATTTAAGTTTATATAAAAAAGATTAGAGTTATTGATATTTAGCTCCCTCAATCCCTATTCTATATTTTACCACAAATTTTATTAATTACAAGATCAACACCTTCTACGACTTTTGAAGTGTTCTCTATGAACTGAGCTTCGGTCCAAGAATGTATCTCTTGTAACCTTGCACGAACTTTGTTTACTTCTATATCCAGTCTAATTTTTTTTAAAGCTCCTCCAACATCGCCCTTGAATGAGCGTGAAAGAATAACCGACTGAGAACAAAGGCGAACATGTTCTCCAAGAATGTAATCGCAAGGTAACATACCCTCGCCTATGCGAGCAATGCCTCCAAAACCAAAAGGCATATTTGCTGCATTACATTTATTGGCCACGTACTCTACAAGTCCATCACTTAGCAATTCGAACATGAATGTTAATCCCATACTAATATGTAAATCATTCAGTCCAATAAAGATTTCATCCACACCTGGCACAGCTAGAATTTTGTCAATGCGAGCTAAAGCTTGCGCTGTTTCAATCATGATACAAACCTTTGCTCTACCAGCAACCATTTCAACATAGGCTTCAGCATCATGCTGATCAAGTACCATAGGTAGCATCAGAATGTCGGCACCATAACTGATAACCTTATCAATTTCTACTCTTGAATAAGCATGTATAGGATTTGTACGTACCAAAAGTTTTGATGTGATTAACACATTACGCACTGCGGGAATGTCATCGATGTTGTTATGTGAGATAACCGTATTTCTACCATGCTGCCGCTCCATTTTATTAATATATTCAAGGTCATAGAATATCCTATCTATACCCGCGGACTGAGCCTTTACAGCAGAATCAGGATCCGCTGCCAAAATCATTAAATTAAAACCCATATTATTTAAGAATTAAGGATTTGTATTCGATCCTTCACCGTTAATTCTATCATGCGCTGACGGTTAAAAAGCTTAGTTGCCCGTTCATAGCCAGCTCTAGCTAATTTTTCTCGCAAATAGCAGTTTTTAGCCAGTATTTTCATTTTCTCTGTCAACATATCACTTTCTCTGGCAGGAACCAACAAACCAGACACTCCTGCCTCTATAACTTCAGATGGACCAGGAATATCAGTAGTCAATATAGTTACACCCATAAACATAGCTTGTTGGATAACCATGCTAAAACCTTCTCGATAGCTTGGATGAACCAATACATCCATTGCTGCCATATATTTAAATACTTCGTTTGTGTAACCAGTAAAAACTATTTGCTGCGATGCTTTCGCTTGTTTCAGTAAGTTTTCATCAATACCATCAGCTTTATCCATCGGACCAATCATCAACAAGGCTATATTTGTGTCCCTGATAGCAATCTTCAAAAAAGCATCAAATAATTCATTTACACCTTTGTCTCTATCCATCCTCCCAACAAAACCAAACACTGTTTTACCTTTAAGACTAGGGTATTGCTCAAGCACAATAGAATTTAATTCGACTCTCTTTGTTATATCATATAGTCTTGAATCCACACCAATAGTGCCCCCATTGCCAATAATACTAGCCTTTTCTACTTTATAAAGGCCTTCATTTACAGCAAAGTCAAGATTTTTTTGGCTTGCAGAACGTATATGAGTAGACAATCTACAGATCAATTTTTCCAATTGTTTAAATAGCCATCTACTTTTGCCTTGAAAACCTACATATCTGATTCCCCACTGACAATAAACACGTTTCTTCACTCCTGCAAATGTAGCTGCCATTGAAGCGTACAAAGAAGCATTAGGAGTTGCATACTGCACATAGTCGAACTTTTCTTTCTTAAATAATTTGTAAAAAGCATAAGTCGACTTTACTATATCTAAAAGATTCACTCCCCTGCTCATAGGGATGTCTACACAGTGAAACACACCCTTATATTTCTCATAAAAAGCATCAGACATTGAACATGCCAATGTAATTTTCACATCCTCTTGTTGTTGTAACGCACACATTGCATCTACAACAAAAGAAGACATTGTCATATCAATGGTGCTTATTGCACAAACCTTCTTCATTTACCAAAGCACTTTTAATAATGAAATTCTTTTTGAAAGAACAATGATTGTCCATGAGAACAGAAGTGTCATTAACGGCAGCACAATCATTATTTGAAGCTGTGACATACTTTTAATCCAGTTACTATACCCTACTGATATACTCGGTATCGCAGAAAGAAAAATTCTTTGACTCAGAAATACCAACATACTCATGTTACGCATCCACAAGAATAGGTTATTGTATTTTACCTCAACTTTGGTTGCCCATAACAGCAAGAAATATATAGCAGGAGCAAGCATAAATACCATATCGGTCATAGTAGATAAATTACAAAACTTTACGACTGCACATTCTCCCACAACAAAAAAAGTAAAAAGCAAAACAAACAAAAGATTTGTTCTGGTTGACCAGGTATTCTGCTTTTTCGCAACAAGAAAACCTAATACCACAAAAGGCACACCATTGAATACTCCATTTCTAAACGTTCTAAACACCATCATATAACCATTATGAAATGCCTCTATAATATCGAAACTTTTTACAAAATTCACATACGACCCCATTAAGTTACCAAAGACAAATAATACAGAAGCTACAATCAAAACAGTTCTACAAGTTCTATTTTTCCAAAGCCAATAAGTTATACTAATGCCAATCCATAGTGCAGGTACAAACCATATTGTTGCATAGGTTGAATACACTAACCAACCATGAATTGAAGAAAGAATCTTATCAGATGTTACGCCATTTACTAACCACGAACATATTGTAAACGATATGTAAATAATTGACCACGCAAGATACATTTTGCCTAATCGTATAGAGTATTTCTTATAATAAACACTTTTTTCATTGCCAGGTAAAGTCTTTACCTTAGAGAAAAACAAATAACCACTGCAAGCAAAGCAAAATGGTACACCAAAATTATATAGCGAAAACACATAGTGCCACATACCTGTAAGGTGTGCATGTTCATTCGCTGTATGCGAAAGCATAATTAAGCCTATCAGCAAAAACTTCAGCACATCAAGTAACGCGTATTGTTTTCTTTCTACCATAATTACAATTTTATAATGTTTATCAAGGGTTCACCTGCTTCAAATTTTTGAATATTACCAACAACTAAATTCAACAGTTTTTTATCAATTTCCTTTGAAATTGCAGTTACTCCAGGAAGAATCTTCACATTAGGCAAGCGACGATATCTATTGGACCAAGGCAATGGCAAGTATTCAAACATATCAAGTATTGCAGATGCTCTCTTGTTAAATTTCAAGAACGCAATAAAGTCATTGTCATCAATTACAATCTTTCTTCCCACATTCACAAAGCATATTGTTGGCTTTACATGCGCCCAAAAAGAAGCATCAATAAGCCCCTGCGTATCTTCCGTGTTGGGAAGTGTGCTTACAATATAATCGCATTGGTTACAAAAAGAAGTAAGTCTCTCTCTGTGATATATTTCACTGAAATACTGTGCTGTTGTTGTAGAATTAGCATAACCAATAATATTCATATTAAAACCGACCAAACGCTTGGCTATAGCTTTACCTATATTGCCAACCCCCATAATACCCACAGTCTTACCACTTAGTTCTGTAAAAAACTTATAGCCACGCAATAGCTTTGGCCTTGAAGAACCCGGCATTATATCATAGCGTTTTGCATGCATTAAGATAGCATATACCACAAACTCTGCCATACCATCACTGTAAATGTTGTGAGCATTGGCTAACTGTACACCTCTTGAAGCAAACAACTTGGGATAAAGTCCATCCATACCAACGCTCAGAAGCTGAACATATCTCAATGCTGGCAAATATGTTGCTTGTACAACCTGTAACAAAGCTCTACTGCCAATTACGACTTTTATCTCCCTGGAACCTGAATAATTCATCAAAGAATGTGTATTTACCAAGCAGATATCTGCATTGATTAGCCCCTTTCCTGTGAGTTGGTCCACAAGCTTTTTATTGTCACAAAGTATCATTATTCTTTAGACAACACATTATACATTTTTTTTTCTACCTCCCTAGCATTATGATACTTATAACCACAGTCAAATGCCTTCTTAGCATACACCTTGATTATTGAAGGATTCGAAATTATAGTTATTAATTTATCCTCTATTTCAGAGTAAGATGTACATACTAATGCTGCATCTTTTTCTTTCAAATACTCTATCGGAGCAATATCATCACCACCAATAGCGAATATACACTTACCACTCATAAAATAATCGGTAATTTTTGTCGAGAACGACAGACGAGCCAAATAGCGATAGTTATCTTCCAACGATTCAACAAATGTCACCATATCAGCAGCTACAAGCACTTTTTGTAGTTCGGTATAAGGAACAGGCTTGTGAAGCACACTACTATTATGAATATTCAGCATGGCATCAAGTTGGGGGGTAATAACGTCGGGTGTATAGATATGCAGTATAGCCTTTACCCCATCTTTGTTAATATTTTTCAGAGCACTTGCTATGGCACTCAATGATTTATATCTTCCATAAATCATTTTGCCAGCATACACAATCTGAATGGGCTTGTTTGGATCTTTAAAATCAGGAATTGGAATTGCATCATAGTCTATTCCTTTAGTGAGTAAGATAGAATGTATTCCAAATTCCGCATCATACTCCTTTTGCATCTTAGGCACCATAACAAATACATCACGACATTTCTTTATCACACTGCGTATGCTCTTACGTAGGAAATAGCGGTGAACCTTAAATAAGAATGAACCATCACCCGATTTATATGAATAGTTGTCATCACCAAAGAAAGCAACACCTTTTAATTCCGTTCTTTTTAACACATAAGCTTGAAGCTGGTTCATATATATCAAAGGATATATAGGACAGAATACAACATCCCAATTACCATCAGCCAAGTACTGCTTTAGTTCTTTTGTCTTCCACGAGCCAAGCCACCAAATAAACTCACGAAACAGAGTGAGAAGCCATGATTGGCTTCTGTGTATCATCTGTTTGTTTTTCTCTTCAGCTTCAATTTGTGCCTTTTGACTCTGTGTCAAATCACCCACCACAGTATAAACTCTTTCACCGGCCTTAGAGAAAGGCTTGAAAACACGTTTTACCACAGCAATCTCTGGTATACGGAAAAAATCATCACATACTCGAGTTTGAGGCATATCAGACCTTGTATATATTTGCGATAGCTTAGCCTTGTTCCAGTTTTTGAACAGATTGAGTAAAGTGTTTACACCCCCTTTATCTTTCCAAGCATTAATACTTACAACAAGAGTGGCTGGATATTTCTTTTTTTGTTCCATTATTACATTCTTTTCAGAACAGCAATCAAACCTTTCAACCCTATCAAACTAATTATCCACCTGAAAAGAACAACACGTCTGTTTCGACCAACATATAGCAAATATTTATGTTTTTTCAGTAACGGGTAATAAATCGAATTGTTACTCAGCTTAGAGAAAGTTATTATTGTATTACAGTAAATCTTTGACAAACTTTGCCGAATAACCTCGCAATTGCGATTTGCAGGCTCTTCTCTTATAATATTATCCCATTTGTCTATAATCCAAAGCATATCCACCAATGGCTTAGAGGAGGTATTTCTTGTTACAGAACCTGCACGCTGACGATACCCATACAAAGGTTCGTCTATTAGGGAGATAGTCTTGGCGTGATATGCTACTTGGTAGCCCCAGTCATTATCTTCTCCAACTATGCCAATTTGAAATTTTATATTGTTGTTAAGCAACAGAGAACGTTTCACAACTTTACACCAAGCAGCGTTATAAAATGCATCCTTATTTGTCAACTGTATTCCTACCTCAGCATAATCGTTTGAAGGTACCGATAATTGATAATTAAATGTACATTCTTCTATATGCCCATCACTTTCAAACCATTTTATAAATTTGAAAGCAACAATATCATTGTGCGATTTAGTAATACAGTTTTCTATCTTCTCCAACATCTGTTCATCTATAAGATAGTCATCACTATCCATAAAATAGATATATTCACCTATTGCAATATCAAGCCCTACATTACGAGCAGTAGATTGTCCACCATTGAGCTTATGTATTACATGTACACAGGCATTAGAGTCTACATACTCATCACAAATCTTTGGAGAATTATCAGTAGAACCATCATCTACAAGAATTATCTCATAATTCTTGTAGGTTTGCGATAATATACTTTCAATACATGGGCGTAAATATTTACTCACATTATATACAGGTAATATTATACTAAACAACGGATTTTTCATATTTATTATACTTCTTTTCGGGAATGATTCGTATTGGATTACCAACTAAAATACATCCTCTATTCCATGAGAAATTACACTCTTATAATTTTTCACTTCTCCTGATATATCTACACTACATATAAACATTATCAATTTTTCAAATAATCTACCTAATAGATCAAATGATGGGTGTAACACCATTGATAAGAATCTAATAACTTTATTATTATACTTTATAAAAATGAATTATATATATCCAAATACTTACTTAAACTTACCATTGGAGCAAAGTTCGATCTTACATAATCAATACTAGTTTGTATATATGCCTCTTTACCAGTCTGCCCAATTATTGTTAACGCATCAAGGATAGCCTGAACATCATGAGAAGGCACTTTTATACCGACATCTCCCACCACCTCACCACATGCAGTTGAATCGAACACCACCGTTGGCGTACCACAGGCCATTGCTTCGGCTATTACTTTTCCAAAGGTATCTTCTATTGAAAAGTTTACATATGCAAAGGCGATAGAATAAAGTTTTGAGAGTTCTAAAGCACCATTAACATAAGGGATATAAGTCATGTTTGCAGGTAAAGTCCTACTAGTTTCAAGATTTCCAATAATTAAAATCTGATATTCTTCTGGTAAAATTGCAACCAACCTTAATGCATCATTCAATTTTGTAGTTCCTGTATCAGACCACAATGCACTTACGCTCACTAAATACTTTTTATTAGGATCAAGATTATACTTTACAAATGTTGTTTTATCATATCTATATTGGAATATATCTGTATTAATCCAATTATAAATGGTTGATATCTCATATTTCTTTAAGAATGAATGTTTTACAGTTTTATTCAGCCAACTAGAAACTGTCACTATTTTCAGCTTATCTTTATCAATGGAAGTAAAGGCATCCCTCTTTTTATTATAAACAGTATTCAGTCGCTTAGCTTTACCAAATGGCAACCAGGACCTGTAACTGGAGCATGGATAGTTACATTCTTTTTGAAACTTAAAGCATCCATATCTTGTAAAATGTGAGCATCCACCTGTGAAACTCCAGCAGTCGTGTAAAGTCCAAATCACCTTCAATTTTTTTTGTTTCAAATAATTGAAAAGCCATGGAAAATATAGCGTATTTCCATGTATATTGTGAATATGAACAATATCAGGAGATATCTTGTCTATAATGGCGATAAGTTGTATTGTAGAACGATATCCAAACAAGCCTTGCATGCCTGTAAGGCGTGCAAAAATAGCATATAGCTTCTGCTCTATAGTACTGCCAAACTTTATTCCGTGGGCATATTTAGTACCATTATGAGCAAAAGCTACATAAGCTTCGTGGCCAGCTATTCGGGTATACTCTGCAATCTCCACAGCAATATTGCCGGTACTACCATACCCACATACCGTATTTATGTGAAGTATCTTCATACATGAAACTTTCTCAAATTCAATCAATATCTGTTAAGATTCTTTGATACGCTTCAGGGTAAGCGGCTTTCAAATCAGCCATTACTATTGCGTTTTTGTTTTGTAAGATGGCTTCTTGAGCCATAAAAATCTCCTGGGAGCCTTTAGATACTGTAAATATTTTATGATACTTACGTGTCTTTATAATCCTTGTTCTATTTGCTGCACACATAAACATATACCATAAATCATCATTTTTATATGCATATTTACGAAATAAGTCTTCATTTGTAGCATCCTTATAAAACGCTTTGTATGGTATTAAACAACCACCACCAGGTGATGGGTTCAAGCTATATGATGGAGTATTGATACCAACATCTGATATAGTATCCCATCTACCAGGATTATCAATCTTACTCGGTGCATTGTTTATTGCCTGCGCTCGCTCACATACCAATACATTTGGATATTTCTCATGGGTTTTCATTAAACGTTCAATACATTTAACCGGATATATTATATCATCGTCAAAAGTTATTATAACCTGATTGGGTTTCTGATTAAGAACCGGATAGAAGTATTTTTTATGTCCGTACATATCATGGCACCAGCATATTTCCACTCCATATTTCTGTAAGTTCAATAAGGTTTGGGGTAGATCTCTATTGGGGAATTGTTCTTCAGCTAAATACAGAAGTATTTTGTCGGGCTTGTAAGACTGTAAAAGAAGAGATTTCAATGCCCAATGTACCAAATGAATCCTCCCAGGAAATGATGTCATTGAACATATTACCTCTATGTCTCTATTATCCAAATTTAAGGGATTCTTTGGCACTGTTTCATTTTTAATAGAAATGATTTCCAATTTTTGAATCAATTCATACCAAAAACCTGTTAAATGTGGAATATAAAGGCTTTGACTTTCATAAATTTTTAGTCTTTCTGTTATTTCTCTAAATTTCATTTATACAAATGTATGTTTTATGAATTTCGATACTACTTATTATTGGGGAAAATATATAAAACTAATTTATAAAGTATTAAGTGGAAATCTGAAATATTTATACATCTTAAAATATAATAGTTCCCTAGAATATTGTTGATGGTAAAATTGTAAAACCACCACCAATGTAATTATCACAAATATAACTATTAAAATCATACATGACATTATTTTTTAGTAATCAAAAAGGCTTATGGACAATTACAGCTAATTCTATAAGATGAAATAAATACTATAAATGGAAACATAATTTATAAAAACTATACTAAGAACTAAGTCCAATATACGATAAGCAATAAGAAGAACAAAACATCTATAGTCCTGTTACCATTTTTCATCTTTTGATTAGTTTGTGTATGATTCCTACAAACAGAGCCTTCTCTTCCCTATTGTATGCAAGGGACCATAATATAGTTACATAAACAACAAAAACAAGAATTCCCTTTATCACCAAATGTAACCAACCTGTAGAAACATAAACCATTGAAATAAATATACAAATCACTAATGCGATGACTTGAGGAAGCATCATCTTAAAATAGCAATTACGTATAAAACCTGAAATGGCAATATTCAATTGATACTTGTACTGAAATAAATTAACTATACTTCTAAACATGTATGCAACCGAAATTCCCACACAGGCACCCACAACTCCCCAATTGCGTGACAACATAAATACTAATCCCACGCTAATTAATGCTTTACCAATATTTACATAAGTGAGGTATTTAACTTTATTTGTCATTACCATTGTTTCTTTTCCTATTTGTTGAGATAAATAGAACAAAGCAGGGAATATCAATAACACTGCACCATAGTACACATCTATATAATTGGCACCTAACCAAAGTGTAATAAATTCTTTGCCAATTACAACAAATCCCACAAATATAAGACCAATAACATTTAATTGGAAACGACCAACTTTTATCATAAGATCCTCTATTTTTGAGATATCCTTATCTCTGTATGCCAATCGGGCTACTTTCGGTATAAACAATCCATCTATTGCACTAGCAAAAGTGTAAGTATAACCTTCCAGGGCTGCCGCAAAGCTAAACAAAGTTATTTGTATTGTTCCTGCACTTATACCAAGAATTGACGGAGTAAAATTAATTATCAATCTGGCCATAATAGTATTAACAAGAACCCAAATAGAAAAACCAAATATTTCTTTTATAAGAGAAAATTCAAAGTAACTAAAATTTGCGCTAACAGGTGTTGTCTTCTTTATTATTACAAATTTCACAAGAAGAAATAATAAATTACCAATAGCATTTATTGTAACAAGAGCATATAATCCATATCCAAAAAGTAACACAAAAACAATAAGAATCACAACTACTATCTTGTGAATTAAATCACACAATTTCATCTCTATAAATTTCTCATAAGATGTCATTAAACCATTAAGTGTTGCTGACAATGGGAATGACAATACCGTAAATGTTGCTACTATAAGATAAACAATCTTGAATTTATTTAATTCCTCTGATGTTAACGACAAATATATGTCATCTATATAAAAATAAACAATTATAAGTATAATGCTAATTAGTGAAGCAATACCAAGAAAAAGTTTGTAGATTACACCTAACAGATTATTAACCTTGTCTTGTGAATCTTCGGCTAAATATTTAGAAACAAATCTAGACACAGCGGCACCAATGCCTAAATCCAGCATAAAAATATTTATCAAAGAACAGGAAAGAGCATATAATCCATAGTCTCCACTCCCTATTTGCCTTAGCATCCATGGTGAATAGATAAGGGCAGAAACAATATTTATGGTTATCGCCAAATATGAAAATATTGCCCCTAACTTTAATTGTCGATTTAAATTTATTGGTCTACCCATATTGAATGTTATAGTTTACATTCAACAATAGATGTACAACAATCATAAACTTCCGATTCGGGAGGAAATTGCATGTAATTCCCATATCTCTTACGCAGAAATTCGTCATAATTCCTAGGAATAAAAAACATATACCCTTCAAAATCGTGTTCAATAAGATCCTCAAAAGTATTACGAGGAATAGGATATACTCCGTTATTAGGATGAGCTACTTTATATACAAATTTAGTATTATAGTTTTCAAATACACGCATAGCGCAATCACGACATTTATTGATAAACTTATAAGGCAACCAAGAGAAAGGTGTATAACAGAATTGTTTAATTCTGTTTGGATGAGATCTGCCAGTTTTGATATGATGTACACAAGCCCAGAATGAAGCAAGTACAACCTGAGTTTTTAAAAATAAGGGATTTATATTATCAATAGGATGAACATCTATAAAAACACCGTGATGGAGGGGTAAATTTGCCAGCTCTTTTTCTACAAACACAGTTTCCTCATGACGCATCTTACCCCAATTGTTAGGATATTTAGGTTCAGAAAAATAGTTACTGAAGAAAAATTTTTCCGATGGATGCTTTGCACAGTATTCCAAAAATTTTTGATAGTCTTTTCTTGGCATGCATATGTCAATATCGTGATCCCAAGGGATAAAACCATTATGGCGTACAGCTCCAATAACAGAGCCTCCATATAATGAATATTTAAATCCTTGTTCTCTACAAATTCTATCTATTTCTATGGCTATCTCAAGCTGACGCTGATGAAGCACCTTCATGTCATAACCACACACTTTGTACTTACTCATATTATCTTTTGTTATATTTCTTTTTTAATCTGGATAGAAACTCTCCATGCACTAAATACATCATAAGCAAATGTACTCTTCGGTAGAAGGCTTTATAAGGATGACCTATGGCAAAAAAGCCATCCCTTTTTGCCATATAATCAAAATCTTCTATCACATACTTGGGGTGTTTCAAGGGAAAGCTTATTTCATTAGCTTTCATTCCAAAGATTCTCTGCTCTTCCTTTGTTAAATATTTTGCATTCACCTGAGAATGAGTAGAGTCCGCTGTATTTCCACAATTAGTAACCATATTTACTTTAGGAATTATCGCATATTGGTTATTCATAAGGGCTCCAAAACACAAAATACTTTCCCAATATGGAATTCCTGTGCTTTCACGCTGCAACGCAACCTTGTAAACATCATCAAAATGTTTCCCTATTTTCTTTTTTATATTCTTTAAAGCACACTCATTATGAAGAAAGTCATAATTCTCTTCTAAGTTTGAAACAACTCGTCTCCAACTGGCCCAACAATTACTTCCAAAAATAGAAAATAAATAATCGCTATCATATGAAGAGCAGTCTACCAAGTTCATTCCACAAATATGGCTAATTCTGTAATCGTTCTCATATTTATCTAACAACTCCTTACAAAAAGGGAAATAACTCTTAGTTGGCACCTGGTCATCTTCTAATATTATGCATTTCTCTACCAATGTAAAAGCCCAACGATGCGAATAAAAAGTACTGGGGTCACAACCATAGTTTACATCATTATATTTTTTATAAACAGTGCACTCCCAATCTATATCTTCAGCTATTGCTCTACACCTTGTAATCCCCTCAATATCACTTTGGTTGTTTTCTCTTGCACCATCTTGCCATAACAACAAAGTACTTGGCTTCACTTGTTTTATGATATCAAACACCCGCTTGAATGTATCATCACGCTTAAAAAAGATAAGTAAAACGGGAACGTCAATTAAATAGCCTTTCATTAGGTTATATTTTATATTTAGCGTTATATTTTAATATCTCATTAATAACCAATGGGGCAATACACCATATTACAAACTGCAACGCTGATGTTGAATGAACAGGATTGGTAAAGCCCATAAGTATAATAAACAAGAAGGATATTTTAAAATAATTGGACTCTGATGGCAAATTCAAATATTTATATACATATTTGTTCATTGAATAATACAGAAAAAAATATGGAATTGCCCCAATCAAACCAATATCACATAAAAAACCAAAGAATGTTGAATGAGGGTCGAAATCTACAGCCTGTCCCCATATAGGAGAACTTAAAAATACCCTTATTGCATTACTATAAATTTCCATTCTAGCTGTACCATCTTGGGCAGTTCCACCTGTATCTTGAAAACTAAATAAAAGGCTTAATTCCATAAAGCGATCCTTAATGTCGTTGCCCTCTTCTACATTATCGGCTACAAACCTAAAAAATATAGGCAACAGAAAAAATAAAACAGGTATTCCCAAAAAGATCAAAGGTCTATTCTTTTCAGGTAATTGTTTATAGCAGAAATATGAAATACTGATTGTTGGAATAATAATTGACAGCGAAAATTCAGCCTTCATAAGAAACGAATAAATAAGTAAAATACTTACACTTACCAATATTTTTATTATTTTGTTTTTATAAGTAACAAACACAAGAGCTAATGTAGGAAGTAATGCTGCTGTACCATAAATAAAATAGAAATTACCAATACCTTTAGTTTCTTCTGCTACCTCTATACTATTAGCAAATGACCTCACAACCCCAGGATACATTGTCATAAAGATATTTGTTATCCATATGGTATAAGCAAAACAAACGAATGATACACCTAAAAAAATTCTACATTGTATAATAGAACTTGCCGTTAAAAGTCTATACATTACTACAAAGGGTATTATCTGATATAACATTTGCTGAAACTTTGCAATAAATAACTTTAAGACATAATTATCAACTTTATTATCAATCGTCTGCGTTTCTGTAAGAAGAAAATACAGCAATGATATATATACAGCTATTAGAACATAAGTCAAAATCTTATTATCATTATTACCTGTTTTGGACCTTATAATCACATAAAATAAGTAACAAAATGTAATTCCAAAAAATGGTACTGCCGGAAGTTTAGATAATTCAGGGGATATTGTATATGAAGCATAAACAAGCATATATAAAAATTCAATTATCGGTAATTTCCTAGCTCCAAGTTCGTTGTCCATACTCCAATAAGAACATTATAGTAAACATCATTTTGACATATCGCCTAAATATAGACTTGATTTTTGATTTTATTAGGTTAGATTCCGATACTCATCGGCAGTAGATTTTCATAATCCCTGCACCATTGATAATTTCCTGGAACAATTCCCTTGCTTAAATTAAGAGCTGATATCCTCAGCATCCTGCACATTGGCCTTCATATTCCTTTTCGTATACAAAAAAAGATAGAAACTTCATTCATTATCCAACACCTCATACTCCGAATTTTTACTTTTAAACTCCGGTACAATCCCTTTCATCATTTGGACTGTTCCCATCTTATCGACTTTAATCGCCAATGTAATCAGCGGGTTCATAACCGTACAAATATCATTGTAATCATATTCTCTCACTTGGGCACGATATATTTTGGCATTATTGGTAGAAAGGGTATTTTCTTTCGTTGCCAGAAGTTCCTCATACAGCTTTTCGCCTGGGCGAAGACCGGTATATTGGATTTCGATATCCTCGCCGGGGACAAGACCTGCCAGTTCAATCATACGACGAGCCAGATCAGCAATCTTTACAGGGGTTCCCATGTCGAATACAAAGATTTCATTACCTTTACCCATAAAGGCTGCTTCCAAGACCAAACGACATGCCTCCGGAATCGTCATGAAATAACGGATAATGTCCGGATGGGTGACTGTTAAAGGACCTCCTTTCGCTAATTGCTCACGGAAACGGGGAATGACGGAGCCATTACTGCCTAATACATTACCAAAACGAGTGGTAATAAAACGAGTCTTACCCGGATGCAAACCTTTACTGATAGCGATGCTCAGGCTTTGTACATAGATTTCTGCCAGACGCTTGGAAGCTCCCATCACATTTGTCGGATTGACGGCTTTATCGGTAGAAACCATAATGAACTTATCGACATTATACTTGACAGCCATATCCGCCACATTACGAGTACCATATACATTCGTATGAACGGCTTCGCAAGGATTCTCTTCCATTAGAGGGACATGCTTGTAAGCGGCTGCATGAAATACATACTGAGGCTGAAAACGACAGAAAACAGATTCTACACGATCGATCATCCGGATATCTCCCATTACAGGAGTAAACTCTACCTGAGGAAATTTTTCTTCCAGTTCCAGACGTATATTATGCATGGGAGTTTCGGCACTGTCGAATAAGATTAATTGTTTCAGATTGAATGTACATAATTGACGACAGAGTTCGCTGCCAATAGAACCGGCAGCTCCGGTGACTAAAACCACTTTACCTTTTAAGGAAGCGGCGATTTCAGCCATATTGATACAGATTTCCTCACGACCCAATAAATCTTCTATATGTACTTCAGGAAGATTGTGAAAATTAACCCTGCCTTTCTTCAATTCATCGACAGAAGGGAGTATCAACATACGAACCTTCTTCTTTTCACAATAACGGACTAAACGCTCACTCTCTTCTTTTACTAGATGATAGTCAGTAAACAGAACAGCTTTAATATTTTTCCTGTTAACCAAATGATTAAAGTCTACCTGTTTTTTGATTGAGTAAATTCTGTATTTTCCTACACGTAAACAGGTGTGATCGCCAAAACGTAGGAAACCACAAACTTTATACAGCAGTTTGTCGCTCAGGGAAGCATCAAACAAGAAAGTCCCGGATTTATCACCCTGATAAATCAGTAGTTTTCCTTGATTTAAGGATACACTATTGACTATAATCGTATAGAAAACAATCATGAAGACACGGAGTATTGTTAAAAGGAAGAATGTGAGGGATAAGTCTACTACAGCTCCTAAGGCTAATTCACGAGGAGATTGAATCGTCGTGGTCAGGTAGACTAAAACAACGATGAAAAGTACCTTTATTAATGAGGATAAAGCGAGACGTCCGGCTTCTGTAAATGCAGAGTGCCGGATCACACCTTTATAGGTCTGGCACAAAAAGAAACTTGCCAGGCTACTGCAGAAAGAAATGAATAATATATGAAAAAGAGAATCGTCTACAAGCTCTGTCCCAAGGATATACCACAGGAATGACAGAGAAGTAGCAGTTGCCAGAATTGATAAAAATAAATCAATAAATAGGACGATCCAACGGTTAAAAAATTTAACGCGTGATAATACTAGTGCAAAACCATTGATATTCATAAGTCACAAATTAGGGGTGTTATGTAAAAAAGTTCGTCAGTCCCAAGCGGCCAACCTACATAAACAACTGAAAATCTTATACTTGAAGGTTATTGGAGTGACTAAAAAAAACGATCGTTTTTTCTAGTCAGCCTTATTTGACTAATATTTGTTAACCTATGATTGAAGCGGCATTTTGAAAAAACAAGATCAAAACATTGAAAAACAAATAGATAAAATTCCCAAAACCTTTTGTATTTCAATAAATATCTCCTACATTTGCAGCACAAAAAAATGACTAGAAAAAACGATCGTTTTTTCTAGTCATTATGAATTCTAGCCCCTCCAATTTTTTTTAAGATTCACATTATGAAACAAATTTATCGATCAATCTTCGCTTCTATAATACAGTTTTTAAAATACAAAAGCTTTGAGAAGATTCATATTACTAGTTCACTACTTTACTTATATTATATGTATATTTGCTCTTCATATAATTTAGTAGCTATGAATAAATACACTACAAATAAAGATGAATCTGAAATTTTACCAAATCTTCTAGGACTACTTACAGCAGAGGATATTGCAGCATCTGAATTCGAAGGATTTTTATATGCGGAATTTTCGCGAAGGTAATGGAAGAACAGCTCGTCTATTAGCGAACTTAATGGCACAAAAACAAGGATACCCTAAACTAGATTTCACAAAGATTGCATCAACCTATTTTGACAAGTATATATATGCTGTACAAATGGCAGCTAATAAAGAATATGGTTGGATGGAAGATATTATAAAGATGACTTTTGTAGACGGAGCTGAACTTTCTCATAAATAGATAAGGCCATTTCTTCAGAAATATGAATCCCTTCTATTCTAAAAGAGGCAATCATGGAACGCAAAGATTCCATCTTTTTTTCCTCTGTTTGATCTTTTGAAATTCTCTCTTTCATAAACATTTATCTTTATACAAAGATACATTTTATTTTCTACAATACCAACAATACACTTCCCTTTATTGCTTTAAGCCATAAAAAAACCCCAAAAAGCCAATAGGCCTTCCGGGGTTCAAACAAGTTATTTTCTAATGTTTATTTATGCGTATCTTCTAAAATAAATTTCAATGTTCCGGCATTCACCAGTTCTTCCTGAGAAATAGTATAGCCTTTCAACTTCTTTCCTCCGGCTGTTACCTCTTTAATGTAGATATCTTCCGGAGTTTGATGCATCGACTCGATCACCAGTTCACCTTTCGGATAGAATTTCTTGTCCAGATCGATTGTTACCTTATTAAAGGTCGGTGATGTTAATACATAATCCATATCACCCGGACAGGCCGGATAAAATCCCATCATAGAGAATACAGCCCAGGTAGACATTGTACCGGTATCATCGTTACCAGGGAGACCGTTCGGTGCGTTGTGATAATATTTGTTTAGCAGTTCACGAACGAGCTTCTGTGTACGCCAGGCATCGCCTTTGAAATAGCTGAACAGGTAAGGATAAGCGATATCCGGTTCGTTAGCCATATCATAGTGGCCTTCGTCGAATACCATCTGCAGCTTGTCTACAAATTTCTTCTGACCACCCATCAGCTTAACAAGGCCGGGGATATCGTGAGGTACATAGAATGTATAGTTCCAGGCACTTCCTTCGTGGAAACCAGGATTCGGTTCGAAGTTTTCTCCTTGTTTCGGGTTGAACGGAGAATAGAACGTTCCGTCAGGCAGAAGCGGACGAAGGGTTCCGAACTCTTTGCTATAATAGTTCTTATATCCCATAGAACGATCGTGGAATAACTTGGCATCTTCTTTCTTTCCTAATGCTTTGGCAAACTGAGAAAGGTTCCAGTCGGCAATATAATATTCCAGGGCGTGAGATACAGAGTTATCGTACTGTTCACGAAGAGGAACATAGCCTTTACTCATATAATCGTTATTGTCCGGACGAAGCAGGTTGAACTCTCCCGGAGTTGTAGCTCCCTTACGCATCGCTTCATAAGCTGTTTCGACATCGAAATCGCGAAGACCGCGCATCCAGGCATCTACTATATAAGGTATAGAAGGATCGCCTTCCATCGTCAGAGTTTCACGTCCGTAAAGTTCCCATTTAGGCAACCATCCGCTTTCTTTATACATATCGATCATCGTACGGATAATGTCGAGCTGGCGTTCAGGGAAAAGAAGAGTCATCAGGGTACTTACATTACGATAAGTATCCCACAATGAGAATACTGTGTAACGGTTGCCTGTGGTATGGCCCACTTTCAGGCTTTCCATCATCGGATATTCGCCGTTCACATCCTGGATAATGTTCGGATGGATCAACAGGTGGTATAAGGCGGTATAGAAGATCGTTTTATCGTCTTTGGAACCTCCTTCAACCTTTACACGGGACAGATCGCTGTTCCACATATTGCTGGCGGTAGCTTTTACTTTATCGAAGTTAAAGTCCGGCTGTTCCGTATTCATGTTCAGACGGGCATTTTCGATACTGACGAAAGAGACGCCCATCTTTACTTCGATTGCTTCGTTTTCTTCCGTATCGTAGGTAAACCATACACCGATATCGTCACCGCTCATGTCACGGTTGTATTTGGTATACAACTTATATTTACCCGAATAGATATCCCATTCGGCTTCCACACCCTTCATTTCACGCTGTTTTTTCCAATATCCCATCGATTTAGGAGCCTTGCTGACCTTCATCACAAAATAGATAGGGAAAACAGCCTGTGGGTTATAGCAGAAAGTTCCCAACAGTTTACTACCTTCGATCTCGGTCTCATTAACGATACGAACGGTGGCTCCGGTCTCGTTGGTCAGTCCTTCACCTAGATTTAAAAGGATATTGCCTTGCCCTTTCGGGAAAGTGAAACGGCTGAGACCTGTACGCATACTGGCTGTTGCTTCTGTCTTGATATTATATTTTGTCAGGACATTGCTGTAATAACCGGGATGGGCGACTTCATCTTTATATTTACTGCCGTATTCACGGTAATCGACTTTCAGTTCACCGGCTGTAGGCATCAACAAAAGACTTCCTAGTTCAGGACAACCGACGCCACTCAGATTGACATGAGCAAATCCTGTCATGAAATCGTTGTCGGAAGAGTATGGAGTGGACCACCATTGGCTGTCTTTATCGAAGCGGTTACTCTCCGACCCCATCACATTGAATGGAGTGACACTCATCATACCTTGGGGACAAATAGCTCCGGGATTGGTTGTCCCGTAGTTACTGGTCCCGATAAAGGGGTTTACATAATCTACCGGCTGTTGCGCTGCCGCCATCAGGCTGCCACACAGCAGAAGGCTCATTACTTGCTTCTTCATTCTTGATTTATTTAGTTACTAATTAATATATTGTATTCTGTTATCATTAATAATGTGCTAATGGAAATAGCAAAGTGAATCCTACCAAACAACAATCTCATCGACAAAAATAAACCCTTTGTTGGCTTCGTCAGCCTTCAGGCGAACGTAACGGGCTTTCCAGTCTCCCTGGAAGAGATATTCCTGGAAAGAGAGGTCTGCATCTTTATTGGAGATGGTTGTCGGGATAATTCCCTGAGAGGTGAAGTTTGTACCGTCTTCCGAGGTCAGCAGCTCGACACTGGCCGGTTGGTAAACACCCGGACCGATCAACTGCATAAAGCGAGCCGATACTTTGTGAATGTCGGTCACTTCTTCCATATCGATCACACAATCGAGATCGTTCAGATATCCCTGCCAGCGGCCATCCAGATAAGTCAGTCCACCACGGTATCCGTCGATCAGGGCATTCATACCTCCCGCCATATAGCCGGGATACAACTTACTATTATAATGTATAGGCTTATTGATCGCACGATGATAATCGACTTTCTTTTCTGTCGGTGCTCCCTGCAACTGACCGTTTCTGAAAATAGCAGCTTTGACATAAGCAGAATCTTTTACCACAATCACGCCATCATAAAGGGCGGAAGAAGCAGTCGGAACAGTCCCGTCTGTCGTATAACGGATCTCTGCCGGATATTTCTCTGCATCCAGGAATACTTCTATCTGTTTCTTTACTGTATCGACAGACATGGTAACTTCCAGTTCGTCGGAAAGGGTAAAGGTGTTTATACCCATCTGCTGCAATTTTGAAATATGAGCGTTCATACGAGGTTTGAAGTCATTCCACTCACGCTTTTCCTGAGGAGTCCAGCCAATCTCGGCAACAGCAAGCGCACGCGGGAACATCATATATTCCAGATGTTTCTCATTCGTGATATATTCTGTCCAGGTATTCGCCTGTACACCTATAATATGTTTACTTTCTTCTGCGGTCAATGAATCGACCGGAACCGGGTTATAGCTATATACTTTCTTGATCGGGGTATATCCGCCGATAGCATAAGGTTGTGTCTTCGGATCAGCCTGATAGAAATCCAAATACATATAATTGCCCGGTGTCATAACCACATCGTGTCCCATACGGGCAGATTTAATTCCACCGCTTTCACCACGCCAGGACATAACGGTAGCTTCCGGTGCAAGGCCACCTTCGAGGATCTCATCCCAACCGATCAACTTACGGCCTTTAGAGATCAGGTGTTCTTCCGCTTTATGGATCATATAACTCTGCAGTTCATCCACACTCTTCATGCCATTCTTTTTCATCAAAGCCTGACATTTAGGACAGGTCTTCCAAGCTCCTTTACCGGCTTCATCTCCTCCCGCATGAATATATTCGGAAGGGAAAAGTTCGATCACTTCATCCAGCACATCTTCCATAAAGGTAAACGACTTCGGGTTGCCTATGCAGAAATCACCATTCTTATAAGGCTGACCGGAACAACTTAACTCCGGATAGGCAAACAATACTTCTTCCGAGTGACCAGGAAATTCGATCTCCGGTATTACATTTATATGTTTAGAGGCTGCATAAGCAACGATCTCACGTATATCATCTTTCGTATAATAACCGCCATAAGCACCCGGAGTGCCTTCGGGAAGATATTTACGGTCCTTTCCATCCCACCATTTCCGCCAATCGGATTCTGTCCGGAAAGCCGTCTCTGTTGTCAGTTTAGGATATTTATCCATCTGTATACGCCAGCCACCGGCATCCGTAAGATGGAAATGCAGATTATTCAGTTTGTAGAAAGACATCACATCCAGCAGTTTGAACACTTCTTCTTTCGGAAAGAAGTGGCGGGACACATCCAAATGCAATCCACGGTACTTGAGACGAGGTTCGTCCTGTATGGATACATAAGGGAAGCCCTGTGGAGTAAATAATTGCCGGAGAGTCTGCTCACCATAGAAGAGGCCCGTTTCTGTAGCCGCTTTCAAGTCGATACCTTTGTCATTAACTGTAAGCTGATATCCTTCCGGATTTCCGCCTAATGACTTATCGACAACAAAATGAACATTTGCAGGTTTTTCCGTAGAGAAGACCGCTGCACTGTCTGCCTTGAAAAAAACATCGGCCACAGTGAATTGTGCCGGTAACGGGATTAGATTCAACTGCACTGTTTCCTTCGGAGAACAGGCTACAAGGAACAACGAACATGCTACGGTAATCCCAGCCATCGTCATGCGCGATTGTTTTGGCAATAACATCATAATTTATTTTTTGTGTATTTATTCTTGGTGCGGTAAATATACAAAGAAAAAGGGAAAATCCCGTAAGAGATTTTCCCTTTATATGAGAAGAAAGCCGCACCCTAGATATGAACAAACTCCGTATGACAGGATTTGAGTGCTTTGCCACCTTTGTAATCCGCTGTGCGATGCATCCCCGAAGGGTGCGGCCCGCCATTAGCGACAAGAGCTGTGTCTCGGAATTAAAATAAACTGATGAGTTTCCCAATCGAACAAGTGCGGCTAACTCATTTTTCTTATTACAAAGATATGTAAAGCCTTTGAATCTTCCAAACAAAATGTCAACAATTTCCCCTTAAATAATGAATAAAAAAGTGAAGTCGCAGTGTTTCAGAAGGTATGAATTGTAAAAAGCTAACAAAAAAAGGGTCCCGTTATCGGAACCCTTCTCCTATTGACATTTATATATCAATTTACTTTACTTTCGCTACGATTGCTTTGAAAGCTTCCGGATGGTTCATTGCCAAGTCGGCCAACACTTTACGGTTGATCTCGATACCTGCAGCATGCAAAGCTCCCATCAAACGAGAGTAAGACATACCTTCCAGACGAGCGGCAGCATTGATACGCTGGATCCACAATGCGCGGAAGTTACGTTTCTTGTTACGACGGTCACGGAATGCATAAGTCAAACCTTTTTCCCAGGTATTTTTTGCTACGGTCCACACATTCTTACGTGCACCATAATAACCTCTGGTAAGTTTTAAAATCCGTTTTCTTTTTGCTCTTGAAGCAACATGATTTACTGATCTAGGCATAATTCTAATCTGTTTTGAATGTTAGCGTCATCCTTTATGATGATCTTACTTGCTAAATACATTCGGTTAATAAAAATCTTTGTAAAACTCGCTTAATTTAAGAAGATTACTTCATGCCAAGCATTAGCTTAACACTTCTTACATCAACAGTAGCAACAAGGCCGGTATGAGTAAGATTTCTCTTAGCTTTTTTAGTCTTCTTCGTCAAAATATGACTTTTAAAAGCGTGTTTTCTTTTGATCTTTCCTGTTCCGGTAAGGGCGAACCTCTTTTTGGCACCGGAATTAGTCTTCATCTTAGGCATTTTCCAATTTGTTTTAATTATTAAACTTGACACCCTCTAACGGGCGGTTTTTTATTCTTTGTTTCCCTCTGCGTCAGATTCTGTCCTCGGCTTCAAGGTTATAACTTTCTTAGCCACAGGCTTTGCAGGTCCGGCAGATGCAGCAGGTTTCGGAGTAGCAGTAGCAGCAGGTGCGCCTGCCTTTTTCGGTGTCAACATGATGATCATGCGTTTACCTTCCAATACCGGCAACTGTTCGACTTTACCGTAGTCTTCCAGGTCATTAGCAAAACGAAGTAACAAAACTTCTCCCTGCTCTTTGAAAAGAATGGAACGTCCTTTAAAGAACACATATGCTTTAACCTTAGCTCCTTCTTCCAGAAATCCTTTGGCATGTTTCAATTTAAAGTTATAATCATGATCATCAGTCTGAGGTCCGAAACGAATCTCCTTCACTACAACTTTAACTGACTTCGCTTTCTGCTCTTTCTGTCGTTTTTTCTGCTGATAGAGGAATTTCTGGTAATCGGTTACTCTACAAACGGGGGGCGCAGCATTGGGTGAAATCTCAACCAGGTCCAATCCCATATCTTCAGCCATTTTTAAAGCTTGCGATGTCGGGTATACGCCCTGTTCTACATTGTCACCTACTAGACGAACTTCACGAACACGAATACGTTCGTTAATTCTATACTGTTCTTTCAGATTGTCATTCTTCATTCAAAAAGATTTATTCTCCTCGTTATTAGTTATTTATTTATTACTTTTTTGCCAACGATTCATCATGTCCTCTACTTCATCGTTCAAAAGCGCTGCAAAGGTAGCAATTTTCATCGAACCTTTATCACCTTCGCCCTGTTTTCTTACAGAAACTTCATTATTTTCTGCTTCTTTTTCTCCAACGATGAGCATGTAAGGAATACGTTTCAATTCATTGTCACGAATTTTACGGCCAATTTTCTCGTTTCTGTCGTCTACCAGTACACGAATATCCTGTTCTTCCAATTGACGAGCGATATTCCATGCATATTCATTGAATTTTTCACTGATAGGCATGATACATACCTGATCCGGAGTCAACCACAACGGGAACTTACCGCCTGTATGTTCGATCAGCACAGCAACGAAACGTTCCATTGAGCCAAACGGTGCACGGTGGATCATTACGGGACGATGCTTTTTATTGTCTTCGCCTGTATATTCCAGTTCAAAACGTTCCGGCAGGTTATAGTCTACCTGGATTGTTCCGAGCTGCCAGCGACGGCCGATAGCATCTTTCACCATAAAGTCAAGTTTCGGACCATAGAAAGCGGCTTCACCGTATTCGATCTTGGCTTTCAGGCCTTTTTCCTGACAGGCTTCGATGATGGCGGTTTCTGCTTTTTCCCAGTTATCTTCCGAACCGATATATTTATCTCTGTTTACTTTATCACGTAAAGAAATCTGAGCTTCGAAGTTTTCAAAGTCAAGTGCCTTAAAGATGATAAAGATAATATCCATTACTTTCAGGAATTCGTCTTTCAGCTGATCCGGACGACAGAATAAGTGAGCGTCATCCTGAGTAAAACCACGAACCCTTGTCAAACCGTGCAACTCACCGCTCTGTTCGTAACGATATACAGTACCGAACTCTGCGAAACGCAAAGGCAGGTCTTTATATGAACGCGGGAATGACTTGAAGATCTCACAGTGGTGAGGGCAGTTCATCGGTTTCAACAGAAATTCTTCACCTTCCTGCGGAGTATGGATCGGCTGGAATGAATCCTTGCCGTATTTTGCATAGTGACCTGATGTCACATACAACTGCTTTGCACCGATATGCGGAGTCATCACCTGTTGGTAACCGTATTTCTTCTGAATACGTTTCAGGAAGTCTTCCAGTTTCAAACGTAACTGAGTACCGCGGGGTAACCATAAAGGCAAGCCTGCTCCTACTGCAGTAGAGAATGTAAATAATTCCAGTTCCTTACCGATCTTACGGTGGTCACGTTTTTTGGCTTCTTCCAGTAACGCCAGGTATTCATCCAGCATTTTCTTTTTCGGGAAAGTGATACCATACAAACGAACCAACTGTTTACGTTTTTCATCACCACGCCAGTATGCACCAGCCACGCTCAGAATTTTAACAGCTTTCAGGTAAGATGTGTTAGGCAAGTGCGGTCCACGGCACAGGTCAGTAAAAGATCCCTGTGTATAGGTGGTTATTTTACCGTCTTCCAGTTCACTGATCAACTCAGTCTTATATTCTTCACCTCTGTCACCAAACATTTTCATAGCGTCTGCTTTGGAAATGTCCTGACGTTTGATTTCTTCTTTCTTTGCTACCAGTTCAAGCATTTTTGCTTCAATAGCTGCAAAATCACCTTCTTTGATTGTAGCTTCACCCGGATCTACATCATAGTAGAATCCATTTTCAATAGCCGGACCGATACCGAACTTGATACCAGGATAAAGTTCCTGCAAGGCTTCTGCCATCAGGTGAGCACTCGAGTGCCAGAATGCATGTTTACCTTCTTCGTCGTCCCACTTCAGCAGATTCACTGTCGAATCCTGCATAATAGGGCGAGACAGGTCCCATGTTTCTCCGTTCACACTTGCGGCCAAAACTTCCTGAGCCAAACGGGAACTGATACTTTCTGCGATCTGCATTGCAGTAGTTCCTTCAGCGTATTCTCTTACGGAATTATCCGGAAATGTAATCTTTATCATAATCTGTTCTCTATAATTCTTTAATTAGCATGCAAATTTAGCATTCTTTTTCGTAAAATGATATTTTTAGTCTAAAAGATATATGCTTTAAACCCAAAACAGACATGTTTTGTTGGAAAACATGTCTGTTTTGATTCAAAAAAACTGATTCATATCAATTGCTTGTCATACGTTTGATGATACTGTAAGCATTAATAATACCCAGCTCACCGGCTTTACTTAGGTCGGCAATTCCCTGATTGGCATCCCCCAAAGACAAGCGTGCCAGCCCACGATTAAAATAGGCTTCTGCAAAATCGGGATCGCGCTTGACTGCTTCGTCATAATCCTGTATGGCAGCCCGGAAATCACGCTGTACGCAACGCAGGTTTCCACGGTTGAAGTAAGCATATACGAAACCGGGATTCAGACGGATTACCATGTCGTAATCGCGTGTGATCATTTCGTGTTCGTAAGCTCTCTTCTTATCCTTTACCTCTGCCGATGCAACATCGGATTGAGTTTTAGGTGCCGGGGCCTGTCCCATCTTGAAGTTCATACTATTCATAGACATAGATAAATCATCGGTACTGGATACCTGTGACAGATTATAAACCAATTGTTTGTAACGCACCACCGCACGATTGAAATAAGCCATGGTATAGGTTGGATCGAGTTCCACGACTTTATTGAAGTCTTTAATCGCTTCGGTAAAATCCTGTACCAACATATAGTCGACAGCACGTCCAAACCATGCATCAGCGTTATTCGGCTGAGTTTCTATTTTAGCTGAATAGTCATTTATGGATGCAAAGTGCACCGCAATCTGATCTTCCGTAAGAGCTGCTTCTTCGTTAGTGATACGCAACTTACGGGACAAAACCATGCGGGCATTATATTCCTCGATCATCTTATCATAATAGACGATCTTCTTGACCGGATCGATCTTTTCATAATAAGTCAGGACGAACTGAGGTTCCAGGTCTACACGCACATTACGATCCTGCACACGTCCACGCACATCGCTTTGATATTTATTTCTGCGCTCTTCATCCTTATCATATACCACCAAACGGTTAAATTTGCTGATGTTTTTATCTGACTTTTCACGCGTATTCTCCTCTTTACTGTCCGGAGAGGTGGCATCATTCCCCTGCCCCGTCGTATTATTGGAAGCCATAGCGTTGCCGGTCTGACCGGAAGCATTCCCTTTCTTACTATTATTTTCCATTTCGATAGCGGTCCAGTAATCGCGGTCGGCACCGACCTGATCATTCATCTTACGCTTCGCTTCCGAACGGCTGTAATAGCCCGGGGTAAAGTTCGGATATTGTCCCAGGACAACATCGAAGTCGCGGACAGCACCCCGATAATCACCGGTTTCAAAACGTAAAAGAGCACGGTTATAGTAAGCCATATAGTTATCCGGTTCTTGTTGGATAACCACATCGAAATCTTCGATAGCACGGTTGTTGTCACCAACCTGGTAACGAAGCAATCCACGGTTAAAACGGGCGATGAGATTATTTTTATCCATGCTGATTACCTGGTCGTAATCGTCCATTGCACCGCGAAGGTCGTTCTTCTGATAACGAACCAAACCACGATTTATATAATAACCGCTTTCACGCGTATTCAAACGGATGGCTTCATTCAGGTCTGCCAGAGCTCCGTCGAGGTCGTTGGTCTGGTAGAGCAATATAGCACGGTTACCATAAGAAGGTGCATAATATGGATCCATTTCAATCGCCTTATTATAATCGGCAAGCGCTTTCACCGTATCTCCCTTTTCACTGTACATCGCACCACGGGTCAGATAATTCATAGAATATTTAGGATGCGCTCTCATCAGCACATCGAATGTCTTCTCCGCATCATTATAGTCTTTTCGCTGAATATTGGCAACAGCCTTATTGACAAGCATCTGACGATCGTCAGGCTTGAATTCAAGTCCTTTATCATAATCGGCAATCGCTTCCACATATTTTTCCTGGCTCTGGCGGGCAATACCGCGGGCATAATAAGCTTGCACCAAAAAGGGATTCCGCTCAAGACATAACGTACAATCTTCTTCGGCTCCTTTGTAATCATCCAGATTGATTTTCGCGACAGCACGATAAAAATAGGGTTCCGCAATCCAGGGCTTCGCTTTAATTACCTGGTTAAAATACTGTATGGACAGCACGTAATCTTCAAAATATAAAGCATTACGCCCAATTGCCAGCACACGATCCGTATTGATCTGGGCCGACATCGCCAACGAAAATGCGATAAACATCAGAAAAAGGAATATTTTTTTCATCAGATTGCCTTAAGTGTTAAAAAGAGGTGTGTCGAAAGGTTTCAACGGACTTTTCGACACCCCTCCTTGTTCAGCGAACAAAAATAAGCAATTCGGATGAATGTTAAAACGGTTCTTGGTAAAATTATCCTCAACAAATCGTAATCTAGTCAAAAAACATAAACCGGACATAAAAAAGGTTGCGTTACAAAGTGCAGAACACCTCTAACGCAACCTTTCTCTACATTTATATATAGCCGGTTTTACTTCGGCTGTATTTTTGCCATCAAATGATCTTTTGTGATCTTGTCACCTTCCTTTACGCCCAACTCGGTAATCACCCCGGATACCGGAGCAACGATCCGGTTGTACATCTTCATCGCCTGATGGATGAGAAGCAACTGGCCGGCTTCAACTTCCTGGCCCTGCTCCACATAAATCTTCACGATGGTTCCCGGGAGGTTGGAAATCACATCACCGACGAAGGGCTTATGCCACATCTTACGGTTCTTATATTTCTCTGTCAGCAGCGTTTTGTACTTACGGGCGGTAACTACAAAATCTACATATTCATTTTCTTTATTTTCCATATTTCAAAAAGTATATGTACGGATTTAATTAGAACGGAGGGATTCCGTGCTTTTTGGCCGGTCTGCATTCCTCTTTCAAAACAGAAAGTTTCAGAGCGTGAAGCAACAGCGCACGTGTTTCTTTCGGCTCGATAACAGAATCAATAAATCCTTTTGAAGCTGCCACATAAGGATTAGCGAACTTCTCGATATACTCTTTTACTTTTTCCTGGCGCATTGCATTCTGGTCTTCAGCTTCCATAATTTCCTTACGGAAAATAATGTTTGCTGCACCTTCCGGTCCCATCACGGCAATCTCCGCACTCGGCCATGCAAACATAAAGTCAGCACCCAGGTGACGTGAGTTCATCGCGATATAACCACCACCGTAAGCCTTACGCAGGATCACAGTAATCTTAGGTACAGTTGCTTCAGAATAAGCATACAGAACTTTTGCTCCGTGACGGATCACACCGGCATGTTCCTGGTCTACGCCCGGCAGATAACCCGGCATATCTTCCAATGTAATGATAGGAATATTGAATGAATCGCAGAAACGGATGAAACGTGCGGCTTTATCGGCACTATCGCAATCCAGTACGCCTGCCAGTACCATCGGCTGGTTAGCTACGAAACCTACTGTTTCACCAGCCATACGACCGAAACCGACCACGATATTGGCTGCCCACAGTTCCTGGACTTCCAGGAAGTCGGAGTCGTCGACGATGCATTTAATAACATCACGTACATCATACGGCTGTTTAGGGTCAGCTGGAACAACTTCTTCGATATTCAACATAGCTGTCGGCTCTTTCGGTTCAGTAGTCTTGGCACGCTGCTGATTGTTCCAGGGGATAAAGCTTACCAGACGTTTAACCTGTTCGAAACATTCCTGTTCGCTCAATGCATAAAAGTGAGCGTTACCTGTTGTTTCTGCATGAACACGGGCACCACCCAGATCCTCCATAGAGATATCTTCACCCAAAACAGTTTTGATCACATTCGGACCGGTGATAAACATCTTGGAGATGTTTTCTACCACGAATACGAAGTCGGTCAAAGCCGGAGAATAAACTGCACCACCGGCACACGGTCCCAGGATCAATGAGATCTGAGGGATAACACCTGATGCAATCGTATTTCTATAAAATATTTCTCCATATCCGGCCAAAGCGCCAACACCTTCCTGAATACGTGCACCACCAGAGTCATTGATACCGATAATCGGGCATTTCATCTTCAGTGCATGATCCATGATCTTTGTGATCTTACGGGCATGTTGCAAACCTAATGAACCACCGGCAACAGTAAAGTCCTGTGCATAGATACATACCGGAGCACCGAAAATAGTACCCGTACCTGTAACCACACCATCACCCGGAAAGTCTTTCTTATCCATTCCGAAATCACGACCATCATGCTTTACAAACAAATCGTACTCATGAAAAGAGTTTTTGTCCAGCAAGGAAAGAATACGATCACGGGCAGTCAGTTTACCCATTGCGATCTGCTTTTCGATAGCAGCTTCGCCTCCCCCCATCTCTACGACGGCTTTCTTCTCCCTGAGGGCCTGAATGTTTTTACTTAAATCTGTCATATTATTTAATAGATTTTTATTATTTACCGACAGCTTTTGCTCTGTATGAACAACGAGCGGTCCCTTTAATAATACTATTTAGTTTTCCTTTATTCAATTGACGACGGATAGCCGACACATTATCAATGAACACATGACCTTCCAGATGCTCACATTCATGCTGTACAACACGTGCAGCAAAACCATCCACGACTTCATCATGTTCCACCCAATTTTCATCCATATATTTCACACGGATCTTACTGGCACGGGATACCTTTTCATGTACGCCCGGAAGGCTCAGACAGCCTTCTTCCATAGCTATTTCTTCTTCACTGCGTTCAACAATGTCCGGATTAATCATTGCACGCTTGAAACCTTTACATTCAGGAAAATCATCTCCCATCACATCTGCATCGATTACGAGCAAACGGATCGACAAACCAACCTGGGGAGCGGCCAAGCCTACTCCATCGGCATTGTACATCGTGTCGAACATATTTGCTACTAACTGCTTTAATTCCGGATAATCTTTTGGTACTTCTTCAGCCTCTTTTCTTAATACGGGCTGTCCATATAAATATACTGGTAAAATCATAAACTATAACTGATATTTTTTATTTTCCAAATATGATTGTAGGATAATAACTGCACTGATTTCATCAACAAGACCTTTATCCTGTCTTTTTTTCTTCTTCAGACCTCCATCCAGCATTGCCTTATGTGCCAGGACGGATGTAAAACGTTCGTCGTAATACTCAACCGGAACGCCCGGTATTGTCCGTTTCAGATGCGTAACGAAAGCTTCTACATACTTCATATTCTCCGAAGGTTCATTATTCATCTGTTTCGGCAAGCCAACCACAAACAAATCAACCGGTTCTTTTGAAACATAAACAGACAACCAGGGGACAAGCTCACCGCTCGGCACTGTCGTCAACCCATTTGCAATCATTTGCAAGGTGTCTGTAACCGCTAATCCGGTCCGTTTCCGACCATAATCAATTGCTAGTATCCTTCCCATCGGCTGCAAAGATAACACAAATATGCATTTATATTACACAAATACGCAAAAAGTGTGCAGCTTATAAGTTTAATAGGCATTCTTTTCACCTTTCGACATATTCAAAACCGTCACCACAATGATCTTCAGATCCAGGAAAAAGGACCAATTCTCAATGTACCACACATCTCTTTTCACACGACCTTCCATTTGCTCCAGAGTCTTTGTTTCTCCCCGGTAACCGGTTACTTGCGCCCACCCAGTAACACCAGGCTTCACCAAATGACGCACCATATATTTATCGATAAGCGCCGAATATTGCTCGGTATGCTTCAGCATATGAGGACGGGGACCGACTACTGACATGTCTCCTTTCAACACATTGATAAATTGAGGAAATTCATCCAGATTCGTGCGGCGCAGAAAATCTCCGATCCTCGTTTTACGGGGATCGTCTTTTACCGCCTGCAATTTATCCGCATCCGAATTGACCCTCATAGTACGGAATTTATAACATTCAAATTCTTGTCCATACAAACCGGTTCGCTTTTGTTTAAAAAGGACGGGGCCCGGAGACGTTATTTTTATCAATGTCCCGACAATTACATAAAGTATCGGGTAAATTGTCAAGAGAATTCCCAAGGAGAAGACAATATCAAAAGACCTCTTCAACGCCCGATTATAGGCTGCTTGCAACGGTTCACGACGTACGGCTAATAATGGTATTGACTCCATTATTTCCATAACGAGACTCTTCTTGATATTTCGATAGAATTCGGGCACAATATAGAAACGGATCATATGCTTTTCAGCAAAATTCATTATCCGCAATATCTTCTCATCCTGTGTTCCTGGTAATGTACAATATATTTCATCGATATCGTTAGCTTCCACATACTCCTCCACTTCATGCGTCATACCCAAATAATTCGGCAGCACACTCTGCAAAGACAAATTATCATCAAAAAATCCCATGATACTGAAACCATAGGAAAGATCATTTTTCATGACCCGATATAACTCCATTCCATTTTTACCGGCTCCTACAATAATAATTCTTTTGAAATTATGGCCTTTTCTACGATACATCTTCAACGTGACACGAACAAAAACACGCCAAAGAGCAAAAATGACTACCGTTATTATATAATAGATCAACAGAAATGTAGCCAAAGCGTCACCTATATTCAGAAATATGAGGCAGGTTGCAAACAGAAACACCAATATAGAAACTAAAGCAAAAGCACGCTGAACAATTTTATCAATAAAGACTACAGCCACATGCAATTGCATGGGGACAAAATATAAAGCAAAGAAGTAACAAAAATTCAATAAGAGAACAACCTCTCTTAAGCTATTAGATAGTGCCTTTGTATAAAAATCCCCTAATCCATAAAAAACAGCAAAGAACAACAGATTTAATACTAACAAATCTCCTATTCCTATCAGCCACTGGATAAGGTAACCATGTTTCTTGTCGAATTCCATAACTGTGTTCTAAAATTCTACAAAAGTAATCAATATTCTGTGCAAAAAAAAGGCTGCACAACATAATGTGCAGCCTTTTTCAGGATATAATCGAAATAAATTATTCGTTAGCAGACATAATAACAACACGGTTCCAGTTGTTTTCGCTATACGGTTGTTCATCAGAACCTCTCCATTCGATAGAAATCTGGTTAGAGTTAACACCATATTTTTCGATCAATTCTTTAGCAACGGCTTTAGCACGTTTTTCAGAAAGACCCATGTTATATTTAGATGTACCTGTGTTCTTATCAGCAAAACCAATAACCTTGATAGGTGCATTGTTAGATTTCATGAATTCAGCAGTATTGTAAATATTGATCTGCTGGTTCTTGTCAATCTTAGAACTGTTCAAACGGAAGTAAACTACATTGTCTACATAGTTATTTACAACATTAGTTACAACTTCTTCGCATTCAGGACAAGATTCCGGACGTTTGCTCAATTCATCGTTAGCAGCACGCAGAGAGTTGATCTGATTGTTCAGGTCATTCAACAAAGCGTAATCCATCGGTTCCAAAACTTCGAAATCAGTTTTACCCAGTTTGAAAGTCAAACCTGCACTCAACTGTGCGATACCGTCTGTCAGGTGGAACATATTAACACGGTTAAACTGTTCATTCAACAAAGAACCCTGAACTTCCACGTTCAAATCAACACGTTTGCTTAAACGGAAAGCAGTAAGAATACCGGCATTCAACGTCGGAGATTCTGTTCTTGCATATCCCTGATTTTCGAAACGCTGTGCGTAACCGAAACCTACCCAAGGAATCAAACGGAATACTCTTTTTTCATTATAAACTCCCCAGAAATTGGTAACATCCCATAACAAGTCTACATGAGCAGCTGCATATTTGTTGTGCTGCATGATTTCTGCGTTGTCACCTACAAATCCGTGTAAAATACCACCGTTCAACTGAGCACGGAAAGCCAGATACGGATTGAACCACTTACCAAATGAGAACTGCGGAGCAAAATTCAGACGGTTTCCAAAATCTGCTTTATTATTTTGGTCACCCAACAACATACTTGCACCACCGGCAACAGAAATAAACCAATTGTCGCCAGCTTTGTTTTTCTTGAAATTTGTCTTATAACCTTTTTCAGTACTAAAACCAACTTGTGGTTTAAATTCCTGTGCTGACACAGAGAAAACAAAACCTGACAACAAAGCTAAAAGTAATACTTTAGTCTTCATATTCATCAACTTTTTAATTAAACAATCAATTACCTTAAATAACGCTCAAATTTAGAGCAAAATTAACTCTTTTTTTAACTAAAACAAATTAAATCTATGTTTTGTTCTTAATTTATTCAAAATAATTCAGAATTTTATATCCTCCTTCTCGCAGGTAGGACTCTTTTTTCATCAGTTTGATATCATTCTGCATCATATCCTGAATAAGAGCATCAAGGGTGTATTTGGGTTCCCATCCCAAACGGGTACGGGCCTTCGTAGCATCCCCAATAAGCAAATCCACCTCGGTCGGACGGAAGTATTGAGGATCGATTCCCACAACTTCCTCACCTATCCGTTCTTTAAAACGTTCGAGATAAGCCTCACCTACTTTCTCTATAAACATTTTTTCGTCAATATAGTTTAATACTGCGACCTCATTAACATTTTCTCCTTTGAAAATAATTTCTACACCTATTTCATTAAAGGCTTTACGGATAAAATCACGAATAGTCGTCGTTATTCCGGTAGCTATTACATAATCAGACGGTTCATCCTGCTGAAGAATGGCATACATCGCACGAACATAATCCTTAGCATGCCCCCAGTCTCGTTTGGAAGATAAATTTCCCATATAAACTTTTTCCTGCATACCCAAAGCGATACGCGAAACAGCACGGGTCACTTTACGGGTAACAAAAGTTTCCCCGCGAAGCGGAGATTCATGGTTAAACAAAATTCCGTTGGACGCATGCATCTTATAGGCTTCCCGGTAATTGACCGTAATCCAGTAACCATACAACTTAGCTACTGCATAAGGACTTCTGGGATAAAAAGGAGTTGTTTCTTTCTGAGGCACTTCCTGAACCAATCCGTACAATTCGGATGTTGAAGCCTGATAAATACGCGTTTTAGGGATCAGGTTCAAGAGCCGTACGGCTTCCAGGATACGCAAAACCCCGAGCCCATCGGCATTAGCAGTATATTCCGGTGTATCAAAACTAACTTTCACATGGCTCATAGCCGCCAGATTATATATTTCATCAGGTTGTACCTCACCTATTATACGAGTCAGATTCAGGCTATCGGTCAGATCGCCATAATGGAGAATCAGATTCCGGTTCTCTACATGAGGATCCTGATACAGATGGTCGATACGATCCGTATTAAACATAGAGGAACGACGTTTGATGCCATGTACTGTATATCCTTTTTTGACAAGATATTCCGCCAAATAAGCTCCATCCTGCCCCGTTATGCCTGTTATTAAAGCAACTTTACTCATTATACTAAGTTTATTATTGTTTGTTTAAATACCAATTATATAAAATTTCCACACCATCGGCTATCTCTATTTGATGATGCCATCCCAAAGCATGCAGTTTACTTACATCTGTCAATTTTCGCAATGTTCCGTCGGGTTTGGATGCGTCAAAAGCGAGTTCACCCTGAAAACCGATCTTATCCTGAATAAGTTTTGCAACTTCCCTGATGGATAATTCTTTACCCGTACCTATATTTATATGGGTATTGCGCACTTCATTGCCTTCCGGACGCACATCAGAAAAATTAATATGTTCCATAATGTATACTGAAGCATCGGCCATTTCTTCGCTCCACAAGAATTCACGAAGCGGCTTTCCTGTTCCCCAAAGTTGTACTTTTCCTTGAGAAATACCATATTTTCCAAGAACAGCCAGAATATCCTTCTCCGGAGCATCACCAGAGATTCCTTCTACCGGACGCGCATTCAAATCCTTTCGCAAAGCATCCCAATCATTTGAATGAAGACATTTGGCTAGATGAATTTTGCGAATCATAGCCGGAAGTACATGAGAAGTTTCCAGATTGAAATTATCATTCGGACCATACAGGTTGGTTGGCATCACGGCAATATAATTCGTGCCATATTGCAGATTATAACTTTCGCACATCTTTATACCTGCAATCTTTGCTATGGCGTAAGGTTCGTTGGTATATTCCAGCGGAGAGGTCAGCAAACAATCCTCAGGCATCGGCTGCGGAGCTTCGCGAGGATAGATACAAGTACTTCCCAGAAACAGCAATTTCTTTACATTATTAATATAAGAAGCATGGATCACATTATTCTGTATCATCAGATTGATATAAATAAAATCTGCACGATACAAGCTATTTGCCATAATTCCTCCCACATGGGCAGCCGACAAGAATACATATTCCGGTTTCTCGGTTGCAAAGAACTCATTCACCGCACACTGGTCTGTCAAATCCAGTTCGGCATGGGTACGCAAAATAAAGTTTGTATATCCTTTCTGCTTCAGGTTTTTCAGGATAGCCGATCCAACCAGCCCCCGATGTCCTGCTACAAATATTTTGCTGTCCTTATTCATTCCTTTACTAATTTCAATAAATACTGACCATATTGATTTTTAATCATTGGAGTGGCCACTTCTTTTAGTTTTCCGTCATCTATCCAACCTTTCCGGTAAGCAATTTCTTCCAGGCAGGCCACTTTCAAACCCTGACGCTTCTCTATCACTTCCACAAAGGTCGAAGCTTCCGACAAAGAATCGTGTGTACCGGTGTCGAGCCAGGCAAAACCACGTCCTAACAACTGGACTTTCAGTTCCCCGTCTTTAAGGAACTCCTGATTCACAGTCGTGATCTCCAATTCTCCACGTGCCGAGGGCTTAATCTGCGTTGCCACCTCAACCACTTTATTCGGATAAAAATAGAGTCCGACAACAGCATAATTCGACTTAGGAGACTGAGGCTTTTCTTCAATACTCAGCACATTCCCTTCTTTATCGAATTCGGCTACACCATAGCGTTCCGGATCGTTGACGTAGTAACCGAACACAGTTGCTTTTTGTTCGTTCTCCACATTGTTAACGGCCTCTTTTAACATAGCCGTAAAACTTTGTCCATAAAAGATATTGTCGCCCAACACCAGGCAAACCGAATCATTTCCAATAAATTTATTCCCTATAATAAAAGCTTGTGCCAGCCCGTCGGGTGAAGGTTGTTCGGCATACTCGAAATGCACACCATAATCCGAACCGTCCCCCAACAGTCGACGGAATCCCGGCAGATCCTGCGGGGTCGAAATAATCAATATCTCCCGTATCCCGGCCAACATCAGGACAGAGATAGGGTAATAGATCATCGGTTTATCATAAATCGGCAATAATTGCTTAGATACACCTTTTGTAATCGGATACAAACGGGTTCCGGAACCTCCGGCCAATACAATTCCTTTCATTAGGTTCAGACTTTTTAATTATTAAAATAGAGTACAAATGTATACAAAATATTCGATTTGTCCTTATTCGACAAAGACCTCTTTCCGATGTGTTTAAAGGGAAGAAGACAATTTAAGAGAGAACTGACCATAATGTATATAAAAGAAGATTTTTACAACCTTTCATTCCTGCCTTTTGTTACAGTAGAAATAATTTTAATAACAAATTGATATGAACACATTTGACGAAAGAATTAGTTCCGCCGTAAAAAACTGGTGGGTTTCACTTCTACTGGGATTATTATATATCCTGATTGCAATATGCCTGATGTTCACGCCGATGGCTAGTTATGTTGCATTAAGTATTTTATTCAGCGTTGCCATGTTTGTGAGCGGAACACTTGAAATCCTTTTTGCCGTATCCAACCGGAAACATATTTCCAGCTGGGGCTGGTATCTGGCCGGTGGTATCATCGACCTCATACTGGGTATTTACCTGATGGCAAGCCCTGGGCTGAGCATGACCGTCCTTCCGTTTATCCTCGCATTCTGGTTAATGTTCAGAGGTTTCTCTTCTACTGGTTATGCGATGGACCTGAAACGGTTCGGAACCGGAAACTGGGGTTGGTATATGGCTTTCGGAATTCTGGCTATTATCTGTAGCATCGCCATTATCTGGCAGCCGGGATTAGGAGTCTTTACACTCGTTTATATGATCGCTTACGCGCTGCTTATCATCGGTATCTTCCGCGTAATGCTTTCTTTTGAACTGAGAAGCCTGCATAAGAAAAACGAAAAAGAATAATTTCATCATTTCCCCAGGAGGACACTGTAGTTTCCTCCGGAAGAAATTCTGGTTCCCTGCGGAGGAAATTGCAGTTCCCTCCGCAGGGAATTACAGTTTCCTTACCCGGGAATTACGAGGAAACTGTAATAAATTCATAATCAACCGATAAAAGAAATACGCCACACACACTGCTTTCATATAAACCTCGAGCCCTCCATTCTTACCACCCTAATCATTGTTCTATAAAAAAAATAACGTAGTTTTGTAACGCTATAGATACAGAAAAACACATTTGAGATTAAATCTAACTAAAAATAATAGTCACCGTGAAGAAGGAAGATGAAGAAAAGGTAAGCGGGCTACCGGAAAATGCCTACAGAGAACTCAAAGAAGGAGAAGTATATAACCCTATCATGTCACCCAATAAACAGTACAAAGAAGTGACACCCTGGTCTGTGTTTTGGGGACTTGTGATGGCCGTGATATTCAGTGCGGCTGCAGCTTATCTGGGACTGAAAGTCGGACAGGTCTTTGAAGCAGCCATCCCGATCGCTATCATTGCCGTCGGACTGTCGAGCGGCTTTAAACGAAAAAATGCATTAGGGGAAAATGTTATTATCCAGTCTATCGGAGCTTGTAGCGGCGTGATCGTAGCCGGGGCGATCTTTACCCTTCCTGCTTTATATATCCTGCAGGATAAATATCCGGAAATCACCATCAACTTTTTTGAAGTATTTATGAGCTCGCTGTTGGGTGGTATCCTCGGCATTCTGTTGTTGATTCCTTTCCGGAAATATTTTGTTTCAGACATGCACGGTAAATACCCGTTCCCGGAAGCTACAGCAACGACACAAGTGCTCGTTTCAGGTGAAAAAGGCGGAAGCCAGGCCAAGCCGCTTATCCTGGCCGGACTGATCGGAGGTTTATATGATTTTATCATCGCCACATTCGGATGGTGGAGCGAAACGATAAGTACACGGATCGTCAGTGCCGGTGAAATGCTGGCGGACAAGGCTAAAGTCGTTCTGAAAGTAAATACAGGTGCAGCCGTACTGGGGTTAGGTTATATTATCGGTTTAAAATATTCAATGATTATCTGTGCCGGTTCATTCCTGGTTTGGTTGGTGATCATTCCGTTGATGTCCGCCTTTTTCGGTGCAGATGTACTGACACTAGGCAACGACGCGATCACTGCAACAGTCGGAAGTATGAGTGCAGAACAGATATTTACCACTTATGCCCGCCATATCGGTATCGGGGGTATTGCTACAGCCGGAGTAATCGGTATTATCAATTCCTGGGGAATTATCCGCGGAGCCGTGGGATTGGCAGCCAAAGAACTGAAAGGGAAAAATACGGAAACCGACACAGAAACGGTACGCACACAAAAAGATTTATCCATGAAGATCATCTCGATCGGTATCTTTGCGACACTGATCGTTACCTATTTGTTCTTCCATTTCGGTGTGCTGGATAACTGGTATTATGCCCTGATCGGTCTGCTGATCGTCGGGATCATCGCTTTTCTGTTCACAACCGTTGCCGCCAATGCGATTGCGATTGTCGGAACCAATCCGGTATCTGGTATGACATTGATGACACTGATCTTATCGTCGATCATTCTGGTTGCTGCCGGACTGAAAGGAACAGCCGGTATGGTCTCGGCTCTGATCATCGGAGGTGTTGTATGTACGGCACTTTCTATGGCGGGAGGCTTCATTACCGACCTGAAAATAGGTTACTGGCTCGGAAGTACACCGGCAAAACAACAAACCTGGAAATTCCTCGGTACACTGGTTTCTGCTGCAACCGTTGGCGGTGTTATCCTTATCCTGAACCAGACATACGGGTTTACCACCGGGCAACTGGCAGCTCCGCAGGCAAATGCAATGGCAGCTGTTATCGAACCTCTGATGAGTGGTTCGGGAGCCCCCTGGATACTGTACGGAATCGGAGCCGTATTGGCTATCATCCTGAATTTCTGCAAAATCCCGGCATTGGCTTTCGCATTAGGTATGTTCATTCCGATGGAATTGAATACCCCCTTGTTGATCGGTGGTGCTATCAGCTGGTATGTTGGAAGCCGCAGCAAAGACAAGGCATTGAATACTGCCCGTCTTGAAAAGGGTACATTGCTTGCTTCCGGATTCATTGCCGGTGGAGCTTTAATGGGTGTTGTCAGCGCAGCATTGCGTTTCGGTGGCATTAACCTGGTAAATGAAAAATGGCTGGAAGGAAACTTTGCCGAGCCTTTAGCTGTTCTTATGTATATTGCATTAATGGCTTATCTGGCGATAAGCTCGATGAAAGCGAAAAAAGAATAATATAAACAATGGATGCACCGTTAGTTAATGTTGGGATTATGACGGAAAAGGCACTCTCATTCGTATTCAACGGAGAATATATCCACACCGAGAGCAGTTCTTTTCTGACGGGAGAACAACGGGCGTTGTTCGTAAACGGGAATATAGTATACAACGGCAAGCTGTATAAGGAACTTTTCTTTGAACCGGCTTCGCCTGATTCTTCATTCGATCTGAAAGCTGTTACGATCGGAGTTGATTTTCACTGGCAAAGACAGGAAGACCAACGATTCAAAGGTGCATTGAACCTGGTAGCAGGGAATGAAGGTATTGTGGTGATCAACAGCATCGATGTTGAAGAATATCTCACCAGTGTGATCTCGTCGGAAATGAGTGCCACAGCTTCAAAAGAGTTGCTGAAGGCACACGCCGTGATCTCCCGCAGTTGGTTGCTGGCACAGATTGAAAAGACGTTCCGCCTGGGAAAAGCACCGGAGAAATACAAAAGTTGTGAACGCGACCGTGACCAATTGATCCGTTGGTACGACCGCGATGATCATGGTATGTTCGATGTCTGTGCCGATGATCATTGCCAACGTTACCAGGGCATCACCCGCGCCTCCACTCCGATAGTGGAAGAAGTGATCCACGAAACACGCGGCGAAATACTGACCGATGGCGAATCGATTTGCGATACCCGCTTTTCCAAATGCTGCGGAGGCGTAACCGAGCAATTCGAACATTGCTGGGAGCCTGTGCCCCACTCCTATCTGACAGCCGTTCGCGACAGCAAGGAGAGCGCTTTTCCTGACCTGACCGATCCGGTCGAAGCAGAAATGTGGATACGCAATTCGCCCGATGCTTTTTGCAATACGACAGATCAAAAGATATTGAGCCAGGTGCTGAACAATTATGATCAGGAAACAACTAATTTCTATCGTTGGAAAGTGACTTATACACAGGAGGAACTTGCCGGACTGATCCACCGCAAAAGTGGCATCGACTTCGGCGAGATACAAGATCTGATCCCATTGGAAAGAGGGAGTTCCGGACGTATCGAAAAGTTACAGATCGTAGGAACACGCCGTATTTATACGATCGGCAAGGAGTTGGAAATACGGCGGACCTTATCGGAAACCCATCTGTATAGTTCTGCTTTCGTTGTTGATAAGGAAAATATGCGCCTCAACATCCCGCAGCGTTTCGTACTGACGGGTGCCGGTTGGGGACATGGTGTAGGGCTTTGCCAGATCGGCGCAGCAGTTATGGGCGAACAGGGCTATTCTTATACGGAGATATTGTCACATTATTTCCGGGGAGCTAAAATTGAGAAAAGATATTAGTTCCTTTCCACAAGCATTCAGATACAAACATATTAAAATCTAAAAAGGTCGCTAATCTCACGATAGCGGCCTTTTTTTGTGTTTACCTATCTTTCCGGCTCCTAGTGGTAGCCGGTTGTCTTTACTCTCACGAGCTCTAACTGATTACAAAGGAATAAATAACTCTACAAGTAACCAAGCAAAATAGATTAATAAGGGTATTTTCCCCACAAAATGGGGAAAAATACCGATAAAATTATTAATAACCTTTGTTCTGTATCAGATTCTTACTCTTTGATATCTCGTTTGTTGGTATAGGGAATACATGATTGACCGATGCATTGAATGTACGGGACGGCCAGGCTTCTATTTCTGTTATCTCCAAATCGTCTTTCGACTGAGGAACCGGGATTTTAGCTTTAACACTATATCCATGTAAAGGTTTCTCCACATAATTCTTCGCAACACCCCAACGGATCAGATCCAACATACGATTCGAAAACTCTCCGGCCAACTCACAACGGCGTTCATTCATCAAATCTTCCTTCGTTGCATTCTGCTTAGGAGACAAACCGGCACGTTTACGTACTTCATTCAAAGAGGCATCTCCGTTCTGACCTTGCCAAATCAAAGCTTCGGCCTTCATTAGCAACACTTCGGCATAACGAATCAACGGTATATTCAGACTTGTTGTCGGATTATCGCCGTTCGGATTGACAGTCGTACCGATAGCATCTGCCGCCTTGAACGGATCCATATATTTATTGAACTGCATACCGGACAAACTTTCATTGGAGTAATATACCTTTTCCTGTCCCAGGAAAAAGAACTTGTCACCTGGTTGAAGAATAGTGGCAGGCAGACGTTTATCGCCTACTTCGAAAGCTTCGACCAACTCGATTGTCGGAGTAAAATACCCCCAACCGTTATATTGCCCCCAACCTTTATTCTCCAACAATGCGCCGGGAAGGAAAGAACCGGCCACTTCCGAAGACGGAGAAGAGAAAATATATTCATCACTGTAATTATTCTCGATCTTGAATACATCGGCGAAATTATCCAACAGGCGGTTCTTTCCTGAGTTGATAACCTTATCACAATATTCAATAGTGGTTGCATAAGAAGATGCATCATACTGAGCATCGAACAAAGCAACTTTAGCAATATATGCCCAACAAGCAGTTTTATGCGGACGGCCGTAATCAGCCTCTCCCCATTCTTTAAAGTCAGGCAATAATGCGGCTGCCTTTTCAAAATCTTCTATGCAATAAGTATAGTTATCGCGTACACTCTTGACACGGGGTACATCCAGTTCATCTACTGCCAGACCCGGCTCTACAATAGGTATACCTCCGTTTTCTCCATTATCCCCGTAATAAGGAGCGATCCAAAAGTAAGCCCAGGCACGGAAAAAATAAGCTTGTCCCAAGACTTTATCCTTTGTATCTTCACTGATATTCATATCGGGAACATTTAAAATAATATCGTTACAACGTTTGATCAACTGGTACATTTTCGGCCAGTTATCCACGACATCACGGCTATAATCCGCCGTAAAATTCTTCATGGCAGCACAACCGGCTTGTGTACGTCCTGTTACCACATCATCACTACAATTATAATAATGCATAAAGCCACGCCCGACAACACCGGCTTCCCCGGTCCAGAAATAAAGTCCGTCAGCTGCACGAAGCGCATCATTCTCCGTCATCCAGAAACGGTCGCTGGAAGGTTCTCCATATTTATTATAGGTAAGGAAATCCTCACAAGATGTTAATCCGGCCAATGCCAGACAAAGAATTCCTATTTTCAATACTGTTTTCATACTTTGATTCGTTTATATGCTTAAAATGTAAGATTCAATCCAAAAGAAACTACACGGGATACAGGATATGTACCGCCATCTACTCCGTAATTACCCACTTCCGGGTCCATTCCTGAATATTTAGTGAAAGTCAACAGGTTTTCACCACTTGCATACACACGCAGATTGGGTGCTCCGGGTGCATTTCCGAACAAACTTTTAGGTAAAGTATAACCAAGCGTAATATTTTTTACACGAAGGTAACTACCGTTTTCCAGGAAAAAGTCAGAAACCGTACTGTAATTCCCGTTCGTATCCGACATACTGATCAAAGGGATATCCGAATTATGATTATACCCCCATGAATCCAAAACGTCGGCAGACATATTCCAACCCTGGCCGGCAGCATAGGTCATTACCTTGACTCCGTTGAATATTTTATTTCCGGCAACACCTTGCAGGGCTATGTTCAGATCGAAATTCTTATAACCGAAAGATGCATTCAAACCATATGTAAACTTCGGAGTGTAACTACCCATATATTCGCGGTCATTATCATTGATGATTCCATCTCCATTCAGGTCTACGAATTTTTGATCACCAGGTTTTGCATTCGGCTGTATCTTCGTGATATTTCCATTCTGGTCCGTATGAGTATAGGCATCTATTTCCGCTTGTGATTGAAAAATACCATCTGTCTTTACTACATAATAAGAATACCAGGGTTGTCCGACTTTGGAACGTAACGGTTGCATAGCACGGATAGTCAATCCATGAGCAAAGAAATCACGATCTCCCAAATCCTTTACCTCCGAACGGAGAAAAGAAAAATTCGCATCCACATGATAAGAAAAACCTCCCTTTGATGTATCTCCATAACCTAATGTAAACTCAACTCCACTATTCTGCACTTTACCTACATTTCCCAGCGGAGCAACCGACACGCCACCGACAGATGCAAGCGGAACTTCCTCGATTAAGTCCTTTGTATTCTTAATAAAATAATCAGCCCCGAAAGCCAGTTTTCCTTCTAAAAATTCAATATCGAATCCTAAGTCTGTTTGTTCTGAAGTCTCCCATTTTAAATCAGGATTAGGAAATGTCGTCAATCCCAGTCCCAGAATCGGGTTTTGGTGGCTATTTCCCAAATATGTATAATCACCGGTCTGTGACAAGTTAGACATATAAGAGTAGTTACGCACACCGGCTACATTACCTATCTGCCCCCAGCTAGCACGTAGCTTCAACAATGAAATCACCGGATTATCCTTCAAAAACTTCTCGGAAGAGATCTTCCAGGCACCGGACACTGCGGGAAAAATACCGGAATTATTCTTGTAATACAATTTTGATGAAGCATCACGGCGGATACTCGCAGTCAGGAAATAACGGTCATCATAAGAATAAGAGCCACGGGCATATACAGATACCTGCGATTCCTGTGTACGGCTTTCACTTGGTTTTGTCTTTGTCCAATCCGTACCGTTTACCAGATTTTGTGAATATTCATCCTCGTCGGGGAAATTATATACAGTTACATTCGCATCTCTGTAAGAGTTATAACTCATTGAATAACCACCCATCACATTCACCTGATGCTTACCGAACATCTGGTCATACGTTGCGACCGTTTCCCACAACCAGTTATTTGTACGTGAATACATCAGATTCCGTGAGTTCTCATCATTTGTTTTACCGATCTCAAGTACACGGACGCTAAAATTTTCATAATAATTATTTTTTGTCCCGGCAGAAAACTCTGAACGAATCTTCAAATGCTCGATAGGATCTATCACCAGGCTTGTCGTTGAAAACAGTTGCTGATTCGGGCGATTCTGGTTTAAACGCATCAGGGTTGCCACAGGATTCACTACTTCTCCGAAAGTTCCGGCTACTCCCAGGTCTTTTGCCCACAAAGGGACTGTCCCTCCAAATTTTCTTTTCCCATAATCATCCAAAACATAATTACCGTCCTGGTCCATTTCATAAACAGTAGCGGAAGGAGGCATAAACATAGCTGAAGCTGTGACCCCCGTATGACTGGAAGTATTTATATCGCCTCGTCCGTTTGTATATACATAGTTGACACGTTCGGAAAGAGATACCCATTTATTAATCTTGAAATCGATATTTGCTTTTACCCCCAGGTTTTCCGCATAGGTATTAAGTAAAGTACCCTCTGTCTTGTTATATTCAGCGGAAAGATAAGATTTCAAAGATTCACTACCTCCATTCAAGGAAAGAGCATATCGTTGTATCTTACCAGTACGAAATATTTCATCGATCCAGTTCGTATGAGTTTGCTGCCCATAAGGATAAATATCGGGATCGATGCCGGCCGGTATCGAAACTCCGTCCACATTGGCTGCATCGGTACGAACTTTCACATATTCTTCGGCAGTCAGCACTTTCGGTTTTCTCCAAGCCGACTGAACGCCATAACTAGCACGAGCAGAAACAGTAATTTTACCCTCTTTCGCCTTTTTAGTCGTTACAAGGATCACACCACCCGAACCGACATTCGTTCCATAAATAGCAGCAGAAGCCGCATCCTTCAGGATCGTGATGGATTCCACATCTTCCATATTGAAAGGAGCGCCGGATACACCATCTACTACATATAAAGGTGCTTCTCCGTCACGCGAACCTTTTCCGCGAATCGTTACAGAAGGTGACGACATCGGATCGCCGCTATTATTAGCGATCGTCACACCGGCTATCTGCCCCTGTAAAGCTCCGATCACACTTGTCGAACGGCTTTTTACATCATCTCCGATATCTTTTTTGGATACGGCAACAGAAAGATTCGATTTACGGGATTCCTGTCCGTAACCGATAACAACCACCTCTTCCAGATTCACCAGGTCATCTTCCAGTGAAACATTGATTTGCGAACGACCGTTCACTTTAGTTGTAAAAGGTTTATATCCCAGATAACTGATTTGCAATTCTGCATCCGCAGGGACTTCCAACTGATATTCCCCATCGATATTCGTGAGTGCTCCATTGGCAGTTCCAGTCTGTACAACAGTTGCTCCAATGATAGGTTCCGATGTTTTTGCATCAAAAACCACTCCTCTCACGCTGATTTGTTGCGCAAACAACACGCTCACGCAACAAAACGTGAGAAGAAAATAAGTAACCAACAATCTCATGTTCAATGATTTTAATTAATGTATTTGTTTTATGCTATTTAATATCTTATGAAAGATTTCAGTATTGGGATAAATTCCACAGAAATGTGAAGCTCCGGGACCATAGGCGAAAACAGGAACCATTATCGGTGTATGATCATCAGTCATATAACGAGCTGTAATATGTCCAGACTCACGATCTCCATCAACCAAAGTCAGCCCACCGGTCTCATGGTCGGCTGTCACAATAACCAACGTTTCTCCATTACTGTCGGCAAATTTCATTGCTTCAGCTACTGCTTTATCAAAACTAAGTGTCTCCATAACAGAGCCAGGTAAAGAATTGGCGTGCCCGGCATAATCAACTTTAGCACCTTCCACCATCAGAAAAAAACCTTTTTCATTCGTTTCTTTCAGTTTATCGATAGCAGCATGAGTTGCCTCGGCAAGCAATGGTAGCGATTCCTCGGTTGTAGCCTGCCCCATCCGTTCATCTATACAGATAACCTTTCCTTTGACCTCGTTAATATCATCTATAGTAGTCGTTATATTATATTGAGGTCTCAACTCTTCAACCAAATTACGGCTATCTTTCCTTTTGGTAAGTACATTCATTCCACTGCCGTTCAATAAAGTCAGAGTACCTTTCAGAAGCCAATCGGTTATTTCATCCGTATTGTCACGCTCCGTTGCATGACCGTAAAAAGCAGCAGGGGTTGCATCTGCAATATTGCCTAATGTAACGACTCCACAGGCAAATCCGTCAGAAGCCAATACCTCCGACAGAGAAGGATATACCTCACCATCTTCACTCATGCTAATATAACGGTTACAATTAGATTGTCCTGTAGCAATCGAACTTCCGGCACCCGCCGAATCTGTAGTGTACTGGTCTTTCGCATTGGTCTGCTGTAACCCTACATATTTACATTGCAGAAAAGAAAGACCTTTATTTACCGTCTGGGCAGCACAAATCTGAGCCAGTCCCATTCCATCACCAATCAAAAGGATCACATTTTTAATCGGTTTTTCAGTACCATCATTCAGGTAAGTCGGCGTGTAAATTTCCACTGGCTTTGTCAGCATCCTGTTCTTTTTACCGAAGCCCCGGAAACCGGCAGTGGTCTTATCCAGCCTGTCGGTTCGGGTAACTTCTTCACTTAAATTGAGCGTATCAGAAATAATCGAGAAATTCTTACTTTCAAAGTTGTGAAAGAAATCGGAGCAAGCTTCCGGTTTATCCGTATTAATGATATCCACTCCCATATTATGGAATGTATTCCAGGCTGTGATACCATCCGGAGCTCCCCAAAAACGAATCGGTTTTCCCAAGGCATGAACCTTTTCTATCACGTTTGCGACCAGTTTCTTTTCCGGAGCAATCATGGCTCCTTTTCCATTCCATACAGAATAGCGACCGAAAGCATCGCTGATTATCCCGACTCGTTCCAATTGTTCCGGGGTATAGTCAACACCGATTTGTCCATCGAAATAGATATAAGACGGATATTTGGAAAAATCAGACGGAGCCGGACAGTTTCCGGTAATTACAATACGAACTGCTGCCGGATTAACAGCCGGATCAAAAACTTCCGGATATTTATTCAACTTGGAAACCAGACAATCGAGAGTCGGTTTTTCCGGTGTTTTGAGTTCAATCAGTAATTGCAGTCTATTATCGGAGTTTTTCCAGGGACGTCCGTTATTTCGTTTATATAAAGAGAGTATAGGCTCTATATATAATTCATCCAGTGTAGATGCCGTACCCAATTCTTCCGGATCATGTGCAACCAGAAGTTCTCCGGTTTCCTCTACTGCGTACACATCCGCTTCGATTGAGTATAACTGCTGCGAATAGGCCTGATAAAAAGGAACCCGCTGACGGTAATCATTATGAGAATGAATCAGGACAGCCTGTTGTGCTGATAAATTTCCGAGTGGAAAAACAGTCAAAAAGCCAGCGATTAAAAGCGAGTTAAAAACAGAAAAGCGTCTTTTATTTATTTCCATTTTCTTTTTGTTTTTCTTTGTTTTTTTACGACCGCAAAGGAACAATGCGTATATTAAGAAGAAGTTTACATGATATTACATTTTTGTAAAATGTTGTTATCTTTGTCCCCGAACGTTCGACAGGGATTAAACTTCCCTGCTCTACTTAATTAAATACCGGTTAATGAATAGCTATATCATCCTCTCTATAATTGCCATTTATTTTGGCATATTGTTGCTGATTGCCTGGATCACAGGTAGAAAAAGCACAAGCAATGACGCGTTCTTCCTGGGCAACCGTAAATCACCGTGGTATATCGTTTCCATCGGGATGATCGGGACATCGCTTTCAGGCGTGACTTTCGTCTCGGTCCCGGGAATGGTACGGAGCATAGATATGACTTATATGCAAACGGTTTTCGGCTTTTTCTTCGGATATATATTAATAGCTAAAGTATTGTTGCCTCTCTATTATAAGCTACAACTGACATCGATCTACTCCTACCTCGGAGACCGTATCGGACGAAGAAGTTACAAAACAGGGGCTTCCTTCTTTCTGCTTTCAAAGATCGTCGGGGCAGCAGCACGACTTTATCTGGTTGTCCTGATCTTGCAGCATTACGTATTCAGCACCTGGAATATTCCTTTTTGGGTAACCGTCATTATCAGTATTTTCCTGGTATGGCTATACACGTACCGAAGCGGCATAAAGACGATCATCTGGACAGATACACTCCAGGCTCTTTGCCTGGTCGCTATGCTGGTCGTTATTATATGGAAAGTAAAAGATGCCATGGAACTAGATATGGGAGGCATGGTGCGGACATTGACAGAGAGTCCTCATTTCCGTATTTTTGAATTCGATGATTGGCACAGTACGCAACATTTCGTGAAACAGTTTTTCAGCGGAATCTTTATCACTATCGTCATGACCGGACTCGATCAGGATATGATGCAAAAGAACTTGTCCTGCAAAAGTCTGAAAGATGCACAAAAGAATATGTACACGTACGGTTTTGCCTTTACGCCGGTGAACTTCCTGTTCCTTGCCCTCGGCGTATTGTTACTAAGCCTTGCCTCACAAAAGAATATCGAATTGCCGGTATTAAATGACGATATCCTGCCTATGTTTTGTACTTCCGGCATATTGGGACATTCCATTCTGATCTTCTTTACGATCGGTATCATAGCGGCGGCTTTCAGCAGTGCCGATTCAGCATTGACGGCATTGACCACCTCTTTCTGTGTCGACATCCTCGGAGTGGAAAAGGAAGAAGCAACCAAGGCTAAGCGCACCCGCCTGATGAGCCATTTGCTCATCTCTGTCTTATTTGCCATAATTATCCTTATCTTTAAGGCCGTAAACAGCCGTAGTGTGATCGATGCCATCTATATGATTGCTTCCTATACTTACGGTCCTTTACTGGGATTATTTGTCTTTGGATTATTCACAAAAAAACATCCGCGTGATAAATATGTTCCTTATATATGTATCTTTTCACCGCTGATCTGCTTTGCAACGGATTATCTGGTGAAACAACATACAGGCTATGCCTTCGGTTATGAAATGCTGATGCTGAACGGAGCAATCACATTCTTCGGATTATGGGCGGCCTCAGTCAAACACAAATAAGAAAAACGAAATGGCTTATATCGCATAATCGCAAATAAATTCATTTAATATTAATTAACAAGCGTAAAAAACAATAAGCTATCTTGTTCACACGTTTTATATAACAAAAGATTTAAACTTTTAAATATTTAGATTATGACACAAATAAAAATCTAGCAACTTTAAAGAATTCACCTATCACAACAGACTAGTCTATGTAAAAGGATACAACAATTCAGGTGATGGTAGTGACGGTTATTTTATATGGAGGAGAAAAGGGTATAAATTATCTTTTACCTAATCAATTTAATATTTTTGAAAACATAAGTGTTTCAAAAAATAGTGATTATACATATGATCTATAATATGACTGGACAAAATGCACTTTGGTTCATTAAATGCGCCTAACAATATAAAAGCAGGCAATGTATTTCTCTATTGACAAATCATTTGTAAGTATTTATAATAATACTATAAATGTATCTGATCCAAATTGATAATACTTCAATAACAATTTTTTTATATATGGGAACAATAATGTTATGAGCGAAATAAATGTAGGATATAATGTCTTTAATTATGCCAAACCGGGGAAAATATATGGCATAATGACAACTGTCAATATCACAAATAATATAATTGATTACTCTAACAATAAAATAGTTTTTGTTAATGACTCAAATTCTCCAATCACAAAAATAAAATCTTCAATAAACGTAGATGAATTAATCAATATTAGAACGGATGCAACATCAGTAACATAAAAAACATTTATATATGACAAATAACGCAAATCGATCATTCACTCCAGAAAACGGGAGCAATGCGACTTTTATTAAAATTAATTATCACCTAAGCAGTGATATTTATGAGACTTATCAATTAATATCAGTCATAAAAAAATTATCATAATACAACACAAACAGTTTATAATTACTCTTCCTATATTGAAATATTATATCATATGAAATATTTATACAACAGTTTTATAATAATTAATCTACTCATAATCCTAACTTCATGTTTAAAAGAAGATAGTATAGATAAGCCTGAACCTCCTGAACCTACAAGTAAAATGGACTGGTGGGATGAAGCGAAGTTCGGTATGTTTATTCATTTCGGGGTATATTCCGTTCCTGCCGGTGAATTTGCAGGAACAGATCTTGATGGAGTAGTCTATCCTACCGATTCACCTAAATTGTCAGGAGGTGTAGGTGCAGAGTGGATTATGTACACTGCTAAAATTCCAAGAGAAACTTATAAATTATATGCAAAAGATTTCACTTGCCATAATTTTAATGCAAACCAAATAGCCGATTTAGCAAAATCTTGTGGAATGAATTATCTGGTTATTACGTTAAAACATCATGATGGATTCGTCATGTATCCTACAAAATTAACAGACTGGAACATATCAAATAGTGGAGCAAAAGGATTGGATGTTATTAAAGAGATGCAGGAAGCATGCCTCAACAGAGGTTTAAAATTCGGTGTATATTTTTCACAAAATATTGATTGGATGACCAACGAATCGTATGGTTATGTTCCGGAAATAAAAGGCAGGTATAAAGAACACAAACAGTATGATGACTATACTGAAAATTTAATACGTGAATTTGTTACCAGATATCCATCCGTCGATTTAATATGGTGGGATGGATATCTTGAAAATACAAATACCAATTCAGCCAACCGTTTTTTACAAGCAGCTGAAAGTATAAGGCCAGACATTATATTTAATGATAGGTTATATTCAAAACATGAAGGAGATTATATTACTCCTGAGATGTCTTTAAATTTATCTATTCAAAAATTCAAGCGATTTGAATTATGTACATCAATAAACGAAAAAAGCTGGGGATACAGTAAGTCTAAAAATCAAAACTCTTATATGACCAAAGAAGAAATCATCATCGACCTATTAAGATGTATCCAATACGGAGGCAATTTTCTTCTTAACATAGGTCCCAAAAACGATGGAAGTATACCTGTACAACAATCTGAACCTTTAGAAAAAGCGGGATACATAATTCAAAAGATAGGAGGAATACAAGGTGCAAAAAGTCTAAACCAAATATATGGACAACATAATTGTTTCTGTAGATATACTGTAAAAAGCAGTAATACAAAGTTGTATATAACAAAGATGCCTAATGTAAACAATTCAGAAATAAAAGTAACAGGGATCAAAAATTCCATTATCTCAATGGAAACCAATCATACAGCAAAAAAAGAAGGAGATGACGTTATTATAAGCGGTTTCAACGGAGAATTCGATACGGCATGCCTTCTGCTATCCGGAGAAATTGATTCTTACGACGCAGGAATAAATATCCCATGCAACGAAATAATATCATCTTTATCGGCCTTTGCCAACGGAGAATTCGGCATAGAGACAGGGGATAACAATCAGTTTATGCTTACAAATTGGAAAGGAGAACTTTCCAATTCCATAGAATATTGTGTTAATTCAAAAGAAAACAGATCATATAATATATCCATTTATACAGCTGAAATGAGTGATTATGAAATATCAGTGGATATTGATGGAGAAAAATACGACAGAACAATAAAAAGAGGATATCAACGCCATAAATCAAAAATAATGGAGAATTACAATTTAAATCAGGGAACTCATTGTATAAAATTGACAATAAAACCAAGCGAGGGGAAATGGGCTAATTTTTATGGGATAGAATTCGAATAATCATATGATGGCAAAAACAGATATCCTCAAAATCCACCAAAGTTTGAATTCTAAATATTTTTATACCTTTGTACATCATAAATTGTTTGTATTAAACACAAAACAATAAAAGCGTAAGAATATGGAAATCAAAAGTGCAGAATTTGTTATCAGTAACACAGACGTAAAGAAATGCCCCGCAGGTAACTTTCCGGAGTATGCCTTTATCGGGCGAAGCAATGTTGGCAAATCCTCCCTTATCAATATGTTGACAGGCAAGAAAGGATTGGCTATGACTTCACAGAAGCCGGGAAAAACTTTGCTTATCAATCATTTTATAATCAACAACAACTGGTTTCTGGTCGACCTGCCGGGTTATGGTTTTGCCCAGCGCGGAAAAGAAGGCAGGGAGAATATCCAGCGGATCATCGAAGATTATATCCTGGAACGTGAACAACTCACAAACCTGTTTGTCTTGATCGACTGCCGCCATGAAGCACAAAAGATCGACCTGGAATTTATGGAATGGCTGGGTGAAAACGGCATCCCTTTCTCTATCATCTTCACAAAGATCGACAAGATCAGCAAAGGACGCTTACAGGAAAATCTGAAAGCTTATCAGGAAAAGTTACTTGAAACATGGGAAGAACTCCCTCCGATGCTTTTCTCTTCTTCCGAGAAAAAAGAAGGACGGGACGAAATACTTAACTACATAGATACAATAAATAAAAGTTTGAAAGGTTAGATCATCCGGGAGCGACATGGCTCTGGTTACATGGATATCGCCACAGTTATACCGGAGCGGAATGCTCTCCGCTCCGTAAGGTCACGCTTCACCAAGTATAATTGCCGTGTGACCGCAGCCTCCTGAAAGAAAAAAGTTTATTTCATTGTCTTTATTAAAAAAATAAATACATTTGTACTTTATCAAAACCGGAAGGAGTAAATATATGAAAGCAATGGAATTACAGGGTGAACGCCTGGAACTGTTCAACGAAATTATCAACCTAGACACAGAAAGTATCGAGAGAGTAAAGAAGTATGTCAAGCGGATTGCATCCAACAAATCTAAAATATCCCGTAGGGTAACTGTTGACGATATCGACTTCGTTACCGATGAAGAAATAGAAAGTGCCATGCACCCGTTATCCCATGAAGAAAAGATGGAAAGTCTTAGGTTGGCAGAGGAAGATTCGGTCTATTACACACAAGATGAAATGCGAAAAGCTGTCACTTCATGGAGGAATCTTTAGTTATTGCATGGAAACGCACAGCAAGAAAACAAGCTCGAACAATTTATGCCTGGTACAAAAAAGAAATGGGACTTAGAGCTGCAGATAAATTCATTAATGGGATTTTAGAAACCGTAGACTTGCTGGCATTAAATCCCAATATGGGATCTTATGAACCGGAAACCGAAACATGTAAAAGAAATTATCGTTCCTTTGTCGAACATAGAAACCATAAAAGCCTTTACTATGTAGAAAAAAAGACAATCTACATTGTTAGCATTTGGCCTAACAGCCAGAATCCAGAAAGCTTTATCAAACAACTAAAATAAACAACAAAGGAAAGCCCGGCAGCTTTCCTTTTGTTTTTATTTTTATCCCAACGCTTCCTTTAACTTCGCAATCATGCCTTCATACTCCTTATCCGACAAATAAACCTTCTGCGGATTCATAGTGAACGTTCCTCCGAAGTCAGGGCCGTCCTCATATTTGGGAGCCAGATGGAAATGAAGATGTGAAAGTTTATCGGAATAAGCACCGTAATTTATTTTTTGCGGATTGAATACCTTCTGCATGGCACGTGTTACCTTTACCACATCTGCCATAAACGCATTTCTTTCCTCATCGCTCAACATATTCAGATCATGCACATGGTCCTTATAAGAAACCAGGCAACGCCCATAATATGTTTGTTCCTTGAAAAGAAACAGTCTGGATACGGATAAAGGAGCTATTTCGATCATCAGATCGTGTAATGTCTGATTGTTCGTGCAATACAAACAATCCTTAGGATCACTTAAATTCATGTTATATAGATTTATTAAATTGACGCTAAAGTAAACATAAAGCCCGGTAAAAGCAAGGAACTTCTACCGGGCTTTCCCGAATATTTTTATATCAGCCTATCAATAACTGATCTTACATCCGATAAAATAACTGCGCGGAATACCCGGACCATAGATATATCCGGCATCACGTTTCTCGTATTTATCAAAATCATCCTGATAGGAATTAAAGATATTCTGAACACCTGCATTTACCTGCAAAGTAACAGACTGGTAAAGAGGGAAATCGTATGCTACCTTCACATTCAGGTCAAAGAAATCTTTTGTCTTCTCTTCCCGGTCTTCCGGAATATAACCAGCCAGATGCTGAACCAGCATGCTCCCGGTATAAGTACCGGTCAACGAAGCCGTAAATCTTTTCACCGGAGTAAATGAGGAAGTGAAGTAGCCATACACATCCGGCGAACGGAACATCTTTTTCTGAGGTTCCAGATTCTTATTCTCGCTCCAACTTTCCGGCTCTTTATAACGGCTGCGCTGGATAGTTGCACCTGCCTGTATCTGCATCCACGAATATACCGCCTTTGCTTCCAGGTTAATCCCCATTACACGAGCCCCTTTCCCGTTACGGCGTTCCATCAGCAGGTTGTTATCATTGTCACGTCCAATCTCTTCCAGGATGAATACATTTCGTAAATCCGTATAGAAACCTTCTACCAGGAAATTAGTCTGGACCGGACCGAAACGACGATAAAAATCAGCAGAAAGACTCACACTCTGCGAGTTTTCCTCTTTCAGGTCGGGAGATATCTGAATAATAGCCACATCACCACCTACAGCCGTGATATGCAAATCTTCATCGAACGCCTGCGGAGCACGGAAACCGCTTGAATAGGACATACGCAGATTCACATCGCTGATCGGATTAAAACGCACATTGGCACGCGGACTGAATATAGCATGATCGATCAGGTTATGCTTATCCATACGCGCCCCGACAAGAAAACTCCATTTCTCATTCTTCCATTCGTTCTGCAGGAAAACACTTCCGATATGCACTGTCTGCTCGATCGTACGGTGATAACCCAGCATCTTATCCTGCAAATCATCGTAGTTATATTCAGCACCACCGGTAAATTCGGCAGGCATAAACAGGCATTTATCCCATTCATACGAATACTGAGCGCCACCTACAAAAGTCATATCCGTCGTGCTGCCATAAGCATTCGGATTCTTATCGGCACCGTAATAACTGCTTCTTTGCGTATGTTGGGCAGAAGTATATACATTCAAACGATGCTTATAATCTTTCGAGAAGAGATCGAACTTCAACCCGCCCCCATTGATATTATGCTCCGTTTGCTCGGCTATATCCGCTTCATGAGGAGGCAGATCCAATAAGTTACCGCCACGACGGTATTCATTGATATTATGATATTCGAAAGTCAACTTCGAATAAGTGCTCGTCTTCAGATAAGAACGGAAACCAAGCGTACGGGCATTCAGTTTTCCCAGTTCGGTAAAGCCGTCGCCATCATGGTCGTAAGCCCCGCGATAGCGATTCTGTCCGAACATATAGATGCCCGCCTTATGATCATCTGTCACCAGCGACGCATTGATTGTCGTGTTATTATCCGGACGGTCGCCGCCAATCATCGTTAATGAATGGGCGATCTGTGCGGAATTCCTCAAAGGCTCTTTTGTAATGATGTTGATCGTACCTGCAATAGCGGAAGAACCGAATAAAGCTGAACCTCCCCCACGCATGATCTCCACACGCTCGATCATATTTGCCGGGATCTGCTCCAAACCATATACACCGGTCAGTGCACTGAATATCGGACGGCTATCCACCAGTATCTGCGTATAAGGACCTTCAAGTCCATTGATACGGACCTGCTGGAATCCGCAATTCTGACAGTTGTTTTCCACACGTACACCCGGCTGGAAGTTCAGACCATCCGCCAAAGAGGTAGCATGCGTCGTCTCAAAAGTTTTCGAATCGAGCACATTCACAAGCGAAGGAGCCAGACGGCGGGTTGTCTCGTTACGGTTTGCCGATACGACCACTCCGTCCAATGCAACCAAATCCTCTTCCGCATCAAAATTGACTTCCAGAGTTTTCCCTTTTTTCAAAGTTACCGACTTCTCTATAGTCTTAAAGCCTAATGTTTTCATCACCAGTGTATACTTACCTTCCGGCAGGTTCTTCAGGTAATAATGACCGGTTGCATCAGTCGACGTACCGATCGTCGTTCCTTTCAGGAAAACATTGATAAAAGAAAGATGCTCGCCCGTTTTCTTATCCAATATATGTCCTACGATATTGGCATCCGACGGATTCAGGGTCGGAGCATCATCCGCCCATGCCGTCGTAAAGACACAGCACAGGCACAGTATAAGAGTTATAATCTTATTCATTGCGATTTGTTCTGATAAATAGGTAATGTTATAATGCAAAACACGGTACTTCCTAATCCGAAATACCCGATGTTTTATATTTTTGACCCAGGTCGAAAACCTTTTTGACCAAGGTGATAAACGTTTTTGACCTGGGTGGTAAACGTTTTCGACCTGGGTCGAAAAATTAGAAGGATGGGATGTTTTTATTAGAAACACCTATCCTTATCAATTGAAGTATTACTATTTGTTATCAGAAAACAGGAGGAGCACGAAGGGAAAGCTGCCCTTTGTCAGGGTGCGCATAGTCCGGATAGACCGGATATTCAACTATTTCAGCAATTTGTTGTGCACTAAAATTCAGATAAAGAGCATGTACTGCTCCGTCTTCCACACTAAGCGTTGTCAGTATGTGGAATAATTGTATTTCGGATAAGGAAGCATGATGGTGGCAGGCACCGCCGTTCAATTTCCCGAAAGGATGCGAATGGACAATCGTCGTACCATGTTCTATATGGACATGAATAAATAACGTAATGCTGCCATAGTAGGCGATAAAGATCACCGGTAACAGCCATTTCAGATATTTATTCATTGTTTGCCTCACACCCATATTATTTAGAAGGTGCAAAATTACAAAATATTTTTTATACATTTGCTTTTATATGTAATACTATTTCCTGCAACTAACCACTTCTGTATTTGTTTTAGGAATAAGGAAATAAACAGTAATAAAAGAAAAACAATATATATATGAAGAAAAAGCAACAAACGGATGCTGCAGTACTATTCGATGCCTGGTGTGAAGTATATAGTACTTCCGACCTGCCACTTCCGGATACTCTCAGGGAAATACAAATCGATGAACTTATCCGTAAGAATAAGCAAGCAGCCTACCATTATCTATATAGTGACATTCCACTAAAGAAAAGACTGGTCTGGCTGAATAAACTATTTTCAGACTGCGGCTTGACAGACTATGAACAGTTGCTGGGATTATTGAAAGAAAACTCTAAATTAATCCGCAGGAATATCGAAAGACTCCTGCTCGACAAAGAAAAGAAAACCCGCAAATTGCTTGAACAACTCTATCCGGAACTGGATGAAGAGTCGCAAAACTGGGCCAGACAATTATTCAAATACTGGGACAATACACATGCTTCCGCTGCCAAAATCAAATTCAGGAATAAGCAGGCAGTCATCGACTATTGCAGTAAGCATATCGAACTATATTGTACGCAACAGATAGCCTGGTTACCGCAAAAACCTTATACAAGACTCCACTGGGCAAACGAAACAGATGTGGATGAGTTTGTACCCCGCCATGTAATCCGGTACGTATTAAGTGAATATATGTCTCTTAATCAAGTTGTCCGGCTACATGCCTGCGATGCGATCGTTCCTTTCATAGAAGAAGAAGAATGGCAGGCGATGATGGAAGAACTGTTCCGCTACTGGCAATCGGATAGTGCAGAGGCAAACAGAAGGATGCTCCTGCTCCCTTATTGTTTTTACGGTTCCGAACAGCAGATCGCACAGCTGTCTCCTTTGATCAAGTCGTGGTCGAGAGCCTCCCGCAAACAACTTTCCAGATTTGTCCTCAAGCTACTGGGAATAAAATCGAGTCCCAATGCCCTCCGTATCCTGAATGAATGGATGGAAATCTCTCCCAACGGAACGTACAGGACCACGTCATGGAACGCATTCCGTCAGGCAGCCATCCGCAAAGGCATGACTGTAGAGGAACTGGCAGACCAGATCATTCCAACTTTCGGTTTCAATAACTCGGCAGAGAAAGAGGTAAGCTATGGCACACGGACTTTCCGTGTAACTCTGAATCCGGACTTTACCCTTTCTGTATTCGATCTTGAAAAACAGAAAGTAAGCAAATCGCTCCCCGCCCCGACTAAAAACGATGACCGTAAAAAAGCAGAAAAGGCCCGGGAGGAGTTATCTACTTTAAACAAAGTAGTCAAAACCCAGACTAAAATTCAGCGGAAACGCCTGGAACAGTCTTTAAAGAACGGACGAACCTGGCCCCGGAAGATATGGCAAACTATCTTTATAGAAAACCCGGTTATGCGGTATATCACGACCGGACTTGTCTGGGGTGTCTATAAGGAAGGGCTACTAAGGGAGTCTTTCCGGTATATGGAGAACGGAAAATGTATAACTGTCGATGAAAAAGAATTTATCCTTTCTGACGATGCAATCCTTTCCCTGGTACATCCGGTCGATCTGACTTCCGAAATATTATCCGGATGGAAGAAGCAACTGGATAATCAGGGAATAACTCCTCTCCTTCCGCAGTTAACTGCTCCGGTATATTATCTGAGTGAAGAGGAAAAACAGGTAAATACGATTACCCGTTATTCCGGAAAACAAGTTTATATCAGTAACATTTACAACTTTGAAACGGCGGATATAACAACCCGGATTGAAAATGACATTCTCTATATTATAGATAGGTCGCTAAATATTGTGGTACAACTACCGTTTGTTACTGAAGGAAATGAAGTTCTTTTGAAAGAGATATATTTCTCTTCATTGGAAGAAGATGAAGATATGGAAACTATCCGATTGCCTAAAAATGAAAAACTGCCGTTATCAGCCATACCGGAACGAATTATCTGCAGCATATTAGATATGCTGATCAATGCTTTTTCACTGGAGAAATAAACAGTTGCCAGTTCAGAAAATAAAACGATCCTGTCCCCACTCCAAGCACGGGGACAGGCTGTCTACCATATTCACTTAGTATTTCGTTTATCGAAGAATTTCTTGAAAAACAATATCTGGTAATCGATGGAATTACTCCAGTATTCGCCATTATGTGCGCCCGGACGGACAATAAAGTCGTGGTCGATCTTATATTTCAGCAGCTTTTTATGGAAATCGTTATTTACTTCAAAGAAGAAATCGCTGTAACCGCAATCGAAGATCAATGCCAGATCGCCATTCTGCAGGCGGTCTACCTGATTGATAACCGTATGATTATCCCAGACCACCTGATTCTCGCTTTCCTTCCCCAGCCGATCGCTCATATTCCAGTTATTCGGGAAAGGACGGATATCGACACCGCCGCTTGTACTCCCCGCCGCACCAAAAATATCCTTGTGACGGAAAGAAATCCACATCGCACCATGCCCTCCCATGCTAAGACCGGTAATAGCACGTCCTTTACGATCTTTTATGGTCGGATAATTGGCATCTATATAATTGACAAGCTCTTTGGAAACAAATGTTTCATACCGATAGGAAGGATCGACCGGACTATCCCAATACCAACTGTTCTTACCATCCGGACAGACAAACATGATCCCATATTGATCTGCTATCTCCGGTAAATTAGGCTTTAGGCCGATCCAGGTTTTAGCATTTCCGCCATAGCCATGCAGTAAATAGATGACCGGAGCTGACTTCTTCCCATTTCCCGGCGTTATTATAACAGTCTGAATATCCTTGTTCATCGCATCACTGCGAACATGGATAGTATCGACTACTGCTGCTTGTGCAGACAGGATAAAAAATGCTACAAGCGATAATAAAAATATCTTTGCTTTCATGATCTGTATAGAATTTATTAGTAGAAAGCAAAGATATTCATTTTTTGGTTAGAAGACTTCTTTCCAATGCTTCAGATTTGTATCGATCGTATCCATTACCTCTTTTGAACGTCCTTCCATCAGTAACTTGTACATAGTCTGTGCAAATCCCAACATTTGTGTAAACTCGATCTTCGGCGGCATTGCCAGCGCGTTCGGATCGGTCATGATATTGACCAGGACAGGGCCATCGGAAACAAAAGCTTTTGTAAGCGTCGGCAATACATCCTCCGGCTTGCTGACATTATAACCAGCCATTCCCATTGAAAGGGCGACACGTGCAAAGTCCGGATTCAACATCGTTGTCTGCCAGTCAGGCAATCCGGCAACTTCCATTTCCAGCTTAACCATTCCCAGGGAACGGTTATTGAAAACGATCAGTTTAACAGGCAGTTTATATTGTACGATCGTCGCCAGATCACCCAACATCATCGAAAGTCCGCCATCGCCACACAGAGCCACCGCCTGACGTCCCGGATAGGCTAAAGCAGCTCCGATAGCCTGTGGCATGGCATTCGCCATCGAGCCATGATTGAAAGAACCCAACATTTTCCGCTTCCCGGTAGCCTGTAAGTAACGAGCACCCCAGACACAGGTCATACCAGTATCGACAGTAAAGACAGCATCGTTCGATGCGAGTTCGTCGATAACGGAAATAACATATTCGGGCTGGATTTTTTCTTCTTTTCCTTTTACTTCGGCAGCCGATCTCAGGTTTTTCTTTACTTTATCATAATGCGCCAACTGTTCTCGCAGGAAACTATCATTCGTTTTTTGACGGATCAGAGGGAGCAACTCCTGCAATGTATCTTTTACATCGCCGCAAAGTCCCATCTTTATCTTAGCACGGCGCCCCAAACGGTTCGCTTTAATATCTACCTGAACGATCGTATTGTTCTGCGGCATAAAAGCTTCATAGGGAAAATCTGTTCCCAGCAAGACCAATACTTCTGCTTCATGCATACTGTAATAACCGGAAGGCATACCCAACAAACCGGTCATTCCTACTTCATTCGGGTTATCGTACTGGATTTCCATTTTACTTTTAAATGAATAAGCCACCGGAGCATTCAGGCGTTGGGATAATTCGACCAGTTCCTTATGGGCATCTTTCGCTCCTATTCCACAAAACAGGGTCACTTTTTCAGCTTTATTCAACAGGTCTGCCAACTCGTTGATCTCTTCGGCAGAAGGGCAAACACGCTGTTTGGTAGGAAATGATTGTTGGGAGGATTCTCCCGGAGTTGCTGTTTTCGATGTCAGGTCGCCGGGTAGCCCGATCACTCCTACGCCCCGGAAGGAAAGGGCCGCTTGTATAGCTCCCTGCAACATACGGGGAAACTGTTCCGGGGTAGTTGCCACCTGGTTATAATAACTGCAATCTTCAAATAATTTGATCGTATTGGTTTCCTGGAAATATTCTGTTCCGAATTCATGGGTCGGCAGCGTGGAAGCAATAGCCAATACCGGAGCTCCTGAACGTTGTGCGTCATACAAACCATTGATCAGGTGGACATGCCCCGGGCCGCTGCTTCCTGCACAGCAAGCCAGCTCACCGTTCAACTGCGCTTCGGCAGCAGCAGCATAAGCACCTGTTTCTTCATGACGGACGTGTATCCATTTGATCTTTCCGTTTTTCCGCACAGCTTCATTCACCTCGTTCAGACTATCCCCCGTGACAGCATAAATACGCTTCACACCTGCTTTTTCAAGCGTGTCGACTAATTGTTCTGCTACATTCTTTGCCATAATATATTTACTTTTTCTTTTATGTTTTGTTTTATAAAAGAACTATGGTAGAATGTAAAATGTTTTGAAAACAGGAAAAAGATTATATTCTAGTCCGCCTGATATCCATCCGTTAACGTCGATAGAAAAGCGATAATAGCAGCCTCTTCGTCCTGTGTCAGACCGAGGTTGCCGAGTTCTTCTTTGTTGACAGTTGCTGCAAATTCAGGTTGAGGGTATTCTTCTACATCGCGAACATTATAGAAATGGATTATTTCTTCCAATGTATTAAAATAACCATTATGCCCGTAAGGAGCAGTCAGAGCTATGTTACGAAGGGTCGGAACACGAAACTTGCCCGCTTCGGTACTATTCCTCAGAGTACTTCCCAAACCCAGATCAACCGTGTCGCGGCCACAAGAATTGTAAGGGAACGGCGTTGCAAAGAAAGGGTTATCCGGATTGGAAGGAATTCCTAAATTATCATAGGTATGATCAGTAAACAAGACCTTTCCTGCCCGTTCATCCGGTTCCAATATATGGCATTCGGCACAAAGTCCCTTTTCTTTAAATAGTTCCAAGCCTTGTTGCTCCTGTGTTGTCAGTTCACATTTACCCGCTTGCCAGGCATCGTATTTAGAAGAGAAAGGGTTCATCTCTGCCGAACGTTCATAGGCAGCAATGGCATTTGTTATGTATGAAAAGAGAGAGTCATCGGATGCCGGCTCTCCATATATCCTCACCAAATCGCGGTAGTAACCGGCACGGCGCACTTTTCCTGCAACCATAGCATTGTCATGATTACCCATCTCCAACGGGTTTGTAAATGGTTGCGCGGCCTGCTCTTCCAGTGTGTTGACACGTCCGTCCCAGAAAAGTCCCCCGACATACGTCTCATCCTCTTCATTATAATGTAACGGCGGGATATAGCAGGTATAGGCGGAAGTCATTGAGTTACGGTTACTGAAGCGCCCTTTGACAGCACCTTCAGAAGTGATACGGGAATATATATCTGCAAAACCCTTTTCTGCAGTGTGACAGGTTGCACAGGATTCACCCACAGGTTCCGAAAGATTTTCATCAAAGAAAATCTTTTTACCCAGTAGTTCTTTTTCACTTAATCCGGTATGCTTGTCTAGCTGACATGCAAACAATAAAGCAGCACAGACCATCATTCCGGTTATCTGTTTCGTCTTTCTAAAACTATGCATATAAGATGAATTTCTTTATCCGTACAAATATATGATTTATTGAGTTGCATAGCAATAGATTTTATAAGTGTATATTTATCCTTTCTGTCACAAAATAGTTACCTTTGCAGCGATTGTTTAGGGAAATAGTTATGGGAACTTCAAAAGAAATGACATCCGGGGCAGCGCTACCGTTGATCTTCAACTTTGCCATGCCGGTATTGCTGGCTAATCTGCTTCAACAAACCTATTCTTTGATCGATGCGGCTATTGTTGGTAAATTTCTGGGAATCGATGCTTTTTCCGCCGTCGGGGCGAGTACGTCTGTTATATTTCTTATCATAGGATTTTGTAACGGATGCTGTGCCGGTTTCGGTATTCCGGTGGCACAGAAATTCGGTGCAAGAGATTACAGCACGATGCGGAAGTATGTTTCCATCAGTTTGCAGCTGGCAGCAGTTATGTCGGTTATCATTGCAGTCGTTACAAGTATATATTGTAAGGATATTCTAAGGATGATGCAAACTCCGGAGAATATTTTTAAAGATGCTTATTTCTATTTATTGGTTACTTTCATCGGCGTACCCTGTACTTTCTTTTATAATTTGTTGTCCAGTATTATCCGCGCTTTGGGCGATAGCAAGACCCCATTCTGGTTCCTGCTTTTTTCTACCATTCTGAATGTGATCCTCGATCTGGTTTGTATCCTGGTATTTAAATGGGGAGTTGCCGGTGCTGCCATAGCCACGCTTCTCTCCCAGGGAATATCGGCTGTTCTTTGTTTCGTTTACATGTATCGCCGTTTTGAGATATTGAGAAGTACACGGGAAGAGAGGAAATTTCAATCGAAACTGGCAGGAAACCTGATGTGGATAGGCGTACCGATGGGGCTTCAGTTCTCTATCACTGCTATCGGCAGTATCATGTTGCAAAGTGCCAATAATGCACTAGGGTCGGCCTGCATTGCAGCCTTTGCATCGGCTGTGCGTATCAAGTCATTCTTTATCTGCCCTTTCGAAAGTTTGGGAATTGCCATGGCTACCTATACCGGACAAAATTACGGGGCAGGCAAACCGGAACGTATCTGGCAGGGTATCAAAGCCAGCGGGTTGATGATGATCGTTTATGCTGCTTTTTCATTCCTTATACTGATGTTGGCTTCACGCGAACTGATATTTATATTCGTCGATCCTGCAGAAACGGAAATTATTAAAGATGCCATTCAGTTCCTGCATATATCTTGTTCCTTCTTTCCTATTCTGGGTATTCTCTGTATTCTTCGTTACACGATCCAGGGAGCCGGATTTACCAATCTGGCAATGCTTTCCGGCGTATCTGAAATGATCGCCCGGACACTCGTCAGTATCTATGCAGTACCGGCTTTCGGGTTTCTCGCTGTTTGCTTCGGTGATGCCACGGCATGGATGGCAGCAGATCTGTTTCTGATTCCTGCTTTTATATATGTATATAGAAAGATCAAGAAATAAGGCAACCAGGGCATGCTATTAGGGAATGCAGATAGCGCAGAATACGCAAAGTAATCGAATCTCAGCAAGAAAGACTATCTATCCTTTCAGCCTTCAGCCACCCTTACGCATTGAAAAACAATTATTTCAGCTGAAGGGTGAATAAAATGGTACAATACAAATAAAAAATCCACTTTCAAAGCATATATGTTTTGAAAACAAAACACCTATGTTTCGCATTCAAAAGTCCTGACTTTACATTTCAAAACATAGGACCTTTTTCCGGTACCTACCGAATCACAGATGAGTGCTTACCCATTTATTTTGAGTAACTACCTGTTTATTTTGAGTAACGTCCCACGTTTCAGCCTGTCGCCTTTGAGAAACAGGTCGCACAGCTAAACTGAAGGCTGAAAGGTGATTAATAAAATGCTACTGAGAGGGACAAAAAATACTTATGTTTTTATACAGAAATACTTATGTTTTCCGAATCAAATACTTATGTATTTTGTTGATATCCGATAAGTCTGTCTACTGGAATTTTTAAGGGTAAGAAGTTTTTTCCGCGGAGAGAGCGGGATTCGAACCCGCGAAACCCTTTAGGGGTTTACACGCTTTCCAGGCGTGCCTCTTCAACCACTCGAGCATCTCTCCTTTAAGGAAGAATTTTGAGAACGTAAGCTCTCCATAAAACAAAAAGCAGCCTTTTTTGCTGCTTTTGCGGAGAGATAGGGATTCGAACCCCAGGAACCTTTCAGTTCAACGGTTTTCAAGACCGCCGCAATCGACCACTCTGCCATCTCTCCAATAAATCAAAACTGCCAGAACGTATTTAAACGTTGCTTTTCAAAGCATCTGGCCTCTCTTGTTTACGGGTGCAAAAGTAGGTAAAAGATTAATACGCTCCAAATATTCAGGAATTATTTTTATACTATTCATTTCAAAAAAATACTACAAAATAGTCCTTTTATTGTTTAAGTTTCTGATACTCTTCACAAACAGCAACCATCATAAAGATTGAATTAATTCACGCTGTGCCTTAAAAAAAGCAACTCTTTGCCTCTCTCCACTAACAGAAATCATAATGGAAGAACGGATAAGAGCCCGTAGCCACTTCCGTAGTTTTTCATAAGTCCCTTCATCCAGTGAGGCAACAGAACTCAGAATAAACGTTTTGATCATGCTTATATGGTAGTTTTTAATTTGTACGCACCAGTAGCTCGTATCAAAATTCACACTCGATATATAAATGAAAACTTTATTCCCTGTCTCTTCAAAATAACCGCGTGTTGCCAGAATTTCCATCTCATCCAGAAACTTCATCAACTCCTCTTTCAGAAGCTCCACATCTTCCTTCCCAATCAGATGGATACTCATGAAATAATTAATGTCGTTCACCAGATATTGGAATATCAACGGATCAAGTATATAATAAGAATTACGGACATATCGCGATTCTTCTACACTTGCCAACTGTATTCCAACAAAACGGTCGGTAACCTCGATTTCATCAAAACGCTTTGCTTTCCCCGGAACCCCACATTGATACAACCATTTAAAAAGATAAAAACGCGAGATATACTTATAATTCATATAAAGCTGTTGCGGCAATATATTCGTACAATCGATCAGTTCCGATTTTTCATCCTCGCGGGACAAACCCAATACATCGACATATTGCTCCAACATATCATAGTCTATCTCTTTCGGATTCACAAAATCAACCAACTTCAGTTGAAACGGCCTGCTTTTAGCTGTAACCGTACCGACTAAATTATCCAATGATATACCAAAAGCATTTGCTATAGTAACAATTTCAGCAAATGTAAATGCAACTTCCCCCCGCAAACGTCGATACACAGCTTCTTTCTCAATACACAACAAATCGACTAACGCACTTACTAAGTTTGTTTTCTGAGGGAACTCTTCTTTGATCGTATTCAGAAGGTTATCATACAAAAGTTCTTTTTCCATGTCATAGAATTATAAGTTTTGATATCAACACACTGTTTTCATGCAAAGGTAAACAAGGAACCCATAAAAAAGTTACCGGATAAACCGGCATAGCTCTTTTAAATATCCAAAAAAAACTAAGAAAACGAACAGACATTGAATCTCGGTCACCGATAAAAGCAGAAAGTTCCGTTAATAATATATAACCTCATTTTTAAACATTTACAAGGCATTGATAACTTCACGCTGTTTCTCAAAAAATTGAATACGTTGCCTGCCCCCACTGACGGAAATCATAGTCGACGACCTGACAATGGCCTCAAGCCAAGACGAAATACGTTCATAAATCTGGTGATCCAACGAAACGACAGCATTCAGTGTAAATGTTCGTATCAAGCTGACGCGCAAGTGTTTTACTTCTACACAACGATAACTTGTATCGATATGTGTTCCTGATATATAAAAATAGACATTATTTCCCGTATCATCAAACTGTCCCTTGAAAGCCAGAACTTCCATATCATCTAAAAACTGCAGCAAATCTATTTTTAATAGCAGCAAATCTTCTTCGCTCAATAAATGAATACTGATAAAATAACGGATATCATTCGCCAGATAATAAAAAATCAAGGGATCCCAAACATAGATGGTTTGATTAATCCGTTTCGCCGCAGCCACACTTTTCTCTTGTATCTTTTCAAGACGTTCCGTTGGATAAACATCCTGAAACCGGAGTTTCTTATTAAATTCTTTATTCTGATAAATCCATTTGAAAAGAAAAAAACGAGAGATATTTTTATAACTTAAATAAAGGGATTGGGGCAAAATGCCGGAACAGTCCATTACTCGCGATCTTTTATCGTATTTACCTAAATTATGGATATAGATATAATGCTCCAACATTTTGTAATCGATATTGTCCAAATCACCATAGTCAACCAGTCTCAATTGGAAAGGCCTGCTATTTGTAAACCGCCCTCCGACCATATTATCCAACGAAATACCCAAAGTACTGGAAACAATGGCTAGCTCAGAAAATGAAAACGCAACCTCTCCACGCAGCCGACGGTACACCGCTTCCTTCTCCAGATCCAATAAATCCACAAGTGTACTTGTCAGTATTCCCTTGTTCGATATTTTATCTCTGATAGCTTCCAGTATATTTTCATATAACAAATCCCTTTTCATAGTCTAATCTTTTCATGCCAGCTTACATCTTAGTAGCTTTCATGCTTATAATCACAAATATAACAATCGATTAAACGGGAGTCAATAGTATAAAAAAACAAAGCCGCCCAGTTTTCTGCTATTTTCAAGAATAACCTATTTATCCGATTCCCACATAATCAGATAACACAAGAAACAGGAATCGACTTACGATAATCACCACGTCAGTAATGTATAAACCGGTAAAAAAAGAGAAAAGAGAAAACCAATATTACATAAACAGTTATATTCTACCCTACTCGCCTCAATAACTCTTATTATAGCTCAAAAAAGAAGATCCGTTATCTATTTCATCAAAAAAACAACAGTAATACTTATTATCAGAGAAATGCACTCAAATAAAAAAACATATATTTACTTATACAAATATAGTCAATAACAAAGTAAAAACTAACCCCATAATGTAAACTCAGACAGGATGACAGCATCCTCTCATAATGTACATAGGAATGTGAATCCGAATCAGTTAAAAAAGCCAAAACCTATCTCAGTAATATAAATGAAAATTGCAGCGATAAAAGGGGATGCTGCTAAAAGGGGTTGTCCGTTCTGACGACAGGTTGTGAAATCTACAAAACGGCAGCTCCTTTTCTTTCAGAGATTCAAATACATTCCTTATCTTCGTAAACTAAAATAATAAATATATGTCGCTTACAAAAATATTTTCGTTCATAGCAATCCTATCCCTCCTTTTTTACTCTTGTATAAAGGATGATGATAATGACACAATGATTAATTATGTGAATGTCGGTAATCAGATACCTTCATTCGCTGTTGAAGATACGACTGGCAATACATTCAGCTCCAACCAATTCCTCGACAAACAATCATTACTGGTATTTTTCGGTACTTATTGCCCTGACTGCAAACAGGTTCTACCGGTTATCGAAGAAGTCTGGAAAGAGATGAAAAACGACAGCAAATTCCAATTGATAGCAATTTCCCGGGAAGAAACAGCCGAAGCTGTCTCTGAATACTGGAAAGAGAATCAATTGACAATGCCGTTTTATCTGGATCCTACCCATGGCAGTGTTTTCGCTCTCTTTGCCAATAATACTATCCCGCGAATATATATCATAAATCAGAATAAAGAAGTCGTATGGATGGCTGTCGAGTCTTTGGATATTTCAGCAAAAGAACTAATACAAATAATTAAAGAACTGAAATAAAAAGAAACTGACAATCATTATTCCTTCACAACAATACGGACAGGTCCTAATAAACCTGATTCCAATAAAGGAGATTCTTTGGTATAATGCCTGAAAGTAGCAAAAGTATATCTTTTGCTTGGTCTTTCTTTCCCATTAATCAACCATTCCGGCCATTGCCCATCGACAATTCCATCATCCTGTTTAAGCTCATCTCCTATCAATCGATTGACCCATAAGTTCGTAACCTCTATTCTGAGCTCATTTTTCCCTCTTTTCAAAGCATCTGTTATCTCCACCTCCCAGGGGTTCGTCCAAATCACTCCTAAATCTTTACCATTCAACCAAACCTTCGCAATATTCTTAACCTGCCCCAAATCCAAATAAATTGGTTTCTGTAGAGATTGACTGTAATTAAATGATTGACAATACACTGCTGTCCCGGAATAGTACTTTATACCTTCATCCGGACACTGGCTCCAATCCTGCAATTCTTTAAACTCAACATTAGCAGGACCTCCCCACTTCGGATCAAAAGAGACTTGCCAGCTCTTATCTAATTTCTGTATCTCTTTAGATAATGAAAAATTCTTCACACCTAAATCAGGTTGAGGTTTTCCGTCAAAAACAACAAAGAAACTCTGATTGGGTTCAAACGACAAATCGACAGACGTACAAGTACCATCATCTGTGAACGCCGGTAAATTCCGTATCTCCCCATTAACAGGATTCCATAACTGCGGTTGTTTACCTGTCACACGAAAATGACAAACTGTATTCAATAAGTCCCTGGTACGATTGGACACAAAATAGAAATCCTGTTCGTTCACCTTTTTATGGATGTACCGTATCTTTCCTATGTCCGATCTGAAATCATCACCCAGTTTCATCTGATCCAGTAGACCGGAAGTTAATGGGTAATTCGGATAAAGATTATCTGCCTTATCTCTAATATCCTGTCCCCAATAGACCTGACCTTTACCATAAGTACGTTTTACGAGTCCTGCCGGAAGATCTTTGCCACCCCAAAGATCTGTAATCATCGTCGATAATACCTGATCGCATACAGGATAATCGGTTAACCCGGGAGCATGCAGAGGAGGTATTCCCACCAAAGTAGCACCATCTTCTACCAATGACTTTATTTTATCCAATAACCGGGGAGTCATCGTTTCAAAAACAGGAAGTACCAACAGGCTATACTGCATTCCGGAAGGGAACTTTATTTTTCCATTCTCAACTGAAGCGTTGTATAACAAACTCGGCGGACAAGCATCGAAGTTATGTCCTTTTTTATCGATTAAGAAATCGCCCTCCAAGGCAGAGACAGGAGCTCTGAATACAAACGGAGCCTCTTCCGGCGCCAGATAAAGAACATCCGCCACTGTTTGCCCTTTCTGTAGCAGATACTGGCAGCGAGCTATATACCGATGGTAACCGTCTACATAAGGCCACCAAGTCTGATTCCGATCCCAATGTACACCATAAGGGCCCATGGTCATTCCCGGACGCAGATCATCCCGCAACGCCTGATGTTGAAATGTATGAAAGGTAAGCCGGTTAATTCCTGCTGCAAAAGCCCAGTCGGTCTGGTCTTTCATAGATGCCGGATGTTGCTTCCAACCATCTCCGGCAGCAGTAAAGGCTTCCGATGGCACTACACGCTGGCCTTTGATATTGGCTAAAGAGCTTCCCTCTACAGCACTAAAAGATGTATTATACCCACCCATACTCCAGAATTCGCACATCGGTATATCAGCCGAAGCACCCAATTCCAGATCCTGCATCGGATTCATATCATAAGGCTCTATAGAAAGCTTCATGCCATGTTTATGAGCATAAGCCTTTACAAATAAAGAATGATTTTCAAGCATCAGTTCCTGCATAGTCTGCCGTAGATCCCACAAAAAGCGTTCACTGGTTTGTTTATCTCCCACAATATAGCCAGCATAAACCGGATAGTAAGGTTGAGGATCATACCCTCTCCTTTTTTTAAACTCCTGGCGGAGCTTCGGTGTCCAGTTCTGTGCTCCCATCTCCCAACTATCCATATGTAAGATTTTCAAACCTCCGGGTAAAAGTGTATCACGTTCTCCCAACAAAGAGAATAATTCTTCCGTAAAAACACGAAGATGCGCCATTAAAGCGGTCGTATCTGCTTTATCACATTCAAAACCGACTCCGGGCAGAGGTGCCGGACGTGTTACAGCTCCGTTATTACGAACACCAACCCGCATAATTGTCCATTCCCCCGCAGGAACATCCCAGGTAACAGTCCCATCAACCAATGACCCGGTTAAATCGACAATTTTATCGAGGTGAATGACATCACCCGAATTCAAACTGAGATCGTCATTATCTCTTGACAAGAATTGCTTCACTCCTGGAACTGAACTATAAGGAGCTCTATAGTATAATGCTTTTTCATGAATATCTTTTATAAAAGTTTTTTCATCTGTCTTCGGAAAGGCTAAAACAGCTACATCTTTATAAAAGGCCTGCCATCTTTCTTTCAACTCAGGAGTAAAAGCTCCTTCTCCAAAATAAGGAGGCATCGGATCCGGTTTAGCTAAAGATACTGTCTGTTTTCCTTTCCCGGTCACATGAGTTACAGAAGAAACCAGGCTTTGCATGGATTCCTCTGCTTTTACCCAGGGACCGCCACTTCCCGTCCAACCGGGACCTATACCCAGTATCATGCTAATCCCCAACCGCTCACATTCCTGAACCGCATGTTTAAAACAGTCCTTCCATTCCTCGCTCAAGAAATCTACCTTTCCACGAGGTATACCGACATTTACTTCCAGAAATACAACAGAACCGATACCAACCTTCTTCATAGATTCCAAATCTTTTGTCATTCCTTCTTTAGACAAATTACCATCCATGAAATACCAATACACACCAGGACGGGCTGAATCAGGTGGGGTCATAAAATTTTTCCGTAACATATTCGTATCACTTTCAGCCTGACAGGTACTTATAAGTGCAAAAAGGCTGATGCTCACCAACCAATAAAAAACATTCTTCATCATACAATCAAATTTAAAAGGTTATAAAAGTTGATTCAGAAAATCCGGAATACGTTGATATACTTTATCGACAATACAAATATATCGGATCTGCTTCATTCTGATTTTAGCATTATGACTTTAGATTTCTAAAAAATGACAACATCCGCCTTAATTCCTTTATTTGTGTTTTTGCCTATAAACCATATATTCTTTTATAATCTTCATTATTTTACAGCCCTTGAATTTTCAAAAATGATATTTATATATTCTTTTTTGACAAAAAAATATTCACGCATTGTTTAGACTGTATTATTATATTATTTTTGACCTGATTTCAATTTCCTAAAAGATACTAGCTTATGAATACACAACACAACAACATTCGTTATCTGAATATTAATTCAATAGATAAGCAATGGGGATTAACTGTTACAACCGCCGGTTATCAATGTATCCCGCCACATAGTATCTACCCATCCAAACGGCAACATCCTCAAAGTTATTCTTTCAACCCGGAAAAGGGACGTATATTGACAGAATATCAATTAGTTTATATTTCTCAGGGAAGCGGCTTTTTTGAGTCTCAATCCTGTAAACGGATAAAAGTCAAAGCCGGGACCATGATCCTGTTATTCCCTGACGAATGGCATACGTATGCCCCAGATGAGGAGGGTTGGTACGAACATTGGGTCGGTTTCAAAGGAGATCTGATTGAAAACTGGATAACCAATAAGTTCTTTTCCAAAGAAAAGCCCATCTTTGAAATTGGTATAAACGCCACTATCATAGGATTATACGAAGAGATTGTAACCCATACCATCAAAGAACAAATAGGGTATCAACAATTAATATCCTGCATCGTCCTGTATTTGATGGGAGAAATCTATTATAAAGAGAAAAATAATTCATTAACACAATCAGATATCGTAGAAAAGATCAACCAGGCGAGAGCCATTATGAAAAAGAAACTGGATAATCCTATTTCAGTAAAGGAAGTTGCTCAAAAACTAAATGTCAGTTATTCCTGGTTCCGGAGTACTTTTAAAGCGTATACAGGCGTATCTCCACTGCAATACCAATTGCAGCTCCGTTATTTACGGGCTAAAGAGTTATTGAGCGAGACTTCAATGAATATTTCCGAGATAGCTTATACGCTTCATTTCGAAACAATATCTCAATTTTCTACGTTTTTTACAAAAAAAGAAGGCATGTCGCCTTCTCAGTTCAGAAAACGTTGCCTTCAATAAAAGGCAGTAGTCCATATGATCATAACATTCACTGGAGAATATGATTATATGGACTATTCGCCATTGTCAGAATGACAACCGCATTGTACAACGGACACCTTTCGTCTGGATACCCGGATGATCACGATAGTTCAAACGCCAGACATAATCGAGACGAAGGAACTGAAAGATATTTTCAATGCCCACACTTGCTTCCATATACGGAGCTTTTCCCAAAGTATAAGAGCCATAAGGGAAGAGATATAGTCCATCCTTCCCATTTGCTGGATTATTCTTATCCGTCAGATGTCCCCACAAACCACGGAAAGCAAAAACTTCCCTTGCTTTCAACTTCTTGATAAGAGGAAGACGATTCAGGAGATTCCCGTTCATATAATATGTCAAATCCCAGGACGCATATTCATCATTGATGAACTCCATCGCATTCATATTCGTATAAGCTTCCGGTTGAATAGTATAAGACAGGTTGGCATTCGGAAGGATCAATAACGGATACGGGACCTTGGTCCACACTTTCCCTGCCTTGGTGATAATATCCATATAGCCGAAAGCGGAGAACCATAAACGCTTCTGGATTCCGATGTCCGTACGATGATAATCATAAGCCGAACCTAACAGGTCTTTCTTCGCCATCACATGGCTGAAATTAAAGATCAAAGCATCATATGTGATCGGAATACGGTTGTTACGCGTCTGATAAAACTTTTCATTCCTGGCATAACGGAATTTCAACTCCAGTTCGGTCATATCGTAATGTCCGAGACGACTGATAGTACCATCTGTACCGATACGGTCGAAAACCGCATATTCCGTGGCATATTCACGACGGTTACGAACAATGGCATTATACGACAGGCCATTATAATGCTCGTAAGAATAACTCAACTCAGCCTGTCGCAAGTAAGTGGCCCGTGTATCCTTTTGCCGTCTTATTGTCAAAAGAATATTATCTTTACTGGTGTACATATATTGTTGCCCCAACTTATTGATGTCATACATATACTCAAAACGGATTGAGTTCATCGGGAATTCTTTGCGGAACTCCTTACGATCATTGAACGAATATTCAACAAGAGCATTATATTTCAGTTTCTCATCTTTCGTACCATACGCTACATAGCCATCGAAAAACAAGTTCTTGTTGAAAGCTGGCGTCGTTGTTCCTCCCACCCTGAAGCGAGCGCCTTCGATCGAATTGCCACTGATCGTTGTATTCATCGGGCCAAATTCGAATTTACTTTTCAACGGGTCCTTATTGGTATCGATATAACCAGATACGAGGGTCGTTACAACCTTCTCCGTTACATAAAAGACCGGGACAGAACGTAGTTTTGCCATTAGATTTTTCACCGAGTTCGGATTCTTTTTCACCGCTTCTTCCGGACGATTGCTTGCCCAGAAATCTTCCGGCTGTCGATAAGCCTCTTTCAAAGTAATGACCGGGGCATTTTCTTTAAAGACCCAAGCCTGTTCAGCATCCGGTTCCTCAAATGACTGATTGCTGTAAATATTCAAACGCCGTGCATACATTCCCTTGGTCTTTTCGTTTAATTTGAAATTCACGCTAATATCATCCTTTGTAATGACACGGGTACCCTCCGGAGTCCGTTCAAATATCTGCTCAATCGTCATTCTGGAAACAAAGTTCAGATTGATATCTTTCGGGACATTGAGTATTGCTTTTTGAACAAAAAAAGTGGAGTCAAGCGTCACATACAAATGTCCCGTAAAACCAAATGTTTCCGAATTAAAGGGAACAAAGCCCAAGTCCACACATTCCTGCCCATTTATATCCAGCGTATCGAGCAAATAATATTTATAGTAGTTAGGTCCGATCGTGGAAAGCGGACTTACAAACCTCTGCAGGAATAAAGGCACATCATTTTTGAAAATATCGACTTCCCGGAACACTTCATTCAGTACCTGCTGGATCCCGTCACGAGAGAACACTTCATCTACACCTGATGATTTATTTCCTTTCACTACATGTTTCTCCAACTTCGGATTTTTACGATAATAAACCGTTTCGACTTTTTCTTTTTCTGAAACCGGCAAAATAGTTGTACCGATATCGAGCGTATCTATAAAATCGACCAGAAAATCGAACTTACCGGTCTTACCGTTCTTTTTAGGTTTCGGCTGATAATCATTCATCGCAAAGATCATTTTTTCATACTGATCGTACTGAAAATAATCATGGTTACGAGGATTGTTCCTTTCCCGCAAAGCGATCACCTGTTTTACAAATTCGACAGCCGGATTTTCTTTTTTACTGTATTTTTCTTTCTTCGGTTTGATAACGACCTCATTCAAGGTAATCCCGTTTGGCGCTAACTGTATTTTCAGATCATTTGTTTTTCCCTGAATAATTTTCACTTCTTTCGTATCATATCCCAGATACGACACTTGCAGGATCCTGCCTGTAGCCGGGGCAGAGAATGAAAAACAACCATCTTCGTCGGTAGCCGTCCCCAGAGTGGTCCCCTTGAATATAAGGGAGACATAAGGCAGTGCCTCTCCTGTAATCGAATCGGTTACAATACCCTTTATTGTCGTATTCTGAGCATTTGCCATCCATACGGAGATCAAGGATATCAGCAAAAAAACAAACTTCTTTCCCATCACAACTTCCTATCACCTATTTTTACTTTATCCCTACATAAGACACAACAAAAATACGACAGTATCTTTTTTATCGAGTGTCCCGAAATACGCACATAATATTCTAATGAGCATCAATGAATAAAGAACCACATGCCACTCAGGTATGGCCAAACTTATAATTGGGTATATAACTCCTTACAAAATTTCTCGTGCTTCAGGCGCATGTAATAACAAATGGCAGTCATCACGACAATTTCAAAGAAGAAATAGAGCCAGGGCAAATCAATCAGACAAGTGACGTATAACACAATGGCACGAGTATTGAACGTGAGAATGTTAGTCCATTTCATCATGGGTAATGAAAGGGTACGGAACTTGTCGCGAAAAGATTGCGGGATATTCTCCATCATACTGTATTTTTCACGCAACTTATCCATCAGCAACTGAAAATCAGGAGTCTGTGCTTCCTGCCTTTTAGTATAGCCTACATAAGTTTTCAGGAACGCTTTCCAAAGGAAGTTACCCTTCCAGGGCGTTTCATCATATATCTTTTGCTGTTGTACCGACTTATCTAATTCACTACCGGCCTCACCTTTCAGAAAAAAAAGATGGATCTGACGGTAATAGTCGGCAAGTCCGCATTGACGGCTGTGGCAACCAAAACCGGAATATAACGCCAAAATAAAAAGTATCAGTGTAACCACCAGCGTATTCTGCTGATTATTCTCAATACCCAGAATACGAAATTCAAGCTCATGGTGGATATAAAACCGATAGACAAGACCAAGATAGATGGGAATGAACCATACCTCGCTGGCTGCACCGTCGAGAATCCGTCCCAATTTGGTTTTCTTCCCCGTCATACGAGCCAGTTGTCCGTCCGCACTATCGTAGAAGTTCGCCCAGGCCAACAATAATATGGCTATTATATTACACAATAATCCGCTCATTCCTTCTGTACGGAAAGAACCTTGTGCAAAGAAAAAGGCAGATCCCGCACCGATAATCATTGAAAGGACAGTTACGGTATTGGGATGGATATCCAGACGTTTGAAAAAAAGTGCCCACTGATAACCGATAGGACGTGTCCAAACAGTATCAAGCCATTCTTCGGTATCATCTGACTTATAAGTCGATTTGACATTTTCTGCCATACATTTATTCTATTTGATTCATTGTTTATTACAATATTACAACTGAGCCAGGTATTTATCCTGCCATCTCTGGTAGTATTCGGGCTTATCTATCATCAGTTGTCCCTCAGGATCGATGAACAACTGGATGGTGTTTCCTGTGGCACACAGCACATTGTCATGCTCACGGTAGACTTCATAGCTGTAATCAAGCCGTGCACCCGGTTTATAGATATAATGCGTATGCACTATAACCACATCATTCATAACGAGAGGCGCACAATATTTGATATGGATATCATAAATGGGGGCATAAATACCGGAACGCTGCATATCTGCATAACCTATGCCGGGATAATGCCTGCCGAATGATTCGCGTCCATCCTCAAAATAGGTAATGTACGCCCCATGCCACACCCTCTGCATCGAGTCTATCTCACTGAACTTTACCTGTACTCGACAAATATCTTCAAGATCTTTCATCAGGATTGGAAATTAATGACGTTGTCGTTGATTGCGACATTATATACATCGTTTATAAAAGTCATATTGAATATAAATCCTTAAGTATACAATCCCCCATTGATTGAAATCACATTACCGGTAATGTAACCGGCATTCGGAGAAACCAGGAAACCGACCGCTTCAGCCACTTCTTCGGGAGTACCGAAACGCTGGGCAGGAATAGTCTTTTTCAATATTTCCTCATCAAGGCCTTCCACCATATCAGTCTTAATAAAACCGGGTGCAATAACATTGGCTGTCACGTTCTTCCGTGCCACCTCCTGGGCCAGTGCTTTTGTCGCAGCAATGATACCCCCCTTGGCTGCAGAATAGTTGGTTTGTCCCGGCATTCCCTTGAGACCGCTCACACTTGCCATATTGATGATACGACCGAACTTATGAACCAACATAGGTTGCAACAACGGTTGTGTCACGTTGTAAAAACCATCAAGAGTGATGTCGAGTACACGGCTCCAGTCCTCTTCCGGCATAAACGCCATAACATTATCACGCCGTATGCCTGCATTATTCACCAGCACTTCGATATACTCCTCTGTATGGGCGCTCTCCCATGACTCGATCGCATCGCGGGTTTCCCGATAGTCGCTTACATCAAATTTCAGCATCTCGCCATCCTGACCGGTTAGCCTCACCAGTTCAAGCGTCTTTTCGGCTTCCGCCGTATTGTTTACGTAGTTAATAATAATACGATAACCCATTTGGGCCAATTTCACACAGACAGCACGACCAATGCCGCGGCTGCCTCCGGTTACTAATGCATACTTCATGGTTATGTTCTTTTTAATTTTTTACGATATTCCATATATGCTCTTTTCCAAGTATTTCAGCACAAGTAAAAAGCGTTGTCATTGTCACCCCATGCAGAGCGTGCAGCATAAGGTTCTGTCCCGTAAGGAACAGATTCGGAATAGGTGTACGCGGTGAGAGCACAGTCATTACCGGATCTCTGAAATCCTTACGCAGACCATAAGCAGTCCCCTCAGGAGTAAGGGTGTAATCACGATAAGTCAGCGGTGTGCTAGTATAATATCCGGTGATCATATCCCGGAGTCCGGGAATAAATCGTTCTGCCAGTATAATACATTCCTCTGCCACACGCTTCTTCATGGCCTTATATTCTTCACCACGACGGCCGACCTCTGTCATATTCCATGGCTCACATTTACTCCAAAGCATGGGAGTAAGCAAATCCACTTGCTGCACATACTCACTACCATCTTCCGGAATCCGGCAACTTACCAGCACTCCGCTTACAGGACTGTTTTCAAGATAAAACGTCCATACATTAGGTTGATCATAGACATACTGATTCCAGTTGAAGTATTTAAGCGTTCGTGACCTGATACAAAGCGATACAGTGAACATACCGAAGGTGTTTTCCAGTCCGGCAATACGGTTACGATAGATTTTTTTCATCCTATCACTCTGTTTTACCAGATCGCAAGTAACGGCAGGATGCACATTACTGATGAAAATATTGCCTTCATAACTCTCCCCGTTCGAACATACAGCATGTACCAGTTTTCCGTCTTTCTCTACCAGTACCTGTACTTCGGAATTGCATAGGATCTCGCCGCCATGCCTGCGAATGTCATCAACCAGTGAGTTTACGATCAACGAACCGTCTCCTTTCAACCGCCAGCTACTCTCTATGAAACTACTATTGCCATGAGCAAAAGTAAACAGAGGAAGTGATTCCCTCCTCAACTCCATTTTCAAAGAAGTACCGCAAAGCACGTTTATCAGCAAGGGATCACGAAACGTCTCTGTCAGATATTGATAAGCACTCGTTTCAAAAAGTTTAAAGGGGAATGACGGTTTTCCGGATTGAGGATTCAACATATCGAACTGTTGCTCTTCAATTCGCTTCAACATATTTACATATCTGTTCAGAGCTTCACGTTCAGCAGGAAAATCTTCAGCCAATGTCCTGACAAACCTATCATACCCTTGTGCAAAAGCAAAGGTACGATCCTCTATTGTTACCCGGTCAAAATAGGTATCAAGGCGTTCCCACGGCAGACGTAGTAATCCCAGATATTCGAATATAGCATGTAGTGACTGACCTTCATATAAACCTCCTACATAATGAAATCCCGTATCGAAAGCCAATCCAAGTCGCTTGTAACTAAGAAGGCAACCTCCGGCTTGCGTTCCTCTCTCAAGCAGAAGAACATTCATTCCGGCGCGCGAAAGAATATGAGCACATTCCAGTCCACCCAATCCGCTGCCTATAATAATTACATCGTATTTCATTCTTTATTCTTTAAGGTAGAATACTATCTACAATCATATCTCCCTTGTACTCCATATACGTCCTTTCCGTATCGGTTATTGCGGCCGTGACGGTGAATCCCCTGTCGATAGGCAGAACAGTGATCGTCACATTTACCTCCGGACAAACGACAGGTGAAGCAACTGCTGTCATGCGACATTGCTTTATAGTGCCGATCAGTAGTTTTTCCTCCGTCAACTGCATAACACATTCCTTGATGGTCTGGATATTACAAACTCCGGGACATACCTGATTTCCAGGAAAATGACCGCGATAAACATCACAATCAGGTAAAAGGACAATACGAAAAACGGCATTCAATCCTTCACCACAGCTATCGACTATCTTGTAATATTTATTTTCAAGTAACATAACAACTCTGTAGATCAACTATTTTTCTCTATGAAAATCTTCATTTGCGTATCGGCTATTATCTCATCCCCAAGACGGATTTCACCGGTGATGACAGTCACACCGGCTATCTCTGTACCCATGGTGATAACAGTACGCAATTCATCATCTACATATGGACGACGATAACAATGAAACCTTTTCACTTCACCTATATATCCCACAGGAGGAATAACAGCTCCAGAAGCCATAGCTCTGTACCCTGCAAATGCTGAAGCCGACTGGGCTATATGTTCGATAAGTCCCGGTTCGGCAAGCAGGCCATTCTCGTCTATGAAATAGTTATCATCTCTGACTGTAAGCGAAGTTACCGCCACATCTCCATCTACATCTATCAGTTTATCAACCATCATGATAGGATCGCGTTGCGGGATCAGATTCTTTATATCTTCATTAACCATTCTGCCCGAAATGTGACTCTATATAGTCATACAGATTATCAAAAGTCTGAATCTCCCGTAAATCAGTTGCCGGGATCTTTATTTTATAGGTCTGTTGGATAATAGCCACCAGATCAACCAGACTGAGGCTGTCCAGGGAGAGCGTATCTTTCACATTAGCATCCGGTGTAAAAAGAGTCGGATCAACTTCAAATTCTTCTGCCAATATCGCATTTACCTGTTTTGTAATGTCTTCACGTGCCATAATAATATATTTTATCAGTTTGTTTACTATATGTTTTTTACAATGAGAGTCGAGTTTGTTCCACCGAACCCGAATGAGTTGGAAAGGAATACGTCAAAATTTTCTTCACGTGTCTCCGGCACTACATTGATACAGGCCGTCTCTTCGTCAGGATTCACGAAATTGATGTTTCCTGCAATAAAACCATTTTTCATCATCAGCATCGAATAGATCAGTTCGCTGGTACCCGCCATCCACATTTCGTGTCCCGTCTGGCTCTTGGTGGAAGTTACCGGCACTTTGTAATCACCGAATATATGAGCTATAGCCAAAGCCTCCCTGCTGTCACCGATACGTGTAGAAGTAGCATGGGCATTGATATAGCCTATCTGATGTGGAGTCATATTGCCGTTTTTCAAGCATAATTCCAGTGAACGTGCAGGACCGGATATATTCGGAGTAGAGATATGGTCACCGTTACCTGAAAATCCCCAGCTTACTATTTCTGCTAATATGGGTGCACCCCGCTTAACAGCATGTTCATAACTTTCGATTATCACTGTTGCTGCACCACCGCCAGGTACCAGGCCGTCACGGTGACGATCGAACGGGCAACAAGCTTTTGCGGGTTCGTCTTCACGCATGGAAAACGACTGAATACCATCGAACGAAGCCACACTGTATAAGTTGGCCTCCTGGGCACCTCCACATATAATACAATCCTGTAATCCGCTACGTATAAGAGTATGTGCCAATCCTATCGCATGGGAACCGGAAGCACAGGCAGCAGAAGCTGTCAGATTAATGCCACGCAATTTGAACAGGCACGCAAGATTCATCGACACGGTGGAGTTCATCGACTGAAAGATGGCACCACTACCGCAAGCGGATGTATCCTTGAATTCACGAAACTTATCTAGCGCATGCATGGTAGCTTCGGCTACAGAATCGTTTCCATAAATAATGCCTACCTCATGGCTGTCGATATAATCCTGATCCAGTTTTGCATTTTCCAGGGCCGAACGCGTTGCCATATAAGCATATTGTGCTTCTTCAGGCATAAACTGTCGTAAATTACGAGGAATGAACGGCTTAAGGTCAGGCAGTTCGATATCGGCACATAAAGCAGAACGAAATCCGGCCTCTTTACGTTCCTGACTGAAAACGATACCGCTCTTGCCGCCATAAAGCGAATCGCGTACATCTTCGAGTGTCTTTCCCAGGCACGACCATATACCCATGCCCGTTATCACTACTTTTCTTTCCATAATTGTCATTTTCGTTTATAATTTCTTTTTATAGCATCGCCTTCTCTTTATGAAAGTTGGGTTCAGAGGTTTCCATTGCGTCAGTTCCCTGATATTGTCCTCCAGTTGAGGACCAGTTTCCGCCCATTTAAAGTGGTGTTTATTATAGATTGGTATAAGGTCATCAAAAAACAGTGCATTCACGCCCAATCCCTGATAGTCAGGACGCACAGCCATTAAAAGCAGTTCCGCTTTCTCTTCCTTTTTCCATTTCAAAGCACGAACAAGATGATACCATCCAAAAGGGAAAAGTTTCCCTTTTGTTTTTTGCAACGCATGCGATAAACTGCCCATCGTTATTGCCACGCCTACCACTTCACCGTTTTCATTCTCTATGACAGGCAACAATTGCTTATCAACCAGCGGCAGATATCGTTTGATATACAAATCAATCTGTTTATCCGACAATTCCGTATAACCGAAGAGAGGCGCATAAGCCACATTCAGCAGGTCAAATACCTTTTTTCCATATCCAAGTTCTGAAATATCAGTATTAGTCAACTTTTTGACATGCAATCCGAACATCTCTTTTGCTAACCCGGCCACACGGGCATATTTAGGAGGGACTTCTTCAGGGACTTCAATACATACCTGCACCCAGTCGACCTCTTTCTCATAACCCAAGGCCTCCATATGCTTGGGATAGTAAGGATAGTTATATATTGCAATCATCGACCCCAGTTTGTCAAAATCCTCGATAAGCATACCTTCCTTATCGAAATCGAAGATCCCCATCGGCCCTTGTATATAATCCATACCTCTCTCTTTGCCCCATTCTTCCACAGCTTTCAGCAAAGCAGCCGACACAGCCGGGTCATCAATAAAATCAATGAATCCAAACCGGACATTCTTCTTTTGCCATTTCTCGTTGGCATGATGGTTGATAATACCTGCTATGCGGCCCACAGGTTTCCCTTCTTCATCGTATGCAATGAAAGGTTGTATATCGGAAAATTCCAATCCCGCATTCTTACGTGAATCGAAAGCCTCGCGAATATCCATATCCAAGTCGGGAACATAGTATTGGCAGCCGGTATACAACCAGCCTGTAAACTTCACGAAATCGTCCATTTCGTGTTTCGTCCCAACCTTTTTCACATTGACAATTTTCATAACGAGAGTAAAACTATGAAAGGTTTTCCTAATTGCAAAGCGAGTAAAAATAGCTGCGACTAATCCACCAGTATTGGAGAATTTAAGAATATTTTCGGGAAAGTTTATGGAAAGACGAACTCATTTTTTATAACCCAACTGTTTACGAAACTCTTTCGGAGAACACCCCAGATGGGCCTTCACATATTTTCCAAAAAAAGATATGTTGGTAAACTCCAGGTATTCAGAAATTTCTTTGATAGATTTATCGGTATGTGTCAGGAAATGCTGAATATCGTCTGTGACATATTCATTGATCCAATCCATAGCAGTTCTTCCACTAACCTTTTTACTTACAGTCGATAGATATTTGGAAGTAACGAATAACCTATCGGCATAATGGCTCAGATTACGCTGCTTTATTTCACTGTTTGCCAGTATTTCTATAAATTTCTTGAATAAGATATCTCCCTGTTTCATAGAAGTTGGGGTTGTTTCAATCGTATTATGGTCCAAATCAGCCAGCAACTCATAGATAATAGCCCGCATAAAAGTAGTCATAACCTCTTTATGATAAGGTCGCTGAGGAAATTTTAATCTTAAACGCATGATCTCAGAATATAGGGAAAACAACTGTAGGCTCTCCTCTCCTATGCAAATGACCGGATTTTGGTTGAACTGAAAAAATCTGTTCCAAATATCACTCCCATAATGCAAGAGACTTTGGAGAATGCGGGTAGAAAGACATACTGCATTCCCCCTGAAAGAAGTCCTGTTTTCATGATCATATAAAATAATATTAGGTTTGCAAATTAAAACTTCGTACGGATGGAGCGTATAGAGTTTAGCATTCAAATTGACCTGCATTTTTCCTTCCAGACAGGCGATTATCATAATCATATCTTTCGATAACTTGACAGATCCGCGTTCCGTCATATCTTCCAAGTGTTCTATTACAATAATGTCTTTATCAGTATACGTGATACCGGCATTGATTCTTTCACTGGCATCCAGGATGTCATTTATACCCACTTGTCGAATTGTATTTTCTCTTTCCATATCTACATAGAATTATCACTTCCATGCAAATATAACTGTATCAATGTATTCTAATATGCTACATATCACCCTAAAAGTGTCCTATTGTTCCTATTTCAAAAAACAAGAAGCATAACAGAAAATTTGTTACAGATAAAAACAAATGACTTATATAGAATAACTCAAAAAATAAGATTTATATGAATAATACAAGAGAAGTAAAATAAGATTTTGATATTCAGAAGTTTAAAGTAAATGTGCGCGGAATGAGATTCGAACTCACACACCGTAACCGGCACTACCCCCTCAAAGTAGCGTGTCTACCAATTTCACCATCCGCGCCAATGGTGCCCAGAACAGGACTCGAACCTGCACGCCTTGCGACACACGCACCTGAAACGTGCGCGTCTACCAATTCCGCCACCTGGGCATTTCCATTATATAAAAAAGGCGGCCTCTTACCGCTCTTATTATCTGTGAGCGAAAGACGGGACTCGAACCCGCGACCCTAACCTTGGCAAGGTTATGCTCTACCAACTGAGCTACTTTCGCGATAACGGGTGCAAAGATATAGGTATTTTTTTATTTTCCAAAACCGGAAGATACTTTTTTTATACTATTTTTTCCTTCCCAACCCGTTCAATTTCCTATCTTATTTTAATACAGTGAGTTTCACTCTGAAAAAAAATTCAGATGCGGGAAACCAGTTCACTGAACAAAGTAGTCATTACAGCTGCTGCTTTATTGGCAGCAACGATCACATCAGCGCCGTCGTTCACAAAATCGTCTGCAAAATGATATCCTTCATTCGTGATAACCGACATACCGAACACTCTCAATCCGGCATGACGCGCTACAATAACTTCAGGAACCGTACTCATCCCGATAGCATCGCCTCCTACCCGACCATAAAAAGCATATTCGGAAGGTGTCTCAAAAGACGGACCGGTCAATCCGACATATACACCTTTCTTTAAAGGTATAGCATGTGAAGCGGCAATCTCTTCTATCGCACAGATAAACTCGCGGTCATAAGCACGTGTCATATCCGGGAAACGGGTTCCGAACAGTTCATTATTCGGACCGATCAACGGATTCGGCATCATATTGATATGGTCACGGATAATCATCAGGTCGCCTACTTTGAACGTATTGTTTATACCGCCTGCCGCATTCGACACCAATAAATTCTTTATCCCCAACAGTTTCATCACGCGAACAGGAAAAGTAACCTGCTGCATCGAATACCCTTCATAATAATGGAAGCGTCCCTGCATAGCGAGTACTTGCTTTCCACCTAACTTTCCACAAATAAAATTACCTTTATGTCCTGCAGCCGTCGAATGCATGAAATGAGGTATTTCGGCATAAGGGATCACGATAGCCTCCTCTATCCGGTCTGCCAAAGAACCCAATCCGCTACCCAGGATAATGGCTGTCTCCGGATTGCCGGTGATACGCGCGGCTATAAATGCTGCCGCTTCCTGATATTGTTCGTTTGTATAACTCATATTCATAATTTATCGTTTAATCAAGTTATAGGCTATTTGGGCAGCCCGCTCCATGATCTCATCTTCGCCCGGAACCTTTCTATTCTGCATCAAGACTTTTCCGTCACAGATCACCGTATCGATACAATTTCCGTTAGCCGCATAGACCAGATTGGATATGAAATTGAAATTCGGTGTAAATGCAGGCATATTCAAATCGATCAAAGAAAGATCGGCCAGATAGCCTTCAGCTATTTTTCCTGCCTTTAGGTTAGCAATAGCTGCTCCATTGACTGTCGCAGACTGGAATATCTCGTCGGCAGTAACGGCTTCAGGGTCTTTTCTCCAAACCTTTCCCAATAACGAAGCCAGCTTCATTGCCTCTATCATATCGAGATTATTGGATGACGAACAACCGTCCGTTCCCAATCCAACCAAAATACCTGCCTCACGCATCTCCCGGAACTTAAAGTGCATTCCGGAAGCCAGTTTCATATTGGATGCCGGATTATGTGCCACTTTTACCTCATGGTCTGCCAACATACGAATTTCATCGTCATCGACATAAATGCCGTGGGAAATCAACAAGCGGGGAGACAACACTCCCAACTTATATAAATAGCGGACAGGTGTCAATCCGAAGTTCTTCACGGAGTTTTCCACTTCACCTTCCGTTTCCGCCAGATGTAGCTGGATCAAAACATTGTGTTCCCGTGCAAAAGCATCCGCCCACTGCAGTAATTCGCCGGAAACGGTATAAATAGCGTGCGGACCTATCGAAAAATGTATCCGCTTGCTGTAACGATCCACTTCATTATATAGTTTTTGGATCGTTTGTTTACTTTTCTCCGTCAACTCCGGTTTAAACTGGTCGAAACAGGCACTGGAAATATTAGCTCTGATACCCATCTCTTCCACAGCCTCTGCGGTTGCATGAAACTTATGGTACATATCAAAGAAAGTGGTTGTCCCGCTTTTTATCATTTCCAGACAAGCTAGTTTGGCTCCCCAATAAACATCCTCTTTTGTCAGCTTGGCTTCGTTAGGCCATATTTTTTCTTCTAACCAGGGCATCAGCGGCATATCGTCGCCAAAACCACGAAACAAAGTCATTGCAGCATGACCATGTGTATTCACAAAACCGGGAACTACGGCTTTACGACGACCGTCTATAACAGTATCGGCCGTTACAGGAAGGTTTGCACCTATCTGTTTGATGTATTTGTTTTCTATATAAATATCGGTAGCTACTCCATTCAGTTCTACCCCTTTGATCAATATGCTCATACAAATTTCGCTTTCATATTCTTTATCTTCTCTTCACGGATACGTGCCAGCAAGTCTGCTTTCTTATCGCGTTTTACTGCTGCATAAGCACAACTTTCCTTTACTTCGACAACACCGAGATCCTCTTTCTCCAAACCGCCTTTCTGGAAAAGGAAACCGACAACATCCTTTTTACTCAGCTTGTCCCGTTTACCGCGGTTGATCGTCAGCGTCACCCATTCCGAACGAAGAGGTTTCTTTGCTTTCTCCGGCAGGAAAAACTCATCCGGTTCACGGGTGATATATTCAGGGACAGTTTCCACTTCGTTCAGGATCATAAAGGCATTTCCTTCCGCATTCATACGGGCCGTTCGCCCGTTTCGGTGGATAAACGCCTCTTCATTGATCGGGAGATGATAATGAATGACATTCTTCACTTCCGGAATATCCAGTCCACGGGAAGCCAGATCGGTGGAAATAAAGACAGAAGCACTGCCATTACGGAAAAGCGACAAAGCCCGTTCACGTTCCGGCTGTTCCATACCTCCGTGGAAATATTCATTATCCACACCCATCTCGGTCAGGTAATTGCTGACACGTTCCACCGACTCACGCTGGTTACAGAATACCAAAGCTGATTCGCCTTTCAATTCGCCCAACAGTTTGTATAACGTTTCCAGTTTATCCTTGATCGGAGATTTCACGATATGCAAAGTCAAACCTTTCGCTTCCTTTACACCTGTCAGGAATGACAAACGTACCGGTGCCGTAATACCGGTAAAAGGAGGTATTTCGACAGCTTCCGTTGCCGAAGTCAACACCCTGCGACGCACGCCCGGAAGGTGTGCCAGAATGTCTTTCATCTCATCCTGAAAGCCTAATTCCAGAGACTTATCGAACTCATCCAGAATCAGTGTCCGGACAGTATCCAAATCGATATTACCCCGTTCCAGATGGTCGAGGATTCGTCCCGGAGTTCCGATCAATACGGTCGGTGCATGTTCCAGGCTTTTCTTTTCCGTCCGGATCGGATGACCGCCATAACAGCAATTCACCTTATATCCGGCACCCAGAGAACGAAACACCGTCTCTATCTGTAAAGCCAGTTCACGCGACGGAGCGATGATAAGCGCTTGTATCTTTTTCTCCTCGTCAGTCAATGTAGTAAGTAAAGGCAACAGGAATGCCAGGGTTTTACCTGATCCCGTCGGACTAAGCAAAACCATATCTTTGGTTGTACCGGCATCCAATACGGCCTGCTGCATTTCATTCAACGCCTCGATACCTGTATTCGATAAGGCACGGGCTACGATCTCATTTTGTGTCATTTGTATTCTTTATAAAATTCGGCAACCGATTCAATCCCTTTATAGAAGAAGTCCAACATGCAACTCTCGTTAGGAGAATGAATAGCGTTCTGTTCGAGTCCGAAGCCCATCAGGACGGTCTTTATACCTAATACCTGTTCGAAAGTGGAGATAATAGGAATACTTCCTCCACGACGTACAGCCAGCGGCTTCTTTCCGAAAGCAACCGTACAGGCTCTCTCCGCTGCCTGGTAAGCAGGCAGGTCGATCGGACAAACATAACCCTGTCCACCGTGTTTCGGTGTGACTTTTACCTTAACACAGGCAGGAGCCACTTGGTTTATATAATCTTCGAATAGCTGAGATATTTTCGTATGATCCTGATGCGGAACCAACCGGCAGGAAACTTTTGCATAGGCTTTCGACGGCAACACGGTCTTGCTTCCTTCTTCCGTATAACCGCCCCAGATACCACAGATGTCGAATGACGGACGGCAACTGTTCCTTTCCAGTGTCGAATATCCTTTTTCACCGAACAGGGCATCCACACCGATCGCCGCTTTATATTTTTCTTCATTGAACGGGATCTGTGCAATCATCTCCCGTTCTGCCGGAGAAACTTCTTCTACATCATCATAGAATCCGGGGATCGTGATACGTCCGTCGGCATCGATTATATCCGCCATCAGTTTACATAATACATTGATCGGGTTAGCTACTGCCCCACCGAAATGACCGGAATGCAGATCACGGTTAGGCCCCGTCACTTCGATTTCCCAATAGGCCAGACCACGCAAACCGGTTGTCAATGAAGGTGTTTCGGCACTGACCATACTGGTATCAGATACCAGGATCACATCTGCTTTCAATAAGTCTTTATGTTCGCGGCAGAAGGTTTCCAGACTGGGAGAACCGATCTCTTCTTCTCCTTCAAAGATAAACTTCACGTTACATTTCAGCAGGTCGAGCTTCAATGCTGTCTCAAAACCTTTCACCTGCATCATCGACTGGCCTTTATCATCATCGGCACCACGTGCCCAGATACGACCATCCCGTATTTCCGGTTCGAACGGCTGGCTTTTCCACAGTTCCAACGGTTCGGCAGGCATTACATCATAATGAGCATAAACAAGTACGGTCGGAGCATCCGGCGAAATGATCTTTTCACCATAAACTACCGGATTTCCTTCTGTTGGCATAACTACCGCTTTGTCTGCACCGGAAGACAACAACAACTCTGTCCACCGTTCAGCACAGGCTGTCATATCCGGTTTATGTTCGTGTTTTGCACTGATTGACGGAATACGGATCAAGCTGAACAGCTCTTCCAGGAAACGATCTTTATTGGATTCTATATACGATTTTACTGTCATAAAACTGGAGATTTAATTTTAAATTTAACGTTTTTATTTAGGGTTACAAGTTTACGAATAAATTACTTAAATCTACCTTTTATTGTCCTATAAAATATATCAGAATGTTAACTTTCCATTCCTATGTTTACTGGAATCTACTACCACCAAGTGCATGGAATAGGTTAATAACCCCTTGTATTTTATCAAATTGATCCTGCGCCTGTACTAATTCCGCATCCAATAAGGACTTTTGTGCAGTCAATACTTCCAGATAATTCGTAGAAGAATATTGCATCAATAACTCCGTTTTATGTACAGCTTCCTGTAAAGCACCAACCTGCTGCTTTCCGATCTCTATCCTTTGTTGGGCAACCTGCCACTGCACCAAAGCATCGTTCACTTCTTTCCCTGCATTCAAAACAGATTGTTGAAATGAAAGAGAGGCCTCTTCCTGCCGCGCTTTCGCCACTTTCAGATTAGCGATATTCGTACCTTTATTAAATAATGGTTGTGCCAACGATCCTACTGCACTCAATAACAAACTACCGGGATTCAGAATCACACCGCTACCGTTATTTGTCCATCCGGCAGTACCGGAAAGCATTATGTTCGGATAAAAAGCAGAGCGTGCTGCATTGGTTGAATAAAAAGCCTGCATCAGGTTAAATTCCGCCTGCCGTATATCGGGACGATTAGATAAAAGCTGCAAAGGAACCCCAACCTTTAGTTCTTCCGAAAACGACTGTTCCTCCAGCGTCTTCCGTTCAATCGTTTGTGGTGCCATAGCCAGTAAAACAGACAAACTATTTTCCGTTTCACGGATACTTTTCTGTATGGATAGAATAGAAGCTTCGAGTGCCAAATGATTTGCCTTTGCCTGAAGGATAGCAGTATCATTCGATTCCCCTGCCCGTTTCAATGCTTCCAAAGTCTTTACCGTACGTGACCAGCTTTCCAATGTTTCTTTATTGATTACAAGTTGTCTGTCCAACATCAACAAAGTATAATAACTATTCGCGATGGTAGCCACCAACTGTGTCTGTACAGCCTGTTCATACGCACGGCTTCCTTCAAGTGCTGCTTTCGCTCCTCTTTTCGCATTCGTTACTTTACCGAAAACATCTATTTCCCAGCTTGCCGACAAAGCTAAATTATACGTCTTACCAGGAGCAGAGCCATCGAAGCTGCTAACTCCGCCCTCCGGATTCAACGATAAAGAAGGAAGATAGGAAAGACGGGCATTCATCAGGACAGCTTCGGCTTCCTTCACCCGCAGATGAGCGATATTCAGATCGGTATTATACTCCAATCCCCTTTCGATCAGGCTCTGTAATAAATTATCCGTAAAAAGCTCTTTCCAGGAAAGAGAAGCGACTGTCGCCGTATCTTCCACTGTCATATCCCGATACAGTCCGTCCGTATTGACCTCCGGACGAGAATAAGGTTTATATATCCTGCAACCTGTTATCAGACAGATTGCAAGACTTAAAATAAATAACTGTTTCATACTCACTTTTTCTTTCCTATTTCTTCTAATTCCGTTTGTATAGACCAATCGGCATCTCCCCTGGAGGCTTGTATCGGTCTGACTTTCTCCTGTAGATATTGAAATACAATGAAAAGACCCGGGACAAGGAATAATAAAGCCAACGTTCCGACAAGCATGCCGCCTACCGCACCGGACGCCAACGAACGGCTTCCGTTTGCACCTACCCCATGCGCCACCATTAACGGCAACAGACCAAATACCATTGTCAGAGCCGTCATCAGGATCGGACGCAAACGAACTTTTGCAGCAGCAAGAGCAGCCTGCGTCAGTGACATTCCTGCTTCCCGGCGTTTAGTCGCATATTCCGTCAGAAGAATAGCTGTCTTAGCCAGCAATCCGATAAGCATGATTAATCCGGTCTGCATATAAATATCATTCCCCAACCCAAACAACTGGGCAAACAAAAAGCTACCCAACAATCCGCAAGGCACCGAAAGAATAATTGCGAACGGAATAAGAAAACTCTCATATAAAGCACTTAATATCAAATAAACCAACAAAAGACAGATACCGAAAATAATAACGACATTATTAGTCGTCTTGCTTTCTTCACGTGAGATGCCTCCGAATTCATATCCGTAATTCTTCGGCAACACCTGATCCGCCGTTTCTTTAATGGCCTGTAATGCATCTCCCGAACTGTAACCGTTTGCCGGTGAACCGTTAATCGAGATCGAATTATAGAGGTTGAAACGCATTAAATCCTGCGGGCCATATGTTTTCGTCAACTTTACAAACTGGCTCAGCGGTGCCATTTCCTCACCGACCCTTACATAAAGATGGTTCAGCGACTCCGATGTGACACGATATTCAGGATCTGCCTGGATCATCACACGGTACAATTTAGAGAAACGGTTGAAGTTGGATACATATCCGCCGCTATAATAGCCTGAAAGCGTTTCCAATACTTCACCCGGAGAAATTCCTGATTGTTCGCATTGCGCGGCGTCGATATCTACCCAATACTGTGGATAGTTTGTCTCGAAAGCAGAATAAACGGCTTCAATCTCGGGGCGCTGGCTAAGTGCGGCCACAAAATTATCTGTTACTTTCTTGAAAGCGTTCAGATCACCGGCAGTCTTGTCCTGTATGTAAAGTTCAAAACCGCTACCCATACCATAACCAGGGATCATCGGTGGCGTCATAGCAAATATCTGCGCATCCGGAACTTCAGTCGACAAACCATAAATCTTATTCACTACATCGGCAGCAGACTGTCCTTCTTCCTTTCGTTCATCCCAATGTTTGAGCGAAAGGAAATACATTCCCATGGAAGGTCCCGAACCGGAAAATGAATAACCTACCACATTGGCATTGTATTCTACCTCAGGGATCCCTTTTAGCTGTTCGTTCATCTGCTCCATCACCCGTTGAGTCTGAGGCAGAGATGAACCCGGCTTGGAGTTCATGCTAATCATTACGGTTCCCGTATCTTCATCGGGAATCAGTCCTGTCTTGGTATGTTGTACCAGAAAAACAAGTAAAACAAGTGCAGTCACCAACGTACCCCACATCAGCCAACGACGTTTGACAAACAATAATACCCCTTGTACATAACGTTTGGTCATCACATCGAAAGCTGCATTAAACGCTTTACGGAAACGGGCTGCAAAATTATCCTTTACATTTCCGGATTCATCTATATAAGGAGTCAATAACAAAGCACAGAGTGCCGGAGACAATGTAAAGGCATTGACTGCCGAAATACCGACGGCAACAGCCATTGTTATACCGAATTGGGTATAGAATGCTCCCGAAGTCCCTCCCATCATAGACACAGGTATAAATACAGCCATAAAGATCAAGGTCGAGGTAAGAATAGCCGAAGAGACTCCTTTTATTGCATCATTCGTTGCCATATAAGAGGATTGATATCCCACATCGAACCGTGCCTGGACAGCCTCGACCACCACTATCGCATCATCCACCACCGTCCCAATGGCCAATACCAGGGCAAACAATGTCAATAGGTTGATCGAGAACCCGGCAACCGACATAAAGGCGAACGTACCGATAATGGAAACAAAAATTGAAATAGTCGGGATCAACGTAGAACGTATATCCTGCAAAAAGACGTATACCACCAGGATTACCAGCAAGATAGCCTCCAACAATGTTTTTACCACCTCATGGATCGAAGCATACAGGAAACGGTTTGTGTCGTTCAGTGTTATAAACTCCATTCCTTTAGGAAGGTCACTGCTTATCTCTTCCAGTGTGGCGTCGATTTCATTGATGATAATTGAAGCATTCGACCCGGCAGTCTGAAACACCATTGCCAGTGCAGCCGGATGACCATTTACCTCCGTTGCATAATTATAAGCCTCATCTCCCAGTTCAATATCAGCAACCTCACGTAATCGTAACACATCGCCCCCCGGCAAAGAACGTATCACAAGATTACCGAACTCTTCCGGCGTAGAGAAACGTCCACGATACTTCATGGTGTACTGATGGGTATTATCATGATTTTCTCCGAATGCTCCCGTAGCTGCTTCGATATTCTGTTTATCCAATACAGCCGAGATATCTCCCGGAACCAGTTTATACTGTGCCATCTTATCCGGTTTGAGCCAGATACGCATACTATAATTGGAACCGAATTGCATAACCTGCCCTACTCCGGCAATACGCTTGATGCGCGGTTCCACATTAATCTTCATATAATTATTGAGGAACTGGCGATCGTAAGCATCGTCCGGTGAGTAAAGAGCAAAAGTCTTCAACTCAGCGTTCTGCTGCTTCATGGTCGTGACACCGATCTTGGTTACTTCGGCAGGCAGCAAACTCAACGCCGTAGAAACACGGTTCTGTACATTCACTGCCGCCATATCTGCGTCGCTTCCTTGTTTGAAAAAGATATTGAGGAACACATCGCCACTATTTGAGGCCGTGGAAGTGATATAGTTCATATTCTCCACCCCATTGATTGCTTCCTCCAACGGGACAATGACACTTTTCTGAACAGTTTCAGCATTGGCTCCCGGATAATTGGTAAAGACCTGGATCGTAGGAGGGGCAATATCGGGATACTGCTCGACAGGCAGTGTAAACAAAGAAATAATCCCCATCAGAACAATTGTTATGGAAATGACAATCGATAAGACGGGACGGTCTATAAAATATCTTAGGTTCATACTTTTTTATTTTATTGTTTTTCGGTTTCTTTGACAAGTATCTCCATTCCGTCTTGCAACAATCCGACACCTTCGCTGACAATCCGGTCGCCCGGCTGAAGACCTGAGCGAACAATATAGTCAGTACCGTCGTTCAGCTTTTCTATCTGTAGCTGAACAGCAGAAAGTTTTCCGTTTTCCTGCACTTTGTAAGCAAATACTTTATCCTGTAATTCATAGGTAGCAGACTGAGGAATGACAATCACATCATCCATTTTATAAGGAATAACGACATTACCGATCCCGCCACTGAATAACATACGGTTCTCGTTCGGAAATACGCTTCGTACCGATACTGTTCCCGTCTGCTGGTTGATAACCCCACTGATACTTTCGATATGTCCGTTTTCCTCATAGATGCTTCCATCATTCAACTGCAGTTCGATCGACGGCATCTGCTTTATCGTTTCGTCCGGCGAACCATACTGCCGGATCAATGCCCGGAGGCGATTTTCCGTCATAGAGAAATAGACATACATTTGTGAATTGTCTGATACGGTGGTCAGCGGTTGAGCCATCGACGGATTAACCAAAGAGCCTGTCCGGTAAGGAAGTATCCCGACAATACCGTCCGACGGACTTTTCACTTCTGTGTAGGAGAGGCTGTTGCGGGCATTCACTTCCTGTGCCTGGGCTTGCTCCAGTCCTGCATTGGCAACAGACAGTGCATTCCGTGCTGTCGATAATTCATATTCCGAAATGACGTTTTCACGGAACAATTCCTGTTTACTTTCGTAAGTCAGCCGGGCTGTTTCCACTTGTGCTTGTGCTGCATGTACATTGGCCGTCGCTGTTCTTAAAGCAGCCTGGTAAGGAACCGGATCGATAACAAAAAGAGTTTCTCCCTTCTTCACTTTTTCGCCCTCCTGAACACAAAGCCGGAATATCGTACCCGACACTTGCGGATAAATTTCAATATCCTGTCGCCCCCGGATAGAGGCTGAATAAGATTCTTTGATTTCCGCCGGAGCAGACGTCACGGTTAATACTGGATAAGCCTGATGAAACTCCCCTTCTTGTTTATTCTTACAAGATATCAGAAACATAAAGCAGAGAATGGTAATAAATTGAGATAAATTTTTCATACGGTTACTAATTTGAACAATCTTTCATTATCTGGAACTATCTCCGGTAACAACTGATTTTACCGGAGCGCAAAGATATAGTTTGTCGTAACCTGATCACATATCATAATCCTGCCATATCGGGTACTTTTCAATACAAATCAAAGAGGGATTCTAAAAAAACATACTATCTTCGCAGAGAAGATCCGAATAAAATATGACAAATATAAAATACGCTTTACACCGACCTGGAAACGAAAATGCAGCCGGAATAACCAACCTGAAAGAGAGCATAGGACATCCGTTGGATCCAAACTGTTGCACAATCCTGTTATGTACGGCGGGGATGGCTACTGTCTCTACCAATTTTCAAAAGCGAATAATGAAAAAAGGAGATGCGGTCTTTATCTTTACCGATATAGTATTCGTTACAATCGAAGTGTCAGATACATTTTCCGCCCTGTATGTTTCGCTTTCCGAAGAAGTGATGGAAGAAGTCTTTTATAAAATTACTCCTACTTCGTTTTGGTATTTCATATATGACCACGTCATTCTCCATCTATCGGAAAATCAATCCATGCTACTACATACGTGGTATCAGCAAACAAAATGGATTATTGACGAATGTGCACAAGAATATAAACTGACACTGTTACGTAACAACATCCACAGCCTTTTTATGGCTATCGACAGTGAAGCGAAAGAAAAAAATATAGGAATCAACGATCACTACAAAAGAGATCAGACATGGGCTATCCTGGGAAAGTTCGCCAGCCTGTTAGCAGAGCATTGCCATCAACACCGGGAAGTACGCTTTTATGCAGACAAACTCTGCATAACACCTGACTATCTTTACAAATTGGCTTATAAAGGAATGGAGCAAAGCCCCAAAGAGATAATCGAACAAATGATCATCGTAGAGATCAAAACTTATCTTTCCAATACTAATTTGTCTATTAAAAACATTGCAGCTGAGATGAATTTCGAAGATCCCTCATATATGTGCCGTTTCTTCCGGAGACATACCGGGTCGTCACCGACAGAATACCGGAATATCTACTTAAAATAATACTCACGAAATAAAACCAATTAAAAATGGAAACAGAATTAATTTTCGCGACAAGAGAAGATTTTCAGGACTGGTTAAAGAATTACGGCCAGACAAACGAGGGTGTCTGGTTACTATTCGGGAAAACAAAAACATTAAAAACATTATCCGCAGAAGAGGCGTTGGAAGAAGCATTGTGTTTCGGTTGGATCGACGGGCTGATCAACTCTATCGACGAGCACAAATACAAAAAGTACTTTTCCCAAAGAAGGAAAGGAAGTAAATGGTCGGAAAAGAATAAAAATATTGTAGAAAAGCTTATCAAAGAAGGAAGAATGACCGGGTTCGGAATGCAGGCCATCGAAGAAGCCAAAAGAAGCGGAGAATGGGAAAAGGTACGGGACAGAAATGTTACCGATACTCAAAAGTCTGAATTTGAATCCCTGATAAAAGACTACAATCAGGCTTATGCTAATTACCTTACGACAGCAAAGTCGACTCAAAATAATTTTGTCGGTTTCTACTTTGAAGCAAAAAGAGAAGACACCCGCCTGAAAAGACTGGAGAAAATAATCGGGTTACTCGAACAGAACAAAAAGTTAATGTAAAAACGGCCACTCTTTTCATGCTTTGATATTTGGTATTTCCCCGATATATCCCGATCTTTATCGGAATTAATAAACCTTGAATTCTACAAAGTTATGGAAGAGTCGTTTGATTTCTCAAAAGTACCATATGATTTTGGTATGTGTGCAGCCGAGAACTGCCCAAAAGCAACTACCTGTCTACGCCAGATCGCTTTAAAGCATGCTCCCGAAGATATGATTTTCCTGCGGATAATGAATCCAAACACATTAAAGAAGATGAAAGGAGCATGCAAGCTTTACCGCCCTAACAACAAAATCATTAATGCCCTTGGATTTATGCGCACGGTAAATGCGTTAACCTTAAACGTCGCAGATACTTTCCGGTTACGGATGATAACCTTTTTAGGCCGGAAAAATTATTATCTGAAACGTAAAGGGGGAGCACCTTTGTCACCCGCCGAACAACAATATGTCGTCGCCCTTGCCCAGGAGTTGGGAGTTGTTCTGGAGGAGTATTTCGACGGATATGTAGAGTCGTATAATTGGAATAAGTAATCCTGCTCCGACTTCTTCGTTAGTTTCCGTAAATTTCCTAAGCAGGAAACGCCAGTTCCCTACCCAGGAAACTGCAGTTCCCTGCCGAGGAAATTACAGTTTCCCGCGGAGGAAACCGGAGTTTCCAAAGCACGAAACTACGAGGAAACTGTAATAAACTAGCAATCAGACAATAGTCCTGTTTTTAACAGGATTACTTTTTCACCAGATTAATCAGCCATTTCACCATCTCCGGATCATTATGAGAGAGAAACAAACTTTTCTTTTGGTCAAGCGTCACAATAGCCTGCATATCTTCTTCTGATAAGGAGAAATCAAACACATCCATATTCTCGATCATACGTTCTTTATGCGTCGATTTCGGAATAACGATCACATCCCGTTGAATCAGATAACGTAAAGCAACCTGTGCAACCGACTTTCCATACTTTTCACCGATTGTTTTCAATAGTTCGTTAGTAAAAAAGTTATTTTTACCCTCTGCAAATGGCCCCCATGACATGACCCGTGTTCCATATTCCTCCATGATCCTCTGGGGTTCTATTTGCTGATTGAAGACATGTGTTTCTACCTGATTGACTGCCGGTTTTATCTCACAGCACTCCGCCAGATCGACAAGACGGTCGGGATAAAAGTTACTTACTCCGATAGCACGTGCCTTTCCTGCCTTATAAGCCTCTTCCATCGCACGGTAAGTACCGTAATAATCACCAAAAGGTTGGTGTATCAGGAGGAGATCGACATAATCACTCTGCAGTTTACACAAAGACTCAGCGATAGATGCTTTTGCCTTTTCATATCCGGCATTGGAGATCCAAACCTTGGTTGTAATAAACAATTCGTTCCGTGGAATACCACTTTTACTGATTGCATTCCCTACACCTTCTTCATTAAAATAGGCTTGTGCCGTGTCGACAGAACGATAACCTACGCTCAAAGCATCCAATACGCAACGTTCACATTCTTCAGGTGTCACCTGATAAACTCCATAACCTAAAATCGGCATTTCAATGCCATTATTCAATTTTACTGTTTCCATAATCTCTTTAATTATCAATTATTTTTATCTGAGACAAAGCTACTAAATTATATCTACTTATTATCCAAATTCATCACCTGTCCGATCACCGGAACGATCAACTCCAAAGAGTTTTCTTTTGCCATCTCTATTTCGTTTTTCAACGGTTCGTCCCAACGGTGTCTGGCTAATGCGTATTTGGAATGATGGACAGTCACGACCTTACGGGCTTTCAAATCTTTGGCTGCCTGCCCCAAATACTGAGGCATCGTATGGATATTACGCCATCCCTCATTGTACTGTCCGTTTTTCAGAATAGCCAGATCGATATCCGGATACTGTTTGCCTATTTCTTCAAAATGAGTATCGTAACCGCTATCCCCTCCCATATAGATTTTATACGAAGGAGTTTCCAGAAGGAAAGAAGCCCACAAAGTCTTATTCGATGTCAGTCCGCGGCCGGAGAAATGACGGGCTGGCAGGCAACGGACCGTAAAGTTTTCGTCCGGCAACGCACTTTCGTACCAGTCCAGTTCAATAATATTCCCTTTATCGAATCCCCAATATTCAAAATGTTCACCCACACCCAAAGGGCAGATTACTTTACGGATGCGATCTTTCAGCCGGATTACCGTCTGATAATCCAAATGATCCCAATGGTCATGGCTAATAACCAGATAATCGATATCCGGCATATCTTCCGGTTTATATATATCCGTTCCTTTAAAAGGCTTATTGACAAAGGAAACCGGAGAAGCCATACAGAACACCGGATCGACTAAAATTCGTTTACCGGATAATTGAAGCAGATAGGAAGAATGGCCGAACCAGACCATTACATTCGAATCGTCCCCCAAGTTTTTCAGATCAGATTTGATCGCCGGAACCGGGACATCCGGATTCAGTCCGTCAGGTCTGGAGATCAGGAAATCCCACATGCTGCGCAAACGTCCTTTATCGGAAGTCATTAACGTCGTCGGATGTATATTCTGAAACTCTCCGTTTTTATAATGGGGAGAATGTTCTATTTTTTCCAGTCGTTCCCCTTGCGGCAGACGTCCGAAAGCCGGTTGATTGATAAAAGCAACCACTGCCACTCCCAAAACGATCACTATACCTATTATAAGTCCTGCTACCATATACCATCTATTTTTTATTTTCATATCAAATCCTTTTATATAAAACAAAAGTACATCCCTTTTATCAGAAGTCTGGTAGATAGATTACTGATATTTTTACCTTTATCACTGTTCTTATTTGTTGATTTTCGCTTATCTTTGTTAAATATTAAACCTTGAATCAAATTAAATAAGAAATCATGAAAGAATTTGAAGCAGCACTAGTCAGCGAAGGAAAGAGTGAAAGAATACCGGAAGAGTTCAATTTCTTCGGTAAAGTGATCGGTGAATGGGATCTTGACTGGAACGACCACCTCAACACACCTACTCCCAGACGCGTAAAAGGAGAATGGATCTTTTCATGGGTACTCGACGGAATGGCAGTACAAGATGTCTTTATTGTTCCGTCGCGAACAGAAAGATTGATTGATATCCAACCGGATGCAGCTTACGGGACTACTCTCAGGTTATTTAACCAAGAAAAATGTCTTTGGGAAATCTTCTACGGATGTCCGGAAGAATGTGCCCGGCTGGAAGCCCGGAAAAAAGGGGACGAAATTGTCCTGACGGAGATAACTTCGCAAGGTATGAAGTGGATATTCTCTGATATTACAGACAATTCTTTCACCTGGCGAAGTACTGCCATCAACGAAGACGGGGAATGGATCACTTTAGCTAAAGTTTTTGCTACCCGCAAAAAGAAATAAAACTTAATTCTGCATCCGATACTCATTCGGAGAAGTTCCCACACACTTTTTAAACAAACGGGTAAAGTGCTGCGGATACTTAAAGCCTAATTCATAAGCGATCTCACTGATGGAACGGCTGGTATCGAGCACTTTCTCTTTTGCCATATCGATAAGATATAGCTGGATTTGCTCCTGCGCAGATTTACCCGTTTCCTTTTTTATCAGATCACCCAGATAATTTGCCGAAAGATGTAACTGGTCGGCACAATACTGAACGGATGGCAGCCCGATATCCTGCGGTTTATCCGACTGAAAATAGTCGTTCATGATCTTCTCAAACTTAGCCAGTGTATCCTTATTTGCTTCTTCGCGGGTAATAAACTGACGGTCGTAAAAACGGACGCAATAGTTCAATAGCAGTTCGATATTCGAAACGATCAGCATTTTACTATGCTTATCTATTCCATGATGTAGTTCCAGTTCTATATTTTTCAGGCAATCGATTACTATCTGCCGTTCCTGTTCCGAAAGATGAAGTGCCTCATACACTTCATAAGAAAAGAAACGGTAATTCTTAATGTTACGACCGAGAGAAGTACCACGGATCAAATCGGGATGGAAAAGCAGCGCCCATCCTTTCGGCTGGATATATTCTCCTTTCCGGGCAACACCTACCACTTGTCCGGGGGCAGTGAAAACCATCGTGCCCTCTTGATAGTCATAGTAATTACGCCCGTATTGCAGGTCACCGCATTTCACATCTTTCAAAAAGACTGAGTAAAAGCCATATCTCAAACGTGCACTTTCTACCTGTACCTCACATTTTGAAAAGTCGACAATACTGATCAGCGGATGCAATGTTTCCAGCCCCATCCGGTCATTATACTGATAAATGTGATCCATTTCTCTAATTTCCATCATATGCTTTCTGTTTTGTTTTCACAAAGTTAGATGTTTTTTGCGTCATTTTTTCATCTGCTAAAGCAAATCAGTAATAATGGTAGATATACCTGTAATATGTGTAATCGTTAACGGGAAAAACAAGAATAATTTTGCATCAGTAATAATCAACAAAATATTCAGAGACGTATATGTTAAGAAAAATCAGACTAACTGCTGCCGTCATTTTCTTTACCCTGACCACCTTGTTGTTCCTTGATTTCACGGGGACAATACATCAGTGGTTCGGTTGGATGGCGAAGATACAATTCCTTCCGGCATTGCTGGCGGTGAATATAGGAATAGTGATAGGGCTTGTTGTCCTGACATTACTGTTCGGACGGATCTACTGTTCGGTTATTTGTCCGCTGGGAGTATTTCAGGATGTTGTTTCATGGATAGCCGGAAAACAAAAGAAGAACCGTTTTTCGTATTCGCCGGTGGTTAGCTGGTTACGTTATGGGATACTTGCTATGTTTATACTTGCGATGATTGGAGGTTTCGGTTCGCTATTGGCTTTGCTGGCTCCATACAGTGCCTATGGGCGGATCGCCTCCAATCTGTTCGCGCCTTTCTATCAATGGGCAAACAATGGACTCGCCTATCTCGCTGAACGGATGGATAGCTATGCCTTTTATACGGTAGATGTTTGGATGAAAGGAATAGCCACTTTCAGCATAGCCATCATCACATGTATCGTACTGGCTATATTAGCGTGGCGTAACGGACGAACCTACTGCAATACCATTTGTCCGGTAGGAACCATCCTCGGCTTCCTTGCCCGGTATTCTTATTTCAAACCGGTTATCGATACCGAAAAATGTAACGGTTGCGGATTATGTGCCCGGAATTGTAAGGCTGCATGCATCGATACCAAAGAACACAGGATTGATTACAGCCGTTGCGTGGCTTGTATGGATTGCATCGGGAAATGTCGCCGGAATGCCCTGAAATATGTACCGGGACAATCGCTGCCTAAAAAACAGGTTGAAACAACCACTTCGCCATCGGCTTCGGCATCAGTATTGCCATCGGCATCGGCTCCTGCCACAGAAAAATCCGCTGCTTCACGCCGTCACTTTTTATCAGCTGCCACCCTGTTTGCCGTATCAGCCACATTGAAGGCACAAGTCAAACCCGAAAAGAATGTAGATGGCGGTTTAGCTCCGATAGAAGACAAACAAAAGCCGGAACGCCTCACTCCTATCACTCCTCCCGGATCATTAAGCGCACGAAACTTTACCGGACATTGTACTGCCTGCCAATTATGTGTATCCGTCTGTACCAACCAGGTACTGCGTCCATCCGGTAACCTTATGACCCTGATGCAACCGGAAATGTCCTATGAACTTGGGTATTGCCGACCGGAATGTACCAAATGTGCGGACGTGTGTCCTACTAGCGCCATACAGCCGATCAGTGTAGCCGACAAATCTGCCATTCAGATCGGACATGCCGTATGGATCAAAGACCTTTGCGTAGTCAATACCGACGGTGTCGATTGCGGCAACTGTGCCCGTCATTGTCCGACAGCTGCTATACAGATGGTTCCCAAAGATCCCGAAGCACCCGACTCACCGAAAATACCGGTTATCAATACCGAACGTTGTATCGGTTGCGGAGCTTGCGAACATCTTTGTCCCTCCCGCCCACTGAGTGCCATCTATGTGGAAGGACACGAAATGCACCGGACCATTTAATATACCCGAAAATCATCAAAACAAAGCATCATGGAAGAAAAGAATAAAAAGAATATAGACCGACGGAGATTCCTGAAAGTCTTAGGCGGCAGCACACTGGCATCGACAGCCTCACTTTATAGTTGCAAACCGGACAAAAACGCATCCTTCCGGGGAAACGGTTCCGGTGATATTCCTGCCGAAATGACCTATCGCACCACGCCCACGACAGGCGATAAAGTATCCTTGTTAGGATATGGCTGTATGCGTTGGCCGACAGTTTCCAACAGCAGTGCAAGAGACAGTAGTGATGAGATCGACCAGGAAATGGTCAACCGCCTGGTCGACTATGCCATCGCACATGGTATCAACTATTTCGACACATCGTCTGCATATTGTAAAGGACGTTCGGAGCATGCCACAGGTATCGCTCTCAGCCGTTATCCGCGCGATACCTATTATATTGCCACCAAATTATCCAACTTCGCGCCCCAGACATGGAGCCGTGAAAACTCGATGGCAATGTATCGTAACTCTATGAAAGAGCTGCAAGTCGACTATATCGACTATTACCTGTTGCACGGTATCGGTATGGGGAATGGTATGGAAGATTTCGAAGGACGTTATATAAACAACGGTATGCTTGATTTTCTGCTTGAAGAACGAAAGGCAGGCCGTATCCGCAACCTAGGTTTCTCTTATCATGGAGATATCAAAGTATTCGACTACCTCCTCTCCCGTCAGGACGAGATCAAGTGGGACTTTGTCCAGATACAGCTCAACTATGTTGACTGGAAACATGCGAAAGAGGTCAACACCCGGAATACCGATGCTGAATATCTATACGGCGAATTACAGAAACGGAACATCCCCGCCATCATCATGGAGCCGTTACTGGGAGGCCGTCTCTCGAACGTACACGACCATATTGCAGCGAAACTGAAACAACGCAGTCCCGAGTCGAGTGTCGCATCATGGGCTTTCCGTTTCGCCGGAACATTCCCGGGTGTATTGACAGTGTTAAGCGGAATGACTTATATGGAACATCTGCAGGATAATCTCCGCACCTATTCCCCACTGGAACCGCTGACGGATAACGATCTGGCTTTTCTGGAAGAGACTGCCGTACAAATGCTACGTTATCCAACCATCCCTTGCAATGATTGTAAATATTGTATGCCTTGTCCGTATGGTTTGGATATTCCGGAGATCCTCTTGCATTACAACCGTTGTATCAATGCCGGAAATATTCCCGAAAGTCAACAGGATGAAAATTATGCGAAAGCGCGTCGTGCTTTCCTTGTCGGATACGACCGTAGTGTTCCCCGGTTACGTCAGGCCAATCATTGTGTCGGCTGCAACCAGTGTAATCCGCATTGTCCGCAGAACATCGATATTCCGAAAGAGTTATTACGTATAGATAAATATACGGAACAGTTGAAACAAAACTTATTATAGCAACCGGATATATGAGCTAAAAAGAAAAACAATTTGAACGAATAAAGAACAGGGCATTGTCTTAAAACTGCTACTTTTGTCCAATAAAGATTATATATGAAAGTGTTACTTATTAATGGAAGCCCCCGGAAAGAGGGAAATACATTTCTGGCTTTGTCTGAAGTGGCAACAGCTTTGGAACAGAATGGCGTCGAAACCCATATCATCCAACTCAGCAATAAAGCCGTACAAGGTTGCATTGCCTGTAACAAGTGCAACGAATTGGGAAGATGCGTTTTCAAAGATAAACTGTATGAAGAGATACGTGAAAATCTTCAGGATATAGATGGATTGATAGTAGGTTCTCCCGTATATTATGCCGGGCCTAACGGTTCGCTTTGTGCCATCCTCGACAGAGTCTTTTATTCCTGTTCGGATATGCTTGCGTACAAACCGGCAGCCGCAATTGCAGTCTGCCGACGTGGTGGAGCCAGTGCTACAATCGACCGGCTGAACAAATATTTTACGATCAACAACATGCCTGTCGTCTCTTCACAATACTGGAACATCGTACATGGTCGCATGCCCGGCGAGGCTGCACAGGATGCCGAAGGTTTACAAATCATGCGGACACTCGGTAAGAATATGGCCCGGTTACTGAAAAACATAAAAGCCGGGGCACAGCCATTGCCGGAAACTGAAGAGCGGCAAATAACGAACTTTATCAGATAATATAAAGTCTTGGTATCTATTGAGAATTTATTGTCCCCGACTGTTGTTTTCTATACTCCGTCGGGGTACAATTATATTTCTTTGAGAATGCCCGATAAAAAGTGGAGCGGTTGGTGAAGCCGGATTGAAAGACTATTTCATCGATGGTCAGTTTTGTTTTTATAAGCAAATCGGCAGCTTTCAGTAACCGACAGCTATTGATCAGTTCAGCTAGAGTAATCTCTTCAATCTCTTCCAGCTTACGGTAAAAGGTACGAAGACCTATGTTCATTTTCTCAGCGATCAATTGCGCAGACAGGTCTTTGTTCCTTAGGTTTTTATTAATGATCTTCAATATATCATTGACGAATTTCTTATGCTCTTTATGGGATAGCTTTCCATTCTCTAACGTGTATGAACTCAATGGAGACGAGAAATATTCACGGAGACTTTCTTTTCTCTCCAACAGGCGTTGTACGGAAGATTTCAGGAAATCCACATTAAACGGCTTGGTTATATAAAGTTCTGCTCCGGCATTCAGCCCCGCAGTCTGCCCTTCAATATCCTGTCGAGCCGATAACAGGATAAAAGGGATATGAGCAGTTGTTTCATCCTCTTTTACCTGCCGCGAGAAAGTCAGGCCATCTGTTCCCGGCATAATCACGTCACAAATGATAAGGTCGGGGTGTATATCTTTTAATATTTCAGAGGCCTCAATGGGACCTGCAGCTGTCAATACATTATAATCGTCCCTGAATATATCGAAGATAAGCCAGCGGATTTCTATTTCATCATCCACGACAAGCAGTGTCGGTTTCGATGTGTCGATAGGACTTTCAGGGATTTGCCAGACAGGTGTACGTTCCGGATTATAATCAGGCAACAATACAGCTGTCTCTTCGTTTGATCCGGCAAGAGAAGCTTCGAGGTAAGGCAGTTTGATCCTGAAATGTGTCCATTCATCCGGGATACTCTCTACTTCAATCGTTCCGCCGAGCAAATGTACCATATTGTAAGAGATTGCCAGACCTAACCCGTTACGTGACCAGAATGAAGTATTGTCACTTTGTTCAATGTTCTGCAGAATGCGGTATCTGTCAAACAGAGTAGGAATATCTTTTGCTGCTATCCCCTTTCCGGTATTGGAGACGGTGATATATAAATTATTGGAATCGGTTCCGATCCTGACAATTACTTTCTTCTCGTTTTCCGCGTATTTGAATGCATTGGATAAAAGATTGAGAAGGATGGTGACAATAAAATCCTTGTCGGAATTCCATTGAATAAAAAGGGATATCTCTTTTTCAAGTCTTACAGCATGCGACTCCGCCATATCGGTGAATGAATCCACCAGTTTATTGGCTAAAGCAGTTATATCGACAGGTATTATCACAGGTTTCTTATAACCCGACTCGATCCGGTTGAATTCGATCAGATCCTGTATCAGCGAATTCAGCCTCTCGGCATTCTGCTTAATGATGGAAGTGTATTTCCGGGCGGGTTCACTCAAGTTCTTCTGATCCATCAAACGGTTGCAAGGGCCATAGATAAGCGTTAACGGCGTACAGAACTCATGGGATATATTTGTGAAGAACTGGAGCTTGGACTCGTATATTTCCTCTTTATGTTTCTGTTCCATCTTCTGCAGACGATCCGCTTTTTTCTTTCTATTGTAAACAATCCATATCCGAGTGACAAGCCCTGTCACAACCAATAATAGTAAAAAATAAATGCATCGGGCCCAGGATGAAGCATACCACGGAGGTAAAACTTCGATATTTAGTTTATAGATATAACTTTCTTTTCCCAGTACTTTATTATAATACTTTATATACAATGTATAATTCCCCGGATGAAGATCAGCGAAAGTGATTATATCGGAACTTCCGTTGGAAATCCATTCCTTTTCACCGCTATCCAACTTATAATAATAGGAATAACCATTACCGTTCAGATAGTCGGTCGCAGAGAAAGAGAGCGTAAAGAAATTCTCGTCATGCGAGAGTTTCAGAATCGTCTTTTTTCCTTTCTGCGACATAAATTCCTCAACAGGATACTGCCTATCCCGTATAGTGATCGTCCTGAAATAGACTGGCGGCATATAGTGTTGCCCTTCATCATAATAATTGCGACGGATAGTAACAAAGCCATTGGTTCCCCCGAAGAAAAGCGTCCCGTCATTTTCGTTTTTGAAAGAGGAACCTTCATTAAATTCAAGTATCGAAAGACCGTCATGATGATCGTAAGTGCGGAACAATTCCTGATCTGTATTATACAAGATTAGTCCCCGGTTAGTACTTAACCAATAACCGGCAATGGTATCAGGAAGAATACTATAAATACTGTTGGTTGGGTATTTATTGATCTCATTCAATAATTTATAATCGTCCGGGCCATATTTTACCAACCCGTAATTGGTTCCGACCAGGTAATTTCCGTGATAATCTTTCTGTATAACATTGGTTTCATTGATCGTATTTCCATCAAAACGGACATTTTCCCAGGTAGATGTTGCGATATTCAGCCGGAAGAAGCCTTCTCCCTTATTCATGCACCATAAAATAGAATCGTTTTCCGGATAGATATATTGAAAACGATTGGTAAACTCGTCATCTTCACGGACAGTGAATTGTTTTACAACCGTTACCACAGGATGGCTGTTCCGCCATTCAAGTGTTGCCTGTATAATCCCCATGCCAAGCGTAGATATCCATAATAGGGAATCTCGTTCATATATATCGGATATAAATTCTACATTTCTATTCCCACACAACACAGGAACAGGAATGATACGTTTCTCTTTCCGGTTAAAATAGCTGAGTCCGTGTTCACTTCCGATCCAGAGGTTATCCTGTCGACTGGATGAAAAAGAAAGGATCGTATTATCCCGTAACCCACTATTTGAAGTAGAGATCAATTCCATACGGTGATCTTCTACCTTTTTATCCGGTTGGAAATCAAAGACACGAAGAATGCCGTCTCCCCGGCTACCCAACCATAAAGTATTCTCTTTGTCTACGAACAAAGCATTTACAGGTTGCCGTAATTTTAACGGAAGATCATTCAGGTGAACAGACCGGATGGAATACAGGTCTTCCGAATAGGTAAATACACCGTGTCCAGAAGTTCCTACCCAAATCATATCCTGATAATTATCCTTACGCAGACAGTTGATTCCACCGGTAATCTCCAATGTATCGAAATAATAACCATATTCACCTTTCCTAAGCAAGGATAATCCTTTCGTCTTAAAGCCGATGAAATAGTCGTCATGGAATTTCAGAAGGGATGTGATGTCGTCTTTTCCGGCAAGATAATCCTTTAAAGGATATACGGGAAAAGCTTTACGACTGGATGTATCGAATTCATACAACGTATATGTGTTATCCACGAAATACGAGATGTTATCTTCGTTCGCACAATAGACGATACCGGCGGGATGCTTATAACCGGGCAAAGGGAAAAGGTTCGCATTACCTTGCTCGTCTATCTGAATGGAAAAACAAATGTTGTCGCCGTTCTTCCGGAATATCCACAATCGATCGGAGTCATCGATAAAGAAATCGGCTATATCGTTTGCTGCCAGATCAGGAATGAATTTTTGCTCAAATTGTTCCTGATCCTTAAGCGTATAATAAATACTATTGTTACCCTGTATCAGGAAGATATTTCCCCGGCTGTCTTTATCGAGAAAAGCTATCCGGTTAAACATATCGAACGACCGGGTGACAGATGTTTTCAAGTCAATCTTATATAATCCGTGATAAGTCTGAAGCCAGACCTTCCCACCGGTCTGCTCTATCTTCTCAATCCGGCTACCGGCAAAATATTTCTCGCCGTCCCCGGGGCTGTACTTTATAATACGTTTTCCATCATAGATATCTACCCCACGGCTCGTACCTATCCACATAAATCCTTTTTCGTCCTGATAGAATGAAAAGATGTTGCTACTGGAAAGGTTTTCCGCGTTATTTATTTTCCGCAGGTTGAAACCCTTCACCGACGGAGCGATCAGTAAAAGGGCCGATAAGAAAAGAAAACAATAGAAAGTTCTCTTTCCAATAGCTATATCGAAGAATGAAATCATAGACAAATATAGTCTTATTTCCTGTCTCCGCTATGTCTGACAGTGACAAATGTATCTCTCTCCATGACACGCCGATCAGATCTCCCATTATCTCTTCTCCGTATAGAAAGCACTTGATTAGTTTTGCGACATCAATCATAAACATATCATCATGAAAGGTACTTTAATTCTTATTCTTTTAGTATTCAGTTTCCATTCCGTTATGGCTGTTTCTCCCCGGATAAAAGGGATGATCCGGGATAAAAGCACAGGCAATCCGATCGAATTTGCGGATGTCATAGTATTAAAGAAAGGGGAAACGGCAGCTGTTTCCAGTACGTTATCCGGGACAGACGGGTCTTTCCGGATAACGGATATTAACGACGGGGAATATTCATTATTGGTCAGGTTGATCGGATATGATGTCTATACCCGTGAAACGATTGCGCTTCTCCCCTCCCAGCCCGTATTGGATCTGGGTATTATCGAATTGCAACCACTGGAAGTCGGATTATCCGAAGTCGTAGTGGAAGGTACGAAAAGGCAGATCATCTATAAACTGGATAAAAAGATCATCGATGCCTCCAACAACCTGATGGGAAGCGGCGGTACGGCTGTCGATATTCTTGAAAACACCCCTTCCATACGGGTCGATGTCAATGGTGACGTAACATTCAGAGGGAGTAGCGGCTTCAAAGTATATATCGATGGAAAGCCGAGCTTCTATTCTGGTACACAGGCATTGCAACAGATACCGGCCGGACAGATAGAAAATGTGGAAATCATCACTACCCCATCGGCTCGTTATGATACGGATGGTGAAGTCGGCATGATTAACATTGTCACTAAAAAGCATAAACGACAGGGTATTAACGGCATGGCGAATATGTATGGTAGTACAGCTCTTTCCAATGGAGTCGATTTCCTTATCTCCCAACAATTGAATAAATTACAATGGCATTTTGCCGGACATTGGAACCAACCGATCCGGGAAAGCCACTTCGATCAACAAAAAACAACTATTGTCGATGATGTAACAACAACATCCATCTCTCATGGTCCCAGAAAAGGGAAGAACTACCATTACGGATTGCGCGGAGGCATCGATTATTCTTTCTCTCCGAAAACATCCGTCAACGCAGAGTTGCAAGTCGTCTACGACAAATTCACCCGCGACGGCAACCTGGACTACACGGAAACCCGTAAGGACGCTACCGGCGAATCCGCCCCGCACAACTTCAACAGCCGCGATGAATTCGACCTGCATTCGACTGTCAATATCGGGAAAGCCGGATTTTCCCATAAGTTCAATGACGATGGACATGCACTTTCCGGCAGTTTCATGTTAGGATATGAAGGAAATCCTATGGAGTATTTCCAAAGCGACCTGTTTGATAAAAGTGACCAACGTCAACAGGGACATCGTGCCTGGGAGGATGAAATACGTTGGACGGTACGGGGTAATGTCGACTATAAATATCCTTACAGCAAGACCGGTCATTTGGAGAGCGGCTATCAGTATCATTCTTACCTGGAAGACGGCGATTACAGTATGCAGTTCTGGAACCCGGAGAAAAAGGAGTTCTACTGGCGCGAAGATATTTACAACACATTCTATTTTCAACGTGGTATCCATTCGGTTTATCTGATAGGCAGCGATAGTTATAAGGCATTCGATGCACAGGTCGGCGTCCGGGGCGAACATACGCACCAGGTATTACGCAGCTCCATCGAAGGTGCAAATCGGAAAGTAAATCGTTTCGAAGTTTTTCCTTCCGTACATATCGGATATACACTTCCCCATGAACAGAAACTGACATTTGCCTATTCGTACCGAACCAACCGTCCGGAACTCTTTTACATGGAGCCATATATCACGTATCGCGATTACTATACAGCCGAGATCGGAAATCCAGACATCCGGCCTGAATATATACATTCCTTTGAACTGAATTACAAAAAGAACTTTGGAGAACAATTATTACAATCCAGCTTGTTTTACAGGTCGCGAAAAGATAAGATCGAACGCTTACGTGTCCCGTATCAAGCCGGAGTGACCCTCGACTCTATGGCAAATGTCGGAAACGACCATGCTCTGGGTATCGAATTAAACGGACAACTAACGATTAACAAATGGTGGAACCTGAATGTAAATGGAAACGTTTACTACTATAAGGTTGTGAACGATATTCAATCGGGTGGAAAGAAAGAGACCAGTACGAATTATGATATTACATTAAATAATATGTTCCGTGTATTTAAGAACACTCGCATCCAGTTGGACGGTAACTTCGTAGGTCCGTCGGTTACGACGCAGGGACGGTCGGATGCTTTCTGGTTTGTCAACCTGGCAATCCGTCAGCAACTCTTCAGTCCCAACCTGCAATCGACACTTTCTTTCCGGGACATATTCAACTCTGCCCGTTACAGAAGCGATATTACAACAGCAGACCTACAATCCATTACACGCATACGACCGGATTATCCGGTTATAACCTTGTCTATCAGTTATACATTCAATAACTTCAAGAGAGGTTCACAAAACTCACGGGATAACCGGGATCTGTTTGAAGGAACCAATCATTAAAAAAGATCTTAAGGGTGTGCCAAATGTCCGTATAAAACCGTAAAAAGGGTAATCTTTCCCCTGATTTGGGTATAGAACAGGATGTATATTTCTTGTAATTTTGCATTATGAAAATATACATCTAAAAATTAAGCTTATGATACTCAAGGATTTTTTACAAGTTATCCGGACACGGGGGCCACTCAATACACCGGAAATCCATCGTTTCATGGATGAGATGAGCAATGAGGCACGGCGTATCACCTTCGAACTGAACGGTTCCTATCATACCTCCGACGAGGTTCGGGCATTACTTTCGCGATTGTTCGGATACGAAGTCGATCCGACACTGCGTGTATTTCCTCCGTTCTATACTGATTTTGGTAAAAATATACAAGTTGGTAAAAATGTTTTTATCAATGCCTGCTGTCACTTTCAGGATCACGGCGGTGTTACGATCGGTGATGATTGTCAAATCGGACACAACGTTGTGTTCGCTACCCTCAACCACGGCCTTACACCAGAAGACCGTAAGACAACCTATCCTGCTCCCATTGTACTTGGCAAAAATGTCTGGATCGGTTCGAATGCCACTATTTTACAAGGCGTAACCATTGGCGACAATGCCATCGTTGCAGCAGGAGCAGTCGTAACAAAAGACGTGGCTGCAAACACGGTAGTTGGCGGTGTTCCGGCAAAGTTCATCCGGAACATAGAAATATAAAACGGAGCATCACATCTTCAAAAATATCTCAACAAAAATTTCCTAAAATAAATCCTTCATTCCTTCATGTTTGATCTAACAAACTGGTTATTGATATTTTGCACATGAAGGAATTTGGGCAACATGAAGGAAACAGATCTATTTTAGGCTGAAATCTTCATATTCCTACCTAAAATCCCTACCTGATTCAACTTTATATGCCAGGTAGGGAGTAAGGTTGAAATAATAAGCAGTAAGGGTATCTATAATTACTTATTATTATGAGAGTTACTATCTTTTTATTGTTTGTCAATTGTCAAACGCTTATAATACAACTATCGAACAAGCGTTTGATAACTGACAAACAAGCGTTCGACAAATAACAAATAGGAAAAAAGAAAGGACAACCAAGCTAAGCCCCAGTAATCCTAGAACTAAAATAACATTAGCATACAAATAACCTTTCGATGGATACTCTCTCTTTTTATCGTTTCGGAATCATCATTTGTGAATGAAAAAACGACAATTCAAAAGACATTCCTTCATCCTGACAAACATCCTTCATATATAAAAACAGCATAATCAAATAGTTAATACAATAAGATGAAGGAATGAAGGATTTATCTTGAAAACTTTTTATTGTATCACTAAACCGAAATAGCCACCTTCACAACCCCATCCAAACGATTTTCAAAGACACGATAAGCCTCTTCAATCTCGTTCAACGGAAATTTGTGAGTAATAAGCGGAGTGGTGTCTATCTTACCTTGTTCGATCAATTCGAGAATCTCGGCACAGTCGCAACCGTCCACGCCCCCTGTTTTAAAGGTCAGATTCTTTCCATACATATCTGGTAAAGGAAGAAGTTGGGGTTTATCATAGAGGGCAACAACGGTCACAATCGCATTGGGTCGGGCACAATCCCACGCCAAACGGAAAGTATCTTCGCTACCCGCTACCTCCAGGACTACATCTGCACCGCCGTGATCGCTGTTACGAAGTACGAAATCCTTGCAGTTTTCGGGTTCCGTCACCAGCACATCCGGGTAATGTTCACGGACAAACCGGATTCTTTCAGGGGACTTTTCACAGACAATGATACGTCGTGGCTTCTTCAGCATCACACAAAGCAATGTACAGATACCGGTAGGACCGGCACCAATGATAAGCACTGTATCATCATTGGAAATCTCCGAAATGCGGGCTGCCCAAAAACCTGTGGCCAACACATCACCAACAAATAGAGCTTGCTCGTCGCTAACCGTCTCCGGAATACGGTTTAATCCACTGTCGGCATAAGGAACCCTGACATATTCTGCCTGACCGCCGTCTATACGACATCCTAAAGCCCAACCGCCATTAGGGTCCGTGCAGTTATTGACATACCCATGTTTGCAAAAGAAGCATTCCCCACAGAATGTCTCTACATTTACGGTTACCCTATCCCCCGGTTTGACGGAAATAACATCAGGACCTACCTGCTCCACAATACCGACCATCTCATGCCCTACCGTTATTCCGGGTACGGCACGTGGTACACTACCATGTTTAATATGCAGATCACTCGTACAAATACTACCCAGCGTCACACGCACGATAGCATCACGTGAATCTTTTATTTCCGGTTCCGCCTTCTCGCGCAGTTCGAATTTACCATGTTTAATATATGTATATGCAAGCATAATCTCTTTCTGTTGATTAATAGATTTTACAAAGATAGCGATTACACGATAATCATATCCTACTCTTAAAAAAACTTCCTACTTTTGTATTCGAAAAACATTCCATAATATTCATGCAACATAACTCTCTATCATATCCCACCCTGCTCCAACGTCTCACCATCGACAGCAAAGATGATGGGAATAAATTTACGATCTATAATCGGGTAGATGAAATAAAAAGACTGCTGCAATCAAGTAATTACCGGTTAATTCACGAAGGACCTCTTTCACTTATCTATGCCCGGCAAACAGATCCGGCCGAATGGAACACACTTATATCTTCTCATATCGATTGTGTCTATCAGAATTGCTTTATGGAAGAGGCCGGTGATTGTTGGAAAGGGACTTTCGACAACAGTGCGACTAATGCCGTAATCATCGACCTGATGCTGCGTGATGAACTGAATAACGATGTAGTTATAGCATTTACCGGGGATGAAGAAATCCATTCGGGTGGCGCCGTCGAAGTGATGAATGTGTTGCACAAAGACAAAGTTCACCTCGCCCTCGGCATCATACTGGACGTAACCGAAGAGGGATGGGAAGACGAAGCGGGCTTTTCCATAGAGAATGACCGCGGATTCGATATACTGACAGGTTATCATATCATTCAACTACTCCAGTCTTCAGAACAACCTTGCACGCTGGTTCATCAAGCCGAACCGGATGAAACCTGGGATTACGGCAAAGGTATTGAAGGCACTTTTCCTCCTCTCCCTTGTCTTAGTCTTTGCCTACCGGCTTCAGGGGAACTTCATGGAGAAAAAGGAGTCCTGATCAGAAAGGCCTCGGTCGAACCGTATTCACGGCTGTTGAAGGAGATTTCATCTTTAACCCGGGAATCAACGGAGTAGTATCGATCAGTTCCAGATGTTTTACCATATCGAGCGTTCCCTGTTTGTATTTCTGGAAATGAGGAGTTTCGATATGGCTTTTATAGGCAGTTTCATCCGCATAGATTTCAAGTATAGTCACCTCATTCGGATGATCCTTTTCAGCCATTGCATAAAGTAGCAGTACACCCGGTTCCAACCGCATAGAGGCTTCTATCTCTTCCTTCAGATAAGCATTATATTCAGCCAACCGTTCCGGATCGACTGTAATTTTCGACAGACGTACCATATTTTCAGTTTCTTGTGCGATCACCGGAATAATCACAGCTGTTAGTAATAAAATAATTAGTAACTTCTTCATTTGCTTTATTTATTTTGTTTCTTATATTAAACCAAACTTCGCTGGTTTTATTGTCTTTCAAATTTTACCGCTATATCACCCGCCACATTCAAAACCCCGATACCATCACCTTCAATACGACCGATCTTAATCAGATCGTTGCTTCGCGACCAGTTTTTACAGAAAATAGCGACATTGCCCCACGGTACATAAATCGTAATATCACCGGGTGCGGGTGAGCAGCCCCGTGTCACACCAGCCGTCGTCAGTGCAGGCGACGGATAAAAAATCTTTTCAGTAATATTGTTATAATCATTCAGAGTCACCTCCAAAGGTAAACGCGAGAGGAAATCCCGTGCAGCAGCATTGTCTTCCATCGTAGCCGTAATCGTCCGGCTCCCGACTGTTATATTTAGTTTCATAGATGTTGTAGGAGTTTCGGGTTGTTCAGGTGTTTCAGGTGTTTCAGGCATCACCGGATCATCGTCCGATCCTCCGCAGGCAGCCATCGACATAACGGTCAACAGCATCAATGGAATTAATAAAAACTTTTTCATATTACTACTATTTATCAGATTATCTTTGTTTTAATTATTCTGATACAAAAATAGAGTCTCAGAAACACCGGGACTTTATACATTTTACTGATAATTGTACCCTAATCATGGATTCTGAAACAACGATAGAAATCGTATGAAGAAAAGAACTACATTTGTAATGTATAAAAACATAAAGCGATATGGAAGAGATCAATAAAGATGAAATTATCGAACTAGACAGCGTAGATCGTTACAACAAAATCTTCGGACTTGAAACCCAGCATCCTTTGGTGAGTGTCGTCGATTTGACCCAGTCCACACAATGGCCTGAAAGAGCCTGGTTCCGATATGGGGTGTATGCACTATTCCTGAAAGATGTCAAATGCGGTAACATCAAATATGGTCGTCAATATTATGACTATCAGGATGGAACTATCGTCTGCTTCGCTCCGGGACAGGTTACTGACCTGGAAATGCTACCGAACATACAGCCTCATGCACACGGTATTCTCTTTCATCCTGACCTGATACATGGAACCGCCCTCGGTCAGGAAATCAGGAACTACTCTTTCTTCTCTTACGAGACCAACGAGGCACTCCATCTTTCCGAAGAAGAGCGGCAAACTGTCATGGACTGCTTACAGAATATTTCAAACGAACTGAAACATGCCATCGATAAACACAGTCGTCGGCTGATCTGTGCCAATATCGGATTATTACTCGACTACTGTATGCGTTACTATGAACGTCAGTTCCAAACACGGGGTGAGGTAAACAATGACATCATCGTCCGCTTCGAACAGTTACTGAATGATTACTTCGAGGGAGACGCACCACAAAAAGAGGGATTGCCATCCGTGAAATATTTCGCCGACAAAGTCTTCCTTTCCCCCAACTATTTTGGCGATATGATACGTAAACAAACAGGACGTACCGCCTCTGAGTATATACAGGACCGAGTAATAGGAGTGGCAAAGGAAAAACTACTCTCATCCGACAAAACGATGAGCGAAATAGCCTACGACCTCGGCTTTCAGTATCCTCAACATCTCAGCCGCATGTTTAAACGGGTAGTTGGAATAACTCCCAATGAATATCGGATGCAGAACTGAGCACTCAAATATCTTTACCATATGTTTCCCGTATCCGGAATGCACTATATACCGCAAACAATGAGATAACCAGCAATACACCGAACGAAAGCAAATAAGAATCGCGGCCATATATCTGCAAGCCGTCGATATGTTCCGGCTCAAACCTGTCCATCAGGAAACCGACAACATTACCTAAAGCAGCAATCACCATATATGCAATAAAAGTGTCATAAACATACACGAGTACGTGTTGCGGCATACGAAATTCATTCAGTCAGTCATCGGGTAGGAAGCAACTGAATACTATATCGTCGAAATTATGTAGTCTGTCTTCAAGCATGAGAGCATTTCGAGTAATTCGATAAGACGTTCAGCATGCGCCACTGATACATTTTTTTGTTGCTCGATAAGTTCCGGTGTGGTACGGTTGCCGTAACTTACGCCGCAGGTATAAACACTGCCGCTATACTCCATGTGCGTCAGTCGGCAAGTTGCTTTGTAGCAAGCCAGAAATTCGTCGATCGTGTAGCCCATCGCCCCCTCATGGCTATACAATGCTTCGGGTGCTCCCGTTGTGAAAGAGAGAACGAGTTTCTTGCCTTTGAGTTTGTCTCCGGTACTTCCGTGCGAGAAACCATGACGGAAAGTCTCTTCCATCCAGCGTTCCAATATGGAGGGTGCGGAGTACCAGAAAAGGGGGAACTGCAACACGACGATGTCTGCCCGGAGCAATTTCTGCTGTTCGGCTTCTACGTCGATTTTGAAATCGGGATAGAGTTCGTCCAGTTTTACGATTTCGGCTTCCGGCAGCCGTTCGTTCAGGGTTTCGAGAATCGTTTTATTGGCCACGGATGCGGCGAGGTCTGTATGGCCGCTGATAATCAATATATTTTTCATATTCATTCTTTTATTGTTATTTGTTTTATGCACCTACACCGCCGTCCACTTTATAGTCGGCTCCGGTTACAAGAGCTGTTTTATGATTTAATGATGGATACATATTTCTTATTTGATTTTGTTGATTTTAGTTTGCTGTCTCTCCGCTTTGGCCACAGTCTGCTGCTGCCCTTCGATAGTCCCCAACTTGGCAATATCCTCGTCCGTGCGGTTTCCGTGTATGGTAATATGACTTAGAGCTTCGTTCATGGCGGCATATTCATCAGCCGTAATAGTCACTTCCGCAGCGCCCAGATTTTCAAGAATACGGGCATCGCTACGCATACCGGGTATAGGAACAATATGACCGGAATACATCACCCAAGCTAAAGAGATTTGTGCGGCGGTACAATGCTTCTCATCCGCATAGCGGTTGATAAGATCGAGCAGGACTCGATTGGCACGCATATTCTCTTCGGAATAACGGGTAATCACGCGCCTTACATCATCTCCCTTAAATTCAGCCGTGGAGTGGTATTTACCGCTTAAAAAGCCGCCTGCCATAGGCGAATAAGCGACAAAGCCGATGCCTTCAGCCTTGCAATAGGGAATTACGTCCGCCTCCCACTTGCGTTCCATCAGCGAGTATTCGCTCTGTACGGCTGTTATAGGCGTAACGGCATGGGCCGCCTTGAGTTGTTCGAGGGTGGGCTCGGACTGTCCCCATGCACGGATTTTCCCCTCCTTGATCAATTCTCCCATCCAATAGGCAACCTCCGCGGGATCATTCTCTTTGGGCACACGGTGTTCCGTGTAAAGGTCGATATAGTCGGTTTGCAGACGTCGTAAAGAACCCTCGACAGCTTGTCGGATTCCTGTTCGGCTCAATTTGCCTTCCGGATTCTTTTGTCCGGGCAGGACAGCCGGAGTGAATTTTGTAGAGATTGTTATTTCATGCCGGAAAGGTTTTAATGCCTTTCCCACGAGTTCTTCATTTTTATAACAACTGTATATTTCAGCCGTATCGAAGAAGGTACAGCCTTCCTCGTATGCTTTACGGATAAGACGAATGGATTCCTCTTCACTCGGACAAGTCCCATAGCCATGCGTGAACCCCATGCAGCCAAGACCGACAGCCGAGATTTCCAATGTCCCGAATTTTCTTGTTTTCATCATTCTGTATCTTTTACTTGTTTATCTTACGAGTTTTATTCCCCAATCCATATTTCCGGTGGCACTAAGCGCGGCTACCCAGAACGTGCCGAGCATTTCAGTGTAGCGGGACATACTGATGTTTCCTAAGTCGAGGGTATCCTCCCAGCCGAAATCCTTTAATAGAGCCGCTACTTCGGCTTTCGCGTCAGCATCGTTGCCGCAATAGAAGCCTGTAATGGCTTCTGGTAGTTGCCTCGGATGAACCATCAGATGATTACAGAGATAGTTCAGCGTTTTTACGACTTTTGCGTCCGGCAGGAATTTTTGGGTTTCTTCTCCCAGGCTGGTTGTTCCGCTCCACTTCGAATCGAGTGAAATATGCCCATCCTTGTAGATGTACGGATTTGCCAAGTCAATCAACAGTTTTCCGCTCAGATTTCCTTTCCCGGCAGCGTTAAGAGCTTCGAGCGAGTGGATGCCCTGCACACAGTTGAATACTCTTTCACCGAATCGGGCAGCATCGGCAAAAGTGCCGTGAGAAGCCCGCTCTCCATTAGCTTTTGCCCAGTTTGCAGCTTTCTCGTTGGTAGCATTACGTGCCCCCATCATGACTTCATGGCCGAGTTCGGTCAATTTCGTGGCGATGGCGTGAGCCACATCGCCTGTTCCCAATATTCCGTATTTCATACTTTTATTTCTTATTGTCAGGGTTAAATTGCTTGTCGTAATTCAGAAGGAATTTTACAAGTTCGGGATTACGGTGCGACCAGCGGAAGTCGGCAGGTTTGTCGAGCGGACGTATGCTTTCCATATCTTCCGGTGTGAGGGTGAAATCGAATACATCCAGATTTTGTTTCATTCGCTCGATGTGCGTGCTTTTCGGAATGGCGATGATGCCGCATTGCACCAAGTAACGTAGGGCGACTTGTTGTACCGTTTTCTCGTATCTTTCGGCCAAGGCCGTCAGTACGGGATTGGTCAGAAGGTCGGGATCGCCTTGTGCCAGCGGTGCCCAAGCCATGATACGTGTATCATAGGGTTTCATTTCAGCTTCAGCGTCCCACTGCTGACTGAATACATTGGTTTTTAGTTGGTTTACGGCAGGTTTTATTTCGGCACATTCGGCCATATCCACGAAGCGGTCGGGATAGAAGTTCGAGAGTCCGATGGCACGGACTTTTCCGGCCTTTACCGCTTTCTCCATCGCCCGCCATGTTCCCAGATAGTCGCTGAATGGCTGGTGGATAAGCAGCAGGTCAATGTAATCGGTGCGCAACTTACGGAGCGATTCGTCGATGCTGCGGGTTGCCTTTTCCTCTCCTGAATTGGTAATCCACACTTTGGTCGTGAGAAAAAGTTCATCACGGGACACACCGCATTTGGTAACGGCATTACCCACGCCCTCTTCGTTATAATAAGCCTGCGCCGTATCTATCAGCCGATAGCCCACGCTGATGGCATCGAGCACACAACGCTCGCACTCTTCAGGCGATACTTGAAATACACCATATCCTAATATCGGCATTTCGATGCCATTGTTCAATTTTACAGTCTGCATATCATTCTGTTTTTAAAGTTAATATTCCATTTGTTTTAGAAATCATTCATGGATTTTGTGTAACCCGATACCTTTTACCGTAGGTAAGTCCATATCGTCGTAGATGGGGCTTTTTCCTGTCTCCAGCAGGGCGATAGCATCCATTTCCTCTTTTGAAAGTGTGAAATCGAGGATATTGAAGTTTTCGTTCATCCGTTCCTTGTGTACGGATTTCGGGATAACTACGATGTTACGCTGGTTCAGCCAGCGAAGAATCACGGCTCCGACCCCCTTATCGTGTTGCTCTGCTATCGCTTTCAATGTCGGATGGTTGAATATGTCATTCTGCCCTTCAGCAAAAGATGCCCATGCTTCGTGCTGAATGCCTTCCTGCTGTAAGAAAGCATTGGCAGCCTGCTGTTGGAAAAACGGATGCGTTTCAAGCTGGTTTACGACGGGTTTTATTTCGTTATGCAAGAAAAGGTCTTGCAGGCGTTCATTAGAGAAACTCGTAACCCCGATAGCCCGGATACGTCCCTCTTTATAGAGCCGCTCCATCGCCCGCCATGCGGCATAGTAATTCCCGTATGGTTTGTGCATTAAATAGAGGTCGAGGTAGTCCAATCCGAGTTTTTTCATCGAGAGGTCGAAAGCCCGCAGGGTATCGTCATATTCATAGTCCTGCACCCACAATTTGGTGGTTATAAAAAACTCTTCCCGTTTGATACCGCTTTGCCGGATGGCATTTCCCAACTGTTCCTCGTTGAAATAAGCCGCAGCCGTATCGAATTTCCGATAACCGATCTCGATAGCATCATTTACGGCTCGTTCCGTTTCATTTTCAGGAATCTGAAAGACACCGAACCCGATAGCAGGCATCATTACTCCATTGCTTAATCTTACATTTTTCATATCCTTTATGGTTTTTAATTCTGATGCAAAGTTACAGGGTACCTATCATTTTATTGTTGCATTATTCGGGGAAGAATTTTCACTATTCGTGTTTTTTTGTTATTTTCGCAGGAAATGAAAGAGAAATGACACATACAGACTTCGACGGGATTATTTTCGCCGATACATTGCAGGAATTTAATACCTTACGATATGCAGGAAGAGTAATCCATATTCTTTGCAGCGGAGGAAATATGGGTTTCACGTTTCAGGATACCCGTTATAACATCGCGGTCGGGGATTATGTAATTCTGCCCAACGCCACGCTCGTATCGGAATTTTCGGACTCCGAAGACTTTCAAGGTATTTTGATGAACCTTTCGGATGCGTTCGTTTCTTCGATAGCTATTCGCAGTAATTATGGTATTATAGGGTATCTATCGCTTTTACAGAATCCGGTTATGAAACTTTCCTCCCATGACTTTCAAGTATGCGAGCAGGCGATGCGCTGTATCCGTCAACGCCTGGAAAATAAAGAGCATCTGTTTTGGGAAGAATTGATGGGAAGCCTGCTTACGGCGCACATCCTCGACCTTTATGATATTCATGCACGCAGTCAGAATAACATGCAGGTATCGGAGCGTATTACGGTCTTACTGCGAAATTTCATAGAACTGTTATATAACGGCGAATATATCCGAAATCGAGATCTCGATTTTTATGCTTCCCGGCTTTGCATAACACCTCATTATCTGTCGGAGATATGTAAAAAGGTAAGCGGCAAACCTGCCACTTATTGGATCGACCGCTTTACCCTTCAAGAGATTACCCGCTTGCTGCGACAAAAAGAGTTGTCTTTAACTACGATTGCCGAACGAATGAATTTCTCCTCTGTTTCTTATTTCAGTCGGTATGTGCAAAAGAGAATGAAGATAACGCCATCAGAGTATAGGAAAGATATATCTGTCCGCTACTCAGAAGAATCCTAAATCACAGACAAAAGTCACCAATCTCCGTCATACAGCTTCAAAATAACAAAACCTAACTCTCGCTGAGCGCCCTATTTCAATAGGTATATGCACCGGTCTACATATATGATCCGGGACTGAATGTTTATTTATCACTTTGTCAAAGTATACCGTGTCGTTATTAAATGTGTCAAAATGATAATTCTGTATTACTTATATCGCCCTCAATCATTAATCAGGAAATGTAACCTGTTCTGTAAATTCACCTCCGCCATGCCACCATCGACATCCAGATACAACAGGTTCATTTCCGGATAGAACTTCCTCAACCGTTTCTCGATACCTTTCGCTACAATATGATTGGCAATGCAACCGAACGGCTGAATACAGACAACCCTCTTTATCCCCTGACGGGCATAGCTGGCAACCTCTCCGGCTATCAACCAACCTTCGCCGAACTGATTGGACAAATCCAATATCTCCGATGCATATTTTGCCTTTACATATATTGATTTAGACGGCACATGAAAACGATAACTCTTCACGATCCCTTCCACCTTCCTGATCTTGTCATTCATATATTTCCAGAATATAGGGCTCAGGCAATGCTTAAAGAGATTATCCTTCTGCAAACCATTTTTTACGTTGGCCTGGGAATTTACGAAATACTGCATCACGAAATCAATGATCGGAGGCGTGACCACTTCCATATTCCGGGAACGAAGCCATTCGGTGATATGAGCCTGTCCGTAATTATTGTATTTCACATAGATTTCCCCTACCAGACCGATCTTCGTAAACTCACGGTCGTAGATGTCAACTCCGTTAAAGTCGGCCACAGCCTGTTCCAACAAGGAAAGCAACGCTTTATGATCGTTCCTGCGGATTGCCTCCACTCCCCTGTCGATATAGAAATCAAACAGATGCTGCGTCTCCCCTTTCTTCTTTTCCCGGATGATCGTACTGCTATACATCTGCTGCAATGCATCCGCATAAAGAAGCATATAAACGACAATATCCATCAATTTAAGAACCGGCAGTTTAAACGCCTTCTGATCATTCTGGAAAACCTCTCCGGCAGCAAACACCAACACCGGAATATTGGAAAATCCCGCGTTCATCAAACCAGATTTGATCTGTGCCAGATAGTTCGTAGCCCGGCACTGACCGCCTGTTTGCGTAATGGCAACCACAACATCATCCAAGTCATATTTACCTGATTGTAACGCCGTGATAATATCTCCCAAAATCAATGTGGAAGGATAACAGACTTCATTATGCCCATAAACAAGTCCGGCCTCCGCTGAGACCGTATTGGTCTTAGGCAAATTGACGATCTTATAACCTGCCAGTTCTCCGAGAGCCGGAATGAAAGGCGAGATAAAATCGGCAAACCAGGGAGCGAGTATCGTCTTTTGCCTGTCCTCTTTCTTATAAGCAATGTCATAGCCCCGGAATGTCTTCGTTCCTGTTACCGGATCAGGTATTATCACCTTCAAAGACTCGATCAGGGAACGCATACGCAACCGGACAGAACCCGGACTGGCTATTTCGTCGATACGTAAGATCGTATGGTTCTTGCCTGCTTGCTTCAATATTTCCCCGGTTTCATCCATAAAGAAAGAGTCGGGACCACAGCCAAAAGAGTTCAGTTGCACCAATTGCACGTTCTGAGGAAGTTTGGCGACTTCCATGGCAGCTTGTACGACCCGGTTAGGGTAAGACCATTGCGAGACTATATTCAGTTTACCGAACCCTTTACTTTCCTTATGACGGAAAATATCGTCGGTGAACACATATACTCCCATATCCGAAAGGATTTGCCCTACCTTCTGATGGATCAGCGGGTCTGTATGATAAGGTCTGCCCACTACCACGAATACCAACTTATTCTCTCTGACCGCCTGGTCGAACAAAGCTTTTTGTTTATCCCGCAAAGCATCTTTCGTCTCATTGCGCTCTTTCAGCGCTTTCACAAAGGCTTTTCTAAAAATAACCTCCGATACGCCCAAAGAAGAGAGATAAGTAAAACAGGCTTTCTCCAGTGCTTTGTCATTACTAAAAGTAACGACAGGTTTGTCGAACGGAATACCGAACTTTTCCTCCGGTTCCATAGAACTCCGGATCACATCCGGATAACCGCTCACGACCGGGCAATTGTATGAATTGACCGACGAATCGAACTCTTTTTCTTCCTTCACGATCATCGGATAGAAAATACGGTCGACCTTTTGCTCTGCCAATGCCAGGATATGCCCGTGCACCAACTTGGCCGGAAAACAGATGTTGTCAGACATCACACTTCCGACTCCTTTCTGGTAAAGAGCCGTCGTAGACTCGGGAGACAATACCACTTCCAAATCACATTCGGTAAGCAAGGTATGCCAGAAAGGATAATTCTCAAACATATTCAGCACCCGCGGAATACCAATCCGCAAACCGGATACAGACGTCTGCTTTTCACCACTACGGGCAAAAAGAATCTCATTCTTTCTGTCAAAAGCGTTATAGCCTTTCTCTGCAGCCGTGGTTTTGCTAAAAAACACCTTCTCGCATTTATTTCCTGCATAACAAATATTCCCGTTATCAAACCGGAAACGAAGGATCGAACATTTGTTCGTACATCCTTTACATTGCAATTCTTTTGTATCCACCGTATTTACATCCGGCAATACTTCCTCTCCGGTAAACAGCGTCTGCTTCTTATCAGCCTGCCACATCTTCCGGGCATATAAAGCAGCTCCTAACGCTCCCATCAATTCGGGATAGTCGGTGGTACTGACCGATTTGCCAGACAGGAGTTCGAGTGCACGGTAAACAGCATCGTTGCGGAACGTTCCGCCCTGCACCACGATATGTTCTCCCAAAAGGTTGAGGTTCGTGATTTTCAGCACCTTGAACAGACAGTTCTTGATGACCGAATAAGCCAAACCGGCTGCAATATCACCTAATGCCGCATTTTCACGCAATGACTGTTTCACCTTCGAATTCATAAAAACAGTACAGCGTGATCCCAGGTCACTGGGATATTCTGCCAGGCAGGCTGCTTTCGTGAACTCGGAAAGCCCCATATTCATGGTTGCCGCAAAGTTCTGAAGGAAAGAGCCGCAACCGGATGAACATGCTTCATTCAGTTCGATATTCGATATGACTCCGTTGCGGGTGAATATGGATTTCATATCCTGTCCGCCGATATCCAGTACGAAGGAGACTTCCGGGTCTACATATTGTGCACCGGATAAATGCGCCATCGTTTCCACGATCCCGTAATCGAAATTTAATGCCGACTTGATCAGGTCTTCCCCGTAACCTGTCGCCGCAGATGAGATAAAACGGAATGTAACTCCTTTGTTTTTGGCTTCCTGATAAAATCCGTTCAGTCCCTCGATCACCTTCCTCAGGGAATTTCCCTGGTTGGTGCCATAGAACGTATAAACGATATCACCGTCCGTATCCATAATTAGTATCTTGGTCGTCGTGGAACCGGAGTCAATACCCAGAAAGCATTCGATATTTTTCTTCGAACCGAGTTCTGCCCGCTTTAAAGGTTTTATCTTCCGGTTCTCTTTCCAGGACTGATATTCCTCTTCATTCGCGAATAAAGCAGGCAATACATCTTTCCGTTTATGATCCTTTATTCCCAACTTTTGTATCAGCAAGGATATGTCTTCGATTGTCTCTCCCTCCCGGTTATAAAGGGCTGTTCCCCATGCCGGAAAATACTCACTGTTTGCCGGGACGATCAGATCTGCTTCATCCAGGTTCAGTAGTTCGACAAAAGAGTCTCTTAATGCAGGGATAAACGTCAGCGGACCGCCTACACAAAGTATCTTCGGTTGTATATCACATCCCCGAGCAAGCGTAGTCACACTTTGCACGGCGACAGTCCGCAAGATCGACATGGATATATCGGGAACCGGCACATTGCGCGATATAAGATTCTGTACGTCCGTTTTCGCAAATACACCGCAACGGGAAGCTACCGGGTATAACTTTTCATACCTCAGCGCCTGACGCCCCAGTTCTTCGACAGGAATATTCATCAGGTCGGCCATCTGGTCGATAAAAGCTCCCGTTCCACCGGCACAACTTCCGTTCATACGAATATCCGGCTGTCTTCCATCTTTAAAGAATACCATTTTGGCATCTTCACCACCCAGATCTATCAGCGTATGTGTGTCCGGATATTCTTTATCTACTACTTCTATAGATGCAACGACTTCCTGAACAAAAGGAATCCCTGTTCGTTCGGATATCCCCATGCCAGCCGATCCCGTAATGGCTATTGTAAACCGGCAATCAGGGAACCGGGAAGTGACAGTATTCAGTTCTTCAACAAATAAGGTATTAAAATCAGCCTTATGACGTCTGTAAACTTTGTAAATGATTTCATTCCGGTCATTCAAAACAACAACTTTCAATGTAGTGGAACCGACATCGATCCCGATACTACAAATAGTATTTGGTTTCATATTAAAACGATTATAATAAATCTATACGACAATCTTAATTGAGGGCTAAATATTAGTGGTTACCCTGGTATTATATATGTAGCGAGTAAAAACTTATGGTTTCAACCCGCTAAAGATCAAATCAATCACACGTTTCTTATGTTCTGCCAGGATTTCATTATATTCAGTTTCCGAACGGTCTGCAATCCTGATGGCCAATCCTTTGAACATAAACGGAAATACACATAGGGATAAGATATTTAATCCTAAGTCTATCACCGGAATATCCTTTATCGTTCCCTTTTTCACTTCTTCAGCCATCCTTTCAGACAATCTTGTAAATATAGCCAAAGGATTACGTTCCACCAGTTTCTTGATCAGGGTATCAGGACTCTGGTTGACTTCATTCAAGATAAAAATAGGTATCTGAGGATATTCGGACAATATTTCATAATAGGTAGTTATCCATGCTTCTACCATATCGTAGAATGGCATATCCGATGTCAAAGTTGCGGAAACACGTTTAAAGAGAATATCAAATGCCTCATCAAATATTATTTCAAAAAGATTATACTTCGACTCAAAATAATAATTGATGTGGGCTACATTAGTGCCTGAAGCTGCTGCTATATCGCGAACACTGGTTCCCGTATAGCCATTCTTAATAAATAAGTCACGGGCTACATCCAGTATCCGGTCACTTACATCCGATGTCGAATTCTTTTTCACCATACTATTTTAAACGATTGTTTAAGCAAACTTAAACGATCGTTTAAACATGGCAAAACATTTACTGTTAATAATTATCAACGAGAAAACAGCTGGTATCTGACTGAAACTCTAAATATTAGCTATCCGCTTTGATTATTACAGTTTTCTTGACTTATACCGAGACCGATTTTTTTCTATTTCACCATGTCTCTATCGATACCAAATTTCTCATCCGTTTGGCATTTTCCGGCAGGCTCCACATGGACTAAAATATCATATATATTATCTATCGAGTCTTCTATACTCTTCTCCACTTCATCGGCAATCTCATGGGCACGCATTAAAGTCATTTGCGGATCTACTTCTATATCGAGCGTAATCAGATACAGATTACCAACCATTCTCGACCGGACACGATGCGGATTACCTGCACCGGGAACTTTCTCTACAGCTTCAAATATCTTATTATATACGTTGACATCTTTCACCCCATCCATCAGTTCAACATTGGAATCCATAAAGATACCGATAGACGATTTGATGATAAAGAGGCTGATCACCAACCCCGTGATTGAGTCGAGTATAGGCAACTTAAATATAAAAGTAAATATCAATCCAAACAGGACACCACATGAAATAACCACATCATTACGCATATTGACAGCATTCGCGATCAGCATGGAACTGTTTATTTTCTTTCCTTGTTTATATTGGTAAGTAGACAACAAAAGTTTACCGATAATAGAAAAGACCGTAACATAGATGGCAATAGCCGATGGAATCTCTTTCGTCTCGTTCGAAAAGATACTTTCAACCGACGACACTAACATCTGTGCGCCTGCATAAAAGATCACTAACGAAAGCACCTTAGTGGCAATACTCTCCGCTTTCTCATAACCAAACACATACTTCTTGGAAGGTGGCTTGTTCATCAAACGTGCCGTAAAGATCATGACAACAGATATAACCACATCGGTTGCCGAATCAATACCATCCCCAATTACAGCCAAACTCCCCGACAACAAGCCGACAACAATTTTAGATACAGACAGTATCGCGTTGCCTATCGTACTTACCCATGAAGTTCTTATCAAGATTTTCTCCCGTGACATACGTATTATTTACTCCATCTTTTTAATTGTGGGAAAAAGGAGTTCATGTTATCGAGCGCAGCTTTTTCATCAAAAGCAGGGTCGCCTTTAAACAATTCTTTCATATGTCGTAAGCTGATCTCTATCATTTCATTCATAGTCACATCTTGTGTAAAAGTTCCATCCTTATAGCAGTAAATACAATAGTCGTTATTTTTACTGTTATCCGTGTTTGTTCCAATTACCTTGTCATTTTCAAGTGGCATACCACAACTCTGGCAAAATAGTTTGTTCACAATGTTCTACTAATTAGGTTTATAATTATTATCAGATATCGAATAAATCTATATTACTCTCTAACTGTCTACAAAGCTAACAATTATTTAAGAATCAGCGATGATTACATCATATTTCCTCTGCCCTTCTTTTGTGTAATAGCCCTCACAGCAAAAACAGTTTGTCCGCACAGCAAAGTCCGAATCATTCCTATCCCCTACTTTTGCCAACAGATATAAAACCTATAAACAAAGAAGTAATATGAAGAAAAGAAAAATCGGTGCAGCAGGACTGGAAGTCTCGGCTGTAGGTTACGGATGTATGGGATTAAGTCATGGCTACGGTGAAACTCCGGAGAAAGACGAGGCTATTGCTTTAATGAGAAATGCCTATGAATTGGGATGTAATTTCTTTGATACGGCAGAAGCCTATGGTGCCGGAGAGAATGAGAAACTGGTGGGCGAAGGCATTGCTCCGATCCGGCAGAATCTCATTCTGGCTACGAAGTTCAGAATTTATCCGGATGAAGAGGTTTCTACGATGCCCCAATTGATGAAGGCAGTGGAATCGCATCTGGATGCGTCGCTAAAACGCCTCAAAACGGATTATGTCGATCTTTATTATCAGCACCGTGTCAGCAAACAGATCCCGGTAGAAGCGATTGCCTGGTGTATGGGCGAACTGATAAAGAAAGGGAAGATACGGGGCTGGGGACAATCGCAATCCACTGCCGAACAAATCCGTCTGGCACATGCCGTCACACCCATGACAGCCGTGCAAAGCGAGTATTCCATGATGGAGCGTATATTCGAGAAAGAAGTCATTCCTGCATGTGGGGAGTTAGGGATCGGCTTTGTTCCGTTCAGTCCGCTGGGCAGTGGTTTCCTGAGTGGGAAATATACTCCTGCACAGGAATATACGGGTGACGATGTGCGCCGGGTAATTACCCGTTTCGAGAAAGAAAATATGGTAGCCAACCAACCGTTACTCGATCTGCTTCATCTGTTTGCACAGGAGAAAAATGCGACTCCGGCTCAGATATCTCTCGCCTGGATGCTGCATAAATATAAATTCCTTGTTCCGATCCCCGGTTCACGTAAACCGGAACGTATCGCAGAGAACCTGCATGCTGCCGATCTCGAACTAACTCCCGAAGAGTTTAACCGGATCGAGGCAGAACTCGCCAATATTGAGATCCACGGAAACCGGACAGACGAAGATATTGCCAGGCTTTACCAATAAAACTTAGTACAAATTCCTCCTTTTGCGGATAAAATCGTATTTTCGCCTTCAAACAATAATAGATATGGAAGACAGACATTTCATCAACTACTCCAACATCTTTCTCAATATGAAAGTCAGTGAGGACACGATATGCGACCTCGGCATACCGGAACATTGCCTGCTTTATGTTTATTCCGGTCAGGTAGATTTCCGGGAAGACAACCATTCCATTATAGTTAGTGCCGGGGAATGTGCCTTTATCCGCAAAGGGCATCGGATAAAAATGACTAAATACAGTGATAAGAATACACAGGTCTATCAATCCATCCTTCTGAATTTTCCCCGAAAATTCCTGTTGGAATATTACCGCCATCAGGGTAAAGATAAATTTCCGGAAACAGCCAGACGGAGCAAGACAAGTATCCTGAAAATACCTTCACGCCCTGATGTCACAAGTTTGTTTGAGTCCATCTTCCCTTATTTCAGTTCATCCGACACACCCGATAAGGAGTGGTTGGATATGAAACTGAAAGAAGGGTTATATGTCGTACTGAAATCCAATGCCAATGTTTACGCCTCCTTATTCGATTTTACCGAACCCTGGAAAATAGACTTAATGGGATTCATGGAGGAAAACTATATGTACGACCTGTCTATGGAAGAACTGGCGACATACACCGGACGAAGCCTGACAGGCTTTAAGAATGACTTCCGGAAGGTAAGCGAACTTACTCCGCAGAAATGGATCATCAGGCGACGGCTGGAAACCGCCCACGAGTTGATCGCCAAGCAACATTATAAAGTCAGCGAGGCAATGATGAATGTCGGTTTCAAGAACCTGTCACATTTTTCAAGGATTTATAAGGAGGCTTACGGGTTGGCCCCCAGTGCCGGCAGATAACGTAAATAAAGCGTTCGTATCAGAACTAACACCGGCAAACGAATATCTGTTTTTCCGAATCATCATTAAATGCTTCCCCGTCAAATCCTCCGTATTTGTGAATAATATTAAAACCGTTCCATTCCAAATATGAATCCAATTCTTGCGGGAAAAACATTCTCATATCCAGATTTTGATTCGAATTGAACTTACCATTAATAAAGTAATGCCATTCGATTCGATTAATCTGAGTCGTATTTTCATATCGCATTGTCTGCTTTATCAAAACTTCTCTTCCATCGTCTGTTGTATATGCAGCAATTTCCATCGGTTTTTTTTCGCCTTCCACGATATATCGAATATTCGGATTAAAGCAATCCAACAGAAATAAACCTCCGTCTTTGAGATGATTTTTAACGACACTGAATGCCTTAAACAAATCTTCATTTTTATATAAATGATGGATTGAATTAAATGGAATAAAAATAAGGTCGTATTTTTCCTGCAAATTCAAAGTCCTGATATCTGCTTCAATAAAAGGAATTTCCAATCCTGCTTCGGATGCTTTAATCTTTGCCTGGTCAAGCATTGAAGAAGTATAATCAACCCCGGTAATATCATACCCGTCCTTTGCTATCGGAACAGTAAGCCTGCCTGTGCCGCAACAAAGTTCGAGTATTCGGGTCTCCTTACCTTTCGGCAGCCACCGTTTATAAAATTGCAAATCTGTCAGGCTGGTATTCATGCCATCATAAATATTTGCATCATAAATTAAATCGCCTACTTTATAATCACTATTCATCTATGTCCTCCTGATTTATAGTTTTATGTTTTCATCTATTGTTGTTTCATATTACTATGAATTGATCGTAAAGATACAGTTAAAAAACAAAATAAAGGAGATAATCAGCGAACAGATCAGCATGGTTTCTTACCTTTATTTTTCATTACCTCTTTATAGTCACAATGAAACTTATCTCCCGGATCACTACCCAAAAGCGTCTTGTCATTCAATCGGAGAAGATCCTCCGAAGTAAGGATTTGTGTCCGTAACTTATCACCCAGATACCCGACCGACCAGGAATAAGGAAAAACCAGCGACAAAGAAAAGGCTAAATGAAGAAAAGAGGGATTCGGGCTGTTCTCCGGATTTTCCAGTTGCCCGATAAAACGCTGAATAATCCCCGGTTCCTGCAAGTCGAACTGTAACGTGCCGAGTACAGTACTTTCCAGCAAGAAGTTTAGCGTACGCTGCCAGTCACGGGTAAACAGGTGGGTCAGAAACAAACGGTAGCGCACATTCATTACGTCCCATTCACAAAAGGCTGCCTTATAAGCTAACTGGAGATAATGCAAACGCCGGACAGGGGGTAACTCGTTCAGGATTTTTTGAAACTTTCTCACCGATGAGGTCTCTTTGCCGAAAAGGGCTTTTAATTCTTCGTACATCGTATTGTATGTTTTACCGGCAAGGATGAATTCCCTTGCCTGCCCCGGCTGACAGGTACGGAAAAAATACCGGCAGGACTGATTCAATCCTGCCGGTAAACAACTTTATTTATGTAAAATGTAGGAATGCGTTTAACGTACCTGTAATTTCACTGTTTTTATAGCCGTCTGGCTTTCGGCACGAATAATGTAAATGCCTTGAGGCAAGTTGAAAGAATGAACTGCCTGTCTGGGGAAGAACGAACGTACCACCTGGCCGGAAGGTGCGACTACCTGAATCTGCTTCAACGGCTCCGTTGCACTGACAATTACTTCGCCTCTTACTACGGAATAGATCGAGATATTATTGCCTTCGATGGCTTCATTGCCGGTCGGCATATCGCCCGAACGCAAGAAGTAGCGTCCGTGTGTCGCGCCGGTCAGGTTCAACGTATAGCTGTCACCGGTCAATACCTTATTCTCTTTGGTCTTTGCGTCGTAGAGATAAAGTGCGGCAGGCAGGTTGCTGATGCCTTCGATAGTCAGCGCCACTTCGTCCTTGTCGGAGGCGGTGTAGACACCTAGCGGAATATTATTGATAGTCTTCACGGCGTTGACTCCGGCAGCCCGGTCACCGGCAATGGTGTAGACCTGTGGTATCTCCGTTAGTTCCGAATCGAGCAATGTGATGGCATCCTTATCACTTTCGTAAGCGTTACTAGCGTCATCGCGTTGCGTCAGGAAAGCGATGCTTCGCTTCTCTCCCTTCTCAGCCGTCAGACGGAGAACCGGGTGGGAGGCGGTGATGGAGGAACGGAGGGTGGCGCGGGATGTTTCGTCATCAGACTTCATCATACTTGTAGAGAATGTGACTGTCTGTGTTGTTGTTTCTACGGTCAGACCATCCTTCAACTCCACAAAGAAAGCTTGCATTGGGGGAATTTCAGTCAAACTTTCGCCTGTATTCCAACCATTAACTAAATCTGGAGTTCCAACTATAGCTGTTCCTCCATTTAATGTCCAAACTTTATTTGCCAACATTGTATTTTCCGCAAAGAAACTTTCAAGACTTAACGGATACATATATGGATTACCTAACAAGAAATGTTTACCATCGCCATCGGCATCACTGGCATTATCATCACTAGATAATGTGACAGTGATTTCGGCTCCGTCTGCTAATTTACCACCATTTGTTTTTGATAAAGAAGTAGCTGCTTTTGTCTTCAACTCTTCATACGTATAGCTAACATCTTCTTTCGGCAAACGAACCAAAGCCTTATTTTCATCATTCGTAAAGTCTTCTACACTTGCATAGAAACCTTTACCCAAAGCATAAGGTACATTTACATCATTGTATTCAACACTCCAGTTGGATTTGACAACGCTGTAAAGTGTACTTAGGTCTCCATCTGCATTTGTGTAAATATTCACCCCTTTATCCCAAGCTTTCTGATAGAAAGATGGATTTTGACGATCATTTTCGGAATTTGGTGCATTCTTTGAATAAGAAATCGGATCAAACGCATACGTTGTCTGCCTACCTGTTCCTTTCGGAGCATACATATCACCGGCATATACATCCTTAAGCGGAGAAGCCAGCCAATACTTGGCATCCTTATCCATCTCAAATTCTACGCGAGCGATGTTGTATTTCAATTCTTGCTGACGTTGTAATTGAGCACCGGGTTTGAAGTAGATTTGGTCAACTTTGTTGCCGTAGTAAGGGACGATAGACCATTTGTCAGATTTATCTATACCATCTGTAATTTCGCCATCCACTGCCATGTCGTATTGGATATTGGGGGTGACACCGGATTTAGAAGTTGCATCTGTAGCTGCATCCAAATTCATACCATCTGCTCCAAAGTTCAATGTATGCTTGTCTGTTCCAGTAACAAGAGTTGTTTTCTCTTCTCGTAATGGCAAAACACTTGCTTTACCATCAACAATCTTCTCCGGATTAACTGTTACCTTCGTAAAGTATAATGGGGAGAAGGCGTTTTTGATATCATCTGTTCCATTAGCATCATTTGTTGATGTTCCTGCATCACCATCCTTATACAACTCTCCTTTCGTTGACTGCTCCCAGTTGTTATCGTTGTACCAGAGGCCGTTGGCATCGCCAGACCAGGTTAGGTATTCGGGGACGATTTTGATTGCCAAGGTTGCGAGCCCGTCGCATTCATTACTAAGAATATTACTACCATCATATTGTACAAATGGAATATTCAAATGATATTCTATACCCTCTTTGAAGTTTTCTTTCGCAAAATTATTCCATTGGAAAGTTATAGTTCCACCAGCTTCAGTAACATTTAATGCAGTGATTGTTCCTACAGTTGTAACATTTCCTGTATTCACATTTGTCCAAGTAATATTTGTATTACTACCTTCTCTTAAAGAAGTAGCATCATCTGCCATTTCTACATTACTACGAACAGGGACTGTTAATGATTTTCCACTTTCAAGATGGAGCAGCCCCAAACGCAAATAAGCTATACCACTTGCCAAATCTGTATCATCTCCTGTATTGTTAAATCCTGGATATAGTAGTGGTGAGTGATCTCCTACTTCTCCGAAGTCAACAGGAGATTCTTCTGTACAATAGTGTATATTCTGATCTGCCGGATTAGAGACATAAGGCATTGCTACAATTTCATCACTCCTTACAATCATTGTGAAAGTTTCATTTGCAAATTTTCCTGTTTGCAAAAGTCCACGCTGAATCAAGTCGATTAGAACCTCCTTTATGTTACCAACCGAAGAGGACCATTCTTCCAAAGCATCAACTGATATAACGCCTTTGGGATTATTAACAGCGTTTCGATATTCAGATAGGGCTTCTTTTAAAGTTAAAGATTTATCATCTGCCCCTTTAATCTCCAGTGAGGAATAGCTAGGTATTCCATCCTCTCCTTCCCCTTCCATAGGACCTAGATACCAGTCAAAAATATAGCCATCTTCTACCTCCAATTTTGTGGGTTCCTCACTACCTTCTTCCCATTGTAATAAGTAAGCAGATAGCTGTCTCTGATTGCCGACGCATAAGGCTGCCTCATGCTGAGTTCCTGTGATGATATTGATTTGTACAACACCTTGCACCTGGAATGGAGAAACCAACTTACATTTACCTACAGGGCTTACTTCTGTCGTATTTACTCCTGCTACTTCTTCTGCCGTAAAGATCATAACATGGTATTTACCATCATGTTTAACAGTCGTCCCATTTGAGTCGTATTCAAAGCATTTCAAATCTGTATTATCAACATCTATCGTACTGATATGAAGCGTACTCCCATCTGAACTAAGCCAAGGATAGCGAATGCGAGGGATATGCAAACGGTGGTATAGCTCTATAACATTTTGAGTATATTTGGCTAACTTGTTATCATCCCAACTACCTACATTTGGAGAAGACGAGGTGTTATCAACCAAAGCTGTGAGATCCAAGAGTTCTTGCGACGAACCATCATCTGACAGATTCAAGAACTGCATAGCTTCAGTAACAGTCATCTTGAAAGAGCTTCCATTTCCCAAGGAGACATCAAATTCAGCATCGGGATTCTCTTTATTTGTAAATTGGTCATAACTCCCCCTTACGTGTTGATAATCAGAATTATAGTCTATCATTGCCTGAATATTCATATACCTTTCAGCAATTAAAGCTCTTTCGGCACTTCTCGGCATTAACTCAAGTTTAGTTGTCAATGAAACACGGGCGGCATGTACTGCTTCCGGCACATTTCCTAGGGCATCTTTGTTGATGGCAACCCAATCATAATCACGATTTTGCGTTTCTGGATCGAAGTTGTCCAAAAAAGCAAAATAGAAGTTTCCGGAATACACATCATCTTCACCATTTATGACTCCTCCTTCTTTCAACCCCATCAAGCCATACCGATACTTTCGAGTAGTATAATCGCCCAATATTTCATTTTCTCTCTGTTGGCTCTCTAGTACCGGCTGATCTTGATCCCAATTCATATTAGCGAATAGGGTCAATACGTCAGTTGTTACTTCCAGCGTTGTGGCATCACAATCGTTGATGCGCTCTACACGTATATCTGGCAATGAGCGATAAATTCGAATATCATCAATCGCGTAGTCAGCACCACCGGAGTGGCGACAGTTATTAGCTAACTCCAACACATACGATTCATAAGTATCTTCCGTTGCTGAATAGTTGAAATAAAAGTAGATTTGTTGCCATTTTACTGTTTGTCTCTGCGGATCGTTAGTTTCCGGTACATTCTTAACAGCTCCTGTATAAAACTTATTCAGAATTTCTTCTTCGCCACTATCTTTTACTCCTTTAAAAGTCAGTCCCACATCTGCACTTAAACCATAAGTACCACCCAAATTACAAACCCATGCTGTAACCAACAAACGAGTGTTAGGACACAAATCCTCATTAAATTTCAACTTGGTTATAACACCTGCTTCATCCGCAGCATCTACATATAAGAAATAACCAAATCCATCTTCATAATCTTCAGGTCTCTCTTCTTCGAATCTACTATCAGCAAGTTCTTTATTGCGGTCTATCACTTCATGATTATATACACTCTTAAAATAATCTGTATAGTTAGTTTGAGATACACCCTCATAATTCAAAGTTCTATACAATCCATATTCTCCTCGACCTGCCGATTTTCGACCTTCATCTCTATTCTCTGAAGGATAAGTATATGCATAAAAAGATTCGCTGTTTGTAAAAGGGGTAGAGCGATAGTTATTATTAGAACTAAGATTAGTCTCTATTTCTTTTTTCTCCCCCTGCTCTCCATCAAATGTTTCACTAGCCAATAAAGTATAATGCTTATTTATATAAGAAAATCTTCGCTGATACAGAGGATCATCTTCATTGTTTATATCACATAGTTCCTCTTGTGTCATCGGATCAGAATGAGGTTCCAAATAAACTGTAATGAGAGAAACTGGATACCAAGTATCTCCACCCTCTGCCGCCACTTCGGCAGTCAGATAAAATTTTTGTTGACTTGATGAATTCTCTTCATTGTAATTAAAATAGAAATTCAAAATACTTGCCACAGATCGATTTTCGTTTGCCGCCAAATTCAAGTCTGTTTTTTGTTCTTGTATTGTATATGAAGCCGTTTTCTTGTTCTCCCCATAAAATTCAATATTCCCCTGTGACGGATAACCATTCTCGTCATACGCTCTCCAACGTACTTGTCCCGCTTCTGCATAGTTACCGCCTGACGGTACATAATAGTTTGTCAGCCTCTCAGCAAGACGGTAACTCGTACCACGTGTCATAGGTGTATGAATAACTGGAGTCTCAATGAAATATGTACCTGGATTGTTACGATAAGCTTCCGGCAAGGTTGCATCTACATTGATAAGCCATTCGCTAGTCCCCATCACCTCTCTGTTATTCTTCAATTTATCACCTCTTTCTGCCCCATTTTTTATTTGGTAGCGACGTATTACTGTTAACTCTGGGGATTGTCTGCTCCTATCTACAGTCCATGAGGTCGGCAGGACAGAGCTTGCCGAACATTCTATTATTTCATTACCATTTATGGTATTATTTTGATATGTGATATAACAAGTACTGGCAAGTGTAGAATAAGAATTATTCAAATTATCACGCTTATAGGTAATATCTCCAATTACATTATCTCTGCTACTCTTTGTTACGGTATAGCAATAAGATGTATTACTATCATCGCTATTTCTAAACCACGCAAAAGCATTTTGGTATTCAACTAATCTGTAATTGCCATCAGACCAGAAATTTTTGGCTTCATCATCCGACCATTCCCAAGCCCCTCCTACTCTATAATCAGGTCTATAGCCCTGAGGTCTTGTCAAATTTGCTTTGGGATTATTATTAGTAAAATTCCTCCACGAAATAAACCCATCTATATTATCTCTCGTATAAGCATACTGGAAATAGATGTTTTTAGGGACATTAGGTAAAGCATAAATGACTTCTTCTGTAGGCTTTATTCTATCACCTGTATTAGTAAAGCTTATAGTAGTACTCTCATGGTCGTCTTCCACAGTACCTTGTCCATAAACCAAACCTCCACTTCCACCTATTAATAAAGTAGATGCAAGTAATATCTTACCCAACTTATTTATATATCTTTTCATCATGCCTTACCTCCTTTCGTTGTTGTTTCTCCTCCTTCATCGGTTGTTGATTCCGGAGCGTTTGTTATGTTTATTGTGTAGGGGATTTCGATTTCTCCTTCTTTTGTAAAACTTTCATTTTCATTTTTCCCATATTCTACAATCAATGTCAGTTTGATAGTTGCACTTGCCGTTTTTGCCAGTTCTTGCGTACGGATTGTAAAGGAACCTGACTTTGATTTATCTGCAGCAGAACCTGCTTCAGACACAGCAGGGTTATCGAATGTATATATTGTTTTACTTTGCGTTAACTCTGTGTTCGTTTCTCTATCAAGCAACAGGTTACCACTTCCGGAGTGAGCTGGTATCAACATATAATTACTAAATTTCTCTGTTTCGGGATTAGCTGGATTTTCTTTATATTTAATCTTCCACACTTTTCCGGATACAGGATCACTCAATGCATAATTAATAACCAAATCTCCCGCACTCTGCAAATAGTGAGTGATAGGAGTAAGAATCTGGATAGAGCTTCCCACACCAAATTCATACTTTGTCGGGAATACGCCAATTGGTAGGCGCATATCTCCGATGGTTATCGTTCCATCCAATTCTGTTACCATCAATGGAATTTCCAGCAAGTCGTTGCGACGAACAAAATCGAAATTAGTTTCTCTTTCTATAGTCTCCCGGCCCTCTATATCCAAATTCAGAAGCAAGCCTTTTGTCTCATTAAGTTTTGTAAACAGAGTTTCTTCAACATAACAACTGTAGGACTGTGTTTCAGCATCTTTCGCTATTTCCTCACCCTGATCATCCAATAATACATAAGAATATGATGTTTCTGCATAATCATCCGATTCAAAAGGCGGTCCTTGATTTTTATTAGGATAATTTACTCCATTAAACTCCAAATACTTATTTTCACCCCAAGGCAAAAAGTTAATCAATCCATTACGCCTAAACTTTCCCAGTGTAAGATTTTTGACCGTTATAGCTTGATCCAAGCTATTACTTATAGTTACCTTCACTTTCCCAATCATACGAATCAGTGGAATCTCCAATTGGGAATCTTGGGTAATAGCCTGCTCCTGAGCGTAGCTACTCATTGGGATAAGTTGTTTTGCTTCAGATGTCGGTGTATTAAACTTGGCAGACAAATCACCGACATTGACTGTTAAATCTTTTATATATGCTTCTCCCTTTTCTGGATTTATAATATTATCTTTTATGTCATCCCCACTCTCCAAACTACCTAAGTTTGCAAAAGCATAAAAGTTATATCTCCCCGTCGGCAATTGCATTTCCAATGATGTCTGGGAATCTTCGTCATCACTATTATACAGATTACCTAGTAAATGCCCTGCATAAGTACCATTTTCGTCATAAGCCACCACAATCCAGTCCGAAATATTTCTTTCATACGCAGATTCTTCTTCTTCGGTAGCCCAATCTGTCGAAACCTCCTCTCCACTAGCTCTTGTTATCGGGCGCAGAGAATTAGGTGCCTGCAGCGAAATCGTCACCGTGCAAAGCTGCGGTTCGTCGGGGAGGTCGGGGGTGCCGCTACCGCTTTCCTTGCTACAGGAGGGGGAAAGCAGCAAGAGCAGTAGCGTGAAGGCTACTGCTGCTGCTTTGTTATATAATATATATGTATAGTGTTTCATTGTATAATTGTTTTAAAGTTCACCTTGGTTCAAACGGATGACCCAATCTTTTACCTGGATTTTGAAGCAGGCGTAGCCGACGATTGTCGGGTCTTCAGGGTCGGGATCGGGTTTAGGATCCGGATCCGGTTTGGGGTCAGGTTTATCAGGGTCTTCGGGATCTGGCTTTTCAGGGTCAGGGTCTTCGGGGTCAGGTTTCTCGGGATCCGGATCTTCAGGGTCCGGACAGTCGGGACAAGTTACCGGGGTCATGAAGAAGATGATGGAGTACTCGTCCTGGCGGTCGAGGTATTCCTGAGCCGAGATGCGGTGGCCTTCCATTTTGGTGAGGAGGAGGTAGTTGTTGAGGTTGACGTTCAATACGTCGTTCTCCCATCCCTCATGGCGCACGATGAGGCGGTAGTTGCGGCCGTCCATCAGACGCATGGTGTTGAGTTCGGCAACGGCGACAAACTGAGAGCCGGTGGTGGCTCCTTCGGTCGGGTCGGCACCGATCTGCACGTTCTCGGTGTAGTAAGGCAGATAATGGATTTCGGGGTCTTCCAATAGGCTGTTGTCGTAGTCCATATAGCCGTTGTCGGCTACAATTTGGAAGGTGAAATTGTTTACGTCCATGTCCTCCCCCATCACGTTTTGGAGGACGACACGCAGCTTGTTGGTGTTTTTGGCCAGGCTGACGGTTTTGCTTTCGGGCACGTCACGGGTCACCACCAATGTGTCGAGGCCATGCCAGAGGGCGTCCAGTTCGTTGGGCTGGGTGGCGTCGGCGTTGCGCAGGGTGCGTGCTTTAATATCTTTAATAGTCGAGGTGCCGGCAGTCAGTTGGGGTAACTCGTAGCTATCGGCTTTGAGTCCGGCCCAGGTAAGGAGCTGGTAGGTGCCGGGTTCGAGGTCGAGTGCGATGGAGCCGTCGGTCAGTTCCGCCTGGTTGATTTGCCGCTGGTAGAGGAAGTTGCCAGCCTCGTCGCAGAAGAAGAGCGTCAGTTGGTCGACTTCCTGCTGGAAGGCGTCGGCAAATTTCATGTTGTAGTCGTATTTAAAATGCAGACGATACTCGCAAAGCGGCAGCGAGTCGTCGTGTATCCAGTCGCAGGCGGGCAGTCCGATAAGGGCTGCGGCGCAGAGCAGCTGTTTACAGGTATGCAATAAATTATTCATATTCATGCTAGTGTGTTAAAAATAAGACATCTGAAGCAAAAAGGGTAAAGGGCCGGGAGGTTGCCCTCCCTTGGCCCTAGACACACATGAGTGCTTCATGCGAGTTGATTATTGAAACAACGGTTATGTGCGTTAGAGGATGATGTTGTCGTTCAGACGGTTTACCCAGTTCTTAACATAAATCTCAACAGAAATCTTCAATTCATCGCTTTCGTCCGGATTGTTAGGATCATCCTTGCCAGGAGTGAAAGGCAGTGGATCGCCCAAATCCCTAACACCTGTTACACTCAACTGATAAACATTGTTACGGACAATAGCAAACTCCATTACAGACATCAAGTTCGGATTCTGGTTATCATCGTGACGAATCCAGAATTTGTAATAACTCTTACCGCCGAGATAATAGGATACTTCATAGTTTTCATATAGAATACCAGCGTAGGCCTGCTCCGATTGATCACCTCGAGTTAAATTGCTATATTTAGCGTCAGCTACAAAAGAATTATAATTCAAAAGACCTTTAATATCATCTAAAGCAGATTCATCGGCTCCATCAAAAACACCTTTCAAATAGGCTTTAAACGCAGCTTCAACCGGATTTGATTCCTGCATTTTGTCTACAATAGATTCTAGTGTGGTTAAGTCTGGACCATTTGACAGCCAACTACCATCCATGAAACCTTCGTACAGCGGCTTTGACATATCTTCAATATTAACAAAAGCCATCGCAGCAATTGTCTTAACATCGGCATAATTAACCTTTACATGATGTCCATCTGTACCCAAGTGGTTGGCTACAAAGAAACTTTTATCTTGAGGTAGGTTTGTTCTTCCAGATGAAATCACACCATCACTATATAGGCTAACGCCAAAACCCTCACCAGGAGTAAATGTAGATTCGAAAATCACACCAGTTGAAAAACCATTCTTCTGCTGATCGTAAGCTGTTGTATTTTCTCTTGTGTACAAGATTGGCGTAAAGTCTCCGGATGTATACTGGCTTCCAGTTAAAACAGAAACATCTTTCCAAGCCCCATTTGTTGGATCTAAAGTGGTCGTGTTTGAAATAAAGTGATTAGTATAAGAAAAGTTGTTGTTATTAAAATTATCAGTTTGAGTTGCTGTTTTAGTTCTTGTTTGTGGATCCAATACGTAATTAAACGTACCTGTACCATTGCCGGTATTGTTCCATATTTCATCGCCCAAGTATTTATATTCACCATCACTATATACCGCATCCACAGCTGGTATAGCACCAGTCCAGCTAGTCACAGATGGAGAAACCTGCTTAAACATATATGTATTACCAGTCCACAAGTTTACAGGTAAATAGCGAGTAACAGCGAATGTTCCGTCTGTTCTTGAACTGCTTGACAAGTTCTCTGCAACCTTCAAATCAACACGAGCAGCCAAACGTTCTACATATACTGTAGTGTGAGCAGGATTACCTTCGCTGGTATTATTCTTACTCAGTTCTACTGTTGATTCTGCTGTATTTCCCTTCATCTGATGGGTAGACATTACAAAATTAGTATAGGAAGCAAGATCTGATGCACCACCAGTCCATGCCTTATCAAACGTTGCATCCCTTAACTGTGATAATTTTGTATAATTTGTGAGAGAACTTCCAGCATTAACAATTGTCAAAACCTGATACGTTTTAGACTCATTATCACCTAATGGATCTTTCAATGTTACTACGACATCAGCTTTATCATGGTATGCTTCACTACCGCCATTTGGTGTTTCATTTAGGTTGCCTACATAACCATGTCCTGCTATATCTATATCAGTAGTAAGATCAGCGTTCAAAGTCTTCAGTAACTTATCATTCTCAGTTATACTTGCAGGAACTTCAAATAAGAAGATATTAACATCGTTAATTTCATCTTCTTTCAATCCTTTAATTTCCTCCAAATACTGGTCACCTTCACCATTGGAACTTCCAGCCTTCGTAAAACCGCCACTCGTTCCAGTAGCAATATTTACAGTCAGGTAGCATTTCTGGCCATTGAGTTCTTCCGGATTTTCCAGTTCTGTACCATCTCCAATTTTGTCTGTACAGCCGGCAGCAAGTAGAACGACGGCTGCCATTGCTGCGTAAAGTCTGTTCTTTTTCATGTTCACTTTCATTTTTTAGTTTATGAATTAAGTTATTGATAAATAGTTTCATTTTTGGATATCGCAAACAAACCTTGCCTGGACACCTTAAACAAGATAGCGGCCAGCTACTCCCGCCAAAGGCGGATTTGCTCCAGATTCTTTTCTACGGCTTCCGATACGCTCGGGGTACCTTTCAGCCGGTCGAGCAGTTGCTCTGCCCGATCGAGATCACCCTCCAGCATGACGATGGAAGCTTCCGCCAACTGCTTCTCCGGAGAATCGGCAGCCTTGCTCAGATAGCGTTTTGCCTGTGCCAACTGCTTATTACCGATGGCTGTATTGGCAGCGTTCAGATTAGACACAGGGTCGTCGGGATACATGCGGACGGCAATCTCGAAGACTTCGTTGTACTGGTCGCTGCCCGGCTCGTAGGTCTGTGCCACGCGGAACATCTCGTCCAGGCTCAGCTGCTTCGGATCGGTGTAGATCAGTTCCTTGGCCTCTTCTACGGAAAAGTTTCGGATGGTGTACTTCACTGCATAGTCCGAATGTCGCAGGGAGGGATAGATGTCGCGGAGGATAGCAGGGTATGAAGCGCCACCGTTGAGCGTCTTGAGTTTCCATTCTTTCTGGTCGAGGTCGGCGGGCTGGTCGGCACGGATGATGTCGAGCAACTCGGCCTTGTCTGCCAGCCCGGAGGTTTCGATGTGTGCGGCCAGTCCGTCCCAGTCTTCGGGTTCGAAGTCGACGGTGAAGGTGGCGCGGTCGAAATGATAGAGTCCTTTCACGTAGTCGCTGAGCGCCTTGGCACGATTCTCGGCCAGGTAGCTGTTACTCTTATAGCTGCCTTCGGGCGAGGCAAAGCCTTTAATATAGACTTCGGTGATGGTAGCATACGGGTCGTTGCGTACGGATTCGACCGTTTCGCGTATTTTGGCCAGCTCGGCCCGGTTGTCGCGATAGTCGGGTGCAATGGTTGTCTTACCTACGGGGAAGTCGAGGAAGGCGCTTCCCTCTTTGGCACGTGCTTTGACGGTTTCCATTTTGGGCGTTTGATAGCAAAGGAAGGGGGTCATAATCGGTTTTTCAAGCTGTATGGCGAAGAGCGGCGAACGGTTACTTTGCATCGCTTCCCATCCGCAGCCGCATTCGTCGGTGACAAGGGCCACTTCGGCATTGTTCATCCAGGAGGCGTAGGGCGTTCGCACCTGGTAGTCGACCGTCTGTTCTTTCCCGTTGCGGCGGCGCAGTTCGATCTCCTGGTTTTCCTGGCGGTTGCGGCCCGTACGTTCATACAGGATGTGGCGGCTGCGACCATTGATGATGACCGGGGCGAGCGGACGTATACTGTCGCCGCGAACGATGACGGGGATGCAGACGATGCTGCGGTTGCCTGCCAGCCGGATTTGGCTCAGGTCGAGCGTCATGCCCATAACCAGCGAGGAACCCGCCTTTTCCACAATCTTGTCTTTGACGACGATTTCCTGTGCGCCGGCAGTTACGGCTGATAGCAAAAGGCCGGCGGTCATGATGAGTATGTTGTTCTTTTTCATGTGCTCAGATAGTTTAGGATAGTTTAGAATTGATAAATCAGGCTGATGGCTGCCTGCGTGGGGCCGAAATAATGTTTCTTGACAGTCTCCTGCTTGCGTCCGCAGTTGGCACAGGGGTATTTCTCCGATTCGAGGTAGAGGTATCCCACGCCCACCGTGGCTTCGAGGTTCCAGTGTTTGGAGAGCAGCCACGAGTAGCCGTAGCTGATGCCTGCGCCTGTACCCCATCCCTGGTGGCGTTCGCCTTCCGTACCCAGCAGCTTGATGTCGGATACATTATATAATAGGTAAGGGACATGCAGGCCGACAAAGTGCTTGTGGAATGTTTCGCAAAACCAGTAGCGCAGTTCCGGATGGACACGCAGGTGCTTGAGGGATTGGCCATAGCTGCCGTCATCATTCTTCCCGTCGAAGGGATTGACGCCGACTTCGGCACTGAGGCTCCAGTGGCGGGCAAGGCGTACTTCAGCACCCAGGTTGAAGGTAGCCGTAGCCCAGTACGGAAGGTTGGTCTTGATACCAACAACCGAACCTTTACTTTCCACCACGCCAGGCCGTACAGCTTCCTGTGCTTGAGTGAAAAGTCCTGCCATCAGCAGGCTTAGGATAAATGTTAATCTTTTAATCATAATCTGTTTGTTATTTTATTGTTACTGTATCTTTCTTTTCATGCGAAGCTTTGCCGCATTGCTTACCGCCAGCTCAGGCTCGTGCCGGTGAAGGTAGTCGCGGAAAGTATCGGGATTGAAACCGTATTCGGACGCCACTTGCGCCAACAGACGGGGGGTCGTACGAAGGCTTTCGATGGCACCGGCGTATTTGGAGGCGGTAGACTTGAGGAAGTTGTCGGCCAGCCCCAAACGTACGCGAGTCTTCTCCCGGCGTTCCAGAATCTCCGGATAATGGAGTTTCAGCTGGTTGGAAAGAGAGGTTCCGTCCAGATTAAACTGCCGGGCGATTTGGGAGATATTAAATTCGATATAAGACAGGTTGTCGCAGGCTTCAATGGCTTCCTTATATTTATGGTAGGCTGCCGGTGTTTGTCCCCGACGACCGCGCAGCTTGATGGAAGCAAGTTCATTCGAATCCGCTTCGACCCCGTAACGTCGTAAGACCAGGTCACGGTGATGCCGTCTCAGATAGACGCGGAAAGCGGAAAGGCTGACTCCACATTGACTGGCTATTTGTTTGCTTGTCATGTCCGTGGTGGCATACAAAGATACCGCTTCCGAGTATTTCTCGGAAAGAGTGGTTACAGAAGGAGAAAATGTTGTCTTTTTATCATCAACCATTTCTAATGCTGGTTTTGTTTGAACTTATTTATGAAATAAGTTTTATCAGCCCGGAAAAACCACACTGAGAAAGAAAGACGGAAAGACAATAGGATAGTTTTTCTTTTATTTTATCTTTCAATTGTGTTTAAAAGAGTATAAATCCACTGTTACTTTCACATAACAGCTGTTAAAACACAAGGAAGGGTGACCGATCATATTCTCATTTTATCAAATTCAATATAAACAAGCTATTACCGGCAAAAAAATTGTAAATTACAGACAAAACGCTAATACCAGATCTTCTTTACTACCTATACACATAAAAAGTGTGATGATTTTTTCTTTATTTTTACTAATATTCTTACCTTTGTGGACATCTAGTATTAGGTATTAAGACAAAAGCGAATAAGAATCAACATTCATTTCGTAATTGTTCTTATTTCATAAATAAGTAGCTTCAACTCCCTGCCAATTTATGCGTTTCTGCTTATCCGACAGTATTTTACAAATCGGATTTGTAATCTTTCGATTCGCCTGATCGAGTTCCGGCTGGTCGAGTCGGTTGAAGTAGCCCCGCGTCGTTTTTTCGTTCGTATGCCCTAATGCCTGACTGATCACGGCGATATCCACATGCAGCCGGCGGGCTTCCGAAGCCCAGGTATAACGCATCACATACGAGGTAAGGTTATTATGAATACCCAATAACTGCCCCACCTGTTTCAATGTTTCGTTATGGGCAGACAGCATGGACTTATACTGTTGGTAAGTAGCCGAGGCAAACATCACAGGGAAAAGGTAATCGCTGCCCGATGATTCATATTTACGGATCATCTGCCACATGCCGGAGGTGATCTCGACACGTATCTCTATACCGGTCTTATGCCGGTTGTACACGATAGCCTGTCCATGGATATTCTTCCGCGTCAGGTGCACCATGTCTACAAAAGGCATGCCATACGCCATAAAGCTGAATAGAGCCAGATCTGTTGCCAGGGTCAGATCGGGACGGTCACAAAAATCGGCTGTCGCCATCTTTTTCACTTGCTGGTCCGACAATGGCTTTTTGACCGTCATATCGCGTTTCAGTCTCAGTTTGTGGAACGGATGCAGTTTTCTTTTAAACGGTTTGTCGTCGAAGGCGGCATTGTATATCGCCCGAAGACTGCTCAGGTAGCTATTGATCGTATTGATCTTTAATCCTTTTGCCTGCAAGTAAGCCTGAAAATCGTTCACCTGAGTCGCCGTTACGTCACAGACCCGAATATCCCTGTTTCCCTGGAAGACAAAAAAATGATGACCGGCTGCCTGATAAAGATCAGCCGTACTGTCTTTTCCCATCAGTCGCTTGCTTTCTGCCCGTCGACCGACATATTCATGCAGAAAAAGCCCTTTTTTCTTCTGATTGTTTTCTTTTGTTATTGCCATACATGATTGGTTATATTAGTAAATCAAAATGTTATACTTTTACAGGAATTAAAATCAAATATATCATTTTATTCCATTATTTGTAACATCACTTTTTCCATGGAGAACGCTTTCAGGGTAATTTCACCTTGTTCCGCTCCCATTTCTTCCCCTATAAACCTTTTTTACACGGTCATAGTTCTCTTCACCCGGCTTATAATTTATTTTTTCCGGCAGCTGACAGTGATTTACCCGGCAGGTCATCAGCTGATAAAGAACAAAAATTTATCTGTTCAGCTTTTAGGTTATCTTTCTGTATTTACTGAACGTCGGGAGAAACGCATAAAAAAAGATATCCTTAACCAAGCCTTCATGCAGAAGACTGGTTAAGAAGATAAAATAGCAAAATGTAAATATGAATTATTTATTCTTCCAGCAATCCTTCCAGGTAACGTTCCGGTGACAAACCGATAGAACAACCCGAAACACCGGAAAACGATAATGATGAAAACGAAACGCCGAAGAATATGGATATCCAAAATCAGTAAAATTGGTACAAACTTCCCACTTATCGTTACAACTGCTTTTACAAGCCTTGCTAACTTTGCATTATCAAAAATAAACTTATAACAATCATTCATAAAATTTACAAGTTATGGTTAGAAGAGATTTTCTGAAAATGTCATCGATGGTAACAATATCGTCAATCGGTACATGGACGGGGGTATCTAAAGTCTTTGCACAATCCCCGTCGCAGTCTAAAGACGTACGTTCTTATGACGGCAATACGTCGGACAGTATGGAATATCGCCAACTCGGAAGACTGGACATATCAGCCATCGGCTTGGGATGTCTGCCTATGGTGGGGTACTATGGCGGCAGATACGATAAGCATGAAATGATAGCTCTGATCCGCCGAGCCTATGACAAGGGCGTTACTTTTTTCGATACGGCAGAAGTCTACGGCCCCTATACCAGCGAAGAGTGGGTCGGCGAAGCCCTCGCCCCGTTCCGCGACAAAGTGAAAATCGGTACGAAGTTCGGATTCGGAGTCGAGGAAAAACAACCGACTGCACTCAACAGCCGTCCCGACCATATCCGTCGGGCGGTAGAAGGCTCCCTGAAGCGCCTTCGTACCGACCACATCGACTTGCTGTATCAACACCGTGTCGATCCTAATGTACCGATGGAGGACGTGGCCGGAACCGTAAAGGATTTGATGCAGGAAGGAAAGGTATTGTACTGGGGCTTGTCCGAGGCCAGCGCCCGTTCCATCCACCGGGCACACGCCGTTTGTCCCCTCTCGGCTGTGCAGAGCGAATATGCCATCTGGTGGAGAGAACCTGAAACCAAAATCTTTCCGACACTGGAAGAACTCAATATCGGCTTCGTACCTTACTGTCCACTGGGGCGTGCGTTTCTCACCGGAATAATCGACGGTAACAGCCGTTTCGAGAAACCCGACCGCCGGGCAACACTGCCTCAGTTTACACCAGAAGCATTGAAACACAATATGCCGCTCATCACGTTGGTACTCGAATGGGCACAACGCAAAGGAGTAACACCTGCACAATTTGCCCTAATCTGGATGTTGTCGCGCAAGTCATGGATTGCTCCGATACCCGGTACGACCAATCCGTCACACTTGGACGATTTTCTCGGAGCAGGGACAGTCCGCCTTTCAGCATGGGAAATGGAAGAATTCGACAAGGAGTACGCAAAAATCGACCTGATGGGTCATCGGGCAGACCCCTTCACAGAAAGTCAAATAGATAAATAAAAACAAATAACTTCATCCTATAAATCAAATAGCAATGAACAAGATTCTTTTAATTTCAGTATTCACCATTTTAACACTCAATGTCATGGCACAAGAAAAAATAGTACAGACAGCAGGGCGCACCCAATTAGGCGAGTTCGCCCCCAAATTTGCAGAACTTAACGATGATGTCCTTTTCGGCGAAGTATGGAGCCGCACCGATAAACTTGGTCTGCGCGACCGCAGTTTAGTGACCATCACCTCTCTCATTAGCCAGGGTATCACCGACAATTCGCTCGTTTTCCATCTTCAGTCAGCAAAGAAGAACGGTATTACCCGCACCGAGATTGCCGAAATAATCACCCACATCGGTTTCTATGCCGGTTGGCCCAAAGCGTGGGCGGCATTCAATCTGGCCAAAGGCGTATGGGCGGAAGATTCTACCGGTGAAGATGCCAAGGCCGCTTTCCAACGCGAAATGATTTTCCCTATCGGCGAACCCAATACTGCATATGCACAGTACTTCATCGGTAACAGCTACCTTGCTCCCGTTTCCCGAGAGCAAGTATCGATAGCCAATGTTACTTTTGAACCTCGTTGCCGCAACAACTGGCACGTACACCGCGCAAAAAGCGGCGGCGGACAGATGCTCATCGGCGTAGCCGGACGCGGTTGGTATCAGGAAGAAGGCAAGCCGGCAGTGGAGATTCTGCCTGGCACAGTGATTCATATCCCTGCTAACGTCAAGCATTGGCACGGAGCTGCAGCCGACAGTTGGTTCGCTCATTTAGCATTTGAAGTCCCCGGAGAGAATACTTCCAATGAATGGCTCGAACCGGTGACGGATGAAGAGTATAACAAACTCGAACAGAACAAACAATAAATATATGGAACAATTAGATGTATTCGATTGCTCGAATGTGCTTATAGCGAGCTATTTCACTGACGACCGGGGATGTGCCCACGAAAACAGGGAACATACGCTTATTTATCTATGTTCCGGTGAACTGGAAATAGAGGAGCGCGGAAAGAAAACCGTTTTGCATCCGGGAGAGTGTGCTTTCATGCGGCGCGATAACCGGATGTGGTTGCAAAAAAAGGTCGAGGATGGGAAACCGTACCGTTCTGTCGTGTTGAAATTCTCAAGACCTTTTCTGAGAGAATTTTATCAGACTCTTAACCGGCAACAAATTCCAACTGATTCTAAACGCGATAAAGTAAGTCTGCGTGTATTACCAGGCAACAGACCGGACATTCGTTCACTGTTCGAATCCATCATACCCTATTTCGATGCAGGCGAAAAACCGTCTGAAGATGTACTGAAGTTAAAAATGATTGAGGGAGTATATGTACTACTCAATACCGACAGGAACCTTTACGCCTCGTTGTTCGATTTTGTGGAACCGTGGAAAATAGACATTCTCGACTATCTGAATAAAAATTATATGTGCGACCTTTCGATGGATGAAATTGCAAGTTATACGGGACGTAGCTTGGCGACTTTCAAACGAGACTTCGCCAAAATCAGTGACCTGACACCACAGAAATGGATTATCAGACGTCGTCTGGAGGCTGCACATGATTTGATAAAATCAGGTAGAAAAAAAGTGACGGAAGCCTGTTTCGATGTGGGTTTCAAAAACCTGTCTCATTTCTCCAAAATATATAAGGAAGCGTATGGGGTTGCCCCATCATGGTAAAAAAACAGAGATGTATTTTCGTAAAACACTACTTAACTAAATGAACTTTATAACAAACCCTTTTGAGCCTCGCAGCAAAGTCGTTGCGAGGCTCTCTTTTTACCTTTGCCTACAGAACATTAAAACATAAAATCATGGAAAAGAACAATCAAATGAATCTCAGCCGTCGCGGATTTCTCAAGACGGCAACCTTGACAGGAGCAGCATTAACCATGCCCACCGGACTGGATAAAGTCTTTGCAGCGAAAACGAAACAGACGGCAGTCTCCGATAACGACAGTGATGCCGCTCATATTACGGGACATCGTATATTGGGTACGGGAAAGGCAGCTTTCGAGGTATCGACACTCGGCTTTGGTGTAATGGGTATGACTTACAACCGCAGTCAGCATCCGGACAAAAAACAGTGCATCCGATTGTTGCATGAAGCGGTGGATCGGGGTATAACACTCTTCGACACGGCTATCATCTATGGGCCGTTGACTAACGAAAATCTAGCCGGAGAAGCATTATCCGAATTCAAAAACCGGATCAACGTAACGACTAAATTCGGACATGAAGTTATCGACGGGAAAGCCACGGGTCGTCAGAACAGCCGACCGGAGACTATTCGTCGCTATTGCGAAGAGTCGCTCCGTCGCCTCCGGCTCGAATCGCTTCCCATGTTTTACCAGCACCGCTCTGATCCGGATACACCGGCGGAAGAAGTGGCATCGACCATTGCCGACCTGATGAAAGAGGGCAAGGTACAACACTGGGGCATGTGCGAAGTCAGTGCCGAGACCATCCGTAAAGCTCATGCTGTTTGCCCGTTGACGGCTATACAAAGCGAGTATCATCTGATGCACCGGTTGGTAGAGGAAAACGGAGTGCTCGATACCTGTCGGGAGTTGGGGATCGGCTTTGTTCCGTACAGCCCGCTGAACCGTGGATTTTTGGGTGGCTGCATCAACGAATACACAGTTTTCGATGTAAACAACGACAACCGCCAAACCCTGCCACGCTTTCAACCGGAAGCGATGCGTGCGAATACCCGTATCGTGAATGTGCTTCAAGCCTTCGGCCGCACACGAGGCATGACTTCGGCACAAGTGGCACTCGGCTGGTTACTCCGGAAAGCACCGTGGATCGTTCCCATCCCCGGAACAACAAAACTGGCGCATCTGGAAGAGAACCTGCGCACACAGGAATTTACTCTTTCACCCGAAGAATGGAAAGAACTGGAGGATACAGTAGCCGCTATTCCCGTTGTCGGAGACCGATACAATGCCGAGCAACAACGTCAGGTAGGTCGCTAAAGAATCAATCCTGCAAGACTTCTCAAACTTTCAGCATTGGAATAATTGTTTAATTATAAAATAAGAATCATATGAAAAAGTACCTGTATCTACTGTTTGCCACTCTTATAGCGGTAGGATTAAATGCATGTTCTCCCGATGATAATGAGCCGGATAACCCGCAGACCGAGACTCCGGAAACACCCGACAATCCGAATCCGGCCCCAACGGGCAAGACACTGATTGTATATTACAGCTACACGAATAATGTACATTCTATTATCAACGATCTGCAGACGCAAATAGAAGCCGATGTGGTAAGGGTTGAACCTACCGAAAAAGGGATAGACTATGCCGCCAACAATTATGCGATTGGCAGTGCATTGATTCAGGCAATCCGGGATAATCCGAACGATGCGAATTCTTATCCATCTATTGAAACGACAATTGATAACCTGTCCGATTATGACAGAATCATCATAGGCGCACCTCTCTGGTGGAGCAATATGGCTGCGCCCCTGCAAACATTCCTATTTCAATACGGCAGTCAGATGGAAGGTAAAAACATCGGTTTGATCGTATCGAGTGCAAGCAGCGGGATCAACGGTGTCGAGTCCGATGCCAAACGGCTCATTCCGGGCGGAAACTTCCTCACACCAAGCCTATGGATACGTTCATCTCAAACATCCAACTGTCACTCGATGATTGCCGACTGGCTGAATGAGATCAATTAAACAGCAGAAGATTTTAATTTTATCTATTGATTAATAGATATTTGGGCTAAAGAAAAAGAACAATGGGTAACGATATAGAAATAATTTGATGCTTTTGATTGATTCCTTTATATATCAGCTATTTAGGAGACTGATAAACCTGAGTAGGTAACGGATTTGAAACGGGTAAACCTCATTGATTTTCTTCATTTTGAAGTAGTTCAATCAGCTCTTCTACAAAGGTAATCATCTTTTTTGAATATCATACTAACTGCTTCATATTTTGTGATTCAACGATAAAACTAAGCCCCAAAACGTCTTTTGCGTTTCGGGGCTTTAATGTGCCAGTAAGGTTGGATAGGTCTTGCTGACGGGTTAATAATTATATTGATTCGAAAGAACGGTCATAAATGGTTCTGTCTACTGTTTACTGCGGATTTTAGTGGTGTTGGGCAGTAATATCTACTGCGGAGTGATTTTCGTCTCTTTATTGAAACGCTCTAATATTTGACAATCAAAATTATCAGTCACAAAGCTACGGATGTCCGATGCTCGGTAGTAGGTTTTGTGTCCTATTATTATGTATGGCAACACCTTATTGGAACGGTGGCGTTGCAGGGTATGGTAACTAACTTTTAACAAGAATGCTAAATCCTGATTATCTAAAAGTTTGTCGTCTTTCATCACTTCGGAAGAATTACATAATTCTTTGAGGCTCTTGCCGATTTTGTCTAACTTCTCGGATAGTTTTTCCATCCAAAGGGTAAATTCACTTTTCTCTATATACATAATGGTATCTGTTTTTGTTTGACGCAAAGTTCAGTAAAACAGGGTGGTTAAATTAGGGGAATACCTGAGATAACACTCTATAAATAGCACCTAAACCGCTGATTATAAATAGCCTCTTTTTTTGCTTTCTTCTTTGATGGCAACTATCATCTTCTCTAACTGCTCTGTGATTTTGGACGGCTTTCGCTTAAAAACATATTCTTCAGTCTGATATCTTTTAGCAAATTTAAAATTGAATCCATTTTCAAAGACCCTGGCAACATCGCTAAAGTTAGAGGCTGACCGTTAATTGTTTTAGCTTGATTGAGATAGTAAATCCCATTTATTATTTCCATGATAGCCGTATGAGTTACGTCATCAGCCAGATAAACAGGCGATTTCCGATTGTCAATAACTATCTGTGGAAACTCTTTGGGATAATTTAATCCGTAAGTTAAGCAACTCTAATTCTGCATCAATGAGCCCAATTGCATCATTAAGATAGAGAGTGATGGACACATTTTTTCCGCCTTGTTTGGTGTGGTTCTTCCTTGCAAGGTTTGCAATCTGGTACGAGTATAAGCAAGAGTACGGTAGAGCTTACTATGCTCGGACTCTGCATCACTGATAATGGTCACGTAGTTGGCAAATTCGTTAAATGCCAACTCTACTTCATCCAAGGTAACTTTTGTTGGCGATTTTTCAGTAACCATTTCGAAAAATTTCATTTCTGTTAATCTCTTCATTGTTTTAATTTTTAGATGATTAATAATAGATTGATATTGAGGATTTACGAACCTCCGAAAAAGAAATAGGGGTTACTTCACTCTCGTTTCAGAGAGCAAGTAACCCCTTGTTTGACAAACCATTTCCTTAAATATAAAGCGTATACCTTTATTACATGCTAATAATTACTTTTCCTACTGTTCTTGATTGTTTCATATATTGATGTGCAGATACTACATCATTAAATGAAAATATATGATCAATATGTGCACTTATTTTTTGATTTAATTAAATTATACAGCTCGGTTAATACTTTGACAAGTATTTCTCTATTCCCCTTTACAGTAGGTAGCTCAAGTTCTTGAAAAATAGAATTTTAGCCTCTCTATATTTCTTAAAACTGAGTTTCTTCATGCGATTTGTTTGCTTTTGCAATTAATTATCTGGGTGTGTTTTTCAAAAACATCACAGCTAATATCGTCGAGTTAGAGTAAGTGTTGATTTGTACGAGTTAAGTGCCTCTAACACAATTTTATCGTTACTAAATTGCAATAGCGTGCGTTTGCTAAAAAGAGGACCATCTTCTATATTCATTATTTTACCGTCAATAGAATAGTTAAACTTATATACCTCTGTTTCTGTATCGTCTTCTTTAAGAATGTATTGACCATGTTGAGCGGTAAAAAATTGCATTTCAACATTTATTGTCCTTATAACTTTGCCCCCATCGGTTACGAGCTCTACCCCACTCCAAGTTGTCTGTTTCAATGATTCAGAATCAAATCTAAAATCATTATTATCATCACTGCAAGAAGTCGATACGATTGTAAAAAGCAGCACTACGAATGTTCTGAATAAATTTTTCATGTTGTTATATTTTAATTGATAGTAACTTTCGAAATAATACTTGCAAAGTTAGAGTGGCGGAATAAAAAAAGCCTTGAAGTAATTCAAGACTTTTATCCATGGTGGCACTTTCTACAAATATTGCTAACAGTTTCGGGAGTCGCTCCAAGAAAAAGATGCTATCTCTTTCAGGTCAGGGAATTGTTATACCAATTTAACATAACGTTCGGTCTGTCACAATATAAATTCCCCTAACTCTTTGTGTTCAGTACATAATATCATGATAATTATGGATGAAAGTTTAAAAGAAAATTACAATCTTGATTTTTCTTCTTTTCCAGCACCAGTGCCTTTATACTTACTATTAGTAACATTAAATTTATAACGAACAGTTATCATCACTTTGCGAGTATCTGAATAATTCCATTTATAAATTTCTCGTTTCCCATAAATCATCCAATTTGATCCCCGATTGGTTGCAAGTATATCTTTCCATTGAACATTTATAGATAAACTATTATTAAAAAAGCTCTTGTAAACACCAATATTTACACCTCCATTTGGTTCCCATCTTATAGCGGTTGAATGTCCTCTTGTATTAAAATCCATATCAATATTAACTATAAAATCATCGTATATTTGAATCGCATTATTGAATACCAAGAAAGCAATAGGGGTGTTATATTTATGATTTATGCCTTCACTTTCTACCTCAAAATTCTGTTTCTTAACCCAAACATCAAGCATAGGTCGCCAGCATCCAATTTTTGGAGATAAGGAAAAACCTGCGTACATTGATTGGTAGTTTGGAATATTCCGAAATGCGAATATTGTAATATCAGAACCTTGTTTGTATGGTTCAACACACTGATAGAATGCATTTTTATAATATCGCCAATTTGCATAGAACTGAATCCATTTGTAAGACAATGTAGCTGCAAGCGTATGAACGGTTGTGGGTTGGAGCAACGGATTTCCTCCTTGATACGTATACCGATCGTTGTATTGTATATTACCGCTTAACATGCTATACGAAGGACGCTGTGCTTTTGCTGTATAGCTGAACATAAGGTTCGTAGCTTTAATCGGAAGAGAAATGGAGAGATGAGGAAATAAGTTTTGATACCTTTTGCTTTGAATTGCAGAAAAAGTACCGGTATCATAATATTTGGATTCTACACGTTCAAAACGGATTCCTGCGTTTACCTGAAGTTTATCTTTGGTAAATGCATAAGAGGCAAAGCCTGCAATATTACTTTCCTTGACTTCGTCATCTGTAGAAGAGGGTAATTCATCACTAATCTGGCTTATTTGATAGTGGCTTTGTCTGCTAATATCGGTATATTCACCTCCTACCATAAGGTTACCTTTCCATATAGGTCTGGATAAACTTAATTTTGTGGCATAAAGTCGAGTGTCATAATTATACATTGTTTCAATAGTACGTTCATCATTATTACTGATCATCTCAAGCTCTTCAGATACCTGTGTATTTCCCCCTTTTCTAAGAAACATATCACCATTCCAGTCAATTTTTATTTTATTAATCATTCCTGTATAATAAGCATTTAGGTCATGTGTCGAGCGTTTTTTCCCTTGGCTTGTAAATATATTGTCGATACGTTCGGAAATCGTATTATTTTTCAAAATATCCATTGTAGAGTTCCATCCACCAAAGCTATAAGTAGGTACACTGCCGCTATAGGAAGCACCAATAGAATGATTGTCGTTTACTTCATAATTGAGTCCAATCGACCCTTTCAGATTATTGCTTGATGATTCAATTAGCATGCTGCTTTTCAATTCAATCAGGATCTCATTATTGACAACTTGTATACCGCGCTGTTCTTGTCTATTGTTTGTCTGGTCTAAATAGAGTGTTCCAAATATGTCAAAACTACTTTTTCTATAGTTTACGTCTAACTGTTCTTGAAAACTTGCTTTATGAGCTTGGGCATATACTTGACGATAATTGAGGCCGAAACCGTCACCAACTTTACGAATTGTCTTAATTTTTACGACAGAGGTGATTGTTGCATCATATTCCGTTCCGGGATCTGAAATCAATTCTATATTACTGATATTATCAGAGCTCAATCTATCCAATTCTGATAAATCCATCACTTTTTTTCCATTGATATAAATAAGCGGAGAACCTTTGCCAAAAACATCGTATCCGTTTTCTATCTTTCTCAGACTTGGAATATACTTCAATACATCGTCAGCTGTGCCTGCTTTACTCAATATTGTCCCTGCTACATTAGTCTGCATTCCGCTCTTTGTCATTCGATATTGTGGCAAATTCCTCCTAATGACAACCTCTTCAAGTTGAGTTGCGCTTTCAAACATTCTAATAACCATTTCATCTTTATCCGTGTCGTTATAGTTTTGGTATACAGTATTATATCCTATAAACGAAACTCTTATTATTCCAATATTAGGTGATGATGTAATAGAGAACTTCCCATCATTATCACTAATAGTTCCTTTTAGGAAAGTTGAGTCTTTCGCTGATAATAATTCGATAGTTGAATAAGCTATTGGATTGTTATTTTTGTCTATAATCAAACCTGAGATAGTTTGACAGTGTGCACCTACTGAACTAATTGCCCACAAACAAAATAAAGCAGATGCTTTTAAAAACAGATTACATTTCATGTTTTTTGGAGTGCTAACTATGATTAACTTAAAATTGCGTATTGAATATTTATAAAATACTCATATTGAGGTCATTTATAAAATTTTCATTTTAAAATAATCACAAAGCTACCGCCAATCAATAAAAAAAGCCTTGAAGTATTTCAAGACTTTTATCTATGACGCAATTTTCTACGAATATTGCTAACTGTTTCCGGAGTTACTCCAATAAACGATGCTATTTCTTTGAGTGTAATATATTGGGGTAGATTCGGACAACGTTTTAGCAATGAAATATAACGCTGCTCTGCAGTCTCGCAATAAAACCCAAGCAGCCGTCTATATATTTCGATAAAATGTTCTTCCGCTACTAATCTGCCCAATCTTTGAGTATTCATATTGGTTTCCCAATAATCATTCAACTCTTTCATGGATAGCACATATACAGAGCAGTCCGTAACAGCCTGAATATTGGTTAATGAATCTGAATGCTTAATCAATGATGGATAATCACACACAAAGTCTTCGGTAAAACTATAACCTACAATGTGTTCGTCCCCTTCGTTGTCAATGCGAGTATATCTAAAAATACCACTTTGAACCAATCCCACGTATTTACACGGCTCATTTTGTCGAACAAAATAATCCTTCTTCTTAAATTCAATTGACTTCCCATTTTCTAAAAAGAGCTTTTTAAAGCCTGAAAAATCAACCCCATTCATATATTCATTGAAATTCATCATATTCTAATTCGCTTATATCTGCAAAGATACGCTTTTTAGATGGCAATTATCCTGTTCATATACAAAGAAGTGGTTATCTCCTTATGCCTTTCTTCTTTTTTCGCTGCATCCGTTTTCTGAAAGCCTCTTCTTCGGGGTCTATACCGTCAGAGACAAAAGGCAGGTCGAATAATCCTCCGATGATAGATTCGGAATTTGTAGCTTTTTCGTGGACTTGTGGCTGCGATGAATGCGGAGCGAATATTTGTTTTGGTTGCCCTTGATGGTTGGCTTGCGACAACTGAGCGTCCAATTTCGAGAAACTAAACGACCTATCCACCTGCGAACCTTTGTAGGATAGATCGTCTTTAATGAAACTGATTCCCTGCAAGGTGGTTGAATGAGATGCCATACCGTTTGTAGCTTTCCAATGTAATATTCACGCCAACTCGCAATGATAGCATACTTTCGTATCTATCGCAAGAGCTTATCAAAGTCTCCTGCAGAGAGGCTATACCTTGAAACGCATTCTTGATTTCTACTGCCGTAATGTTTTCTTTTTTCGCCAGCAGTTCTGTGTAATGGCTGTGAATGGATAGGTTGATTCTCTCTAATGCCCGATTGAGATCGGTGGCTACTTTACTTTTGCCTACTGCCCGTCCTGATTGAGTATCCCAAAGGGATACCTGAATACTACACTTGGCACTGAACTGTGCCATTGATTTTCCCACTGAGATACGTCCTGTGATTGGAACCGTACCATCACTTTTCACCTCACCACGTTTGAGGTAGAAATTTACTTTTAATCCGTTGCTCATAACTCTAATTTTTGGTTTCAAAATTACCTTAATTAGAGCTAATTAAGTGTGTGCAAATCATTGTGGTACAGCGAGTAACAACCTCTCAAATAGTTATTTTGTCACGTATGAGACTGTTCTTTGTTAAATGACTGCTCAAACACTGATTAAATCAGTTGTTTGTGATTCTTTTTTATTTGCTTCCGAATACCAAACAGGTAACGGATTCGCAACAGAAAGTCCTCGTAATACCACAATATTCTGCTTTTTTACTACTTGGCAAGGAAGAGTGAAACGGTGCGCATTACACCATATAATCAATGAGTTACGCTGTTTTATCAGTTTTTGCTTTCAGGGGATACAATCTAGAAACGGAAAGTTTGCATAAGTCTGCTTTTTCTTGCAATTTCACTATCGAACACCCAAAGACACTAAAAGACGTACATTTCTATCATTCAATCAATTACCATGCTTCTCTTTCTTGCTTCTACTGTAATAAGTCACTGAAACAACAGATAATGATAACACCTCTTTTTATGGGCGGTATCGGCATGCAGGAAGTGCAGCGAGCAGCAATTGCACAGTTGGAAAATCCTCTTCCCGTGCAAGACGCTCTGTTCTTTAAATGACAGTGTCTTGTCATGCCGATGAAAATGTTTTGCCATAGTAATGGCAAGAGTCTGCCAAAGGCATGGCAGAGCTCTGCCACTACGATGGCAGTGGCCTGCCAAGCCTATGGCAAAATCCTTTCCCCGTTACTACCAGGCATAATCTTCTACATAGGCATCAAACTTCGGTGGTTCATCAATTCCACATCGTACCAGAATGTGCTGTATCTCTTTTTGTTCGGCAGGAGAAAGTAAACGTTCGCCTTTACGAACCCGATAGTAAGTTCTTTCACTGAAAAGGTTTCTCAAACGAGAAATAACGCTTTTCATCTGTGCGTAAGGCAGGTTATCCAACAAACGTGTAAAGCCTTTGGCATAAATTACTTTCACGTCAGGACGATAATGCGGACACTCTCCCTCCAGTGTAACCTGGTATTTGGGACTAATAATCATCCAACGCTCGACGCTGTCCGAAATATCCTGTTCTGCCAACTGCCGCAAACAAGTAGAGGCTTTGGGGCACTCCCGTTTAAGGCATAAAGCATAGTTGAAGGGAATTTCCGGGAAAAGATGTTTTTCTTCCATACTAGTGATAAGTGTTTATTGTGTTAGTTTTCGATATAAGATTAATCAAACCAATCGTGTAAATGTAAGCATTCTTTTGGTGTAAACAGAGTGATTCCGGCAAAAAGATAATGATTTATAATAGCTACCTGTAATTAAGGTTAGTATATCTGTAATCTATCTACCAAATCTATCATACATTCTTCCGTACTTTGCAATAGAAAATAAATCTGCTGACGGCATGCAGTTAATCACCTCAAACGTACATTGGGCACAGAAGAAATAACAGGAAAACGTGACAAGAACTATTATTAAAAAAGAATATATGAAAACAAGAAAATTAGGAAACAACGGGCTGGAAGTGTCGGCCATCGGACTGGGCTGTATGGGTATGAGTTTTGCTTACGATCCCCTTCCCGACCGTAACGAAATGATACAGGTAATCCGTTCGGCCTACGAACTGGGCGAAACATTTTTCGACACAGCTGAAGTATATGGCCCTTATACCAACGAAGAACTGGTAGGTGAAGCAGTTGCCTCTTTCCGGGACAAAGTAGTTATAGCCACTAAGTTTGGCTTCAATATAGTCGATGGTAAACAAGCCGGAACTGACAGTCGCCCTGAACATATCCGTCAGGTAGTAGAAGAATCCCTGAAAAGATTAAAGACGGACTACATCGATTTGCTTTATCAACATCGCGTAGACCCGAATGTTCCTATCGAAGAGGTTGCCGGAACCGTAAAAGACCTCATTCAGGAAGGGAAAGTAAAGTATTTCGGCATGTCGGAAGCCGGAGCTAAAACCATTCGCCGGGCACATGCCGTTCAACCGGTCGCTGCCCTGCAAAGTGAATATTCTCTTTGGTGGCGTCGTCCCGAGGAAGAGATCATTCCTACGTTGGAAGAACTGGGTATAGGCCTCGTTCCGTTCAGTCCGCTTGGTAAAGGATATCTGACCGGAAGTTTTAACAAACAGACTACATTCGGCAAAGATGATTTCCGCAATAAGCTCCCACGTTTTACACAGGATGCACTCGATGCTAACCAGGCGATAGTCGATTTGCTGAAAAAGATTGCCGCAGAGAAAGAAGCAACGCTCGCCCAAATAGCATTGGCATGGTTGCTGACACAAAAACCGTGGATTGCTCCCATACCGGGAACGACCAAACTGCACCGCCTGAAAGAGAACCTGGGTGCAGCCGAAATTCACTTGACAGATGATGAATTGAAAAACATCAATGAAGCCAGTTCAAAAATAAAACTGACAGGCAACCGTTATCCCGAAGAACTGGAACGGACAACCGGGTTATAAAGACGAACTTGCGCGTCTATATTCACTGGGGGTCATATTTCCATATTTCTTAAAGAAGCGAACGAAATGTTGGGGATACTGGAATCCCAGTGAATAAGCAACCTGTGTGATTGATTTCTCCGGGTTCAGTAATTCCTCTTTAGCCATGTTGAGCATTTTCAATTGGATGTACTCTTTAGCAGATTTGCCTGTTTCCTTTTTTACAAGATCTCCAAAATAGTTGGGAGACAGGCAAATCTTGTCTGCAAAATAGTTAACCGTAGGCAATCCTTCTTTAGCGGCAAGTCCGGAATCCAGATATTCGTCAAGCAATCTTTCAAAACGGGCCAATACGTCCAGGTTCATGCCCTGTCGTGTGATAAACTGACGGTCATAAAAGCGCATGCAATAATCCAGCAGCAATTCGATATTGGTACATATCAGTCCTCTGGTATGTTTGTCTATCGCATGTTTCAATTCTGTCCGGATGATAGACAGTATATCCCTTATGATCCGGAGCTCTTCTTCCGACAGATGTAAAGCTTCATTCGATTCGTAAGAAAAGAAGGTATATTTTTTGATTTTCTGCCCTAATGACGTTCCGCTAATAAAATTAGGATGAAACAATAAACCGATGGTCTTCGGAGTCGTTCCCGTGAAATCATTGGAATAACCCACCGTCTGACCTGGTGCAATGGCAACAATTGTTTCGGCATCGAAATCATAAATGCTTTTTCCATAATTGATCACACACCCTTTGGTCTCCTTCAGGAAAAGAGAATAAAAGCCGAGAGTCATCCGGTCCCTTCGCTGGCTTTCCGGCTTGTTAAGGTCAACAATTGCCACCAGCGGATGAAGGGTTTCAAAACCGAACAGGTCGTTGTACTGTTCAATCGTATCTACTTTAAGAATCTCATCCATAATATATTAATATTTGATCCACTACAAAAGTAATTCGTTTTTTCCTTATCCTCATCATCGCATGGAAAGAAACCGTAATAATGGTAATGTTTCCCGTAGTTTCGGTAAACTTGAAAGTCAAGTTACTTTCTTTTTCCTGTTATCCATAATAGTCGAGAAGTTCTCTTGTCCCCACTGTATTATATTTTCTAGATGAGGAATTAAAGTCATCCTAAAATCAGAAACATAATACTCTACACGTGGGGGAACTTCCGGATATACTTTGCGATGCACCAAACCGTCGGTTTCCAATGAACGAAGTGCTGTTGAAAGCATTTTCTCAGAAATAGACGGAATAAGTTTATACAATTCATTAAAACGCATAATTCCGTTTTCCCGAAGTTTCAATAACACGACTAATGCCCATTTATCTCCCAACCATTCTAATACAGGAGAAGCGGAACAATATTCATAATCCAATTTTTTTCTCATTTTTTTCGTAATCAAACAAATTGATACTTAGAAAAACTAACCTAAACGTAAGTAACTGAGTAATAACACAGTTCTTCTTTTTACCAAAAGAACGTCCTAACTTCGCTCCCACAAAAGTAACAAAATATTTTTTTAAGGATTTAATTTATCAGATTATGGAACTATTACATTTTACAGGACAAGTTTGGCGACCACCTTATGAAGCAAGTTCCCAACTGTTACAAGTAACAGCAGGATGTACATATCACAAATGCAAATTTTGCAGTTTGTATCATGGAACAAAATTCAGGTTATCTCCTCTTTCTGAGATTGAAGAAGATTTGAAAGTCATTCAAAAATATCAGCCTAAAGCCAGACGCGTATTTCTGACAGGTGCTAACCCTTTTGCTTTAAGCTACAATAGATTGCTCGAATTGGGCTTACTAATTCGCAAATATCTTCCTTATTGTGAAACAATCGGTACATTCTCCCGAATAGCAGATATTAAGCCTAAAAGTGTAGAAGAACTGAAAAATCTACGCCATTTAGGTTTTGACAGTATCAGTATCGGAACGGAATCAGGGGATGATGAAACACTGACAAAAATGAGTAAAGGTAATACAGCCTCCGATATATTAGAGCAATGTCAGAAGTTGGAAGAAGCTAATATTCGCTATAATTTGGTCTACCTGACCGGACTTGCAGGAAAAGGGAAAGGACAACAAAATGCAACAAATACGGCTGCAATATTTAATCAGCTACATCCTTTTACCATCAATTTTGTATCTCTGACCGTTTTTCCTGAATCAGAACTTTATCAAGAAATACAAGCCTACAAATATGTAGAAGCAACAGAACATGAACGTTTGTTAGAATTACGAACATTTATTTCAACACTTACTATAAAGACTACTTTACTGGGAAATACGGTTTCAAATGCAATTCCATTTGTAGGTATGATTCCTAACGATAAAGTCCGGATATTAAAGGATTTGGATGCAGCAATCAAACAACCTAATGAAACAGAATTAAGGCAATACAGAGATCATATAGTATCTTTATAAGAATGAGTCTTTTATCAAAGTAAAGAAAAAGCCCTACAATATGATAATTGCAGGGCTTTACTTTACATCTTTCGAGGGTCGTACGAAAGAAGGAACTTTTTTCTACGTCTGGTAAACAGAGAATAAAAAATAATTTGTGCTGCTGACATACTGCTGTCATTCGTACTTAGTATCTTTGTTTCAAAACTAAAATAGATATATCATATTATGAATACAGAAAAACCATTAGTAGACAAAGATTATATATTGTTCAAAATCGGAGGTAAAGGAGGTTGGACCTTTGTCGAAATTCCTGAAATCCCTATGCCCAAAACATCATTCGGGATGTTGAAAGTAAAAGGGAAGATAGATGATTATGAGTTTTCTAACTTGAATATGATGCCTATCGGGAACGGAAATATCGGTTTACCCATCAAGTCGGCAATAAGAAAGAAAATCAAAAAGGAAGCTCCCGACACAGTTCATATTACTTTATATGAGGATAAAACTCCATTGATAATTCCGGAAGAATTGCTTTTATGTATGGAATATGAAGAGGGAGCATTGGAAAAGTTTGAAACTTATAGCGATGGTCAGAAAAAGGCATTTATCGACTGGATCAATTCTGCTAAAACAGAACAAACCAAAGCTGACCGTATCGCTAAAACCATACTCAAAGTGCTAAACGAGGATAAGTTTTATTAGAGTTCGCTTATTGGCAAAAAGGCAAATACAATAAATATGGAAATAAAACATAAAATACAGTTTGGAACTACTACCGATAAATTAGCAAAGAAAGTTCTAACAAAAGAAAAGATAGCAACATCTTCCTTATATGACTATTATTGTATGAACCTAAAGGAAACAATAAAAGAGAATGAATATGCCTCTATATTGGATTCACATGGTAGGGAGGTATGCATCATACAAATCAACAAGATTGAAATTGTTGAATTTCAGAATATAACAGAAGAGTTTGCAATTGCCGAGGGTGATGGGAATTTAGAAAACTGGCTAAGAATACATACGGAATATTATTCTTTATTATTAGAAAAAATAGGGAAAAAGCTTACAGGAGAAACAAAACTACTTTGTGAGTGGTTCAAGGTATATCAAAGCGAAGAAAAAGAAAAAGCCCTGTAATATATATTACAGAGCTTTATATCTTTTGCTTCTTTCGAAAGCGGTCCGGACGGGACTCGAACCCGCGACCCCATGCGTGACAGGCATGTATTCTAACCAACTGAACTACCGAACCAATGTTTTCATATCGCATCTCTCTCGATTGCGGTGCAAAGGTAGATAATATTTTTAATTACACAACAGTTTCATACAAATATTTCACATCGGATCGATTATTTTTTTACTTTTGTCCCCCATATAAACTATAACAGACATGAAGAATACTCCAGTAGATTATCAGACTGCCAGACGAATAATAGATGGCTACGGATTACCGGATTTCGGGAAAGCTACAATCCGTGAAGTTGTTGCCATATCCACACAATTGGAACAGGAAACAAAAACCGAGTTCATACATATGGAAATGGGCGTTCCCGGACTGAAAGCGGCGCAAGTCGGTGTCGATGCGGAAATAAACGCACTAAAGAGCGGTATCGCCTCCATCTATCCGAATATCAACGGTACGCCGGAAGTAAAAGCAGAAGCATCCAGATTCATCAAGGCTTTTATCAATATAGATATAGCACCGGAATGCTGTGTTCCGGTAACCGGTTCCATGCAAGGAACATTTGCCTCTTTCCTTACCAGCGGACAATGCACGGAAGGAAAAGACACCATCCTCTTCATCGATCCCGGATTTCCGGTTCAGAAACAACAGATCGTCGTGATGGGATATAAATACGAATCATTCGATGTCTATGAATATCGCGGAGAGAAACTGCGTGCCATCCTGGAAGAACACCTTTCAAAAGGCAATATCGCAGCCATGATCTATTCGAACCCGAACAACCCTGCCTGGTTCTGCCTGACAGACGAAGAACTGAAGATCATCGGAGAAATGGCAAACAAATATGATACGATCGTGATCGAAGATCTCGCCTACTTCGCTATGGATTTCCGCAAAGAACTCGGCAAACCTTTCGAAGCTCCTTATCAGGCAAGCGTTGCACATTATACGGATAATTACATCTTACAGATCTCCGGTTCGAAAGCATTCAGCTATGCCGGACAACGTATCGGTGTAACTGCTATCTCCAACAAACTTTACCACCGTGCTTATCCGGGACTGACGAAGCGTTATGGCGGCGGTACTTTCGGTACTGTTTACATCCACCGTGTACTGTACGCTCTGTCATCAGGAACCAGCCATTCAGCGCAGGTAGCATTGGCTGCCATGTTCAAAGCAGCCTCCGACGGCCAGTTCGATTTTATCTCGGAAGTAAAGGAATACGGACGCCGTGCCGAAAGACTGAAGAAGATCTTTACAGACTACGGCTTCACGATCGTTTACGATCATGACCTGGATGAACCGATTGCCGACGGCTTCTATTTCACGATCGCTTATCCCGGAATGACCGGCGGAGAGTTGATGGAAGAACTGATCTATTACGGAGTAAGTGCCATCTCTTTAAGCACGACCGGTAGCAACCAGGAAGGTCTGCGCGCCTGCACTTCGTTCATCAAACCGCACCAATATGACCTTCTGGAAGAGCGTTTAAAGCTATTCAAAGAAAATCATACCCTATAATTAACACAAACCCGGCATTTATTTTACACTTATTAACCCAAATGCCGGGTTTTTCGTTTGCTTCTTAACATCAAAAGCCATATATTGTCGCTGTGTATTAACAGTTAAGCGATCTTATCATGGCATCATACAAAAATATCTTCAAAATAACGCATAATAATCTCCTGCCTGCACAAGGTAGCATACTCATATCAGAACCTTTTCTGCAAGATGCCTATTTCCAACGCTCCGTCGTTCTGCTCGTAGAACACACAGATAACGGATCAATGGGATTAGTCTTAAACAAGAAAACGGATCTGGTAGTCAATACATTTTTTCCGGAACTGGAGAAGTTCCCGGAGATACCGATTTACTTGGGAGGCCCTGTAAGTGCCAATCGCCTGTTCTTCATTCACTCACTAGGTGATCTGATTATCCCCGATTCCCTGAAGATAAAAGACCATCTCTATTTTGACGGTGATTTCGAAGCGTTAAAACGTTATATCCAGAATGGTCATTCTATTGACGGGAAAGTAAAATTTTTCCTCGGTTATTCAGGCTGGACAGAAGGTCAGTTGGGTAATGAGATCAACCATAACTCATGGGTAGTAAGCCACGCATCAAAAGAAAATGTGTTGCTGGCCGACGGAGAGGATTTCTGGAAAGATTCATTGGGAGAGCTTGGCAGCAATTATGAAGCATGGACAAAATATCCCAAGGATCCGTATCTTAACTAATTATCTTTCAGTCCATACCTTTTGCATTACCAAAACGTCGGAATATCCTTTTTCCGTCAGGACCCAATCTTTCATTATTCCGGAAAGAACAAACCCGCAACGGGTAAATAAGGCCTTACTGGCTTCATTCTCTATCGGGATATGAACAAATAACTGGTGCAATTTCAGAAACATAAAAGCATATTCCATCAATACATGCATCGCTTCTGATGCAAATCCGTTCCCCTGATAAAGCGGATCGACCAGAATACCGATGCCTGCACGCCGGTGATGGGGCTCGAAGTCATACAAGTCGACCGTGCCGATAGCTGCTCCCGTCGAACGCAACTCGATCATCAGACGCAATTGCCTGGTATCGAAAATATCCCGGTGTGACTCCCGGATATACTCTTTCAATATATAACGGGAATATGGGGACATAGTGTTACCCAACTCCCACAGGTCTGGATTATTCTCCCAACGATATAAAAGTTCCAGATCTTCCGGCTCCAGTGCACGAAGCCGGATCATTTCATTTTCCAGTAGTGCCATATTACTTTCCCGGTGATATTAATTGTCCGCTCTCTGTACTATAAATATGATAGGTTACTTTTTTGTCAACCAGCTTATCCATAAACAAAAGCATTTGTTCAAAGCGAGCATCCGGATAACAAAAGGCATAGTCTGTGAACTCTTTCATCTGATTACGGCGGCAAATGGCATCCATCACACGCTCTTCACTCAAGTTCCATAGATTAATATGCTCCAGTTCAGGCATACGCTTGGCACAAACCGCTTTCATTGCTTCGAAATGCTCTTCCCGGCAAATCACCAGCAAACGGCGGTGTTTGTTATTCGGCTTTGTCCGAACTCCCAACATCCGTGACAAAGCAGCCAGAGATGCACGCAACAGGATAGCCATCTTGATAAAAAATCCCATCAGCCAGCCGGACTGCGGATAATACTTTTTGAAAAAGATCAGCATAGCCCCGTAAAATGCCTTCACATATTTCATGTCGCCATGCTTGGTACTTTCTCCCTTGTAATGAAGGATACGTTCGGGAATATAGTAATTCTTATATCCACCCAATACCAGACGGTACGATAGGTCAATATCTTCACCATACATAAAAAACGCCTCATCCAGCAAGCCGACCTTATCCAAGGCCTCATGACGGAGCAACATGAAAGCACCAGCCAATACATCGACTTTATGCTGTTTCTCCTTATCGAGATAAGCCAGGCTATACCTGGAGAATATACGCGATTTAGGAAACAATTTCGACAAACCGAATATCTTGCAGAACGAAACCCAGGGAGAAGGAAAACTTCGTTTACTTTCCGGAAGGAAAACGCCATGCCCATCCAACATCTTCACACCGATACCACCGGAGTTCGGATTCTCATCCATAAAGAAACAAAGGGTCCGCAAGCTCTCCTCTCCTATCACCGTATCAGGATTCAGCAACAAAACATATTCTCCTTTACACTGGCGGATAGCCTGGTTATTCGCTTTTGCAAATCCCGGATTATCTTTATTCTCTATAAACAGGACTTCCGGAAACTTAGGACGCAAATAATCGATGGAGCCGTCAGTCGAATTATTGTCAACCACAAAAACCTCTGCATCCAGCCCGGCTATGGCAGCACGAACCGAAAGCAGACACTGCTCCAGAAAATACTTTACATTGTAGTTTACAATAATAATGGATATCTTGGTTTCGTACATAAAGAGTCTGATTAAATTTTTATCGAATCATTAAAGCTAGTCCGGTTCACAATGGAACGACCGAGGGTTATTTCGTCGGCATATTCAATCTCGTCACCAATCGACACCCCACGGGCAATCACCGTAATTTTCACTTCATAAGGAGACAACTTGCGATATATGAAAAAGTTCGTCGTATCACCCTCCATCGTTGTACTAAGTGCCAGCACGATCTCCCTCACTTCGTCATTCGCCACCCGCTGCACCAGACTATCTATCTGCAGGTCGCCAGGCCCTATGCCGTCCATCGGGGAAATAATTCCTCCGAGCACATGGTAAACGCCACGGAACTGCCCGGTATTCTCGATAGCCATCACCTCCTTTATATTCTCGACTACGCAAACGGTAGAATGGTCGCGCTGCGGATCGGTACAAATCGAACACATGTCGTCATCACAAATATTGTGGCACACCTTACAATATTTCACTTCTTTCCGCAAAGCCAGCAAAGCCGAAGCAAAGTTTTCCGTATAACCTTCATCCCGGCGAAGCATATACAAAGCCAACCGGAGAGCCGTTTTTCTTCCTACTCCCGGTAGCGAAGCCAGCTCGTTCACAGCATTCTCCAATAAAACGGACGGATATTTCTGAGTCATTGATTACCTTTCTTTGACCACAAAGATAATTAATTCCGCACAAACAACTCTATCCGTAATAAATAACGAACCGTTTTTATTAAAAATACCAAACCAATTACAAACTTCACATTTCCGACACATCCAGACAGCCCTTATAAAACCATATCTGTGAAACAATGTTAGCACACAGGATATTTTCTACTAGAAAATTGTTTTATTAAAAAATAGAACATAAGTTTGCAGTATCATTGCAAGTAGAAATATTTATCAGTAGAAAACAAATAAGTAAACGCATGGCAAAGTTATTTTTCAAGAGACATTGGCTTACACTGCTAGGGATAGCACTCGGCGCCGCAGGGGGATTTCTATACTGGAATTTTATTGGTTGCACAACAGGAACCTGCCCTATCACATCTTCTCCTATCAACAGTTCGGTTTGGGGAGCAATTATAGGAGGTTTATTGCTCAGCTCTTTTCAAAAAGAAAATAAAATATCAACCGATAAAGATCAATGATATGGAAACACTATACAAAAAACAGGCATATTCACTGTTCGGAATGTTTACACTGGCACTACGCCTTGTAGTCGGCTGGACTTATTTTTCTGCTTTTTGGAGAAGATTAGTACTTGAGAATAAACTTATCCCGGATACGGCAGGTTATATAGGAGAGAAATTCAACCATTTCCTCCCTAACGCATTCGGAATAAAACCGGTGATAGAATATCTCGTTTCAAATCCGGATCAACTTTGGTGGGCGATGGTCGTTTTCACGATCATTGAAGGAATTGTAGGTCTGTTTTTTATGCTCGGCTTCTTTACACGGTTGATGAGTATCGGAGTGTTGAGCCTTGCAACCGGTATATTATTAGGTTCGGGATGGCTGGGAACCACTTGCGTGGATGAATGGCAAATCGGGATATTAGGTGTCGCAGCAGGCTTTAGCCTATTCCTGTCCGGTGGAGGTAAATATTCTCTGGACAACATAGTCATTCCCCGGATTCCACTACTAAATAAGTATGCCTGGACAACCTGGTTGACATCCGGCCCGCTTCCACTCGATGAGAAGTCATCGGGAAGACTTTCGGTAGCCGGTGCAACAGCCATATTGTTTCTCTCCCTCCTGACCAATCAGGTATTCCATAATGGAGTATGGGGAAAGCTACATAATAAGTCGGTCAAGCCAAAGATAGAAATAAACGATGTCAATCTGGGCAAAGAAAAGTTGTCATTCACCATCTATCGTGTAGAAGGTGTGGATGTATACGGTTCCTTCCTGATCGGCGTTACTTTGAAAGATGCAAATGGCAATATCATCCTCGACAGAAACGGAGAGGAATTATCTGAATTTCCGGAAACAGATATCCGGAATATGTATATAGCGAAAGTGGCTCCTGGTAAGCATAGCCTTGTCATCCCTTTGGGAAGCAAAGCGGAGCTGACAATAAAAGATGAAACACTCGCCAATCTGCCCAAAGGTGACTACGAGTTGACATTGACAGATATCAGCGGCATTACCTGGAAACAGAAACTGAAAAATTAATTATTAACATCAATTCAAATCCAAATGAACAGTAAAAAAATCTTCACATTATTAGTATTGGTCGTAGGTTTCATGACTTTATCCTCCTGCAAAGGACAAGCCAAAAACGCTGCCGGTGAAACAGAAAGCAGCCAGGAAACAACAGCCAATACACCTGTCCATATCACAAAGGCTGATTTTCTGAAAAAGATATACAATTACGAAGCCAGCCCCAACGAATGGAAATATTTGGGCGACAAACCCGCCATCATCGACTTTTATGCAGACTGGTGTGGCCCCTGTAAAATGATCGCTCCTTCTCTGGAACAACTAGCCAAAGAATATGCCGGAAAGATCGATATATACAAAGTAGATGTCGACAAGGAAACTGAACTGGCACAGGTTTTCGGAATACAAGGTATCCCGGCATTGCTGTACATCCCCATGACAGGGAAACCCCAGATGCTTCAAGGAGCATTGCCTAAAGATCAATTAAAAGAAAAGATTGAAACTATTTTACTGAAAAAGTAAAAGTATTCTATCCATAACTAAAAAAGAGGTATCCCAATAAAGGGACCAGACGCAGACGACGCAGGATTACTCCGCGTTCGTCTGCATCCGGTAAAGAAGCTAATAACTCACCACCACCCTCAACATCGCAATATTACAACTCTCATTTCCAGTCCGTATAAAATGGAATGCAGGTTGCACAGTAAAATGATCCGACACTGTATAATTCCATGTTATTTCCAAAGCCCTCTCCCGGACATCGGAGAAAGAAGCCTGAGAAAAGATTACTCCCAAAGCATCCTCCCGTGAAGCAGAAAGTATCCCTCTAAAAACACCCCCGGCAGCCACATACCGACGGCAGTCATTACGGTCGGACGGAGCAAAAGAATACTGTCCCAACACCCCCGCCGAATAACGTCCCGAACGCCAACACTCCTGTTCCACAGAAAGCCAGCAGGCATAATTCACCCGCCAATGTTTTGCCGACGACGCTTCCGTCTGCGCCTGCAGCTGTTCCGACGGCAGACGACAGTCAGACGCATCACCGAGACGATTGCTGCCGTGTACAACAACACCCAAATTATAAGTACCATGATAACTGTTGTTTGTAGTATAACTTATTTCTGCCAAATCAAGCAACCCATCCCGGCGTGGCGCAACGGTAAAAACCGAACTTCCCCGCTTAAAAGGAAGATAAGCCTTCCCGTTATACAGACTGTTCTTTATCCCGATCTTCTCATTTATCCGATATTCCAGATGCAGACAAACAGCAGATAAAGGATAGTTCGCCAACACATAATTAGCCGATAACGTCGGATAAATTCCACAAGAACTATTCGTGAACAAGGAAGCATATGGAGTCGTAAAATAATCCTCGTTCACATTCCTCAATCCCCCAAACAGAAGCACCTTCCCTATCTGCTGGGAATACCCCAGGATAAAAGGGCTGAAAGGCAGATTGTCCTCTTCTATATTCGAAAAGACCTGCCTGTCCCCGGCAATCCGTTCACGGGAAGTCTTGTAGACAGAAATCGCCTGAACCTCCAACCTCCCGTTACCCCATAGCCCCAGCCATTCCGTCGGTATCGTAACACGAAGAGAAAGAAGATTCACCCAATTCAACCGCCTGCCGAAATCCGACTGTAGCTCGGTTGTGTACTGAACGGATACTTCCGGCTTCTCCCGGGCAAAAACCACTCTCTCCTCACCCATCTGCAACACTATTACAACCAGCGTGTAAACCGTTTTACGTACCATTGTTTTACGATTTGAGTCAACATGCAATATCCAAGTAAAGTCGCAAGCAGCCAGGGGAAATAACTCAGCGGCAGCGGTACAAGCCCGATAGATGCACCTATCCCTGTAAACGGCAGGAGGATACCGATCGCCATGATCGCAAAAGTGGTGAGTAATACCGGCCATGAAGCCCGACTCTGTATAAACGGTATCTTCCGTGTACGGATCATATGCACGATCAATGTCTGCGAAAGCAACCCTTCCACGAACCAACCGCTCTGAAACAAAGCCTGATGCTCCGGCGAAGTACACCCGAACACATACCACATCAACAGATAAGTCGTAATATCGAATATCGAACTGATCGGCCCGATGCAGATCATGAAACGGCTCAGATCGGAAGCATCCCACTTACGCGGCTTCAGCAAATATTCACGGTCGACCTTGTCAAACGGTATCGTCGTCTGCGAAACATCATACAACAGGTTCTGTACCAGCAAATGAATCGGAAGCATCGGCAGGAAAGGCAGGAAAGCACTCGCCGCCAATACACTGAACATATTACCGAAATTTGAACTCGCCGTCATCTTGATATACTTCATAATATTGCCGAATATCTTACGTCCTTCGAGAACTCCCTGCTCCAGCACCATCAAATCCTTTTCCAGCAAAATGATATCAGCACTCTCCTTAGCAATATCGACCGCCGTATCCACCGAAATCCCGATATCCGACTGACGCAAGGCCGACGCATCGTTGATCCCATCCCCCAGGAAACCGACTGTATTCCCACCCTTTTGCAGTAACGTGATAATACGCGTTTTCTGCATCGGAGTCAGTTTCGAATAAACCGTCGTATGTTGCAGCTCCTTCACCAGTTCCTCATCCGTCATCTTCTCGATCTCCGGTCCCTGCAACGTATGCGTAATATCTACACCGACCTGACGGCAGACCGCTTTTACCACAGCTTCGTTATCACCGGATAACACCTTCACCTCTACACCATGCTCATGCAACTGTCGGATCGCTCCGGCAGCCGACGATTTGGGGGGATCGAGGAAAGCCAGATAACCAATCAGCACCATATCCATTTCATCCTCCACCGAGAAATCCAGCTCCTTTTCTATCCAACTCTTCTGGGCAACCGCCAGCACACGCATGCCGTCACGGTTCATCCGCCCGCTTATTGTCAAGGCAATCTGCTTCAGTTCGTCCGTCATCGGGCATACTTCACCGTTATATTCCACATACGAACAGATCTGCATCATCTCCTCGATCGCCCCTTTGGTGATGATCTGCCGTTTACCGTCGTTATCTTCCACGATCACCGACATGCGGCGGCGGGTAAAGTCAAACGGAATCTCGTCCACTTTCCTGTATTTATCACCCAGATGTTCGAAATCCAGTTCCTTCGCATGCGAAAGGATCGCCTTGTCCATCAGGTTCTTCAGTCCGGTCTGGAAATAACTGTTGAAATAGGCATGCCGCAACACACGCAGATCGTCATCCCCATGCACATTGAGATATTTCTCCAACACGATCTTATCGCGCGTCAACGTCCCCGTCTTATCTGTACAAAGAATATTCATCGCCCCGAAACTCTGTATCGCATTCAGATTCTTCACGATCGTCTTGCGGCGCGACATACTAACAGCCCCTTTTGCCAGATTGGAGGTAACGATCATCGGTAACATCTCCGGCGTAAGACCGACAGCAACCGACACGGCAAACAGAAAAGCATCGAACCAGTCCCCTTTGCTCAACCCGTTAATCAGGAACACAAACGGAACCATCACCAGCATAAACCGTATTAGCAACAAACTCACCTTATTGATTCCCCGGTCAAAACTCGTCTGCGCCCGCACCCCCGTCAGGCTTTTGGCAATCGTCCCCAGATAGGTAGAACGCCCGGTAGCAAACACCACGCCTATTGCTGATCCGCTCACCACATTCGACCCCATAAAGCAGATATCATCCAGCTCGACCACACTGCCCGTCCGATGCGTCCTGTTCCCCAGTTCCGCCCTTTTCTCTATAGCATCCGACTCGCCTGTCAACGACGACTGGCTGACAAACAAATCCTTAGATTCCACGATACGGATATCGGCAGGCACCATATCACCGGCAGCCAAGTAAACGATATCCCCCGGCACAAGTTCAGCGATATTCACTTCCTGTCCGTCTTTTGCACCCAGCCGGTAGACGGTAGCCGTATTCTTCACCATCCGTTTCAAGGCATCCGAAGCCCTGCCCGATTTCCATTCCTGCACGAAACGAAGCACCGCACTCAGCATCACCATCGCCGTAATAACAATAACGGTCACCCATTCCCTGTCTTCCGGCGCAGCCATCAGAATATCGATCACCAGCGAGACAACCGCCAATGCCATCAATATTCCGATAAAAGGATTGATAAAGGTTTTAATAAACATGATCAGCCAACGGTCACGTTTTTCGCGTACGATTTCGTTAGGCCCATGAAAACGTAAACGGTCTGTAACTTCTCCTTCCGTCAATCCCAGACGTGAAGTGTCGAAATAACTGAACACAGATTTCAGTGGTTGGGTAGCAGCCAGGAACACCCGTTCGCTGTTGAAAGAGATTGCGTTGTTGTTCTTTCTTTTCTTTCTTCTGATCCACATGATAACTCTCTTTTGTGAAGTCCCCTGCTCCCAAAGCAGGAGGTCTCCGGTTTGGTATTCGTTTTATGTCTCTCTTTTTGACAGCACAAAAGTAGAGACACCCGGCCAGACAAGCCGTTAGAGAACTATTAGAAGGGTATTAGAGAACCATTAGAATTTTGCAGTTTACTTCTGCTTCTAAATATTGATACCTCTATACTCATCCCAACATCTCAAATATTTACTACCTTTGCCGCCAATTGTAAATCATAAAACGAAACGTCATGAGTAAATATCCATTTATGCTGATAACGTGCTTGTTTATTGCACAATCTGCTTTTGCGCAATCATATTCCAAATACTTTCGCCTGGAAAATCAGGATACCGTCAACTTTACTTTTACTGTGAGGAAACCTGATATTAAGGCAATAGACTGTTATCCGCAACAGATTACCCAAATATCGAAAAACGGGGAAAATTACGTAATTTCACTCACCACTATCAACCCCTACCTGGATGGAAGCAAACTGGCTAAAATGAAAGAAGCCAAGTATGACAAATCACGGGAATACGACAGAGAGATCACTAGATTTTTGCAATCTACCCCGTTGATAGATGCACAAAATGAACACGTTAGACAAATTGCCGATACACTGTTCAAAGGCGAAACACAGACCTTTGTCATAATAGAGAAAGCCCTTAAATTTGTCTATACCTATCTGTCACCTTCTGACTCCATTGCCAAACAGATCGATGCAGGGATTTGCAGAACCGTAGATGTCAATACAGTTATCCAAACAAGAAAAGGTACTTGTAGCGAATATACTAATCTATTTACCGCATTGATGCGCTATATGAATATACCGACCCGTTTTGCAGTAGGATATTGTTATGTTCCCGAATGGAAAGCCGAAAGTACCCATGCCTGGCCCGAATGCTATATAGAAGGTGCAGGTTGGTGTTCTGTCGACCCGACTTTTCCTTCATATATCTCCCCTCATTTTGGTATGGTTAGGATGCGTTACGGAATAGATTACGAAGACTGCGATATCAGAACCCTAAACTATGACATCGAGCCGATCGAGTTTACAAAGAAATAACCCTATGACGACAGAAGATAAAATAAAGTATTTTGAAAATAGGGAAGATTGGAGAAAGTGGTTGACAGACAACTTTGAAACCAAAAACGAAATTTGGTTTGTCTTCCCTTGTAAGTCGTCAGACAAAAAAAGTATTACATACAACGACGCTGTTGAAGAAGCCCTTTGTTTCGAGTGGATCGACAGTACGATAAAAACACTTGACAAAGAACATAAAATTCAGCGCTTCACGCCTAGAAACCCTAAAAGTACATACTCGCAAGCCAACAAAGAAAGACTTAAATGGTTATTGGAAAATAAAATGATACACCCTAAATTTGAGGATAAAATAAGAACTATTTTATCTGACCCTTTTATTTTTCCAGATGATATAATTGACAGATTGAAAGAAGATAAAACAGCATGGAAAAACTATCTGCACTTCTCCGACCCATATAAACGTATCCGAATTGCATACATTGAAGCAGCCAGGAAACGGCCTAAAGAATTTGAAAAACGACTAAACAACTTTATCAATAAAACGAAAGAAAATAAAATTATAGCAGGATTTGGGGGAATTGGAAAATACTATTAATCCCAATAAAATGCTGGCATGAATTTTACTTCCGTTTTCTAAATGCTATACCTATATATAACAAACAAACCACCACCCCAATCACCAACATCCGCTTGGGATAGGAAAACTCCACAATACTACCTTTCTGAAAAGAATCAGAACCGGCAAAACAGTTCTCATCTACAGAACCAGAACTAACAACCGATTCAACAACTTCCTCCCCCTGTTCCTTAATGGCGACATGAGTAACAGACTGTACCCCATTCAACCGGCAGCTATCGAACACGATATGCTCTATATCGATCACCTTATTGCGGGAAGCCTGATACAAATTTTTTAACAACATACTATCACTATGAATGCTATGCATCTCCTTCCTTATCTCCCGATGTTGTACACTACGCCGCCCGGCACTACAACCGGACAGCGAAACAACCAACAAACCAACCGAAACAAGTAAACTTCTCCTCCACATATCCATACCTATCCCCTTCATTTATTAATGATCACCTGATAACGATTCTCACCATTTACCCGAAACGACAAATGCAGAAACTTCTTTCGTTTATAAAGAATCGCCTGATCGAAAGGTAACTTACAATAAAGCAACACATCCAGTAACACCTTCGGATCAGGCACATAACAATCCGCAGCCTCCCCCTTCACATGCTGGCTCGAAGGCACGCCCCCCACCAACCTGTTCACCTCCGGACTCCGGTAACCGCTTGTGATCGCAATCGGCTTCCCATAAGCCAGTCGCAACGGCTGTAACAACCGTTTTACCAACTCCATTATAGCCTGCTTCACCTCAAACGACGGCTCATTCAGCAAGCCGTTCTCTACCGCTACCCGGCTATACGTCATTTCTTCCCAGGTAAAATTCCTACTTATCCTCTCTTTCATTTTGTACCGATTTAATTTTATACGAGTAATCCACTCCAAACAAAGCCCCGGCAAATGTGCAGGTTTCCCCGAAAGCCACCAGCACACTATTATGAATCTCCCCTTTCGGAGCAATCCAGAAACCGGAGAAAAGAAGAACAATCCCGCTCATTACGAGCAGGATTGCCATTACCAATTGAATAGTCAGTCTTTTTTTCATACGTTCCCCTTTCCTCTTTCAATCAAGTAATCTTCAATTTACCATTTTCAATTATTCAATCTCAGGTCTGTCATCTCCACCGGAACCTTCTTCTTTTTTAGGTTTCGTATCTTCATCCTCTTCAAACTTCACGATCTCACTCATCCAGCGTAGACTGGTACCCGGCGAGAATATCACCCGTGCCTTTTTTATCAGGGAAGCATTGAAAGCATCTGCCGTCTCCGCCCCTTTCGAACGAATCGAAAGACGAAAACTACCGAACTCACCCACCTGTACAATACTACCCGAGCAAAGCTCCAGGCTCATCGCCCAGTTTAACGAATCGAGTATTGCCTTCACATCAGCACTCGACATCGCCGAGCGGCTGGAGATCAATTCACACAACTTATCCATATCGCAATAGTTCGACGACCGCGCCATCGCATAAGTCTTCACCTTATCCTTATCGTCACCGCTAAGAACCTTGCGCTGCACTTTTCTAAATTTCAGTGTCATAGCTTTTTTATTTTAATGATTAATACTACTGTTTCCAGGGGAACGATACAAAGGTATAGGTAGGAATATATGTGAAGATCGGCGCGATAGCATCATGTAAAACAGTATATAATAAGACTTTAGGAACATTCAAAATCTTAAAATACCATTTTTCACGAACCATCACACCGATAGATTTAGGTTATTATTTAACGTTTATCAGGAAAATAATGATTATTACGTGAGATTCTTAGGGATAGATTTAGGTTATTTAATGACTTCTCGTAACAAATTTGATACCCTTTCGGGTATTCCCTAACAAAAGCCACAAAAATAAATACCCGAAAGGGTATCAAACAAGAAATATTCATTATATTTGTACCCGAAGAGGTATCAAAAATGAATAACTTATCATTAAATGAATATGTAAAATCAAAGCGCAAGTCGCTTGGATTATCACGTGAAGAGTTCGCGCTGAAAGCAGGTGTCGGACTCCGTTTTCTTCGCGAACTAGAACAAGGAAAAGAAACCTTGAAAATGGATAAAGTAAATCAGGTATTAAAACTGTTCGGAATGCAACTTGGTGCCGTACCTATGGACAGGAATAATTTAATAGAACCATGAAACAAGCTAAAATTTATATGTATAGTAAGCCAAAAAGATTGTAGAGTTTTCAGCGTACCCAGTCCTGGACTTGATCAATTACGTTGAGGTTTTATTGTTCTGTTATCTTACAGGTAATGCAGACATGCACCTAAAAAACTTTTCCCTCTATAAAAAGATAAAAGAAACCACACTAACGCCTGCTTATGATCTCTTATCGACTAAGCTGGTCATACCTGAAGACACAGAAGAACTTGCTCTGACTCTGAACGGAAAAAAACGAAAATTAAAGAGATCTGACTTTGACAATCTACTAAAAACAATGAAAGTTGAAGATAAGGTTATTGAAAATACATACAACAAATTTAGAAAAGTAGTACCGCTATGGTATGATTTTATTGATATTTCATTTTTACTAAATCAAATGAAAATAGATTATAAGGCTTTAATAGAACACAGATCTTCCATATTAAACAAGTGATAATAGGAAAATGGCAATTCCACATCCCGGTCTATCACATCAAACAGGATTTCACTTTGCTTAATAGCAATCAGCAATTTGATAACCTCTTTCCTTATAAGTTTTCCTTTATTTTAGGACAAAAAAGCATTTTCTTTCCTAAAATAAAGGAAACTTTTTTCATACATTCCCCCCTTCCTCTTTCAATCAGGTAATCCCCAATTTACCATTTTTAATTATTCAATCACCGGTCTGTCATCATCCGGATTTTCTTCTTTTTTAGGTTTCGTATCTTCATCCTCTTCAAACTTCACGATCTCACTCATCCAGCGCAGACTGGTACCCGGCGAGAATATCACCCGTGCCTTTTTTATCAGGGAAGCATTGAAAGCATCCGCCGTCTCCGCTCCTTTCGAACGAATCGAAAGACGAAAACTACCGAACTCACCCACCTGTACAATACTACCCGAACGAAGCTCCAGGCTCATCGCCCAATTTAACGAATCGAGTATTGCCTTCACATCAGCACTCGACATCGCCGAGCGGCTGGAGATCAATTCACACAACTTATCCATATCGCAATAATTCGACGACCGCGCCATCGCATAAGTCTTCACCTTGTCCTTATCGTCACCGCTAAGAACCTTGCGCTGCACCTTTCTAAATTTCAGTGTCATAGCTTTTCTATTTTAATGATTAATACTACTGTTTCCAGGGGAACGATACAAAGGTACAGATAGGGATATATGCAAAGATAGGCGCGAGAGTATCATGTAAAACAATATATAATAAGACTTTAGAAACAACCAAAATCTTAAAATACCATTTTTCAGGAATCATCACACCGATAAATTTAGGTTCTTATTTAACGTTTATCAGGAAAATAATGATTATTACGCTGGAATCTCTGGAATGGATTTAATTTATTTACAACTTTCAATAACACTCTTAATACCCTTTCGGGTACTCTTTTTTAACATAATCACGAAATAAATATCCGAAAGGGTATCAAATTATAGAATATAAGTCAATATATCTTCTCCCCACTTAACGGGAATTCATTTTCCCGCAAAGAATCGGTCTTTAAAACCAATCATCCTACAGCAACAATTTCTATGTTGATGGCTATTTCCATCAAGGTAGATTTACCGCAACGACGTACCAAATACAAACATTAATCTCCGCAAACAATCACATTACATGTGGTATTACGAAGACTTTCTGTTGCAAATCCGCGACCTGTTTAGTAGCAGGTTTCAAACAAAAGACTCCGCTTCTATAACATATAGGTCGTTTGAAACAAAGTTTTAATTAGTTACACATTAGTAAATTCACTGTTTACTTATAATTATCCAAAAATATTTCTTATATTTGGACTATAATAAACGTTAAGATGCAAAATAATCAGATAAAGAGGTACTAAACGAAAAAGGCATCAAGCAGACGTGGTTAGCAGAAAAACTCGGTAAGAACTTTAAACGCTTGCAACCGCAGCCAACTATCCCTGCAAATGCTTCATAAGATAGCTGAAATTTTGCAGGTTGATATGAAAGAGCTAATTAAATAAATGCAAAATAATGGAAGTTAATATTATTAAAACAGAAGGAAAGCCTCTGGAGAAACTTATCGAAACAGTAAGTTCTGCTATTGGGACATTGTATAAACCAACTCAAATAAGAAAAGAGGCGAAAGCGAATGCGGAAGCTTTAATAATGCAAAAAGAAGCTGAAGCAAAAGGTATGATAATAATTGCCGATGCCAACGATGAAATTATTGAAAGGACAAAAAAACGCATAGCATTACAAGAAATAAATAGACAAATGAACATTGAAGATGTAGCGGATAGATCTATTAAATATTTATCAAAAAATGTTTCAGACACACCTATTGATTTTGATTGGAAAAATAGATTCTTTAATAAAGTTCAGGACATTAATAGTGATGAGTTAAAAGAAATCTGGGCGAAAATATTAGGAAACGAGGTTTCTAATCCTGGTAATGTGAGCATTAGAGCATTAGAGTTATTGAGTAATTTGGATAAAAAAGAGGCTGAGCTTTTTGAAAAATTAGCATCGATGTCTGTTTTTAATCATTCAGTCCTAAAAGTAAACAATGAAAACTCATATGACCAATTTGGTATAACATTTTCAGATATACTTGTTTTGGAAGCTGCGGGGTTGATTCATTCAAATACATCACTAAATATTACATACCCAACTATTCCGCCTTTGAATATGGCTATAATACAGTTTGGAAATAAGATAATAGGTGTAAAAAAGGAAGGTGAAAATAAGATTGTATTTAATCAAACTAGCTTTACTCACGCAGCAGAAGAGCTTATCAATATACTTAAATTCGAGCATAACTATAATTATTTATCATACTTTATTAAAGAGAAAAGTAAACAAGGATATGTTTTCCAATATATTAATCAATAAAAACGATTAGTAGGAGAGACTATTCCTCCTGAAATAAAAGAGCTAATAGACTGGTATAAAAAATGAATGAGTCATGACGAAAGAAATAAAGATAATAAACGATAGTGAGTACGCTCAAATACTACAACGAGCTGTTGCAGAAATTCAGACTGCTCGCGCCACTATTGCCCGACAGATAAACACGACCGTAAACTCTGCATATTGGAATATAGGTAAGTTGCTCCTTGAAAAAAATTTAGAAGGTGGATATGGTAGTGGTGTAGTTAATAGATTGTCTATTGACCTAAAAGAACAGTTTCCAGATATGGGGTTGTCGCCTCGTAATTTGTGGTACATGAAACGGTATTATAAGCTTTATTATCAAGCTGATATAAAACTGCAACGTTGCGTTGCAGTTTTGCCTTGGGGGCATAATATATTACTTATGTAGATAAAGAACTCACGTTGGAGCAAATATTTTTTCATTCTCAAGAAGCAGTTCAAAAAGGATGGAAAAAAGATTTGTTACTCAATGCCATAAAGATGAATACCTATGCTAACAGGCAAACGCAAATCAAAAGTAATAACTTTGATATTGCACTGCCCGAAGCGCAAGCTGATTATGCCAATGAGGTATTCAGGAGTTCTTATAATTTAGGGTTTCTTGGAATAGCAGAGCCCATCAAAGAATTAGAGTTGAAGAAACGGTTGGTCGCCAAAATCAAGTCATTCATTTTGGAATTAGGTCGAGGGTTTACCTTTATGGGCAATCAATATCGTTTGGAGTATAACAATAAGGAGTATTTTGTAGATATGCTCTTCTTTCATCGGGGATTACGTTCGCTCGTAGCTATTGAATCAGAAAATAAAATAATAACAAGATTTGGTAGAATTGAAAAATACTATTAATTCAAGTCCCCACAATAATCCCCCACCCTCACCTTCCCCGCCAACACCAGCACCTCTTCGCAAGTAAACCCTCCTTTACTAATATTCCCGGCAAGCGTGCCAATCTTGCCACAAATTTGGAAACAGATAAGAACAGACATTGATAAATGATTTATTGAAGTTTGCGCAGTACGTTCTACTACTTCCGTTAAATGGAGCATCCGGATAAACAAGACGGGAAAACGGAGGGGGCAACGAAGGCAAGTCATCACTGTTTTATCAATGATGAAGTCGACATATGACTGGCGGTCGTGGATAATTACTTCTTCGATGAACTTCTGGTGTTTTTTAGGCAAGGTTGACCATACGGTAAATGCAATTTTGTAAATCTTTTCAAGCAAATGGTTACGACCTTCTTTCGACATTTTGTCAAGATTGCGGTTAAACTCGTTCACGTCTGGGACTTTTCCATTTGGGAATAAGGCTTCTAATTTGTTTTGTTTCTTCATGATATATCTAATAGGCGTTAATAAATAATTGAGGGAAATCAAAAAAACAGGGAAACACAAGGTCTATTTCTATTCGGTTTACGCTAGTGTCTCCCTTTTGCTCTCTATTTGGGAAAATTCAAGTCTTTAAGTAAACACTTTCCGGGTTTAAATTTAACACTTCTACGGGGAGCAATTACACAAGAAATGCCAGTATGAGGATTACGTCCTTCCCGTTTCTTTTGTTTCCAAGAAGAAAAAGTACCAAACCCTTGGAGCATCACAGATGAATCCTGTTTTAATGTATCGGCTAATACTTCTTGAAAAGAGTTGATAAACTCGCATGATTGTTGTCGCGTAACATTCATTTTGACAGCTAATGCACTAATTAAATCTTTTTTATTCATAATTTCTTATCTTATAGATTGAATATCTCTTACACAACGTACATAAGAATTGGTACCCAAACCAAGAGCACCAAAAGCGCCGGCAGGAATACCATCAACACCACCAAAAGTCAATACACAACGATAATCGGCTGGAGCCTCAAGATAAACCGAACTGCTCCAATACCAATTGCTGATAAACGCGCTAGCACTAGCACCTATAGAACCTTCTCGTGCAACTTTTTGATATATGCCATGTAACTCTATTTGAGTTGGTAAACGCCAATCATTAAAAACATCTTCAGTTAAAGTATCACAATAATGTCGCATATCTGAATAACTGGCAGAGGCTCTATTTTGTCCTTCCTGTATCTGTATAGTATAAGACCCTGTCATTGTAGGAGGAGATGATGATAAATTCACATTAGTAATACCATGAGATGCGGCCTTATTTGTTCCATCAGCATCAAATAGCGGATGACTTAACCAATTATAACCAAATAATAATCGAGCAGAATAACTTTGCAACACACTCTGATCTATTGTTACAGTAACACGGGCCTTCTGTTTCACTCTTACTCGCTTAGAATGATCTCCATTTGTTACAGCGACAGTGAAAATAGCTTCACGAACTACAGTACCAATATTTTCAGTAACATCAAAGTTTAATACCTGCGCATTACCATCTGCTATTTGAGAGATAGTAGCAGGTGTGATACCATTTATACTCTCAGCCGGACTTACTGTCCAAAGCAAACCGTTTGTTCCTTTTACTATTACAGAACCAGAAGTAGCAACATACGCCAACACTAACTCTGTATCAGATACGCTAAAGTTAGAGCCTAATTGATTTACCGTAATTGTTCCCGTCGGACCATCAACCACATCCCCCGCACGAACAACAACTTCACCACTTCGTTGAGTTGAAGACGGGTTAACAGAAACATCAAAAGTTATGTTCTGTAAATTTCCGGTGGTCGGATAACCCGACGTTGTTCCGGTAAGTGAAATCCAATTACCATTCGTTACATTAGCAACCCAGTCCAAACCGACTGTGGCAGTAAAGGTTGATGCCTGATTATTTACAGCTTCTGCATTCATATTTACAGTTGATCCGGTCACAATAGAACCCATTTGTAAAACTTTTATTTCCTGAATCAAATTTGTATAATCAACGTCTCCCACCGAGGCCCCGGCTTTCACCGTTATTTTACCACTACGTATCCGGGCAAATGGATTACTGGCAGTAGACTTTACTTTTAACGGTTGTGCGTCAGCCGGTGCTTCAGGACCGGCTGACGCTGAATTGGACCAATTCAGCCAGTCACCACCGCTTAGGGAAGCTAACCACTGCAACCCCTCGGTTGCTGTAAAAGAAGAAGCCCCTTCAGAACTTGCTTCTGCATCCAGTGAGATATCATCCCCTTTTGTCAAAGTAGAACCCGCCTGAACGATCGTTATCACCTGATTGACTCCGTTGACTTCTATATTAAAAAAGACAGACCTGCTTTCTGCTCTTGGGTTCGCTTCCACAGCTCTAAACACCACATTGGCAGGCCCCTGATGTGTAATAGTGGCACCCGAAGGTATATTCTGACCGTTCAGCAAGGCAGATAACCAGAGAGGCATGTCGAACACCCATTGCTGCCCCGGACGAGCTGTTATCTGTATTTCCTTTTCACCTCCTTTCTTAGCAGGCATTTCAGTTGGATCTACTACTATAGGAGGTATCTCACCGACGGTAATACGTTCATCGGAAATATCGATACCTATCAAAGTAACGTCCATCGTGTAACGGGAGTTACGCACAATATCGTAATTGTTCTTATCACTACCCGGATAAAAACGGAAAGTAACATCCCCATACGTTACACCTCCTTGTACGGCTGTTCCTGTCAGCTCGATACAGGTTGCATTCGTTACACCCTGACCAGTCTTCTTTTTCTCCGAATCGACAGCGTTTGCTTCACTGACAGTTCCCGCCATATTCTCCGGCAGATACCAGTACACAGTAGCACCCGTTTGGCTGACCGTTCCCGTATAGGTATTATAACTGATACCTCCTGTCGTCAACTGTTCCGTTGGCGCTTCCACCTGCGATACGGTCGGGGCATTCTTCAAAACTAAGGAAGTAGGCCTGAATGTAAAATCAGCACCTGTCGAATAAGTAAACGTTATTGCAGCGATAAGGCGGGTCAGTTCCACCATTATATTTCTTACACCACCGGCCGCCACTTCGCCTTCCCAATATCCCATCATCTTACATAAGTTATTATCTGGTAATCCCTCGGCCGTAGAAGTATAAGCCAACGTATGTTTTTTCAAGACCGTTTCAGTAGCTATTGCCCCCAGATCACCGGCATTCGACACGAAATAGACACGGCTCCTGCTACCGGCCTGACTCTGCTTTAGTTTCAGGTTGACTGTTGTACCGGTCATAGAAGGAATATACTGGTTGAACAAACGCATACCCGTTGTTACATCGTACTGCCCGACCCACAGGCTGGCAATCTGGCTTTCCTGAATTCCAGACAACGGGGCAACAGCTTTCGTTCGTACCGAATCCTCTGCACCTATTGCCAGCGTATCCGACTCGATCGTGCCGTCCGGAGTAAATGTGATGCTACGGGTAACGGGAGTCCGGTTAGCCAGCACATTCAGGATAAACCCGGCATCCACTTCTTTCAGGGCATGAAGCGGAATATCATCTTCCTCCACATGCGTCTCAGTACAACCGCCTGCAATCAGCAGAAACAACAGTACAAACAGCCTTGTTTTACCTACTCGTTTCATTGTATTTCGTTTTTAATCTATATTCGTTCAACTTTTCTATTCGGTTTACACTTGTGTCTCCCTTTTGCTCTCTATTTGGGAGAATTCAAATCTCGAAGTAAAAACTTTCCAGGTTTGAATTTAACACTTTTGCGGGGAGCAATCATACAAGGGACACCGTTACGAGGATTACGCCCCTGCCGTTCTTTCTGATTCCAGGGCTCAAATGTCCCGAATCCTTGAAGGATTATAGGACTCCGTTTCAATGTTTCTGTCAACACTTCCTGGAAAGCATTGAGAAATTGACGAGACTGGTACTGTGGGATATTCAACTTCACCGCTAGTTCATTTACTAAATCCGCTTTGTTCATAATATATGTTTTAAATGTTATTTTTATTCGTATTATTATTAAGTTGCCATTAAAAAGGTTTTCTTACACCTTCCAAACCTCGGTTGTCACTCCATCATCTTTGGTCTAGTTTGCTGGGCATAACTATTTAGACCGGACACAGCGAATATAGTTACTGTAATGATCATAATCACTGCCAACATTACCATTACCTAAGTGCATGACAATACGCCCGTAGCGCCCACCGGTATCACTACACCAATAGTAGTCGTTTATAAACTCATCGAAACCAGTTACGGATTGTAATAAATCTTTATTCCTATATATAACTTCCAGTTCACTCTTCGTAGGTACACGCCAATCCTCCTTTCCTTCTGCAACCAAATTAAGACAATAATCGTTGGCCTCACTAAAAGTCATCTTACCACCATCAGCTTTACAAACCTGGATACTTTCCACATAAGCCGGAGCCGTCTGCTTAGCAGTAACCATCACTATACGCGCCGGACTTGTTCCCGTAACTGTTACAGAAAATGAACCCGTACGCTCAACAGCTACAGAGCTGGTATTATCTGATGCCGTAAACGTTAGTATAGCATTACCTATTCCATTGGTTGGACTCACAGTTATTCCATTATCTGTTTCCGGAGATATAGTCCATACCAAACCTGTAGTAGCAGTAACCGAACCGGTTGAAGTAGTAGTAGCCACAACATCTATTGTTGTAGTTGCATTAGTTGCGCTAAATACCGAAGCATCCTGGTTTATGGTGATGATTCCTGTCGGCCCATCAGTCGCATCGCCCGCACGAACCGTTATTACTCCGCTTCGCGGAGAAGAGTACGGATTAACCGGGACATTATAAGTTACATTCTCTGCTGAATTTGTAGCCGGACCACCGGATGTCGTTACTAAAGTGATCCAACTACCACCCACTACACTAGCTGACCAATTCAAACCGGGAGTAACAGTTAACGAAGAGCTTAGGCTTCCAGCACCTTCGGCAGCTACCGCTTTGGTTGAACTACTGACTGTCGAAGCTGCTTGCGTAACCGCGATCTCCTGTTTCAGATTTGTATAACCGGCGTCCCCCACCGACGCCCCGGTTTTTACCGTTATTTTACCGCTACGTACCCGGGCAAATGGATTACTGGTAATTGCTTTTACTATTAACGATTGTGGGCCGTCCTGCACAGTTCCCGAAGTACCCGGATTGGATGCAGACCAATCCAGCCAGCCATCGCCACTTAAAGATGCCGACCATTGCAAACCCTCGATAGATGTAAATGCAGAAGCCGACTCTGAAGGGGCTTCTGCATCCAGTGATATATCACTGCCTTTTGTCAGGGTAGAACCCGCCTGAACAATCGTTATCACCTGATTGACTCCGTTGACTTCTATATTAAAAGAGGTAGATCTGCTTTCTGCTTTTGGGTTCGTTTCCTCAGCTATAAACTTTACTTTGGCAGGCCCCTGATGCGTGATGGTTGCACCCAAAGGTATATTCTGACCGTTCAGCAAGGCAGATAACCAGAGAGGCATGTCGAACACCCATTGCTGCCCCGGACGAGCTGTTATCTGTATTTCCTTTTCACCTCCTTTCTTAGCAGGCATTTCAGCAGGATCGACTTCAATAGGAGGTATCTCACCGACGGTAATACGTTCATCGGAAATATCTATACCTATCAAAGTTACGTCCATCGTGTAACGGGAGTTACGCACAATATCGTAATTGTTCTTATCACTACCCGGATAAAAACGGAAAGTAACATCCCCATACGTCACACCTCCTTGTACGGCTGTTCCTGTCAACTCGATACAGGTTGCATTCGTTACACCCTGACCAGTCTTCTTTTTCTCCGAATCAACAGCGTTTGCATCACTGACAGTTCCCGCCATATTTTCCGGCAGATACCAGTACACAGTAACACCCGTTTGGCTGACCGTTCCCGTATAGGTATTATAACTGATACCTCCTGTCGTCAACTGTTTCGTTGGCGCTTCCACCTGCGATACGGTCGGGGCATTTTTCAAAACAACGGAAGTAGGCCTAAATGTAAAATCAGCACTTGTCGAATAAGTAAACGTAATCGTTGCAACAAGGCGGGTTAGTTCCACTCTTATATCCCTTATGCCGCCGGCCGTTACTTCACCCTCCCAGTATCCCATCATCTTACATAAATTATTATCAGGCAACCCCTCAGGCGTAGAGGTATAAACCAATGTATGTTTCTTCAAGATCGTTTCAGTGGTTATCGCTCCCAGATCACCGGCATTCGATATGAAATAGACACGGCTCCTGTTGCCATTATGACTCTGTTTCAATTTCAGATTGACCGTGGTTCCTGTCATAGAAGGAATATACTGGTTAAACAAACGCGTACCCGTTATCGCATCATACTGCCCGACCCACAGGCTAGCGATCTGGCTTTCCTGCATTTCAGACAATGGAGCGGCGGCCTTCGTTCGTATCGAGTCATTTGTACCTACTGCCAGCGTATCCGACTCGATCGTACCATCAGGAGTAAAAATAATACTACGGGTAACAGGAGTCCGGTTAGCCTGTACATTCAGGATAAACCTGGCATCCACATCCTTCAGGGCATGAAGCGGAATATCATCTTCTTCCACAACCGTTTCAGTACAACCGCCGGCTACCAGCAGAAACAACAGTGCAAACAGCCTTGTTTTACTTACTCGTTTCATTGTATTTCGTTTTTTATTGTTTCGATATTTGTCAGTTTTGAACCTAATAGACGCACACTTACCTATTACGAACACAGCGAACATAGGCATTTCCTGCATCGTAGCGATTATAATTATAACTACCATTATTAAAATCCACATAGTAGTGGCTACTGTAAGGAGCGGTCGTAACAGTCCAATAGCAACCACGGATAAACCCCGTAAAGCCACTTACGGCCAATAACGTACTTTGGTTTTGATACATACTTACCGCTTCATCCACCGTTGGTAAACGCCAATCAGTATGACCTTCCGCATCTAGACCGCTGCAATATAAATTGGCACCACTCCAACTATTAGAGGAAGGCTCTGTTTTCAGAACCTGCATATTGCCAAGATAAGCCCCACCAGTCTGCTTAACCGTGACGGTAGCCGTTCGTGCCGGATTTGCACCTGTAACTGATACTGTAAATGTACCCGTACGAGGTGCATCAAGATTGGCATAAGCCGTAAATGTTAACGTAGCATCCCCCGAACCTCCTGTTGGACTTACAGTTATACCATTATCTGTTTCAGGAGATACAGTCCACTCCAAACCGGAAGTAGCAGTAACCGAACCAGTTGCAGTAGCAATACCAGCTGCGTCTATTTCAGTTGCAGCATCAGTAGTACTAAAAGTAGAAGCCTGTTGTTTTATAATAATCAATCCTGTCGGACCTCCAGTCTCATCACCTGCACGAACAGTTATTTCACCGGTTCGCAAAGAAGAGTTTAGATTCACCTCTACATCAAAAGTTATGTCCTGGGCATTACCGGTTGTCAGATTACCCGACGTTGTTCCGATGAGTGTAATCCAATCGCCATTCGTTACATTAGCTGCCCAGTCCAAACCGGCTGTGGCAACAAACGCTGATGCCTGATGACTTACCGCTTCCGCACTCAGATTCACGGCCGATCCGGTTACAATAGAACCCGCTTGTAAAACAGCTATTTCCTGAGTTAAGTTTGTATAACCGGCGTCCCCCACCGACGCCCCGGCTTTTACCGTTATTTTACCGCTACGCGCCAGGGCAAATGGATTACTGGCAGTTGCCTTTACTTTTAGCGGCTGCGATCCGTCCGGTGCTTCAGCTCCCGAAGAGCCCGGATTAGATGCAGACCAGTCCAGCCAGCCATCGCCACTTAAAGACGCCAACCATTGCAAGCCCTCTGTAGCCGTAAATGCAGAAGCCGACTCTGAAGGGGCTTCTGCTTCCAGTGATATATCACTGCCTTTTGTCAGGGTAGAACCTGCCTGAACAATCGTTATCTCCTGATTGACTCCGTTGACTTCAATATTAAAAGAAACAGATCTGCTTTCTGCTCTTGGGTTTGCTTCCACAGCTCTAAATATAACATTGGCAGGCCCCTGGTACGTAATAGTGGCACCCGAAGGTATATTCTGACTATCCAGCAACGCAGATAACCAAGCAGGCATATCGAAGACCCACGGCTGACCCGGACGAGCTGTGATCTGTATCTCTTTCTCTCCTCCTTTTTTAGCTGGCATTTCAGTAGGATCAACTACTATAGGAGGTATCTCACCGACGGTAATACGTTCATCGAAAACATCTATACCTATCAAAGTAACGTCCATCGTGTAACGGGAGTTACGCACAATATCGTAATTGTTCTTATCACTACCCGGATAAAAACGGAAAGTAACATCCCCATACGTCACACCTCCTTGTACGGCTGTTCCTGTCAGCTCGATACAGGTTGCATTCGTCACACCCTGACCAGTCTTCTTCTTCTCCGAATCGACGACATTTTCTCCACTGACAGTACCCGCCATATTTTCCGGCAAATACCAATAAATAGTCGCACCCTCCTGGTTGACCGTTCCCGTATATATATTATAACTGATACCCCCTGTTGTCAATTGTTCCGTTGGTGCTTCCACCTGCGATACGGTCGGGGTATTCTTCAAAGCAACAGAAGCAGGCCTAAATATAAAATCAGCACCTATCGAGTAAGTAAACGTAATTGTTGCAATAAGACGGGTTAGTTCCACCCCTATATCTCTTATGCCATCAGCCGTCACTTCACCCTCCCAGTATCCCATCATTTTACATAAATTATTATCAGGCAACCCCTCAGGTGTAGAAGTATAAGCCAACGTATGTTTTTTCAAAATTGCTTCAGTAGCTATCGCCCCCAGGTCACCGGCATTCGATATAAAATAAACACGGTTCCTGTTATCATTATGCTTCAATTTCAGATTAACTGTAGTTCCTGTCATAGAAGGAATATACTGGTTAAACAAACGCATACCTGTTATAACATCATACTGCCCGACCCACAGGCTGGCGATCTGGCTTTCCTGCATTTCAGACAATGGAGCGGCGGCCTTCGTTCGTATCGAGTCATTTGTACCTACTGCTAGCGTATCCGACTCGATCGTGCCGTCAGGAGTAAAAGTGATGCTACGGGTAACAGGAGTCCGGTTAGCCTGCACATTCAGGATAAATCCGGCATCCACTTCCTTCTGAGCATGAAGCGGAATATCATCTTCTTCCACAACCGTTTCAGTACAACCGCCAGCTACCAGCAGAAACAACAGTGCAAACAGCCTTGTTTTACTTATTCGTTTCATTGTATTTCGTTTTTAAACTATATTCGTTCAACTATCTCCGCCGACATTTCCATTACCGCTCCAGGTTATTTCCGTCCATCGGGCAACAGTAACGGTTGTACCTATTCCTTCGTTGATATCAGGGTCGGGATAAGGAGTGTCGGGGCCTCCCACATTGTCGTCTCTGAAAGCTATTGCATTCCAATCGAGTACCTTCATGATCAGACTACTTTCATTATTCTTCACTTCGAGGGTAAAAATATACCGCTTGCCTTCGTCGAAAGAGATATTCCGGTCGATAGTGGCCCTGAGGATCGCTGTCTCATCGTCTCTTACTACGGTTATTTCCACCTCGAAAGGTTGGTTGTCTTTGGGAAGGACGACACCTTTTGTTTTGTTCAGACCGCAATTATCCGGATCAGAACCAGGATCGACCGGTTCAAATTCTTCTGTAGCAAACGTAACTTCCGCATCCACCCCGGTACCGCCTCCCGTAGGAAGAATACCCGTATCCGTACCTGCCAGCAGGACAGCCCCCGAAGACGATATCTTTCTTATTACAAGAGAAGTTCCGTATAACCGATCAAAAGAAAGAGCATTACCGGGTGAAGGGGCCACATTGAATACCAACATCGCACATTTCCGGCTAAAAGTTCGGAGTGTCACTTGTCTGGCGGTCTTCGTCACAGCCACACCACGAACAAAAGAGGTCATTACATCCTCCTTGTGGGAAATACCGGTTACCCTATAGAAACCGTCATTCCCTTGCAATAGCGGTCGTGCCGGGGAGACTGCGTAGAAATCGTACATACCATTCCTGACAGTCAAACCTTTGGCTGTACCCACCGCTTGCTCTCCGTTCCCATTCACGCAGCAAGGGGATAAACTACCGTCATCCCCTACCACGTAGGTTGCTTCAAACGAGGGGGCTACCGTAGAGAAGGAAGCCTCTGCCGGCACATCTCCTACATTACCGGTGAAATAAGCCCCGATACGTATGGTTGCCCCGGCTGGTAAAGGTGTTGGAGGTAGGGTGGCAACCTCTCCGACACGGGTCAGGAGTTCCGGCACGCCCAAATTGGGCTTGCCGAAACTAAGGGCTACCGGCTGGCTCTCTTCCGGTACGATCTCCTCTACCGGTTCCGCCGTACACCCAACCAGCAATATACCAGCCAGTAGCCACAACAAGTATAACAGATATAACAGTACTCGATTCCGTTCCATTTTATTTCGTCTTTCGCATTATTTTGTTTCACTATTCCACAGGAACATCCGTTGCACCGCCCTCTGCCCAACCAGCTACTTCAACATTAGTAATACTGATACCTTGCGGAGATAGCTGGATGTTGTAGATATAATTGTTCCCCTTCAACCAGTTGGCAATAAATGTACTTACACCGCCGCCTGTCGCCGGAGCCATCGTAAAAACAGAACCATTGTCAAGCGTCAGCTCCAACGTTACAGGGACGTCCGCCACAGGTATAACCATCCCGAAAGCCTGTATGGCAACCTTACGAATATCATCCTCACCAGCACCACCCCCCGTTCCAACTCTTCGCAGGTCGCCGTCTGCTGTAAACCACAACTCACCCACTGTCGCCACCGTTCCCCCAAATTCCCCCGTTGCCAGGTTCAGCTTCGCGGAAGTCGACTTTTTAAAACCGCTGTTACTTTTCAACACGACCTTCTTCACCCGGCTACCGGCAAACTCCGAACCGCCATCCGTTTCCAGCACACGGAAACTCACTTTTGCCAATGCATGATTCATCGTCAAAGAAACCTCCGGATGCCAGCGGTCTACCTCTACGGGCACTTTACAATACAGATAATCATCCTGATCGGTTTCCCACTGTATATCGGTCGATGCATCTACCGGATCACTGGTGTCGCTAAAGTAAAACTTCTGTTTATCCAGTACCTTTACACCACTCATGACAGGTACTTTCGGTGTTCCTGACAAAGACACGCTTCTCTCTGCCGGAGCATATCCGTATACGGTTCCTTTCTCCGAAAACAACAAAAGCCTCTCCTCACCCTCCGCCAACTCCCAGCCAGGCGAAACGGCCGCTGTATTGTAAACAAACACCTGTGTATGAGTACCGCTGGCATAAGCGGAACCATTCGCTTTCGTAACCGAAACTCCTACCTGCATAAGCGGATTGGGATTCACCGGACTAGCTATCGCCCCTCCCGTTGCGATACTTCTCGATTCTATCTCGACCGATAACCCCAGATTCTTTACGCTCAAAGGAACACCCTCCTCCACATCGCCTTTGCCTTCATTTCCCCCGTCGCCCATAAAGATCGTGGCCTCCGTACAAGCGTTAGCCAGCAGGAAGAAAACAACTGTCGAAAGTGTATATATGAATTGTTTCATGGGCTTTGTTTTTATATATGATTACAGAGGTATTTCGTCCTGTTCGTTATCCGCCCAGGCCTCAACACTGACATCCATCACCGTAAGTTTGTTACGTCCTGCGGAAAGTGTATAGATGTAATTGTTGTTGGGTTCCCATTGATTACCGATCAGCGTTACAGGATACACGACGGGAGTATTATCACCTTCTTGAAGCGTGATCTCCAGGTCGATTTCATTTTCACCGAAATTGACAGGATACACAATAGCACTGACCGACTTGGATACAGTCTTACCATTTATCCCGCCGGTCGTAGTCCCGGTCTGTATAAAGGCATACTGTCCTTCTCCTGCTTCCACTTGCCGCATCAGGACATAATTGATGATCGTACGACTCAATTCCGCCGTTGCAACTGTCTCTGTTATAGCACCGTCCGTCAAAGACATTTTTCCACTACCGGTTTTGAACAGATTTGTACCACCGATATGATTCTTAATGGTAAATTTCGTAAAATTCACATTATTACCGCTTAAACGTCCGCCATCGTACACCCGAAAAGAGACCATCGCCATCGCATGTTTCATATCCAGGTTGATCTTGTAACCGGGATTATCCGTATCCAGATTATTAGGTTCATCCTCCGGTGTCACAGGCGAAAATCCGTCGGCACGTCCGTTATTTACATAGCGTCCGCCATCCGCACCAAAATACAGGTAGTCTTTTTCTGTCGGCAAACTGAGATTGACCAGGTCAGTCCTCGCTGTAGATGCCCATGCACCCGCGTTCCAATACTTCTTCGCATTATTTCTTTGAGCGTTTATCTCACCGCTACTCAAAACCGTTACGGGTATTTTAAGGTCGGCTTCCGCATTTACATTTGTGAGAGTATTGGTTATAGTTACATCATACGGATAATAAGCATATACTCTACCTATATCCTTCGTCAGATAATAAGGAGACTCGTTCGTATCCGCAAAAGTGGCTCCTTTTGTTTGTATGGAGATCCAATTCGCTCCCCTTTCATCACCCATATACCATACATGGTGGCCGGTATAGTCCGTTCCATCAGGTGTATACCAGCCATTTGCAGCCTTATTCGTTATCAATACGCCTAATCCCGGAGCTTCAGTCGTATAATTGGCATAGGTAATAAGGTCACCGCTCACAACCGATTTAGTTGCCGATCTGGTTCCGGCTTCCACCTTTAGATTAGGTGAAATACCTAAAGCTACCTGATCGTCGCCGCCGGAATCGATCACTTCCGTTTCTGTTTCCGAGCAACCTGTTGCTGCCACCAGGGCTATAGCTATAACCCACATTGTTGTTGTTTTCATTTTCGTTTGTTTTTTAATTATACATTAAAGAAAATCATACTTAATTATGTCAGTCATCCTTTCAGATGGGTAATTCATCAGCATCGTGATCCGTCCAGGGTTCTACGCCGACAAAAGATGTTTGTATACGGGTACCCGTTGTAAAAAAAAGCGAAACGACATGTCGTTTGCCAATCTGAAAACCATCTTCTACGGTAATGGATACAGACGTTATCGTTTCTATCTCATTCCCTTTTCCGTCTTTCGTCGTGGTTATCTCCAACCGGAGCGGATTCCCGTCCGTCCCTACAGGCTGCGATGCGGGAAGCAGTATATATCCTTGCGCATCAAGCAGTCCTTCCCCTTCATCCACCTGCGGGAGAGATAATCCGTTTATCCCTTGCACGATCACATTTTTTATTACTTCAGCGGAAGATACATCCGTCAACCGGGGAGACTCATCCGTACAATCGAGTTCCTGACGGGTATGGACTCCCACTGCTTCTATCTTTACGATCTCTCCCCACAGCACCGCCCGGTCGCTATAGCAAACCAACCCGACCTGTGTCAGCAAATGACGGAACAGGCAGGTCCTCACAGGAGCATAAGCGGTTGCAGAAAGGCATCCCGTTGCCATGATATCCGTCATCCCGTCTAAAGTAAAAATCACCTTACCTGTTACCGGATCGACCTCATTCTCCACCGGATAATAACCGTGCAGGCGGATATGGCTTCCATCAGCCGGATATAACTGGGGTATCTCAAACCGGATCGGACGGTTCCCTGCCCCTCCGCTACGGACAGCTTTGTACAGACTCCACGCACCGTAGGTATTACCTGTTTCATCCTGACGCACAAAACAGATATCCAGATCCGTTTCATAACCGGAATCGATTACAACGCGGGTAGACAAGCCGATCGCCCCTTCCAGGTTGACCGCCGTTTCAGGAACTAACTGCGGTGTAGGATTGCTGTCCGAACAGGCGGTGATACCTGAAAGGATAACGACGGTTGCTATGACTATCGGTTTATTCATTCTATTACTATTCGATTTTTTATTATTCTCCGGGGGTTATAATGGAACTTCCGCCATTACCCGGCTGCCAGACCGCAATACCGGCCTCTGCTATGATCGTGCCGTCCTCCGCAAAGGTGAGCGTGATCAGGTGAGATTGTCCCGCCTGTACTCCACCATCAATATTCGTTATAGAAACAGGCAGTGTTTTTCCCACTCCGTCGTAAGTTGCTTTCACTTCCAGGTCGATCGCAGCTACAGCCGTTCCCATATCCGCTACCGGATAAAGCATCAGGTAGCCGGTCTGGGGAACAGCCAGACCGACTACCGAGACAGCTGCCGGACAGTTCTTTGCCAACAAACTTTTGTTGGCAACACCGGTAGCCGTTAAACCGGCACCCGTCGTTTTATCGAGCGAAAGTGTCAATTCGGTGGTTACATCTTTTACCGTTATGGAAGTGACTGCCGTCCATTTGGCAACGGCTTCAGCAGACCCCACACAAACAAATTGCAATTGGGTAAGCAAGTGGTTAAAGGTGAATACTTCGAACGGGGCCGCCAACCATCCCGTCTGTATCTCCGTTGCCATAATATCTTCATCTCCGGTAATCGTATAAACTACACGTAACGGATTGGCCGTCCCTGCTTCCGGAGTCTTGCGGGGATAGTAGCCGATCAGGGCCGACACTCCGTTTGCCGCCAGATAGTTTTGTTCCTGCTCGAAAGTAATCGCTGTATTACCTGCACCACCGGTACGGATGGCATCGATCGACGGTGTATTCCAGTTCATCCCTGCGGGCTGGTTATCAATCCGGGCAAACGACACATTCAGATCTGCGCCATAACCGGCATCTATTACCGCACGGGTAGGTTCTCCGATACCCGCTGTTATGCGGATCGCTTCTTCACTATTTGCCGTCACCGGCTCTTCTGTGTTGGTACAACCCGCCAGAAAAGCGACAGCCAACATACTTGTTACAAAAAATCCATTTGTTCTCATATCATACCAGTGTTTAATTGTTATTCTTTTTCAGGGATCGACAACGCCCGAACCCTCATTTCCTTTTTTCCATTCCGCCAGCAAGACAGTCAAGCCGTTTATTTCGTCGTACTTAACCGTCAAGTCGAGTATCACCGAAAACGTGTTCTCTATGAATGCCTTACCGATCTCTTCCGTAATATCGATCAACGTGGAAACTTCTTTTCCGTCCGCCAGTTCCATGTCCAACAGAAGACAGATCGGACTGCTACCAGCATCCTTTTCCGGCAGGCTGAACAGATTCTGTATCGTGGTATATACTCCGGAAGAGGTTAACTCAGACTCGAATACCACAAAGGCAGATGTACTGGTAAAAGGTTTGCCACTTGAAAGATATACGCCCGGAGATAGACCGGTGAGCCGCCCAGTCAGTTTTTCACATTGAACCACCTCACCCGTCTCTCCGCTTGTGATCTTTATATTCAGCTCCAGCCTGCGAACCAGACTGGCGGGACTTAATTCCCGTACTGCAATTTCTTCGCCCCCGATATCGATTTGTTCACAACCGGTACTGTACAAATTACCCGGCTGTGCGATCAAGACTGGTGACGATTTCAGGGAAGATACCTGCCGGGCCCTTCCACAAGCCCCGTCATATCCGTTTTCCGTCTCTAGCAAAACATTCTCACAGTCGGTATTACAAACAACCACTTTATAATATCCCGCCGGAAGTGTTCCTTCATATCCCCAAGCATCCCCACGTCGCACAACGGGACTGCCTGTTCCATCTTTATAGAAATGGTAAGTCATGACCAAAGGCTGTGCTCGGGTTTGCCAATCGAGAAGCAAGCGCACCCTCCCATTTTTCTCCCAGTCTTCATCCGGCGTATGATAGGTACATGCCGCCAAGGCTAGGGCGCCGACCAGGCATATTACCCATTTCTTTATTCTATCGTTTTTATGTTTACCCATATTCCCTCCTTTCCTTATCTGATTTGAAAACGATACACCAAGCTGACATTCAGCCCAATCATAAAACCTGTCGACGAAAAACGGGTTTCCAGATAATTCTTGTCATCTACTTTATCGTAACGGTATTTCTTTCCCTCCGACACCGAACGATAACCTGCCCGTACTCCAGCCTCCATACAGAAACCTTTCCCGAAAGGAATCAGACAACCAACACTGGCACCTGCCGTCCAGAAACGACCAGTCCGACCATAGAGAATATCCTTATCCGGATCGATCGCACTGCCTCGTATGTCAAAATCGCCGTACTCGCCGAACAATCCTGTATTAAGCCATACAAACTCACCCGGACGCAATGGCCACACACGGGGTTCGATGGAAAAAGAAGAGACAGACCAGCGGTCGCACACCTTATTCTTATAAGAGAAATCGGAATACATGCCTGATACAGCGATCGACCAACGGTCGGCAAAAAAGTATTCCAGTGCCAAATTCGGCATGAAAGACCCGGTTTTTATCTTTGTTTCACCGGTTCCCAGACGCACCGAAGGGACTACTGTACACCACGGAAGCAGATTGGTTTTAATGGCAAGATATACAGCTTTGCGTTCCGGTTTCCCTGAAACGACTGGCTGTTCCACCGGTGTCACTCTTGCTTCTTCCGGTACAGTTATCTTATGTTCTGTTTTTACCCGCAGGGTATCCGCTACCAATGCCAGCCGGTAATCTTCCAGTTCCGTCCGGTCAAAAAGAGGATCATCTATACGATACACTTCACGGTCATAACCTCCCTTCTCTCCACGGCGATACAGGTCGACATAAGGAACGGCACCATATCGGTCGATCGCCGCTTTTATCGCAACCGGGTAACGGCTATCACTGTAATGGATCGAGGTATTGGCAAACCACGAAAGTGGCTTATACACCTCATACACATGCACCCGGTCACGGTAACTACCGCTACGGTCGATATAAAAAGCAACACATTCGTGAGGAATATCGAAACGGACCTTCAGATAAGCACGGATACGGTTCGCGCGCAGGGAAGCTTCGTTGATCACCGACTCTTCTTCACTGGTATAGGCATCCACATGCGAAACGATTAAAAGGTGGGAGTTGCCTTTCAGCAAACGGTTGCGGGAAGCATCGAGTAATCGCCCCATCCGTTCTAGTTGGTAAGCATTGTCGCCATAATCTGCCAGGAACATATCGCTGTTCTCTTTAAAAGAAAATAAAAAGGACTCCGCCTTATGATAAATCGTTGTCTGCGCAGTCATACCTGTTTTTAGCAAACAGTAAACCAGCAACAGAAAAATCCGTTTCAACGGGATTTGACAATATGGTATTTTTATCCTATACATATATTATATCAATACTAGCCTTTGATTATCCGTTTAACCTCTAAATAGCTTCCTTATTTATATAATAAGGTAATAGGAGAAAAACACCTCGGTTTTAAGGGGGATTTAATGAGTTTTGCCCCTGGGATATTTTAGATTGATGTCTTATTTCAATATTTTGTGGAGTAAAAACATGTAAAAATGATAACAGTTTTTTTCAAACGGATATTAATAAGACAGCAGTCTTCACCCGCCTTATGTCTTATTCTTTGAAAATTATGATTTAAAGGTCACAAGTAGGAAACTAGGTTAATTAATACAAATTCTATATGTTTTTTTTAGGATTTTACCCAAAAGCTTTGTTTTTCCATAAGATTCTTCCTATGTTTGCAGAGCATTCAAACTTTTTTGCGAAATCCACAAGTTGTAAAGGCTTGGATATGAAATAAAAAGAGAGGGAATTACCTTATTATATAAATAAGGATAATTTATGCAGCCATCAGCTCCTTCACACCTTCAGAAACCCTTTTATTTGCTTCTCCTACCTTACCTGCATCAAATGCAGACAAGTAAATGTGTGTCATTTTTTCGGAAGAATGCCCCAGGGCTTGGCTGATAATAGCGATCGGTATCCCCAGATGATAAGCCGTAGATGCCCAGCTATGGCGAAAAACATAGGTCGTCAACTTTGCAGATAAACCCAATAAGACCTGCACATCTGCCAGATATTGATTTTCCTTTGCCAGACATTGTTTATACTGTTCATGCGTAGCTCCCTCCTGTAACACAGGAAAAAGATATTTGGAATCCGCCCGCCTGTAACGATCGATCAGTAACTGCATAGGCTCCGAAACTTCCATCTCAATCAGAGCACCTGTTTTTTGCCGGCGATACGACAACACTTTTCCTTCTTCAACCAGGTTCTCTCCCCCTAGACGAACGATATCCGCAAAAGGCATACCGCAAGCCAAAAAAGAAAACAAGGCCATATCCACCGCCAGCTTTTTCTCCGGTTCCTCTTCCAGATCGAGCGCAGCCATCTGCTTGATCACTTCCACCGGGACTGCCCGTTTAACAGTATCCTCCCGTTGCAACTGCATCCCCTCGAACGGTCGTTCCTCAGGCCGCCCTTTCCAACCCCGGCAAGCACGGTTGTACATCGCCCGTAGATTACTAATATAACTATTCACCGAATTTACACGCAGTTTCTTTCCTTTCAAGTACAAGACAAACTCCTGCACAACATCCTGCGTCACATCTCCCAGTAATCCGCTCTTTCCTCCCTCACGATTGAATGCTACAAAATGATTTCGGGTAGCACGATACAGATCAGCTGTGCTTTCATCCCCATTACTACGCTTCTGCTTTTCCTGCTCAAGCATCAGCCTGCAAAAATCTTTATTTCTCATAACTTATTCCTTCTTTATGTTATTAATCAAAAAGATAAAGATAAACATTCCTGGCTTGCAGATTGTTCGATTTTCACGGTTTTCGCAAACGGCACTACCTCTCTAAAAGCATGTTTTAGAAGAAAAATCACATCTTTCACCATCATTTCCTACCCTCATTTCCACCTTTACACAAATTCATTGCAATGATTCTTCCCGATCATCATAATGCCTTGGGGAAGTCATCACAATGACTCCAGGCACTTATCACAATGAACCGGACTGATCATTACAATGAAATTTTTAACATTGCAGAATATTAGGGAATTTACTTCGTGATTATCTTATAAAATGGGGATAATACACCTTTCAGAAAGCTGGAAGGTATTTCCGGACAGCTTGTTTCCATGTAACAGATTGCAGCAAGTTTTGTCCTATCTCTGTCACCTACTCTAAAAACATTGCAATGATTGTATTTGCAGCTATCCAAATGTCAGCACCAAAAAGAAAATCCCCTCAATCCGTCATTATTAAACTCCAGATTGAGGGGATAAATGCTTTTGAACTGTCCTTTACCTTTATATATAGCAAAGAAAGAGTATATGAATTAACAGAATGTCAATTTGTAATATTCCTATAATTGAAGTCTTGTGAGTGTAATCTAAAACGGCAATTTTCTACAATGTTACAAACTTACTCTTTTCCTCCGATAAACACTAACCACTTGTATTGATACTCATAAATCAATGTACCTCTTTACCATCGCTACCAAATCATTCGTTTCCTCCTCTACCCATCTATCCGTACATATCAATTCATTAATCAAATGAATATCTTCAGAAGTAAAACAGGATTGCTCCAAACCTGAAAAGGGAAGTGTAGTTTTCCATTTGCTATTATGTTTTTTCATATTAACTGGATACTTTTTAACTGGTTCTGAAGGATAAAGAAGCTTTATATCACAGCCTTTCTCCTGAAATATTTTTTTTAACCGAACATAGATTTCCAAACCATTATAATCCCAATCACAAGAATAGAATAAGAGTTTATCCAATTTCTTTTCATCAATAAAATGAGTTCCTTTTGTATTATTTCCACCTACGTACCATAACTCAATTTTGTATTCACGAGCAATGCGGGGCATTTTCAGAAAATTGAGGTTTTCACAAAGTACTATACAACGCGGTTCACCAACATCTACAACGAATCTCCACTGATGCATTTTTGGATCTTCCAGAGGATAATCCTCTACTCCCAAGATAGAAAGCACCAAATCGTTCAGACTTTGATAAGTATCCAAATGCTTGCTTCCACCATGTTCAAAGAAGTCTTCACTAAATGTATGTCGGGTCGTAAGGGAACTCCGAATTTGCTCTCTGTTATCTGCAATAAACTGTAAAGAACGGATATCATTAACTGTATATGTTTGTCGACCAGTCACATTCGGTTGTACAGACTTCAGAAAACGGTCATATTCCAAATAATCTTCCAGGTAGCGTTTAGCAAAATAGGCATCGTACTTTTCACTTTTAATCAAATAATTATGATTACCTGGCTGATATTGTACCAACTTTCTACTTATCAAGTTACGAAACTTATTATCATCTTTTTTTGTCGCTGATATTTTGTTCCCCTCGTAAAGAGAATACATTGCAGTGAGTGTTCGCCAGGTCAATTCAGCTTCCATAGTCATTTACATTTATAAAATTGGCCAATTCCGGATCAATATCATTTCGGCTACGTATCTCTATCGGAGCATAATTAACTTCTTCTTCTACATCTGGATTACGGTTAAGAATATATACATGTTGTTCATTGTATTTCCCCAAAGGATTAATTGAAAAAGTTAGTATCTGGTAATCGTATTCTTCGGCAATATCACTCAACAGGTCAAAATTACTACCCAATCCTTCTGCCTCATCAATGGGCATAAACCGTAATCCATCTTCTTGTGCATTGTTTTTGTTACCAACAATAGAGAGACGGGCTATACAAAGCAGAGCAGTGGCAGCGTACGTCTGCCCGGTACTTCCTTTATTATTGCGTCCAACACGATTTTTCATATCAAGCCTCAGTTCTATATATGAATTAGGATTCAGCAAGTCTTCCAACGTTATATCATTTGAATAATTATTGGTTATTTCGTAGAAAGCTTTCATGATTTTCTCACGGATAGAAACTTGCGTATTTAATTCGTTCAAAATAGAGACATCAAACATATCAGCCATATTATCCAAAGATGTCATATGTTTAAACTGGCTTAACCAGCTAACGGGAAACTGTAAAGAATCTGTTTTTTCAAGTTTCATATTATATGCTCCGGATATTTTTTTTCTACTACTTGTGAAGAAACGGTTTATGCGACGAATCTCATCCCATTGTGCTTCGACTTGCCGTTTCACTTCAGTTAATAAATCCTGGATTTTACCGATCTTCTTACCATTCAGTTCTCTATTTTTCTCATTAATATCTTCGAGCCTTTTCTTGATTCTGCTGACGACTTCTTCTTCTATAATCATATCTTCAGGGAATAAATCAGGCAATAAATTAGCTATCAACTCCTTAAAATCATGGCTAGTTTCAAATTTATATTGTTCATTTGGTATAAAACATTTTACCATATTGATATACAGGTTAATGTAGGTAATGTCCTTTTGGAGATGAAGTTTTTTTGCTTCTTCTACCAACTCTTTACTTATTACTGCCGGATAACTATCAATGGTAGGTAAATCCATATAAAGAGATATGTATTCAGCTTCAATTATATTCAGGTAATTCTCCTGACTTTTTAAATTCGTCACCGACTGTATTAATTCTTCGCATTTATTCAATGTGCTACTTAAAATGGTTAATTCGTCCTTGAAGAACTCAGTTTTATTATCTGCATTTATATAATCGTCTTCTTTATAAGCCTGAATAGTTTCTGCCTGCAAAAGGGTGCTCCACTCTACTTCGTACGGTTTTATTTTCTTTGATATTGAGATTAATAAACTGGTAGCTCTTTGTATAAGATCAGGGAATGTTTCAACTATATTTTTAAGTTGTACAAATTGGTTGTACAATAATGTTTGTTCTTCTTTCGCATTTTTCTCCGACTGTTCTATTAATTCTTTTGCTGCTAAGCTCTTCACAGACTGCTCCATTTGTTCGGGAGAGATATTTAAAACTGCTATTTCCTGAAATGTTTTTATTTCGGGCTTATGGAAAAATACATCTACCGAACGAGCAGGTGCATCGAGAGAATTTACTATATCATATAGTTTTTTCCACAGTTCTAATTCTTCTTCAATTGCTTTTTTCTCCTGTTCTATATTGGCTACCTGTGATTGAAAATACTGCAAAATCGTTTCCCGATCATTATTGAGACTTTCCTGTTTTTCTGTTACGTAGTTTACAAATTCGTTTACTCCACCGAGGCTTATCCAGAATCCCTCTGCTTCGGAGTCTATATTTGTGTTTCTTATTAATTCTTCAGGGGAGCAAACATAGCGGTCAAGCGGTTTAGGCTGATTAGGTTTATTCATCCCATACTTCTGAAAATGATAAATTAAGCTTTCTTCTTCTTTTGTAAAATTGCGTCGCAACGACAAAGCCCAACGTATAAGTGAATTTGGATTATTTATATCGTGAAACTGCTCTACTACATGCAATTGTGATAAACGGTCACGTAGTTCACCTGTCTTTTTGAAGTAAAAACTATTTCCTGCAGCTAATCCACCTTTCCAACCTGAATTTGCAAAAAAATCAACCATACGTAAACCGACTAATTTATCTTTCAAATCTTTATAATAAATGTAGTCTTTTTTTTGTGCTCTGTATTGTTTATAACAGGCTGCCAAGTCTCCAGGAAGAATGTTTAACTGTTCAATTATATTGTTAGCACAATTCAGGAAACTTTTCTTTTGTCGCCATTCATTATAAATATCACTTATTTCTTCATAAGCTGACTCTTTCTTATCGCGACTTCTTTGGGCCTCTTCTAACTCAGACCGGACCAATACTTGTAATCCTGATAGATCTTCCTGGGCTTGTAAAAATGTATAGACTTCTTTTTTGAGATTTTCTTTATTTGAATTATAATCTCTTAGCAAAAACACATATTGGGAAGTAAGGTATTTTTTTTCTGCTTCCTTTTTTTCTATCAACACCTTATATAGATCACTAACTTGAAAGCATTTCTGTGTCAGCAAAACAATCTCATCGTTATTTTTTCCATAGTCTACCGCATTTTTTTCTATTTCTTCTACAATTGACCTGTATTTATTCATGAAGTCTTTTCCTTTTTCCTGACCGAATAAAAAATCCAACAAACTGGAACTTCTTGTAGTATCAAGTTCTTTGCCCCTTGAAAATGATTGAATTATTTTCGCATAATCTTTTAGAACTTTATCTTTATCGGTAAGGTCAAGTGGTAGTATTTTATTTTTATAGAGTACTTTATGAAAAAAAGAAATCCGTTGCCAATCCTTAAAAACTAAGTTTTTTTCCTCCATGTATTCAATAATATCCTCTAATGGAATAATACATTCATCATCCTGAAAATCGGCGGCATAAAGAGGTTTCGTCATAGGGGTAAAATCACCATGTTCAATAACAAGCCCTGCCTGTACAATAAAAGAGCGTGTAGCTTTGGAAGTACTTTCAAGATAGGCTCCTGCTGTAATAAATTGTCCATCGGCAACTTCTATATTTACAAATGCATATCCATAATCCAATGATTTACCAGGTGATCGCAAAACGAGGCCATCAGGTTCCCGTTTACCCTGAACCGGAATGGTTGCGGAACGGAAAGCGGAAGCCCCTACAAATATAAGTTGCAGTAAATCGGCTATGATACTTTTACCAGAACCGCTGTCACCAATAAAATCGGTACGAGCGGGATGAAAAATGTAATCATTTTCCTGATGGTGTATGATACCTACAGTAGACAAACTGTAAATACGAGGATATTTTTTCATAATTTATTCTTCTTTAAGCCATTTACCAATATAATTAATATAATCAGCAAATTCCCGTGTTATACGCTGAAATGCAGGGAGAATGGCAAAATCGTCTTCTTTCAAATCAATCCATCTTAGCTTATAGAAATTCCTGAATGCACGTTGTACTTCTTGATCAATACGAGCATCATTTGATTCAGTAAAACGTTCTTTGGAGCCTTTTGTCTTGACAAGTAGACGTTGCACATGCTTCTTGAGATCAGGCATATCTACGCGAATTAGAGCAACAAACTTTTTTACGGAAGTTAATTCTATATTGTGATCGATATAATAAGCTTTGTACAGCAGCAAGGCTATAAGAATATGTTCTTTAGGTAAAGACGACCGCTCAACGGAATAATTACTTCTTGATACAGAGTGATAGAGGGGGAAATAATAAAATTCGTTTCCACTACCGGCTGGAGCAATAGTTATGTTCTCATGTCGTTTGAAATAGGCTGTCAGATTATCTACATATTTATTTAGATAAAGAAAAAGTGCCTTATCTCCTTCATATTGTATATGAGCACCTCTTTTCAGAGCATCTACCAACTGTGAAAACAGTACTGCACCGTCTTCACATTCGAGGAAGTCATATTTTTGAGTTATTTGCGTTTCATCCATATATCAGATATTGTATGTTTTGAATTAGGGTTATCTATTTTTTTACTTGTATCAATCTGTATTTCCCAATGTGGGTCTTCCTTATATTTTTTTATACTCTGGTCAATCACCTGTATAGCGAGCTGCAAATCGTTATCATGCTTTTCCAAAATGTCGAAGAATATTTCGGAAAGATGTATGAGATCAGTTTCCAGAGATTTTCGACGAATAAATTCCAGCCACCACTGAATATGAATCTGACGCATCATTTGCACATGACCTTTCTGGTGTGCTTCTTGTTCTTTTTGCGGGTCTTTTTTGTATTCGGAACGCTGTTTACGTTCTGGCGGGAAAAGATTTTCTGGCCTATCTACAGAGGTAAAAACGGGAAATGAATCTGCCAATTGAATTTTTCCGTCATAGGGAAAAGGAAACTGTATCTGTTTATCTGTTACATGGCTTTTTTCCAGCAAGAAATACAAAAATTTCTCGACTTTGGTATTAAATATATCTCGGTTGAGAGAGGCAAAAAACTGTTTTATTTTAGGCTGTATTTTATCAATACGTGAATCTACCATTGCTAAACGGAGATGAATACCTTCAAAATAAGAAACGGCCTCGCTAATGAGATCATCTACTTCTTCACTCCCATCACGTACCGGATGTGATATAAGAATATCATTCATCCGGTCAGTTTCCCGGAAAGCAGCTCTTAATTCCCTGTTTTGCTGACGTATGGTATCAATTTGCTTTTCTATTTCCTGTAAAGCTACGAGCAAAGTTTCTTTACGCCTTTTAGCTTTTTCACTTAAAGCTGTTACGGAACGGTCAATCTGTTGATTAAGATAGTCGACTTGTTCCAATAAAAGAGTTCGAGACTTGAACAAGTCGACTGTAAGCCAATTTTTTATTTGTTCTTCTGTGATGGCAATTTCAAGCTTCTCATATAGTTCCTCACAGGTTATTTCAATAAAGGTGGGATTAAAACGCTGAGATATTAGGCGATGTATCTTATCACATATCTGAAAACCGAAATCAGTAAACATATAGGTCTGATTTTCATCATTATATATAAGATAAAACTCCTGTAGCTCTAAAATATAAGCTGTATAAGTTACCCATTGTAACCGTATAGGTTCACGTTCGATAAGACTTACAGCTTCAAAAGCCCGATGTATATCTTTTTCCTTAAAAATCCCATATTCAAATTCTCCATTCTTCACCCGTTCATACAACCATATTACAGCTAATCCCTTCTTTTTCTCTGGAAAAAGATGTTCATAGGTCTTTTCTATTTTTAATTGCTCGAATAAGGATTGCATGTAGTAAAGATTAAAAGATTATTTCCTCTAACACCATTACCACAAATTTACTAAAAAAATATTGAAAGAATCATTTAGAAAGAGGAAAATAATTGTTTCCATTTCAATTGAGGCATTCGATACAGCTTTTAAACTCGAACACTTACAGAAAAGAATGGATGGGAAAGCATATTCTAAAGAGCTCCCCTATAGTCGGATAGGACAAATATATTTATACGTTTTGGTCATATGAAGAAATAGAAAGACTTCACAACCTATCTTGAATAATTAACGGGAATCAAAAACGAAAGGAAGCAGACAACCTTTTTCATTTATCTGATGCAAAGTTTCATCAGATAAATAAAACAGTCTATTTGACAACCCTGTAGATTGTCTGGTGTAGCACAAGAATTTATACCAATCTTTTTCCTGCCTGATATATGAAAACTCCTTATAAACTTAAAAGCCATTTCCAAACCGGAAGGACTTCAATAGTTTTTCCACTCATTTCTATCGTTCGTTCTGTATCGCGGGTAATAATTAATAGTTGCTTACATTCCAAAACTTCGGTAATTTTCAGCAAGACTTTTATTTCCCGGTCAAATGTGCCATCGCTATTGTCGAGATTGTAACAAACCTGAATCACAGTGTAATCGTCGGGAATATAAAAGTCAACCTCAATACCTTGATTATAGAAATAAACAGCATCATTTCGCCCGTATTTACGCAGTAGATTCACAGCTACCATATTCTCCAATAAAGAAGTATTCCCATCCAATAAAAAAAGGTTCAGAATGCCATTATCTGTGAAATAGTACTTGGGAGAAGTTTCCTTATCAACCAATTTCCCCGCTATATTCTGTATAGGATTGATAAGCCACGCATCTCTAGCGTACTCCATGTAGTTAATAACTGTCTGCGTTCCGACCTTTGCTCCGGTTGATGATACAATATTTGCTATCCGGGTAAATGATAAAGGTTGTTTGACACTTTCAGCCAATTTCTTGAACATGATACGTAAAGCGAATGTGTTATCTACCGTATGACGGGCTGCAATATCTCCCAAATAGATTTTTTGGTAAACACTGGTCAAGTAATCCCGTTTAACCAAAAATTCAGCACCTTCCGGGAATCCGCCAAAATAGAAATAGTCATTGAATTTTCGTAATACTTCGGCTTTGCCTTCCGTAGACAACAGATGATTGGTAGTAGCAGGAACATTGTTTGCCGTCAAAAACTCTTTAAAAGAGTACGGATAAACATCAATAGGAATATAACGTCCACCTAAAGTTGTCTGAATATCTTGACTTAACATTTTGGCATTGCTTCCAGTAATATAAACCCGATGTTTGGTATCAGCCATACGACGGGCAAATTTTTCCCATCCAGAAACGTTTTGTACTTCGTCCAAAAACAGGATAGGTTTCTTTCCATACATTTCTAAATGAACCTCCAACAACAGATTTAAATCTTCTGCTTTCATTCCGGTAAGACGTTCATCTTCAAAATTGATATAAAGCATTTCATCCCACTGTACACCTTGTGCTAGTAGTTGCTGCATCCGTTGATATAACAGGTAAGACTTTCCCGCTCGCCGAATACCCACAAAAACATAATTTCCAAACTCCTCAAAAGTAAAACTTCGTGGAATCACCTTATATTTGGGGACTTCCACTTGATTGTCAGCGATAACCGTTTTCAGAATATTTTTATCCATATCTTTCTATATTTATTCTCCAAACAATACAAATATTGTCCATTTTTGTTTTATACACAAAACAAAAATACATATTTATCATTTTATCAACAAAACAAAAAAACATTCTACCCTAAAGTTTGTATGTCTAAAAAATAATACAATACAGTGCAGGAATCCGAAGAAACCTGCACCATATAAATAAAAATCAGGTATTTGCTTTGCGCTTCTTCACTTCTTCCACGAGCTTTGAAAAGGATTTATCCCTTTTACGTTTCTCATGTTCGGAAGCAGCAAAATGCCAGGCTTCCCGCTTTAGTTTCAGATAGCTTTCATACACTTTTGTATCCAACAGGCCCTTGTCGACCGCATCCAGCACGGCACAACCAGGTTCATTGGTATGTGTACAATCCTTGAAGCGACACGATTCTGCATAACTAGAAATTTCCAGCATTTCAGCAAGTGAATCGGGATTATCTACAGCTAATCCAAATTCCCGGATACCCGGAGTATCTATTAAAACACCTGAACCGTCCATCAAGACCATCTCCCGGCGGGTGGAAGTATGCCTTCCTTTCCCCGTGGACTGGCTTATATCCGATGTCAGCAACACCGATCTTTCACAAAGAGCATTAACAAGAGAACTCTTCCCCACACCCGACGAACCGACAAACACCACCGTTTCGCCTTCCGATATGGATTCCCGTAACCGGGAAACTGTCTCTGGATGACGGATACTGGTGAAAAACACCGGCATCCTGCTGGCAAGATGTTTGATCGCCTCTTCTACTTCCTGTTTATCAAAAGACAGATCGGATTTATTGAGTATCAACACGGGATCGATATCTTCTTCCAGTATCTGAACCATGAAACGTTCGACCCTGCGGATATTGAAATTATCATCGAGGCTCTGCACAATAAACGCCTTATCCACATACGATGCAATTGCCTGTTTCTCGGCTACTGTCCCGCTTTTCTTACGGTACAATGTCCGTTCACGGGGCAGCCTATCGACGATAATCCCTTTACTATCATCGAAAGGTTGAAACAGGACCCAATCGCCCGTACAGGGCAATTCAAAGTCAGATCTTCCATACATCATATTTCCCGTCAACTCGCATTGGAACAGTCCGTTTTCGGAAATAACTTCATAACAGGTGCGATGCACGACAGCTATCCGTCCATGAGATAACGTATTATATGCCGATTCTTGTTTCAGTTGGTTCAACCTGTCATTCCAACCATACATATCCAAACAGATCATAGCGTTATCTTTTTAGCGATATAAAACACATAGCCGTAGAATCCTTTGTACTTACGGTATAATTCCTCTTCGTGATGTGACATCGCGACAAGTTCTTCGGCAGTTTTATTTCCCGGATATTTGGCTAGAAACTTTTCCCGTGCTTTAACCAAAGGCGCAAAATAATGCTCTGTCCAGCAAGTCTCAGGCAAAATAAAAGAAGCGACAGGAAGATACCCGGCCTTTTGTATCAGAGCTACCTGATTGGGAATGGTATCTATTTCCGGATAAGCCTCCATCCAAAAATCATGGATCTCTGCGGGACGTTCTTCAGTAAACCATGTGCTTTCGGAAACAGCGATATATCCTCCTGTTTTCAGATATTTACGCCATTCGTTCAGTCCGCGTTCAAAGCCGATATTATAAATGGCTCCTTCCGACCAGATCAGGTCTAATTCACCTTCTCCAAAAGGAAGGTTATCCATTGAACCGACGATTCCTTCCACTCTATCCTGAAGATTCAGTTTCCTGGCATTGTCGTTGAACCGGTCGATGAATCCCGGAAAAAAGTCGAGACCTGTAATATGTCCTGGAGCATGCTGCGCCAATGTCATTGTCTGTCCGCCTGTACCGCAACCCAAATCGGCGATAAGGGACCGGTCGGTCAGGTTGTCTATAAAACTCAATGCTTTAAGGGTCACTTCGGGACTTCCGGGTCCCTGACGTTCTGTATTTAAAAAATATTCGCAGATTAAATTAAAATCGAATTCGTGAATTGTTTTATTTTCGTTACTCATTTTCTTTATGTATATAGCATACCCGTGAAAGCATAACAATACCATCATCATTGTACACTGATTAAAATTGAATTAATACAATAGGAATTACACCCGAGCAGAATTACCCGAGAATAAACGAAAGGACAACCTGTACAAGGAATACAGATTGTTTACTACACCAAATCCAATTTAAATAGTTTGTTCAACATGCGGCAAAGGTACATAATATTTTGTATTATGCTAATTATATATGCGGAAACTCCACCACAAACACAGTCCCTTCACCCGGATAAGAATGAACATAGATATTTCCTTTGTGGAGGAAAACGATCTTTTGAACCAACGCCATCCCTATTCCATTGCCGACAGCATAGTTACGGTTACTGCCACGGTGAAAAGCGGTAAAGAGATGTTCCATATCCTCTGCGGGGATTCCGATGCCTGAATCAGAAAAGCGGAGGATGGATTTTTCTTCATAGAAAGATATCTGCACTGAGGAAGTCTTGTCATCGGAAAATTTACAGTTGTTCTCCATCAGGTTAACAAAGGCAGTTTTCAATAGATAAGCATTCCCGGAGACGGTGATCATGGCATCATCGTCGGTCTCTTCTTCAAAAAGCAGATTGACCTTATACTCCTTATTGGCTTTCAGAACCAGTTCGCGGGCATCGAGCAACAATTCGTCCAGACGTACCTCTTCCATACTGATCTGCTCCGGCTGATAACTGGCACGAGCCAGATTAAGCAAGCCCTCAGACAATTTCACCACCTTATCCGCATCCGTCAAAGCCTCTTCCACCGCTTTCCGATAGGCTTCACCGGAACGCTCCTTGAGAAGCGTAACCTCCAGGCCACCGATCAAGGCAGCCATAGGTGTACGAAGTTCGTGAGAAACATTGCTGACAAACATTTTCTGCGCATCGAACGACTGCTCCAACCGGTCGAGCGTACGGTTGAAGGTCACAGCCAACTCACCCAATTCGTCTTTCTCGTCCGCTACCGGAACTCTTTCGTCCAGATTGGATGCCGTTATCTTCTCCACCTTCCTGACGATATTCGAGACAGGCGACAAAGCACTTCGCGACAGAAAATACCCCACAACAGCCAGTACCGCCAACCCGACACCCCATAATATCAACAGGATATTCCGTAAAGCATCGAGCTTCGCATAGCCATAACCGTCAAATGCAGCAGCCGTGATAACATAGTCTTTCCCCTCAAACGGATACAAAAGTCCGACCACCTGATAATCTCCTTCAAAGAATTCGATGGATTTTTTTTCGACAATACGTCGGATCATTTCTGGGGTTTCCTTTACTCGGTCTATCTCTTTGGCATCATGATAGAGTAGATTGAAATCCGGTTCATAGACAGCCACCTCCACCTCATCGATAAACTCCCGGTTATTCATGTAAATGGATTGCATGGTAGCGGCATCGACCTTATGTTGCAGGAATAGATTGGCTTTCGTAATCCCCTCCTTTTTCAGATCGCGATAGAAAACACTTTTCCGGTTACTTTCCGACAAGAACCAGATCATTCCCATCAAGAACAGGAAGACGGTAGCTGTGACTGCCGTATAACGGATCGTCAGTTTAGTCCTGATTTTCATCGGTACGCAGTATAAAACCCATGCCTGGCTTAGTATGGATCAGTTTAACAGGAAAATCACGGTCAACTTTCTTTCGGAGATAATTGATATAGACATCGATAAAATTAGTCCCCGTATCGAAATGAGTGTTCCAAACCTTATCGGCTATCTCCGCACGCGACAGGACACGCTCCGGATTCTCCATCATATAAGCCAGCAAATTAAACTCTTTAGGTGTCAGTTTTATCTCACGTCCATCGCGAAAGACAGACTTACCGGACAGATCGATACGAAGATCGGCATAGTTTAACTCCTGGGGCTGTGTAGTTTGCGAAGCGACAACTTTTCTTTTCAGCAGCACCCTGATACGGGCATCCAGTTCACGGAAATCGAAAGGTTTGACCATATAATCGTCTGCCCCGGCATCGAAGCCGTCCAGCTTGTCGTCGGTTGTACCCAAAGCTGTAAGCATCAAAACGGGGATATCCGGATTCAGTTGCCGCACCTCTTTCGTCAGCTCAAAGCCATTCATCTTCGGTAGGATAATATCAGAGATCACCAGATCGAACCCCGAAGCCCGAAAAAGACGCAACCCCATCTCCCCGTCAAAAGCCACCGACACCTGATAGCCGGAATCTTCCAGACCGACCTTCAAGAGCTCCGCTACACGCTGTTCATCTTCTACTACCAGTATTCTTGTCATGGGAAAAGGCTTTTACAAATTACAGTGAATGATATCTGCAAATATAATCATTAATTATAAATCAGGCATCACCCCTCTCAGGTATGCATCTATCCCATACAAGATGAAAACATTATTCTTCCGACAAACTGAACTCCTTATTAGAGAATAATTCGGCCAATCCCGATATCTGCTTCAAACGCAATATTTCATCTTTATCCATTCCTATATTACGTTGTATCCAAGCATCGGACATACCACATTTGGAAAGTTCGGAGACTATATGACTCATCAACTCGATATTATGGGTGCCGCGTGCCCTGTTATGGCGAATCGTCGATGCCATTCTATTGGACAGATCTTTTTCTATGACAGTAACGGGAAGCATTCCGTGTTCACGTTCATATATACGTTTCGACGTTTTCATGACCATATAACGGTGATAACCGTCAACCAATTCATACATATCTTTCTCCGGTACATAATAGCATACGCAAGGTGAGGTGAAGCCATCTTCCCAGATGGAGACTTCCAGTAATTGCATTTCCGGGGGAGCAACCACATTGGGGTTATAGCTGTTAGCCATTACTTTTTCAACCGGAACAGGTCTTACTTTGTAGACAGGGCTAGTATATTCCTCCATATAATTCAGAGTTATAAAGTTGTAAAATATTTTCCTTTTGCTTTCTCTCATGAATATTCAATGAGAATCCCATATATTTACAATAGTAATCGTTTTTCAGAATACAGATACAAACCCGTTTATAGGTCGGCAGTTCCTTAAATTCCGGAATATCGATATCATCCAGATATTCCATACGGACCGGTTTCTTTTTTGTCTTATAATTCGTGCTATCTTCCACCCGGATGGGGATCCCGATCTGTTGCAGTTTCTCTATCGTTTCCTCTGCAAGGCATCCTCCTTTATCCCGCCAGAATTTTATGCTGACAGACAACTTCTGTAAATAACCGTTACGCGTCTTCTCTGGCAATGTTTTTAACAGGAATTCCATATAAGACTTCCAGGTCATTCCTTTAGGCAACTTGACCGATTGCCATCCCAAAGCGGAAGTGCCGCCATATAATCCGGCAAAACCGACACCGTTGACCCGTCCGATCATCTTTCCCCACATATCGGGATCTATCGCCCGGTACAGTTTCAGGCTAGCCAGCGCCTGGGAAATAAAAGGACTTGCTACCCGCTGTTTTTCAAGAGGCACTCCGGCCTGATAATACAGGTCGTACAAATGATTATAATCCCAATGAAACTTACCGTTGGCAATCCATATATCTTTCGTTTTCCAATCAAAGATAGGATAAGCGTTATAGACACGAGGCATTACCTGATGAACCCATTTCAAACGCCGATAGGTCTGTACCTTACTTTTTATATGGATAGCCCTCCATCTGTTGAAGCTCTCCTGAGTACGTATCCCGATTAAACAACAAGTTCTTCCGGCCTGCTTTTTCTCATGCAGCCATCCTGCAAACAACAACTGAAACTGATAATCCCACATGTCTTCATTATAGAATGGAAAATCTTCAGCTTTCAAAGAGTTTTCAGGCATTTTGTTTACCCAGATATTTTGCTGTAGCTTATCCCAGGGACGCCAATAGTTCTGGAACATCGAGGTACAGGTCGGTACTTTGAAGGGAACACAAACTCTATATATTTCCAGAATATCCGCATTAGAAGCCAGTGTCCGGTCTACATAAGATGTCGTTTCCTGGTACTGCACCTCATAATCCATATGAAATACCCCCAGTTTTCGCTTCAACCGGTGTTCACGTATATAGTCGATACACAAATTCAACAGCACACCGCTGTCTTTACCACCGGAAAAGGACACATATATATTATCGAAGTCGGAAAATATCTTATCCAACCGCGCTTGTACTGCTTCGTAAACATTTATCTTTTCTCTCATCATCGCATCTATATTCCATTTTAATATATAGTTTCCACTTTTGAGTTACAAAAAAATGATTTGAAGCAAAAATATCTTCATGCCGGGTATGAACGACGGCCCGTATGATTGAAGTGCTTTTGAAATGCTCCAGAACAGCATCGATCAGGGATGACATCGTTTTACTGTCCTCCCCTCTCACATAATAGTTATTAATAACCACACAGGTACTTTTAATCTCAACAGGTATAAAGCCTATGACCATGTCTCCTTCAATAGCGACGAACCATAAATAGTGTTTAGAAGTTTTGAATGGGTAATTATTATTTTGCCGCAGCACGCTACAGTTCATCACCAGTGGAGCGACCAGTTCGTATAGCCTCGGGGCAATTCCGGATAATACTTCTATACTCATATTCCAAAGAGACTAGGACAACAAAAATCTTTTGAAATACAAAATTAAACAAAATACTGTTCCAGGTTCATTATTTGCGAATATTTTAACTTTAAATAGCGAGCTTCACCCTTTAATTTTCAAAAGTAGCAGAAAATAAAATGTATTACCATCCCGACTAGATACATCACAAAAAGTTTGTCATTCGGGACAACAAGATCATCCTACCTTTTGTTATTCAATTAGAAAAACGATAGATCATGAGAAAAGCATTGAATATTATTATCCCTATCCTGATTTGTTTCCTGGTAGGACTTTCCGTCAGTTATTTTCAGGCTAACGCAATAAAGAACTGGTATCCGACTCTTATAAAACCGGTATTAACTCCTCCAAACATCACCTTTCCTATTGCCTGGAGTATTATTTATCTATGTATGGGATTATCTATCGGATCAATGATCAATTCAGGGAGTGAACGAACAAGGTTTTTCATTAAAGCTTTTATCTTCCAACTTTTCTTCAATTTCACATGGAGCATCGGTTTCTTCTATTTTCAGAATCCGCTTATCGGCTTCCTGAATATCATATTGCTCGATATCTTCGTGATTAATTACACCTTAAAAAGTTATCCTGTCAACAAAGTTAGTTCACTACTCTTCATTCCCTATCTACTATGGCTACTGTTCGCAACTTATTTGAATGGGTATATTTTGATGTATAATTGATTGTAAAAAAATAAGCCGGATCATGTCCGGCTTCATCTTATATTATCCTATCAATCCAAATTATAAAGTTTCAACTTATTATACAACGTTTTCCGATCGATTCCCAATAGTTGGGCGGCACGGGTTTTATTGTTTCCGGATTCCTGGAGGGCACGTTTGATCAATTCGCTTTCGTGAGCTTCGTCTTTCAAGAGGATGCGGGTGTCTTTTGCAGGGGCATCCGTTAGTTCTTCAGGAAGTTCATGACGCGTAATGTAACGTCCTGTAGCCAGAAGTGTTGCATATTTGATGACATTCTTCATCTGACGCAGGTTTCCCGGCCATGAATAAGACTGGAAAAGTCGGATCGTCTCGTTATCGAAACCTATAATATCTTTCTGTAGTTCCGCATTTGCCTGGTCAAGGAAATTATTAGCAAAAAGCAATAAGTCCTCTTTACGTTCTTTCAGGTCCGGAATACGAACCGTAAATTCGTTGATACGGTGATAAAGGTCTTCGCGAAAATCACCTTTCTCTATTGCAGTACGCAGATTCTCATTCGTTGCCGAAATTAACCGTACATTAATAGCTATTTCATCGTTCGTTCCGATCGGTTTTATTTTACGTTCCTGCAGGGCACGAAGCAACTGTACTTGTACCTCGTAGGTCAGGTTACCTATTTCATCCAGAAAAATCGTACCGCCTTGTGCCGCCACAAATGCACCGGTTTTATTGTCTATCGCCCCGGTAAACGAACCTTTCACATGGCCGAAAAACTCGGATGCAGCCAAATCTTTCGGGATAGCACCGCAATCTACAGCGATAAACGGCGCTTTACTACGGTTACTCTGCTCGTGAATACGACGGGCAATATATTCTTTTCCAGTACCACTCGCCCCCGTTATCAACACGGACATATCCGTCGGAGCCACCAGACGAACATGGTCGAATAACTGTCGGGCAGCAGGACTTTGACCTTCAATATAAGTATTACTCTCCGATGATTTTGCAGCCGGACGATGTTCTGCCGGTACCGTTTTTATCAATTCACGTATCTTTCCCAATAACTCTTCCGGATTCAACGGTTTGGCTATATAGTCAGAGGCACCCAACTTGATTGCCTGGACAGCCGTTTGTATTTCCGCATAGCTTGTCATCATGATCAGCGGCAAAGAGGTCTGTTTCTCTTTTACCCATTTCAACAGATCGATCCCGTCGCCATCCGGTAAACGCAAATCGGACAGGATAAGATCGTAACCTCCGTTTTCTATCTGACGCTTTGCATCTGAAACAGAGCTAAATGTTTTTACTTCGAAGCCCTTTTTACCCAACCAGGTCTTTAGCATCAAAGAAAAAGTTATATCATCTTCTACTATAAGAATCGACGGCATACATTATTAGATTAAAACCTCTGACAAAGATATATATTTTAACGGAAAATCAGGAACAAATCCAAGTCGCTTTACGCCATGCTCCTTCGAACGGCCCCTGTTTATGATTCTTTAACCACCAATGACAGAAGCCTAACTGAAGGATGAACAACAACACTCCTACTCCGAAACTGGCAGTGACACCCAGGTATTTATACAATCCCAGACCATAACCGAAATAGATAAACGAACCTATGATCGACTGGCTCAGATAATTAGTCAAGCTCATCTTTCCATAAGGAACTAATCCATATAAAATTTTATGGGAAGTTGCCTGTTGCCACAGAAAAACAAAGACAGAAACCAGAACACACATGAATGAAAAGTTACGGAAAGAGGATACAATCGTATTCATCGGAGTAAGCATGCTCCTGTTCGTCAATAAATCCGGCAACGACAAAGACAAATAATACAGAGGAATGAAACAAATAAGACCGATCAAGAAGGTTCGTTGCCAAAAAGTACGGTGTTCCGCAAGATTCACAAACAACTGTTTACGTCCGATCAACATACCCAACATGAACAAAGACGCAGTCTGGAAAAAGCGTCCGTAGCTCCAGCCCCATAGAATGCTGAACAGTTGGCCATCCCATAAATTCGATTTGACCATCTCCCAAAAATCAGGCTGGCTGAGGAATGGATACATTTTTCTGTGATGCACCAGCCATTGCTCGGCCGAAGCCATATAATCAGGATGCAGCATTGCATAAAAGAATTTACCCCATTCCACAGGCTGAAGCATCAGGATAACGGCAGCAATTAATACAGCACGATCACTCCAGCGGCAAACAAGAATGAGTACGACACCGATTATTGCATAAAGGACAAGTATATCTCCCGGAAAGAAAGCCCCGTTGAAGCAACCTATAACAAACAATAAACAGAGCCGCCACAGAAAACGCAAACGGAAATCCTTGCCTTTCCTGGCCTGGTTATTATACTGAATAAAAAAGCTGAACCCGAACAATAAAGAGAAGATCGCATAGGCCTTCCCTCCAAAAAGGAAAAACAGTGTGTCCCAGACTCCTTTATCCAGGCTTTTCATAAAATCAGAAGTGACTTCCGGAAATTCGTAGAAATTAAAATGTTCGATATTATGTAAAAACATAATCGCCATAACGGCGAATCCTCTTAATGCGTCAACAACTTCAATGCGTGGTGACTTGAGTGGCATTTCGTGCTCCATGGTAAAATAGGTCTTTTTTAATATTGGGCACGAATTTAACAAATAAACCTAACCAAACAAAAAAAGCATCCCCAACAGATGCCTTTTTTGTTTCGCAGACTTAAATAGAATACTCAGAAATAATCTTTCTTTGTTTTAAACGGCTTAAATGTAGAAACGTCCACTTACGATTCTGTAAATATGAATGCGAATACCGTGCCAGAATCCGTAAAAGGTCTTCGTCTATTTCATAAACTCTTATAACTTAACAGAAAAGAGAGATAAAATGTTTTAGCTAACAAAAATATAACAAGGAAGACACTGGGGAACATAATACACAATTGGGGATTTTTTCTACAAACCTGTTCCACAAAAAGGCTGTTATCTACTAACAACTGCCGACTAGGCTCGCTGCCTGATCGATGATCTTTTTCACTTCGGCGATTACCTCCGAAAGCAACGATTTCCATTCTTCTTCAGGCAATGTGGCAGTATTTTTCTCTATAGTTCGTAGCTTTTCAACCAGAGATGTTGCACCCAGCATTGCGAACAAGGGAACCATTTTATGAGATGTTTTTGCTGATAGTTCCCGATCGTTATCACGTAAAGAGTCTTCAAGCAGAGCATTACTCTTACCTGTTTCTTCAATAAATGTTTTCAGGATAGATGCAGAAGCTTCCCTATCTTCACCGGCGAAAGCCGTCAGCGAATCAAAGTTGAAATCGGAAGTTACCACCAATTCCGTCGACAACAGTTTATTCAATAAAGAGATTAACTGGCGGGCAGTAAAAGGCTTATTCAGAAAACCGGTAAAACCGGATTCCAGATAATGGTCATGCTCATTCTCCACACTGGCGGAAAGTGCAATGACCGGGATCGAATCACTACCCGGAATGCCGGATTTACGTATGCTTTCCAACAACTGATAACCATCCATTCCCGGCATCTGAATGTCCGTAATGACAGCATCGAAAGCGGTGTTCTGCAATAAAGAAACTACCGAGAACGGATCGGTACAACAAGTTACTTCCACATGATTCTGCCGCAGATATTCTTCTGTAAGAGCCAACTGTAGCGGATCATCATCAACCAGCAGGCAATAAACTTCACGTCCGGCAAAAGAAGGTCCGGACGGCTCCACCGTAATTTCTTCCTCCGGTGCAGGAAGAACCTGAACATCAGCCACAGTAAGCGGCAACTCAATGGTAAAGTCGCAACCCTGTCCGACTACACTCTTCAATGAAAGTTCTCCTCCCATCAATGCCGTCATCTTCCGGGTGATAGATAAGCCCAATCCAAACCCTTCCGCTTTTTCAGTGGCAGAAAGACGGGTAAATTCTCCGAATATACGTTCCTGCTCTTCGGGAGGGATTCCCGGACCGGAATCACTTACCAGCACATTCAGCCGAGCACTGTTATCTGTTAAAGCAGTGATGGATATCACCATGACAACCCGTCCCTCACGTGTAAACTTAAGGGCATTCGACAACAAATTACCCACCACCTGGCGGATACGGATCGGATCTCCGATATATAACTTATCCGTCCCTTCTTCTTTCAGATTCAAGACAAATGTAAGATCCTTCGATTCGGCAATCGGCCGGAAACTGGTAAATATCTCATTGAACAAGGCCGACACGCTGAATGGAACTCGCTGTATCTCCATTTTCCCCGATTCAAGCCGGTGAAAATCCAGCAGGTCATTGACCAGTGACAAGATATGACTGGAAGAACCGGACATATTTTCCAGATAATACTGCTGCCGTTCGTCCGGATGCCTTTTCAGCAAAAGATCTATATATCCGATGATGGAAGAGAGCGGAGCCCTGATATCATGGCTGATCGTCAACATCATCTTTTCCCGGCTATGCAACAGGTCTTCGGCATACTGCTTCGCCTTCTCCAATTGCATTCTGTAATATTTACTTTTCGAGACATCACGGGTGATCATAAAGATAAAGATGATCACAATAATGACAGAGACGACGGCAATACCGGCAATCAGCAAAGATGTTTCACGCAAAATCAACTGTTTGTTCTGCATACGTTCCAGCGAAGCGTTCACCTCTTCTTCTTCGATATCACGTAATATCTGGTTGATCTTACGGGTAACTATACTATTATTATACCTCAGATTGGCAGCGCGTTCCAGTAACTGATCCGCCAACAGTTTACGTTGTCCCGCAACACTATCCTGCAGGCTTTTCAGCACACTGGCAATCGTATCCGAAGGATTATAAGCGTTCACCAGGGTATCCGTCACGATCTGGCGGGTTGTATTGACGATAATACTCGTATCTTCACGGCTGGGAGAGAAAGCGTCTGCCAGACGGCGGAAAAAACCGCGCGGCTTCTTTTGGGAAAAGACGGTATCCTGCTTGACTACCACATGTTCTTTTATCTCCTTTTGCTCGATGAATGTATCCTGTTCGGCTATCACCTTTTCGATATTGATCGTATAAAGATGTTCCGTATTCGTTTCTTTCCAGGTTTCCAGCAAACGCCGGGTATTCAACCGTTTCTGCCTTAACAGCATATCGATCGTATCGATCTTCAATAATTGAACTGAGTCGGTGATCAGGACACGCAGTGAATCCATATTGCTGTGAGCCTTATTCAATGTCCGGTTAAAGTGATTTACATCATTCTGAGGCATACCGACCAACTGCCCCAATGCCTCACTTTCATAAAGCAGTGATAACGTATTTGTTACAAGGTAAACTTTCTGGCGGGCTTTTCCGTCCGGTTCTTCCTCACCGGCCACCTGTTCGATGATCCGATAGATATATACGACAGAGCAGATCGCTATTGCAATCAACAACAAATATCCCAGAATAACCTTAAGGGTAATATGTCCACTTTGTTCTGCCATAAAACAAAGGTAGAAGTTTCTCTCAAAAAATCAATCCTTGTCGTAAACAATTCCCCATTTGTCCAACATCTCGAAGTCGGTTTTCTTCAGTCCGACTTTCCAGAAAGGTACGGGATCATCATGATCTCCAAGGTACATACGATCACGGACCGTAAAAGACGGATTGGACACCGCCAATGTAGAATCGGAAACATCCGTATGTATTCCGGCAAGATCCAGCACTGTATGGAACACGCTGTTCGTGCTGACCGGCAGAGCCTGATGTGCTTCTACCATCTGATATTTTTCCGGATAAGTTTCGCGATATGTATCCGAGAACCAGATCACATAGGGTATATGTAACTGATAATAAGTCGGGATCGGAGATGCATGCAGATAACGCGCACGGGCATCATCGAAAATATCTTCACCATGGTCGCTCAGATAAAGCATGGAAGCACAGGCATTCGTTTTTGCCAGCATACCGGCAATTTCGCTCAGTACGTAATCTGTATAAAGGATTGAATTATCATAAGCATTGCGCAATTCCTTTTTATAGGAGGCACGGATTCCTTCCGCTTTATCCGGCTTAAACAGAGAAAAATCTTTCGGATAACGTTCGTGATAATTAAAATGCGATCCGTAAGTATGAATCACAAAAAACAGGTTTCCTTCTGTCTTATCCAGTTCTTTTTGCAGATAAGGGAGCAATTCTCCGTCATGCAGCGAAGTAAGATAAGCCGATTTCGGTTTAAATGTACTCATATCGATGAAAGCATCCGCCTCTCGGTAAAACGAACCGATCATCGAAGTACTCAGATTTTGATTGGCTATCACCACCGTATGAAAACCGGCTTCCCTAAAAGCGGTTACGATACTTTTTTCATCATATATCACTCCGTAATCTTCCGCACTGGCTGCCGACAGAATGATGGGGACACTCTTATGCGTATTATTGGATTGTGTCACCACATCGGTAAAATGAACCAGTCCATCCAGTTTTTCCATCCGGGGAGTCGTTTCCCGCTCATAGCCATACAAGCTCCATTCCATAGCACGTGAAGTCTCTCCGACTACCAGCACATAAATTTCACGCTTCCCGCTGGCCTGTTCCGGCTTCATCGCATTGAATCTGAAATCAGCGGATGTGATATGATAGTTGCTGTTTTTCTCCGCTTTATTGATCGCGAAGTAAAGATTATAAAGGGCATTTCCCGGATAAAAATCATCTTTTAAAGAGACCTGATGCCCCTGGATCGGAGCCAACAAACAAAGAATAATCCCCAAAATGAAAACACCGAAACTCCGTATGGCCCATTTCTTACGGAAAGGCCCTGTCAATTTCGCTTTCATCCGGACAGACCAGGTAGCCAGCAATAAAGTCGGCAACGTATAAAAGAAAAAGACACCTATAATCACCAGAAAGATATTTCCAAGCAATTCACTGGCTTCGGAGGCTGTCGAGCTGGTCAGATTCAGGAACATATCCACAGCAATGACCGATTCGCCAAAAAGGTGAAGCAGCACCAATTGCCCTCCGTCCAATATGACTTTCGGCAACAGACACCAAACTACGATTCCCGGCTTACGTGCCAGCAAAAGCAGACCGACCCAAAAAGCATAAGGTAATATCAAAGAAGCAATCCCAACTGTGACAGGCAACGGTTCCGTAAAGAACAAGACACAATTAGGAACAATAAACAGCAACGCAAACAGGAACAGTAAATGCTCCTGGGATGTGAACCAATCCCTCAACTTTATAAAATAACTCATCGATATACCGTAATATTCCTAAAAAACAACTATTCTTTTCTCTTCTCCCGCATTCATTTACGGGCGAACTGCAAAAGTAGGTGTTATTCAGCATATACTCATACTCAGCACATACAAAAAAAGTTATTTCATGATTATTAAAAATGCAAGTCCTTTTGATTAAGAACTTGCATTCTGCTATTTGTGACAAATAAATATTACTGAACTGTAACCTCATCCAGGAAGAACCAGGCCGGATAACCTACTCCATAATGCCAGGACGGACAGGTTTTAACACCTTCAATCTCCACTTTTATATAGCGGGCCGTTACAGGAGAAGGGACATCGCACTTGACTCCTACAAATTTCACCTGTACGGAACGGTCTTCCTCCAGGCTCTTTTCGCCGAACGGCTGCCAGGTCTTATTATCTGAAGAGATAGAATAAGTTACTTTTCGGGGAAGTAATATCCATGCCCCCAGCTGGTGAAGGAAGTCACTTTCAACCGAACGGACAGGCATGTCTTTTCCCAGATCGAGGATAAAGGAACCATCGATCCCCTCCCATCCTATCCAGCTTTCCACGAAAGTGGTTCCACCAAACAGTTCATCGGTCAGGGCTGCCTCACCTAAAGTTTTATATTTACCGGACGGTTCCTGCAACCAGATAATCTTCGCACCCTTTGCCTGGTTCTTTGCCTTGCCGGGCAGATAACGCTCAGTATATAGTTTACAATATTCAGCCGGCGGATTGTTTCGTTCATTCAGGGTCGGAATATTGAACTCGCGCGTACGTTCTTCAAACAGAGCCAGATTGGCTTTTACCTCTTCCAGGTCGTGATTTCCTTCTGCACGTGCTATTTCCAGTCCGGCATATTGCAACGGCAAACGGGATAACCGTACCCGTTTCAACAGAACGGGATCGTCAGCAACCGCTTGCTCTGCCTGGTCGAACAATTCGTTATAACGCTTACGGCAATTCGTATTCAGCATACCATCCTTATGCGTAACCGGCGAGTCATAGATCCAGAGACGTTGTTTACTGGCGAGCAAACCGCCTTCCAATAGTTTCTCATATTGATAGATATAGGGAGATGCTACCCCATAATAACCATCCATAAATGCACGCATCAGTGAATCGGCATTCTGATAAGGGTTCCACATCAGCTTACTGACCATATAAGCGCGCATCTCCGGGAAATCTCCGCCCTTCGATCCTCCGATCTGCGAAAAATGCATGGTAGCATGGTGATCTTTAAATAACTGAATATTCTTTTGCAGGATCGGGAAATTCGGGAAAGGGGAAACGTAATTATCAAAATTGATTCCGTAATCCCATACAAATATATTATTACTGATAGCAGACCAGCCTTCCATCGCTTTCATAAAATCCTGCCCGGAAGCATTGTCTGTTAACGGCACTTCGCGATCACAGTCAATATCGCAAAGCATGATGTTGACATTCGGCAGTGGCTTGACATGTTTGGGCGGATGCATGGTATATAAATAAGCCAACGTCGAGAATTCCTTATCCGGAAAACGGGCCGCCAGTTTATTCAGGAAATGGATCAGACTACCGGACGGACCTCCCTCCTGTTCGTCGAGCGCCTTACATGACGGACAACTGCAATTGGTAAAATTACCGTCGTTCTGGCTGACGGAGATCATATTCTTTCCAGGATTGGCTTTAAAGATCGAATCAATCTTCTGCGCAGCCATCTCGAATACTTCCGGGTTGGTCAGACACCACTGGCTGGCTTTCCCGGGGCGGCGTTCGCCATTGATGAACGAATAATATTCGGGATGCGACTCTCCATATACGTCCGAAGGAAGAATACGATCGAACGTATGTACCCACATTCCTCCGGCAAAGACTTCGGATGGTTCTTCAAAACGGAACCATAATTTATAGACAGGGTCTTCCCGCAAGGCATAGCACTGGCTTTGGCGGTAACGGAAGGCTGGATTCTCCGCACGGTCCAGTTCCGGAATAACCACAGTAGAACGTTTCTCCAGCCTATAAGCATCAGCACTATAATAGGCTACTCCGAGATAATCTTCCAGCAAAGTTACGGCTCCATAGATATTTCCTTTATCGCCGCCACTGCTGATATAAACAATTCCATTATCTGTTTTCAGGCGAAATCCGTCTTCAGTCAGGCCGGAGGTATCTTTTCCTCCAATCACGATATCTCCTTTACGGGGGGATTTATCCGTCAGTACAGGCAAAGAAGCTCCGCTTATCCGTTGCACAAAATCCTGCAGAAGAAGTGCCGCCTGATTATCTACGGAATTATCCTTTTCTATCAGAATACGGGATACAGGTTTACCCTCTTTCACTACAGTCACCTGGGCTTGCAGGCAGGTGGCTACAGATAAAAGGAATGCAGTACATAGGTTTAGTGTTCTCATGTTCATAAGTGTTTAGTAGCTGTTTTTACAGCTTTTGTATGATTCCTATAAATTCTTCATTCGTTATATCCAGTTCTGGCTCTTTGTAATTCACATAATCTTCAAAATAATCACTAGCGATATCGGCAACGATCTCTTTCCCTTCCAGGCCATAGGAAGAAACCAAATCCTCCACCTTACTTCTTATCTGCCGGATCACCTGCAAACGATCTTCATATCGATCCGGTTTTTCCATATCTGTAACATGTTCATTACGGGCAATCAGATATACGACTGTGTAAAATTTATCTACATTACCGAACACTGGGATAAACAACGCTTTTTTATCTTCCGGCAGAGCAGCCAGAAATTCTTGTATCTTAGTCATAATTCTCTTTCAATTAAATTCTGTAGGACAAATCTACACAAAATATCCCTGACTCACGAAAACACACTGACACATTTTTGAGAATCCGTAAATTAGGTAAATATATCCTTGATTCTGGTACAAAGCCGCTTGTTGTAATCCGGTAATTTTGTAATGTGAAATTAATAGAGAATGACATTACCTAATTAAACATTAAAAGTATGGCAAGAAATTCATTCCGGAAACTACGTATTATAATGGTCGCATGCTTTTGCATCATGGGAAGCTTATTCGTTGCAAGCTCCACTAAAAATGTTGTTACAACGACAGACATATCCGAAGCGACAAGTACTCATTTAAAAACTGATATAACAATGAACGAAAATCAGAATTTAACGCAGGTGTGGGACAAAGTGTTCCCACAAAGCGACAAGGTTGATCACAGTAAAGTGACCTTCCGTAACCGCTACGGTATTACGCTCGTAGCAGATTTGTATATACCTAAGAATGTCACCGGCAAACTGGCTGCCATCGCCATCTCCGGTCCATTCGGTGCCGTAAAGGAACAGTCGTCGGGCCTCTATGCCCAGACACTTGCCGAGCGCGGATTCCTGACTATTGCATTCGATCCTTCGTATACGGGCGAGAGTAGCGGTGAACCCCGATATGTAGCATCGCCCGACATCAATACAGAGGATTTCAGTGCAGCAGTCGATTACCTCTCGACACGCAATGACGTCGATCCCGAACGTGTCGGTATCCTCGGTATTTGTGGTTGGGGTGGCATGGCACTCAACGCAGCAGCTATCGACACCCGCATCAAGGCAACGGTAACTTCGACAATGTACGACATGAGCCGCGTCAATGCCAACGGCTATTTCGACTCGATGGATGCCAATGCCCGTTACGAACTCCGGAAACAACTCAACGCCCAGCGAACGGAGGATGCGAAGAACGGTACGTATGCGCTTGCCGGTGGTGTAGTCGATCCGCTGCCTTCCGATGCTCCGCAATTCGTGAAAGACTACTATGACTATTACAAGACCGAACGCGGTTACCATCCCCGTTCACTCAACTCGAATAATGGTTGGAACAAGACCTCGTCCTTGCCGTTCATCAACATGCCGCTGCTCTCTTATAGCGACGAGATTCGTAGTGCCGTACTCGTAATGCACGGTGAGAAAGCTCACTCCCGCTATTTCAGTGAAGATGCTTTCAAAAAACTAAAAGGAGATAATAAGGAGCTGATGATTATCCCGGGAGCGAACCACGTAGATTTATACGATCGGATGGACGTAATACCTTTTGATAAGTTGGAAATATTTTTCAATAAGAATCTATCCAACTGAACCACGGATGAAAAAATCTATTAACTTTAGGGCCTATAAACGAATTAAAAATCTGATATTCCGACTAAAATTAACGCATTATGATTAAAAGAGAGAAAAGTATTGAACTGCTGAACAGAGCAGTAGCTGATGAAATGACAGCAGTCAACCAGTACATGTATTTCCACTTCCGTCTGGATGATATGGGATATGACTTGTTATCAAGCCTTTTCAAACGTACTGCCATTACTGAAATGATGCACGTAGAACGCCTTGCCGAACGTATCCTGTTTCTGAAAGGTGAAGTAGAAATGAAATGCTCCGGCCCGGTAGAAAAAATCCACGATGTAAAAGCAATGCTCGAAAAAGCGGCAGAAATGGAAACCGGAAGTGTAGACGATTACAATGCATGGGCTAACGAATGTGCCCAACATGCAGATTCTGCTACCAAAAAGGTATTTGAAGGTTTGGTTATCGAAGAAGAAGGTCATCTCGACCAGTTCGAAACAGAAATCGAAAACATGGAAAACTTCGGTGCAAACTATCTGGCATTACAATCTATCGAACGTAGTAAAATTATTTCTTCGGGTGGCACTCCGGCAGAATAATGATAAAAATAAAAAAGAGACTTGTCAAGAGTCTCTTTTTTGTTTCATCCTATGATAGCTTTTATAAAACAATAGACAAAATATCCGCAAAGCGCCATCTTCACCACGACACTGAGCAGGAATCCGATAAACGCTCCTATTCCGGCTTTAAAAGCATCTATAGACTTTTTACCTCCAAGCAATTCGCCTATCACTGCACCGGCAAACGGTCCGAACAATATACCCCAGGGAGGAAAAATGAATATCCCCGCAATCGTCCCTATCACACAACCCCAGTTACCCCATTTACTTCCTCCGCCATACTTTGTACCAAGTACCGGGGTCAGATAATCCAGCAACTGCACTACCACGACTAAAACTCCCCATATAACCAGTTGAGTAACGGAGAACTGCACTTTATCCGTAAAATGAAGCAACCAAAGTCCCAAATAAGACAAAGGTGGTCCCGGCAGAACGGGTAAAAAACACCCCGCCAACCCGACCAGCAGGCAAATAGCCCCTAATATGATCAAAAAGATATCCATCTCTTCCCGCTAAAACTGTTCCAGAATCTGAATCCGTTTCTCTATCGGCGGATGCGTTGCAAACAAACCGCTCATTCCACTCAATGCACTCTCAGCTTGCTTTCCCGGATGCTGGATGAATAACTGGGCGACATCATCACGCTCGACAGCCTCGATATCTGGATCTGCTGAAATCTTCCGTAACGCACTTGCCAAAGCTAACGGATTCTTTGTCATCTCCGCCGATCCGGCATCCGCCAGATATTCCCTTTTCCGGGAGATGGCAAAACGCATCAATATGGAAAAGAAATAACCGACCGCTGCCACCAACAAAACCAGTAGCATCAGCAGAACGGCTCCGTTCTTTTCATCTCTCCTTCTTGAAAAAGAAGAATAATAAGCCGAACGCATAGCCAGCTGCGCCACCATCGCGAAGATGCCGACAAACACAATCGATATGATAAGCAGCCGTACATCATGATTACGGATATGCGACAGTTCGTGAGCGATCACTGCTTCCAGCTCCTGATCATCCAACTTATCGATGATTCCCCGCGAAAGTGTCACCGTATAGCTCCTCTCATTAATTCCACTGGCAAAAGCATTCAGAGAATCATCGTCTATCACATTGATTTTCGGCATCGTCATACCTTGACTCATACAGAGGTTCTCTACCAGATTATACACCCGTTTGTTTTCCATACGGCTCAAAGGCCTGGAGCCGGTCGCTGAATTGATAATACTCGTATTGGCAAAATAAGCAATCAGAAACCAAATCAGCACGCCACCCAGCACATACGGTGCGATCTGTACGAAAAAGCCCATAGCCAACTGCATCTGTGTAACCTCCCCCGGCATCCGATAGTCTCCTCCGCCACCGCCGAGAAGCATCACATACAGATAACAAAAAAGCAACACCAGCACACAGACCAGCACCGGAAAAAGACAAAGCAAGAGCAACGAACGAAAATTATTCCTGCTCTGCTGTGTTTGTATACCAACGTATTGCATACTTAGAATTCAATTTTGGGAGCTTCTTCCAAAGTGGCCCGTTGTGCGCCCAGATCGAACATGATCTCCTTACGGAATCCAAACATTCCGGCGATCAGATTGGACGGGAATGTCTCCACTGCATTATTCAGCTCTTTAGTAGCCGAATTGAAATAACGTCTTACAGCAGACAATTTATTTTCCAGATCGGCAATTTCTTCCTGCAACTGGAGGAAGTTCTGATTTGCTTTCAGGTCGGGATAAGCCTCCAAAGTGATCTTCAACCCTGCCAATGCAGATGACAACGCATTTTCCGCCTTGATCTTTTCGTCAATCGTATGAGCGCTCATCGCACCGTTACGCGCATTGATCACCCGTTCAAGCGTATCTTTTTCATGGGCAGCATATCCTTTAACCGTTGCAACTAACTGAGGGATCAGATCGTGCCGTTGCTTGAGCTGCACATCTATATCCGCAAAAGCATTTTCACGGTTGTTCCGCAGCTTGACCAGCGAATTATACAACGAGATTATCCACAACGCCAGCACGACAATTACTACAATAGAAACTATTAGTACCATTTTCTTTCTTTATTATATAAGTTAGAATCTGCCCAAAGATATAAAAAGTATTTTGTAGTCATGATTCTTCGCCCGATATTTGTAATTCAATACAACTATTTCAGTATCATTTGCTCATCCGCAAAATAGTTTCATCCCAAATACAACCAGGCTGGTACGCTGCTATTACAGGAAGCTAAACAGATGATCATTTAATCAAGATTTAATATCAAACTCCTCTTTTTTCCCGACAGATTTTAATACCTTTGAAGCCACATAAAAATAAAAGTTGGAGATGATACAAAAAGAACTGATCGACGACCTGCAACTTAAATGGGGTCGTATACAACAGGCAATGCAAGCACAGCATGCAGATGCCTGCCTGCTGAGTGTAGATGTAAACCTGTATTATACAACCGGACGGATTTTCAGCGGATATTTCTATCTGCCTGCAGAAGGAGCACCCTGGTTCTTCGTCAAACGTCCGAACGGCCTGACCGACGATCATATCGAATATATCCGCAAACCCGAACAAATAGCCGAGATATTCGCCGCCCGCGGTATCCCGATGCCGGAAAAACTGTTACTGGAAGCCGACGAGTTGACATACAACGATTATATCCGCCTGCAATCCATATTCAACCCGAAAGAAACAGGTAATGCGACCACTCTGATGAGAACCCTACGCGAGATCAAAACACCCTGGGAAATCTCGCAGTTCTGTATCTCTGCCGAAAAACATGCCAAGACATACTCGGAAATTACCGAATGTTTCCGTCCGGGAATGACCGACCTCGAATTTCAGTATGAAATAGAAAAACGCATGCGCCAGAACGGTTCGATCGGAATCTTCCGTGCATTCGGGGCTAACATGGATATCTTTATGGGAAGCATCCTGGCAGGTGAGAACGCAGAAGCTCCCTCTCCTTTCGACTTTGCCCTGGGAGGCAACGGCATGGACGCATCCTGCCCGCTCGGAGCTAACGGCACAATCCTGAAAGACGGGACAGCCATCATGGTAGATATGGCAGGTAATTATACACCGTATATGACCGACATGACCCGCGTATTTTCTGTCGGTAAACTGACGGAAGATGCTTATCGTGCGCACCAGACCTCATTAACGATACAAAATGAAATAGAAAATGTCGTCCGTCCGGGTGTCGTCTGTTCGGAATTATATAACATTGCTGCCGGTATCGCAGAGAAAGAAGGATTTGCCGGAAACTTCATGGGAACCAAACAGCAGGCTAAATTCGTCGGACACGGTATCGGTATCCAGATCAACGAGCTTCCGGTGCTGACTCCCCGTTCCAAAGAAGAGCTGCAACCGAATATGGTATTTGCCCTCGAACCTAAATTCGTCATTCCGGGTGTAGGAGCCGTCGGTATCGAGAACAGTTTCCTGGTTACCGAAACAGGTATCGAGAAACTGACTCATTTCGAAGAAGAGATCATTCAATTACATTAATTAATAAACAATAAAAGCACATGAAAAAGACGATTACTTTTCTGCTTCTACTGGCATTCATCATTATGCCGGCAAAAGCTGCAGATGTAGAAAATGTAAAACCGGTCAAGAACGTTATTCTTCTGATACCGGACGGAACTTCACTGGCTACCGTTTCTATGGCACGCTGGTTGCAATGGTATACCAACCCGGACAAACCGAACCTGAATCTGGACCCGTACCTGTGCGGTACCGTACGTACACACTCATCAAACGCTCCGATCGGTGACTCTGCTCCGACTACTTCCTGCTACATGACAGGCTATCCGAGCCGTACCGGCTATGTCTCTACTTATCCGGAAAATGACGGTGACAACGATATCTATCCGACCGATCCCGAACGTGCTTTCCAACCACTTACAACTGTGTTGGAAGCCGCAAAAATAACACAGGGTAAATCGACCGGTCTTGTTTTCACCTGCGAATTTCCTCACGCTACACCGGCAGACTGTTCCGCCCATAGCTACAACCGTGGCAAATATGAATGGATCGCTCCGCAGATGGCTCATAACGATCTGAATGTAGTGATCGGTGGTGGTGTTTCCCTCCTTCCGGAAGAAAGTGAGGCCTACCTGAAAGGTAACGGATACGGCGTATTCAAAAACGACATCAACGGTATGCGCAACTATAACGGCGACAATATGTGGGCTTTATTCGCAGACCGCGAAATGGCTTACGACATCGACCGTGACCCGGCTCAACAACCGGACCTGGAAGAGATGACCCGCATCGCTATCCAGAAACTATCCAAAAACCCGGAAGGTTTCTTCCTGATGGTAGAAGGCAGTAAAGTAGACTGGGCCGCTCACGCAAACGACCCTGTCGGCATGGCTACAGACATGTTGGCTTACGACCGTGCCTGCGGTGCCGCACTCGAATTTGCCCGCCAGAACGGTGAAACAGCCGTTATCATGGTTCCTGACCACGGAAACAGCGGTATCAGTATCGGTCGTGCCGACTGCAAAGGATACGACAAACTAACGAAAGACCAGTTATTCCACCAGTTCTCTCTGTATAAACTGACGGCAGAAGGATTCGCTAAGAAAGTAAACAGCGAACCAAATTCGGAAGTACAGAACATCTTCCGTGAATATGCAGGTTTCGAACTAAGCCCGGAAGAACTGGATGCTTTGAACCATTGTAAAGACTATAAAAACAGTCCGATCCCAGAAGCCGAACGCAAAACTGAAGGCAAAGGTTCACTGTATAGCGGTTCGCTGACCTCTTTCATGTCGAAACTGCTTACCTCAAAAACCTGTTTCGGATTTACCACCGGCGGTCATACCGGCGAAGATGTCTTCCTGGCAGCCTATCATCCCGACAAGGCCAGCCTGCCGATCGGTATGCATACCAATATCGAACTGAACGCCTACCTGTGCGCTTTGTTCGGCATGGACCGCGATAAGCTGGATGAACTTACGGCAGAGAATTTCGCACCTCACACAGAAGTATTCGAAGACTACCAATGTGAGATTATCCCCGCTAAAGATGAAAAAGGTTCTCCTTCATTAGTCGTGAAGAATAAGAAGAAACAGATCAACATCACACCGTTCAGCAATATCGTTACAATCGGTAAGAAAGGACAGGAAGAAGTCCGGCTGAATTCAGTCGTTGTCTATGTAGATAAGAACAATACATTCTATCTCCCGACGAAGCTGGCAGATTATCTGAAATAAATATAAAGCGGAGACTATTCGGTCTCCGCTTTTTTTATACTTTTGCAAGAAAGACAGATTATACACAAAATGAAAAGTAAAAGTTTAGTTTCTATCGATCAATGTTCCAAAGAGGACATTCTTCGTATTCTGGATAACGCCAGGAAGTTTGAGGAAAACCCGAACCGAAAGGTGCTGGAAGGCAAAGTTGCTGCCACCCTGTTTTTTGAACCCTCTACACGCACGCGATTAAGCTTCGAAACAGCTGTCAACCGCCTGGGCGGACGAGTGATCGGATTTCAGGATGCCTCTACGACCAGTTCTTCCAAAGGGGAAACACTGAAAGATACGATCCTGATGGTCAGCAATTATGTCGACCTGATCATTATGAGACACCATCTGGAAGGTGCAGCACGCTATGCTTCGGAAGTAACCGATATTCCAATCATCAACGCAGGAGACGGAGCAAACCAGCATCCCTCGCAAACCATGCTCGACCTGTATTCGATCCAAAAGACACAAGGAAAACTGACCGACCTGAATATCACAATGGTGGGCGACCTGAAATATGGCCGTACGGTACATTCGCTGATCGTCGGCATGTCGCACTTCAATCCTACTTTTCATTTCGTGGCTCCGGACGAACTTCGCATGCCGGACGAATACAAGAATTTCTGCGACGAACACGGCATCAAATATTACGAGCATACCACTTTCGACGAAGAGGTGATCAACCAATCCGATATCCTTTACATGACCCGCGTACAGCGCGAACGCTTTACCGACCTGGAAGAATACGAACGGGTGAAGAATGTGTATATCCTGCGTAACAAAATGTTGGAAGGAAGCCGCGAAAATCTCCGTATCCTCCACCCGCTGCCCCGCGTAAACGAGATCGCTTACGATGTGGATGATAATCCGAAAGCCTACTATATCCAGCAGGCACGCAACGGATTGTTTGCCCGTCAGGCTATTATTTGTGAAGTTTTAGGTATCAATATTTAATTCTGATAATCATTATGTCAGTAGAAAAGAAAAGAGAATTGCAGGTTGCCGCCCTGGAGAACGGAACTGCTATCGACCATATTCCTCCCAGCCAGTTATTTAAAGTCGCCAAATTGTTGGGACTTGAAAATATGGACAACACGATCACGATCGGCAACAATTTCCAAAGCAAGAAGATGGGTTGTAAAGGCGTGATCAAAATATCCGATAAGTTCTTCGAAGAAGATGAGATCAACCGTATCGCACTGATCGCTCCGAAAGTGATTCTGAACATTATCCGCGACTATGAGGTTGTAGAGAAAAAAACGGTTACTTTGCCGGACGAACTGGTCGGACTGGTTAAATGTAACAATCCGAAATGTATCACCAATAATGAACCGATGCCGAGCCGTTTCGAAGTGATCGACAAAGAGAAAGGCACGATCAAATGTCATTATTGCGAACGCAAGATCAATAAAGAAGACATTATTATTAAATAAGTTTGTATGAAGCAAGACTGGAAGCCCGGTACCATGATCTATCCTTTACCGGCCGTAATGGTTAGTTGTGGCAGCGAACCTTCAGAATATAATATTATAACTGTGGCGTGGGTCGGTACGATTTGTACCAATCCACCCATGTGTTATATATCCGTACGTCCGGAACGCCATTCGTATCCGATCCTAAAAAAGAATATGGAATTTGTGATCAACCTGACCACACGCGAGTTGGCTTATGCCACCGACTGGTGCGGCGTTAATTCAGGAAAAGATCATCATAAGTTTGAAGAAATGGGACTGACGCCGGGTAAAGCAACATTGGTGAATTGCCCCACCATCGAAGAAGCACCGCTTTGCATCGAATGCCGGGTAAAAGAAGTGGTTGCACTGGGTAGCCACGATATGTTCATCGCCGATGTTCTCAATGTCCAGGCGGATGATAAATACCTGGATCCGCAAACAGGTGCATTCGATATGCAACGGGCAGACCTGCTGGCTTATTCGCACGGTAAATATTATGGATTAGGTGAGTTTGTAGGTAAATTCGGCTGGTCTGTAAAAAAGAAAAAATAAGCATATGAAAAAGATTCTCCTTCTATTGCCGCTGTTCCTCCTTTGCATTTCAGTCCATGCACAGAAGTTCATATATATTGAGGATAAAGCTTTCAACTTTGGTGCAAAGGTGGGAGTCAATTCTACATTCCCGATCATTAACTCATTGACAATAGACGGTGTCGAAGCCGAAAATATCCGTCTGCAATATAAAGTCGGTTATCAGGCCTCTTTCTTTTGCAGGATCAATATCGACCGCTTCTTTATCCAACCGGACCTGACATGGTCGCGCAAGCAAGGAGATGTTCTTTTTTCATTGCCACAAGCTACCGAATCAGACCAGGCAGCCGGAAGTATTTCGGAAACAGACCGGCTCCAACTAAAAACGACTTCACTGGAAATGCCGGTCATGATCGGTTATTATCTTGTAAAAGAAGGTCCTTATGCCCTCAGCCTGATGGTAGGACCCAAAGTGAAATACAACTACAAGTCACGTTATACGACCCATTTTTCTGAAGTCACCAACGAATACATCAATAACAGTACACCGTTCGGACTGGGTATTGCCACAGGGCTGGGCGTGAGTATCTGGCGTCTGTTTTTCGAATTCACTTACGAATTCGGGCTTAACAAGGTTGAGTCCGATTTTAAGGACAAATCCTCGTTAACCCCGATAGAAAGAAATATCTCGATAGACAAGCGGACCAATATGATGAGCTTCTCGCTCGGTTTCCTGTTCTGATTCGTTTGATTCTTCTCCGTCTATTTTCCGCATATATCCTTGAAAGGACACCAGGCACAGGCTTTTTCCGTCATCGTCTGCACGAACGGAGTTTCCTGTCCGAATATCTCATCCAGACAACGGCGCAGTTCCGCTTCAAAGTCGGCCGAATAGACAGAGAAATCCGTTACCGGCTCTGTTTTCATCCGCTCCACGCGCCGGCTCACAGCTGCATCGAACGAATCGGAAAAGAGCGTACGCATATAATAAATTCCCGGCTGAAGGGTCTTTCCTGCAGGCACGTCGCCCAGCATCCACGAGTACATGAAAACCTGCATCACGGCTTTGGCACGGTCTTTATCTTCTTTATCGAACAGACTCTCTATAGAAGTAAATACCGAAGTCCCACTCCCACTCTTATAATCGATGATGCGGACCGTATCACGCACCTCATCGATCCGGTCGATAAAACCTTTCAACTGGATTTCCGTCCGACCGTCACCCAGGGTAAACAGGCGGTTGATCTTCCGCTCCGATTCGATATAACGGAAAGGTGTCAGTTTACTGTCACGCTCCAGTATCTTTTCCACATATTTCCGGATCATCTCACCGATCAGAAAGTTCTGCCCCGTCAAAGGACGTACGACATCCGACATGAAAAAGATCTCCGCAAATGCCCGTGCAATAGCACCGGTCAGGACAGGTGTATCTTTCTTAATCGCCTTCAGTAAATCGGCTGTTACCATCTTTCCGCAAAGAGGCATGTACAACTCTTCCATCACTTTGTGCAAGATACTTCCGAACACATTGCTCTCGATCGTTTCACTGACCTCCTCTTCCTCCTGTATACCTTCGACCACCGAAAAATAGAACTTCAGCGGGCAATCCAAATAGGTATTGACCGCACTGGCAGAAATGGCCCTGTGCCCTCCTTTATGGAAAGCCTCCAACCGTTGCATCACTTCGTCCGTTTTCCGGACCTGCAAAGCCGGGGTTTTCGCGGACGAGACATTATAGACGACCAGTTTGTTCTGCAACGGCTCTTCATAATGGTAGTGCAGCTGATGGACAAAACGGCTGACTTCGCCTGTCTGCAAACCATTACTGCGGGTATCGTAGAGCAGGCTGACATGGCTCGCCCGATAAATCAGACGATAAAAATGGTAAGCCCACACACTGTCCTGATGCTCATAAGTGGGCAGGCCGAAACCTCTTCGCAAGTTATAAGGGATAAACGAGTTGGCCGCTTTCCTGAGTGGGAATATACCCTCATTCATGGAAAGGATGATCAGCCGGTTGAAATCCAGTGCACGGGTTTCAAGAACTCCCATGATCTGCAGACCGGACAACGGTTCGCCCCGGAAAGGGATAGTTATCGTATCGGTCACCCGTTTGAGCAGGCGGAAATAGGTGTCGATCTTCATCTCGATCCCGGCATCCTGCATGATCTCTTTCATACGGTTGACGGTCGTGAAGTAATGGAAGATAAATTCCTGCTCCAGGTCGTTGGTGCGCTGGGTGGCATCTTCTTCCTCTTCACCGGAGGATGATAAAGCGTGCATCACCTTATTCAGTTCCTGCAGGACATTGATCAGGTAATCGGAAAAAGTATTGACATCTGTTACCGGCAGGAAGAGGACGGACAAAAGAGGCGTCTTTCCCAGATCGGCGGCAGAAATATAGATCTTGTTGTTTTCCGCAATATCTTTCACCAGGGCATTGACCGTTTCCGGACCGGTCGAACTGATATACCGATGGTTCAGGATAGGCAGCACGTCACGGAAATAGAAAACCGGCTGACGGTCTACATAACGTACATTTTTCTGCAATGCCAGGATATACTCCATCAAAGAAGCGACTGGCGTACCTGCCAACGGATACCCCATCGTCACATTGATACGGCGTATCTGTTCGGGAATGGCATTCAGTACCGGAATAAGCAAATGTTCATCAGGCAGGATAACGGCTGTACGCAACGCTTCCTCGGGCGACATTTCATCCTCCTTGCAAAGTTCGTTCAGCAATGTGTACACCTGTTTTGCCTGACCGATACCGGAAGGAATACCGATCACCTCAATCTGTGTTTCCGTTTTTTCTTCCGGAGGAAGCGGATACTGCGACGGGAAGTTTTTAAGATTCCGTTCGACAAAATAGGACGCTTTATTATCCCGGTCCGTCACTTTATCCGAAGCATAATCCCAATAAAAATCAGCGATTCCCCGTTTCTGCAACTGCATCAGGAAACGTTCCTCCGCGACAGACAAGGCATTCAGACCGACAAAGACCACCTTCAGATAAGGCAGGTCACAACAGTCATCCTGCTCCATCTGTTCAACGACTTCACGGAAGATCATACCTTCATAGCCTCTTCCCTCCGCCGCCAACGCTTCACGCAGATCGGTGTACAACGTATACAGGATTTTCCAGACAGCCAGAAATTCTTCCTGGTTCGGAGAATCTCCCTTCGGATAGAAAGACGACCAGAATGTACGGATTGCCGCAATCTGATCTTCATCCAGGAAATTGAAATCGTTCTCTATCTCCCGCAGGTCCGTCACATTCGTAAACAACATGCGGGCATCTGCCATATATTTATCGACATCATCAAAGTCGTTCAACAGCATTTCCCCCCAATAGAGGAACTCGTCAAAGGTTTCCGTCGAGCCGCTATGCCGGATATAGATATCGTACAGCATGAACAGCATATTGATCTTATCTGCCGCCTGTTTGCCGCTCAACTGCACAAACAGGTCGTTGATGGTCAGGATCGTCGGAGAGAAAAGCGGCTTGTCCGCCACCTCCGAAAGATATTTTTGAAAGAACAGGCCTGTTCGCCGGTTAGGGAAAACAAATGCCAACTTACTCACCTCTGCTCCGTATTGCTGATAAAACAAAGAGGCTACCTGGTATAAGAATGGTGTCATATCGATTCAATCCTTTCCAGTTCCTCTGATGTAAAACTAATATTATTCAACGCCTTCAAATTATCCAGTAACTGTTCTACCGAACTGGCTCCGACAAGGACGCTCGTTACACGATCGTCTTTCAGCAACCATGCCAACGCCATTTCTGCCAACGTCTGCCCACGTTCCATAGCCAACTCGTTCAAGCGACATATCTTGTTTATTTTTTCCTCTGTCACCTGCTCACGCTGCAAATGTCCTGTCGACCTGGCAGCCCTTGAGTTTTCCGGTATTCCGTGCAGATATTTATTGGTCAGCATCCCCTGTGCCAAAGGAGAAAAAGCGATCATGCCTACTCCTTCTTTCTTCAATAAAGGTAACAAATCAGGTTCCGTCCAACGGTCGAACATGGAATAACGTGCCTGATGAATCAGGCAAGGAACACGATATTCTCTTAATACGGCCAGTGCCTTTTCCGTCTGTTCGGCATTATAGTTTGAAATGCCCACATACAATGCTTTCCCCTGGCGGACAATATCCGCCAAAGCCCCCATTGTTTCCTCTATCGGTGTTTCCGGATCAGGACGGTGGGAATAGAAGATATCCACATAATCGAGTCCCATCCGTTTCAAACTCTGATCGAGACTGGCTATCAAATACTTCCGGCTACCCCAATTCCCATACGGACCGGGCCACATATCGTAACCGGCTTTTGTCGAAATAAGCAGCTCATCCCGATAAGCTCCCAGTCCTTTCTTCAGAATCCTGCCGAAATTTTCTTCTGCAGAACCATAGACTGGCCCGTAATTATTCGCCAGGTCAAAATGGGTAATCCCGTTATCGAAAGCCGTATGGGCAATCTTGATAAAGTTATTGAAAACATCCACACTGCCGAAGTTATGCCATAACCCCAGAGAAATAGCTGGCAATAAGATACCGCTGCGTCCACAACGACGATACGTCATCTCCGCGTATCTGTTTTCATTTGGTGTATATATACTTTCCATGGTGCATTTTATTTCTTACAAATGTATATAAAAATTGCATATCGGACACAGTCTTTTTTTAGTGTCGAACATAGTTTTGCACAAATCAACTATCATACTATCATATTTTCGGCATACTAATTGAATTTCATACAACACAAACATGATAGTTGCCCAAAACAACTATCATGCAACTATCATAAACTGTCATTCAACTATCATTTTGGCCCTTTTCATCGAAAAATAAGGTATCCAAAAGCATTACAAAACAGGCTATTTTGCACAGAACATACTCTTTTTTTCAGCAATACTATGTCTTATTTAGCAGAAAACAAGCAGAAATCTTCTCCAAGTCTCCCATCTGAATGCCATTTACACCCCCATCTGAACGATGCTAAGACCCGGGTCTTGAAGGTGTCGAGACCCGGGTCTCAATAATATTTAGTAAGTATGTTATTGAAAATAAGAAGTATACTTCGTGAAAACAAACAGGTATTTTTATGATAGTATGACAGTACAAATTCATACTATCATATATACTATCACAGAGTAAACAACATGAATTTCAATGTATTCAAAACATAGAATGATAGTATGACAGTTACTTTTTCAATCTATTGATTATAAAAGATCACCACAAAATAATCATCTTCTTTGCTTCCGTTGCTTCTTTAGAATTATCAGTACTTACCGCTGCGCGATAAATATAAACACCCGGACGCACATGAGTTCCCGAATTATTTCTCAAATCCCAGTCTATCGTATAGTCTTTGAACAGTTCGGAAGAACCTGTCTCTTCATGCTTCCAATGCAGACGACCTGTCATGTCGTATACCATGATACCTACTTTCATCCGGGATTCCGGACGGTTGTGCGTAATATGAAATTCGACATTTCCCCTCGCAGGTGTAGGAGTTGCGATCACATTGGTGATGAAAGGTTTTAGACCTTCAACAACATTAAAACTAAATGTATAAGTAGCCGAATTATTCATGATATCCCAAATTTTGAATTCTGCATGATGTAAACCCGGAGTTAAAACCGGAATACCGAATTTCACCATACCTTCCCCATCACTACCTATTATATTTTCATAATAGCTATTGAGAATATAACTACTATTCGGATTATTATCTATAGACAATGTAATACCATGCCCTATACTGCTCTCTGTTATATTGATTCCACTTTCATCCCACACTTTTGCATAGAAATAAGGAGTAGAATTCACATCACCACCATCAATAAAAGTAGTATCGTTCAAAAAGAGTGACCGTATTTCCGGAGGCATATTGTCATCTTTCGGATTATCCGAAGTCCCAAAAACAGAGAATTTCTTAAACGAGCCGCTTGCATCCCTTTTACTTTCACTTTCATAGGCATACATAGTTATTTTTCCGTTTTTACCAACTTTGTAAGATATGTCTTTAGGTACAAAAAAAGATATCTTGAACCTTCCGTTCCGTACAGAGTCACTGCCTAAAAAAATCGTATTGATATAATCTTTATATCTGATTTTAGGAACAGAATCCCGATATAGAGGTTTCCCATCTTTTTCACCATACTTAAATGAAATTTTATTATTACCCATAGTTTCTTTTTCATCAAGTGCGTCAAACACCCGGACGTTCAAAACTCCATTAAAATCCGACAGTAAATCGTCAGAGGCAGTGCAGACAATTCCTTCCAACTCTACTTTATCCTGTGACTTAAACTCAAAAGAACTATCAGCCACGTCTTTTCCATTGATCGTACTTAACCTGAGCCGATATTTAGGGTAAGATAACTTCAATGCCGGGTCACCGATCAGACTGAAACCGAGCTTGCGAAGTGATGGTTTCTGCTTAGAACTTAAAAAAATATCTCCTAGCGCCTTTCTCTCATTATCCGATCCAAACAGTTCCTTAACCAAATTCTCATTGATATTCTTATTATCTGGAGAAAAAGCTACACGGGTAGTTGTAAACAAAGCAATTCCTCCGCTTACTTTATTCAGGAAAACATCTTCTCCGGCTGAAGTAGCAACCTGATCAAACGGACAGAAATCGCAGGATGCAGTGATCCATATCGGTAAATGCTTATAAGTGGATTGAATAATATCGCTTTGAGTGATCACAGCCTCCTCGCTTAATGATTTAGCACTACCATGTCCGGTATAATTCAACATGAAGCATCCTTCTTTTAATGTCTTCTGGATAAGCGGGGGAATATCCGGATAGGAACTTTTACCTGACCGGTCCTTTTTAAAAGCATCAAAAAGTATCTTGGTTGAAACATATTCAGCATGATTCTCTTCTAATGTATCAGCCAATTCATCCGCATACTTTTGATGGTAAGTAGCATATTGATCAGCGTTACTTCCATCATCACCTATAAAGCAAACCTTATTCTTCCAGTCGCCAACGGGAGCATTCATATAAGAGATCACTTTATTCACAGCATTCCGGGCTTCAGTGATTGTCCGGACCGGAAAGCGTCCTATTCCGATATCTATTATGTCATTACTAATATTCACGCCTTCATTATCATCCAGTAGTCCAAAATAATCATCAACCACATACGAAGTATCATCTAATGATTCATTTGTCTGATAAGTCAACAACATATTATTTTTCATACCTGAAGGAAAAAGTTTCCATTCACTGGAAACAAACCGGTTATCATAGGCTCCATCTCCAAAAAGTAATAAATATTTAGGTGCGTTCGACTGTTCATTTTTGCTTCGGTCATAAAACATTTTCATCAGACGTCTGTAAGCTGTAGCATCCGGCGTTCCGCTGGAAAACTCATTATAGATTTCTTCTGGGGTAACAACCAGGATATTCTCCAGTTGATCATGCTCTTCGTGTGCTTGTTTCAATCTTTCCGCTTCACTCTTAAAGGCAGATGGAGAAATGATCACCATATCTGCCTGTCGTAAAGCATGTAAATTTTGCTCTGCTACCTTTTGGCTATTATTCGCACTGATAACAGGAACAGAGTTGTCCAGCCTGAAAACCACAAACTCTCTCAACCGATCCTCTTTAGGAATAACAAATGAGAAATTGCTTTCATTCAACACTCCTTCAATTATCCGAGGATTTAAAGCATCAGTCACATCAAGTACAATCGTATTCGCATCAGCATTCTTTATTGTAAAACATGATTTATTTCCTATCGATGAGAGAGTTCGGAAGAACGTCGGTTGACCATAGACTTGCAAAGACCTCTGCAACTGTATATAGATATAATCCAGATAAGCCGTATTATTCCCTTTCTCTGAATAATCAACTTTGACGGAAAAACTATTTTCTTTTCTACCTTTCCAAATTCCATAGGCTTCTGCCGACCGGGCTTTTATATATTCATAAAGATCCAAATTAGGCGATACACCATTGATATAGCTCTTCACAACCTCTTCCCCATTAATTGAAAGAACAAAATTTTTTGCATCGTTTGTTTTAGCTATTAAACGACAGTCAACAAAAGCATCTGTATCCAATATACCTTCTACCTTTTCAAAAGGAATAGAAACAGTGGAATACAGCGATTCACCAAAAAGTTCACGCCCGGACTTATTAACCGAAACCAAATCTTTCTCATGCAAAAGATAATCATCAAAATAGTCAAATTCTATAGTAGCATCTTTCGTTTCAGATGGGACAATATCCATTTCTTTTACCTCTGAAGAAGTGGTAAGAAAATAATATCCGTAAAGGGAATAGGGATTATTGGTATGTACAAATTTATTTCTTTTACTGTCTTTTCTATAGCTCACTTCTTTATATTCCCATTTCGTCGTTCCTCTTCCATAAAAAAGTATATAATTATCCTTTCTCAATACCGGAACAGCAGGCAGATCATCCACATAGGGTTTGGTAAAATCTTCCTCCAACGGCCAACCGCCATAGCCATAGACTGCGACTTTTGAAGGATCGTCGAAACCCATATTCTTCAATTCGGAATAAGTCAGTTTATATATTCCGTTTTTTTCGATCTGTATTTTCACCCAGTGTCCTTTGCTTAATACAGAATTGTCCGTATAGCGTCCACTTGCTTCCAATGAAAAAGAAAGGCAGAAACAAAGTAAGAATGCAATACTAGTTATTGCCGAGAATCTTTTTTCGTGTAGCTTCATATTTTCAACTATTCAATGATCTTTTAACGCTTTCTGTTTTGATTTATTATAAAAGAGCTGGAGAATCAAAAAATAAGTTCACTAACTTTGTTGAAATTGAAAATGACTTAAACAAACAGATCAGATGAAGAAAACATTATCGAATAACCTGTTGACTATTCAGGTGTCACCACATGGAGCCGAACTCAGCAGCATCGTTGCCAACGCGACCGGTAAAGAATTTTTATGGCAGGCAGATCCGGCTTTCTGGAAACGCCACTCGCCCGTTTTATTCCCTATCGTGGGCAGTGTGTGGAATAACGAATACCGCCATAACGGAAAGACATACAAACTATCGCAACACGGTTTTGCACGGGACCGGGAGTTTGAACTAATAAAGGAAACTGATACGGAATTGCGTTTCCGGCTACAAGAAAACGAAGAGACATTGCAGATATATCCTTTCCCGTTCTGCCTGGAGATCGGTTATAAACTGGCCGGTAACCAGATCGAAGTTTTATGGTACGTAAAAAATACCGGAAACGAAGAACTTCATTTCCAGATCGGGGCACATCCGGCTTTCTATTTTCCGGACTACGACAAAGAAGATCAGAAAAGAGGTTTCTTTGCCTTTGATAAAACACAGGGATTGACATACAAACTGGTCGAGGAGAAAGGATGCATCGGAGAGAAAGAATATCCGCTTGTACTTGACAAAGAAGGATTGTTACCACTGGATACACACACTTTCGACAAAGATGCGTTAGTCATTGAAAACAACCAGATCAACCGGGTCGACTTATTGAAACAGGACGGAAGCACCTCACTCTCCGTATATTTCACGGCACCGGTTGTCGGCCTTTGGTCGCCTCCTGCTAAAAATGCGCCTTTTGTTTGCATCGAACCGTGGTACGGACGCTGTGACCGGGTCAATTATACGGGAGAATATAAGGATAAAGACTGGATGCAACATTTGGAGCCGGGAGAAGTGTTTGAGGCTTCCTATTTTATCGAAATTTATTAATTACTTTTGGCTTGATCCAAAAGTAATCAAAAGATCAAGGCTGCACCTGCCTCGCTACTCCGCATCCTGCGTTCGCTGTCGCCTCCGAAACTCGCTACGCTCAAACAGCGGATGCTCCGGGCGCTCACTCCGGCTGCTGCGCTTAACGCTCGTCAGCTGAGGTCTTTCATAGAACGCAAAGCGTTCTCTTGTGATTGCCGATATTGCTTGTTAAAACAGAAAGCACCTGTTATAATATATAGGTGTCGGTATCGACGATCCTAAGAGGAAGCAGAGCTTCCTTGGAAAGGCCTCAGCGGGTGAGCGTCCGCGAAGGGGAAAGACGAAGCGGTTAAAAAAATCCGTTGTTTGAGCGAAGCGAGTTTCGGATTTTTCAGCGTAGTCTTTCACCGTAGCAGCGAAGCCGGTGCAGCCTTGATCTTTTGGTTACTTTTCTATCAAGAGAAAAGTAACTCTACTTTAAGCCTCTATTCTTCAGCAGCGGTTCCGTATTAGGTTCCTTGCCACGGAAGTTTTTATACATATCCATTGCATCATCGATACCGCCCGGAGTAAGAACATACTGGCGGAATTTCTGAGCTACGTCTTGATTGAAAAGATCACCGCTTTCCTTATAAGCCTGATAAGCATCGGCATCCAATACTTCCGCCCAGATATAACTATAATAACCGGCTGTATATCCGCCACCCATCGTATGATTGAAATAAGTCGTACGATAACGGGAAGGAATCTGTTTCAACAAGCCACGGTCACCCAGGACAGCCTCTTCAAACTTCATCACATCGGCACCTTCATGTACTTCTTTCAATACATGGAAATCCATATCCAGCAAAGAAGCAGCCAGATATTCGGTCGTTGCAAAACCCTGTCCGTATTTACCGCTCTTATCCAGTTTCTCGATCAGTCCGGCAGGAATCACTTCATTTGTTTCGTAATGTCTTGCATATTCTTTCAGCAACTCCGGTTCAAACACCCAATGTTCCATAACCTGTGATGGCAGCTCCACGAAATCGCGGGGAACACCCGATACGCCATAATAATGCACGTCCTTAAACAGGTTATGCAGGCCATGACCGAACTCATGGAATAATGTTTCCGCCTCGTCTGCACTCAGCAAAGCAGGTTGTCCGGGAGTCGGTTGGGAAAAATTACATACAATCGTAACAACCGGACCTAGACGTTTGCCATCTTTGTAAGTTTGCGAACGATATGTTCCACACCAGGCTCCGCCACGTTTGCTGGCACGAGGGAAGAAATCCATATACAGAACCCCCAGATGCGTACCGTCTTTATCCTTACATTCGAAAGCCTGAGCATCCGAATGAGGTAACGGTATATCTTTGATCGGAGTAAATGTTATACCATATAACTTGTTAGCCAAAAGGAAAGCGCCGTCACGCACATTTTCAAGCTTCAGATAAGGACGGACCTGATTCTCGTCCAGATCGAACTTAGCCTTTTTAGCTTTCTCGAAATAATAACGCCAGTCCCAACCTTCCGCTTCAAAATTGCCGCCTTCTTTCTTGATCTCAGTATTGATATCAGCCAGTTCGTCTTTAGCTTTAGCCAGTGCAGGTTTCCATATCTCATCCAAAAGAGCATATACCTGTTCCGGCGTTTTTGCCATACGGTCTTCCAACACAAAAGAAGCGTAGTTGTCATACCCCATCAGTTTGGCTTTTTCCAGACGGAGAGTGATCAATTTAAGTACAACGTCTTTGTTATCGGCATCATTGCCATTGTTCCCTCGGTTGATATAACCTTTGAAAATCTTTTCACGCAACGCACGGTTGTCGGCATATTGCAGGAAAGGCATCACACTCGGATTATGCAACGTGAAAAGCCATTTGCCTTCCAGACCAGCCGAACGGGCAGCTACTTCAGCATTCATGACCAGACTCTCCGGTAATCCGGCAAGGTCGTCCTTATTATCTACAATTAATTGGAAAGCATTCGTTTCTTTCAGCATATTTTGTCCGAAAGTCAACTGAAGCATGGATATTTCGCTATTCAGTTCACGCAAACGGGCCTGTTGTTCTGCATCCAGGTTTGCTCCGCCACGGACAAAACTTTTATAGGTTTCTTCCAGTAATTTCTTCTGTTCTTTATTGAGATTCATCGATTCCTGATTCTCATACACCGTTTTTACACGGGCAAACAAATCCGGATTCATACGAATATCATCACTGTTCTTTGAAAGTAACGGAGATAATTCACGGCTCAATGCCTGCATCTCATCATTTGTATTCGCACTGTTGAGCCCGTAGAAAATTGCACTTACCTTACGCAGCAGATCACCACTCTGGTCGAGTGCGACAATCGTATTTTCAAAATCGGGAGCAGCTTTCTGTTTTACAATCTCTTCTACTTCCTTTTGCTGTAGAGCGATACCTTCTTTAAAAGCAGGCATATAATCATCCAGTTCGATCTTATCGAAAGGAGGAACACCGAACGGAGTTTTGAACTCAGTTAAAAGAGGGTTTTCTGTCATGGTTTCTGTTTTATTTCCTGACGAACCACAGGCTGTCAAGACAGCGGCTAATCCGGCAGCCATAATTGTTTTCTTCATTATGTTTTGTTTAAGTTACTAATTTGCACAAAGATAGAAAAAAGTTGACAGTTGACAAGACAGATGACAGTTGACAGATGACAGTTGACAGATAAACTTTACGCTTATATATTGTCTTCTATCATTTGCCAACTGTCAATAATAAATTCAGCCAGTCAACCTAACCGTAACTGTCAACTGTCAACTGTCACTTGTCAACTGTCAACTGTCTTGTCAACTATTTTAGTCCCCTGTTTTTCAGTAACGGCTCGATGCTCGGCTCCTTTCCCCGGAAATTGGTATACATATCCATAGCGTCATCGATACCACCCGGAGTAAGGACATACTGACGGAATTTAGCAGCAACTTCCTGATTAAAGATATCACCAGTTTCCTTATAAGCTTCAAAAGCATCGGCATCCAATACTTCCGCCCAGATGTAACTGTAATAACCGGCAGTATATCCTCCCTCCATCGTATGGCCGAAATAAGTTCCCCAGTAACGAGGTGCTATCTGAGTCGGCAAACCGCGACCATACATCGCTTTCCCTTCATATTTCTCAATATCCAGGTCGGCCGGAATTTCTTTCATTACATGGTAATCCATATCCAACAAAGAAGAAGCCAGATATTCTACTGTGGCAAAACCTTGTCCGTACTTACCACTCTTCACGATCTTATCTACCAGTTCCTGTGGAATAACTTCGCCTGTCTTATAATGTTTGGCATATACTTTCAATACTTCAGGTTCAAATGCCCAATGCTCATTGACCTGCGAAGGCAGTTCTACGAAATCGCGAGGGACATCGGCAACGCCATAATAATGAACATCGCCAAACAATGCGTGCAGTGCATGACCGAATTCATGGAAAACGGTTTCTGCTTCATCGGTACTCAGCAGGGCAGGTTGTCCGGCTGCCGGTTTACTGAAGTTAAAGACAGTCGTTACCACCGGAGTGATCTTTTTACCGTCTTTATAAGTCTGCGAACGATAACCGCCACACCATGCTCCGCCACTCTTGCCGGGACGGGTATAGAAGTCCATATACAGAACACCCAACGGAGAACCGTCTTTGTCCTTACATTCGAATGCATAAGCATCCGGATCTGGTTTCGGTATATCTGTTATTTCTGTAAAGGTGATACCGTACAGTTTGTTTGCCACATAAAAGGCCCCTTCACGTACATGGTTCAGCTCCAGATACGGACGCACTTCGTTCTCGTCCAGGTCGAACTTTGCCTGACGGGCTTTATCGGCATAATAACGCCAGTCCCAGGCTTCAGCCTTGAAGTTGCCACCTTCTTTCTTTATCTCGGCATTGATGTCGGCCAATTCTTCATTTGCCTTTGCCAACGCCGGTTTCCAAAGCTGATCCAACAGTTGGTATACATTCTTTTCGTTCTTTGCCATGTTCTCTTCCAGGACGTAAGCGGCAAAGTCTTCGTAACCCAACAGTTTGGCCTTTTCGAGACGGGCGGTAACCAGTTTCTTTATTACTTCTTTGTTGTCGTTGGCATTATTGTTATTTCCCCGGCAAACATAGGCATTAAACATCTTTTCGCGCAATGCCCGGTTATCTGCATATTGGAGGAAAGGCATTACACTCGGGTTGTGAAGCGTGAAAACCCACTTGCCTTCCATCGAGTCGGCAGCGGCTGTCTCGGCAGCAGCGGCGATCAGGGTTTCAGGCAGGCCTGAGAGGTCTTCTTTATTATCGATAACCAACTTGAAAGCATTTGTTTCTTTCAGGGTGTTCTGTCCGAAGGTCAGTTCCAGTACTGAGATCTGCTCGTTCAGTTCACGCAGTTTAGCCTGCTTGTCGGCATCGAGGTTGGCACCGCTGCGAACAAAACCTTTATAGGTTTCTTCCAGCAGCCTCTTTTGTTCCTTATCCAGGTTAAGCGAAGCCTGATTGTCGTAAACAGCTTTCACACGGGCAAAAAGGGCCGGGTTCAAACTGATATCATCTGAATGGGCAGAGAGAATAGGATACAATTCTTGCTCGAGTTCCTGTATCTCGTCGGTTGTGTTCACACTCGACTGCCCACTGAAAGCATACATAACTTTATTCAGTAACTCGCCTGCCTGGTCGAGGGCAACGATCGTATTCTCAAAGGTTGGCTCTTCCGAATTATTCACCAGGACATCGATCTCTTTCTTATGCTCCGCCATTCCCTTCTCGAAAGCCGGTTTATAATGTGCTACTTCTATTTTATCGAAAGGAGGAACACCGAACGGAGTTGTATATTCCGAGAAAAAAGGATTGGGTGCAGCATCTGCTACATCGCTTTTCTTTGAGGAGTTACAAGCTCCCAAAACTACTACCAGACTGGCAGCCATAAGCGTTTTATTCATAACCATGATATTGTAAGAATTAATTTATGTCTACATTAATTATACGATAGGATGCACAAAGATAGGGAAGTTTTATCTTTCTTTGTTCTTTTAACATTATAAATAGAATAACCATGAATAGAATATGTGAATTGTTTGGCATCAAATATCCTATTATACAAGGAGGAATGGTTTGGTGCAGCGGATGGCGGCTTGCTTCGGCTGTAAGTAACGCCGGAGGACTGGGATTATTGGGAGCCGGCTCTATGCATCCCGAAGTATTACGCGAACATATCCGGAAATGCAAAGCGGCAACCGACAAGCCTTTCGGTGTTAATGTTCCGTTGTTGTATCCGGAAATAGATACACTGATGCAACTGATCGTGGAAGAAGGAGTAAAAATAGTCTTTACGTCTGCCGGAAGTCCGAAGAAATGGACATCTTTTCTGAAAGGGCATGGTATCACCGTCGTGCATGTGGTAAGTAGTTCCGTATTTGCCGTTAAATGCGAAGAGGCCGGTGTCGATGCTGTCGTTGCCGAAGGTTTTGAAGCCGGAGGTCATAACGGACGTGAAGAGACGACAACACTCTGCCTGATCCCTGCCGTACGCCGTGCTACCTCGCTCCCACTGATGGCCGCCGGAGGAATAGGAACCGGTGAGGCAATGCTCGCCACTTTCGCCCTCGGTGCGGAAGGCGTACAGATCGGAACGCGTTTTGCCCTGACAACCGAAAGTTCCGCTCACGAGAAATTCAAACAACTCTGCTTCAGCCTCAACGAAGGCGATACAAAGTTACTCCTCAAGAAACTGGCTCCCACCCGGCTCGCAAAAGGTGATTTCAAAACAGCAGTGGAAGAAGCCGAAGCACAGGGTGCATCAGCAGAAGATATGCGTGCTTTACTAGGCAAAGGAAGAGCCAAAAAAGGTATGTTCGAAGGTAATCTGGAAGAAGGAGAGCTGGAAATCGGACAAGTTACCGCCTTATTCAAAAAAGAACAGACTGTTAGTGAAGTGATGGCAGAACTTGTTGCCGATTATCGTAAAGCACTTGCCGGATTGAACAACGAAGCAAATCTTTTCTAACCGGGCATCCGGTGTCCTGATAATTTCCTCATTAGGAAACTGGAGTTTCTTGCCTGGGAAACGCCAGTTCCCTGCCGAGGAAATCACAGTTCCCCGCGCAGGAAACTACAGTTTCCTTATTAAAAAAATTTAGGAAACTGCAAGCCCCTGACTGATAACCTGTTTAGGCAAAACCGAAGAGATCACTTTATTTTCCCTTGAAAGTCTGTATTTTCGACCAGCCATTGCAGGTTAAACCGATAATGATTCCGGCTACTCAACAGATGGATAATCTGATTCGGTGTCTGTGTCGCTGCCAGATAACCGCGAGGTTCGGCATGCGTCTGATCCATATCGAAGAAACCTGTCCAGGCGCCTCCATCCATGAAACGACTTTTACCGTCTGTCAGTAACTTTTTTACGGGCCATGTTTTTCCTTCGTCAAAAGAAAGGGCTGCATACATTCCATACCCTGTATATTCTCGTCCGTTTTTATCTTTAAAGGTCATTCCGTTCAATCCGTTCTTCAGGCGGAAAGGATGGTTCGTAAAAGAGACCAGTAAAAGAGGGCCTTCCTTCAATCGCATCAATACCAGACGCTGACCGCCGTCGATCGGAGGAAACTCCGAAGCACTATAAGTCCAGGTACGACCATTATCTTCCGACAGGCTCATGGGCATACGTTCCAGACCGTCTTTATCGACAATGCCGTCACCACGCCCCAAAGCCATAAGACGACCGTCTGACAGTTGTACTACACCGGCATGAATTCCGGCAATGGTTCCACCCGAAGCACCGGCTTCGAAAGTTCCGGGATTGGTCTTTCCCATATCTTCCCAGGTCAGACCGTTATCTTTACTGAGATGCAAGGCAGTACCTCCATTACTCCGGGGTGTTGCATCAGCGGCTTGTATCAGCCAACCCTCTTTCGTTTTAGAGGAGCCTGCTATTACCTGATGGCGACGGGCATGTTCCGGGGCAACAAGATGGGGGCGACTCCAGGTGGCTCCGTTATCTTTACTGGTACGCATCACCATAGCCAGTGTTTCCCAGGTCCCGGCAGCCTCCACTCCATTCATATGAATCAGTGTCCCATCATTATTCAGGAGAGACGAGCCTGTCACATTCCGGTCGGGGACTCTAAAGAATTCACGCGGTTCGCTCCATTCAGCAGTACCTTGTTTCAGACGGCTTTCCAAAATAACCATTTCCCTACCCGATTCCTCGTCACAAGTGAACCAGATTGCCAATAAATCGCCGTTATCACACCAACTGACAGCCGGACAATGGTTATGCTTATAAAACGGGACACCCGAAGAACAGTCCGGAGTTTTTACATAAACGAGAGGCTCAGCAAAGAACGGGGTTTTCAACGGAGTTCCCCAATTATATTTTTGTTGGGAAATATTTTCCTGCGAAGCGGGTTCGATAGCAGGTAAAGGCCGGGTTTGCGGCATATCAGCCTGGACAACCCGGAATCCGGTCAACCAATGTTTATCTTCCGGAATCATTGCCAGACGGTTGGCGGAGCGCAGAAATCGTTCCGGCGTACTATGGCTTCCACCACGCGTTACTTTATATAATCCGTCAGCACGCCCCACAGGGTCTGTCTGCGGAAAAGCCTCGTAAGGTCCGTACCAGTCGCAGCACCATTCCTCTACATTTCCGTGCATATCGTACAGGCCAAAAGGATTGGCCGGTGTTTTACCGACCTTTAGACTGATAGTCGAATCAGTTCCCCATACATTCTGCTGATTTTTATGATAAACAGCATGTAGTCCGTCATCCATCCAGAAGTTCCAGTAGGAACCGGCACGACAGGCATATTCCCATTCGGCTTCAGTCGGCAGGCGATATGTTTTTCCTTCCTTTTCCGAAAGCCATTTACAGAAGGCTTCCGCTTCCCGGTAATTGACGAAGATCACGGCTTCGTCGTCTTCTTTTGAAAGACCGTATTTTCCCCGTAATTCTTTATGGGAAGGATCGAATTGTTCGTACTGGGCGTTTGTCACTTCAGTTGTTCCCATCAGGAAAGGTTTTGTGATCGTTACCGGATGGATCGGGGCTTCATCGTAGTCCTCTCCCTGTCCGTGGCTTCCCATATGGAAAGACCCTGCCGGAATCCGGGCAAATTGCATTCCCAGACTATTCGTTTCCTGTGCGTTAATAGTAAAGGCACCTAATGCTATCAGGCAGTAACATAAGATTGTAGCGTTTCTCATCATTATTCATTTTTCCATATTCCGGAATAAAGATAAATATATTATCGGAAATACAATCCGGGATATTTATCAAAAAAATTCCTGATAATCTTTGACTACCAGGAATCTCCTTTCTATATATTCTGTTTAATCGTACCGGATTTACATTAACCCTGTGTCTCCAGATAAACGACATGAGTCTGAAGATATTCTTCCAAACCATGCTTACCGTCAGCACCACCAATACCCGATTTACGCCAACCGGCATGGAATCCCTGCATTGCCTCAAAGTTCTCACGATTGATATAAGTTTCACCGAACTTCAAGGAACGCATCAGTTTAAAGGCCATATCCAGATTCTGTGTATAGACCGAAGAGGTCAGTCCGTACTCACAGTCATTCGCCCAGGCAATAGCATCTTCCACTTCTGTAAATTCTACAATCGGGAGAACGGGACCGAATGTTTCTTCCTGGATAATATCCATCTTCTGTGTACAATTAGTCAAAAGTGTCGGTTCAAAGAAATATCCCTGGGTTCCGATACGTTTGCCGCCATAAGCCAGGGTTGCACCTTGCTTAACAGCTTTCTCTACTTTTTCTTCCACTGATTTCAAGGCACCGGCATCGATCAGCGGTCCCATATCCAGGTCTGTGATCTCACTGGGGTTACCCACTTTCACCTTGCCAAAGCCATCCAGTAACTTTTCAATAAAGGCATCTTTAATACTGGAATGTACATAAACACGTTCACAACAGTTACATACCTGTCCGGTATTGATAACACGGGAAGCTATGATCGACTTCACGGTCAGATCCAGATCCGCATCCGGCATAACGATAGCCGGAGCCTTTCCTCCCAATTCCAACGACACTTTTGTCACATTGGCCGAAGCAGCTTCCATGGTCTGTACACCTGCTGATACACTTCCTGTCAGGCTGACCATACCGACTTTCGGATTAGCAGCCATCTCGTGCCCGACAACCGATCCGCGACCGTTTACGATATTGAATACACCTTTAGGCACTCCCACTTCATCCACGATCTGGGCAAAGACATAAGCATTCTCCGGAGTCAACTGACTTGGTTTCAACACAATCGTATTTCCCGTCAACATAGCCGGAGCAGCCTTACGGGCAACCAGGAAGAACGGGAAGTTCCACGGTAATATACCTGTTGTCACTCCGATAGGTTTCTTAAAGACAAAGATAGTTTCATGAGGACGGTCACTGGGAATGATTTCTCCTTCATAACGGCGTGCCCAACCGGCCATATAATCGATATAATCAGCAGTAAAGTTAACTTCGACATTAGCTAATCCCTGGGTCTTACCACCTTCACGTACAATAATGTCTGTCAGTTCTTTTTCCCTGTTACGAATTCCCTGTGCTATTTTAGTAAGATACTGTGCGCGTTCTATGGAAGTCAGGCGCTCCCATGCACCTTGTGCTTTCTCTGCGGCATCGATGGCTGTACGGACATCTTCTACTGTCCCGTCAGGCATACGGGAGATAACTTCTTCTGTAGAAGGATTCAACACATTGATCCACTTTCCGGATCGATTCTCGATGAACTGCCCATCGATGTACATTTTTAAATCTTTCATGGTCTCTTTTAATTGATAATTAATACTATTGGTTTCCCTTTGTCAAGGAATCAAATATTTGTTATACATGGTATTTTAAGAAAATCAGCTATACATTCCCTGAGTAAAAAAGAACCTTGTAAAAATAAAAAATTATTTGTACAATAAAAAACTATTAGTCGGCTTTATCATCTTTTATCATGAAACTAATTTCGTGCAAATGAATGTAAACTTTTTTTGAAGAACCGACAGCTCTCTCCTATCCAATTCTCCATATGATCATATGCCGCCAAATGTCCCGACAGAGGATAACAAATCCATCGTTTGGGAGAACGAATTTGATTATAGGCTGCAAAATTTGTATGAGGCGGCGTTATATCATCCTGTAATCCGAACCCCATCAACACAGGACAGGTGATACGTTCCGTCAAGTTCTTCAAATCGAAATAACTCATTACCGACAAGACCTCATCCTGTGTGAGATTTTGTTTTCCGGCTTCTGCATAAACTAAGCTGGCAGGCCACGGAACTATCCGGAAATAATCCGGATAATCTGCTAAAAACGGAACTATGGGGGCAGCCGCAGTCACACGTTTATCGAGCGATGCTGCAACCAAGCATAATCCTCCCCCCTGGGAAATGCCTGTCACAAAAAGATTCTTTCCATCATATTCAGATTGTTCAAAAACAAAGTCTATACTCCGAACCGTATCCATAAATGCTCCCCGATAATAATAGCGTAACGGAGAATCAAGGCCGTAAGTCATCCATTCCCCAAACCGATTATACGGCAGGTTGAGCCCTTGTCCGCGAGGAGGAATGACCAGTACACACCATCCGGGATAATCATTTTCACCAGGAATCCAGGTGGTCGCTCCATAACCCTGATAAACAACTACAGCCGGATGTTTGCCTTTATCTGTAGGAGCTGCCCAATACCCCCGTATTGTCTCACCTTCCAAAGATTTCATTTCCACTTCATAAACCTGACGTTCTAACGTCGAGGCTTCTTTCAGAAGCGACATTTTATATTCGGGTTTCACACTTTCCAACTCAGCCAAGGTCTGTTGCCAGAACTGATCGAATCCTTCCGGTTTATCCGGATCCGACAGGATCATCTCCGGTTCATACCCAAATGAAAATTGTCGAAGAGTATCCTTTTCCGCAAGAATCGTCACATGATAAAAGCCGGGAATAAGGTCTTTCAATTCAAATGATATATGGCTGCGAAAACCAAGACTGTCTAAAACCGGAGAATCGGTTGCAAATGTATATTTTTCTGTTTGTGAAGAAATAATTTCACCAAAATCTGTCGTTACATTTATAAGGAGAGAGCCATCAATACATTCAGGAGATGTCAGTGTCAGGGAAAAATGAGGAAGGTGCTTTTGATCAAATATCCAATTTCTGTCCACCGCAATATCCAACTGTAAAGGTGAGGGAACTGTCTGAGCGAGAACAACCGATACCGGAGAAAACAGGTAACCGATAAAAAGCAGAAAAGAAAAAAAGATATCTCGTTTCATTCGACAAATGATAAATAGTATTTATGATCAATAAATATCTATGAAAACAAGTTTCGTATCGAGAAGAGATAGGAGAGCAGAATTTATATATTCTGCCCTCCCACTGCGGAACCATTTCATTGAAACTTTATTACTTCTCTCTTAAAAGAATAACAGAATTAGTCGGCAACGTATAGAAGAACTCATTTCCTCCTTTCATAGCCCGTTTTTCCGGTGAGATTTGCTTATCACCTTTCGGCAAAGCATTCTGAGCATATTTATAAACTTCATATGTCCCTTTCGCACCGACATGCTTATTACTGATTTTTATCTTTTTCTCCTGAGCTGTACCATTCGCAAATATATACACCCATTTCCCATCTTTATTTTTTATTGCAGTACCCGCATAAAATTCATCTGGGGTCGATATCGGATAAACTTCTGCTCCGGGACGAATAAAACGAGTCAGCAGGGAATAGGCAAAATATTGAGGACGAACTTCATAGTCTACCGTCATATTCTCATAACAGGTATCCTGCGCATAAGCATTCTTTACATATTTCCATAATCCTAATTGCTGCATCCCCTCGTAGCTGTCATTTTTACCATAATATTGATCTATCAAACTCCAATAACTGACACCACTTGCACCGGCATTCAATAAATTAATTGCTATACGTACCATTAACACGCCACGTTCATATAAATTAATATCCTTCTGCCTGGCAGCTCCGACACATTGATTTCCTCCGAATTCTCCGACAAAATGAGGTTTTCCTGCCGACTTGGATAATTCATAATTCTGTCTTTCCCAATCCAGAATAGTTGAATTTGGTGTTTCATACCCGAAAATATAAGTATGGGAGTTAAAAACATCCGCCACATCCGCCAACTCACGGGTACAGGCTGCCAGGTATTTATGCGTACCTATGCCTCCGTCGGAATTATCCGACAAGCTGAAATCGACCAGTTCACGTATTCCATCCTTTTTAAAACGCCGGTCCAAAGCCTTACACATTTCAATGTATTTTGCAGTAGAAGCCCTCTTTCCATTAACCAGGAACGACCAATCCGGTTCATTGACCGGAGTAATCTCTTTTATACAGGTATATTTCTTTTCTTTTATCAAATATTGGATTAGTGCCGAAAAGTTTTCACTCCACTCCTCGTTGCTTTCAGGGGCAACAACCCAATTCCCACTATTGCGGCCTGCCAGGAAATGTTTGTCGGGAGCACCCCATAATGTCAATGTCACTTCCATTTGTTGCTGCTGTGCCAAATCCAGTTCACGGTATAGTGATTGCATCTCCGGGGAGTTGAATGTAAACTTATCCCAATTTATTAAACCGGGGTCGTCATTATCATTCTCCGGTTCATACCACTGCGGCAATACCATTACACGGAGACGATGAATGTCCATATCCTTGATTCGCTTTTCTATGATATTCTTCCAATCCTTTTCTTTAGCTCCATCATTCCGGGTTACATTCTGAGAAAGGAAGTGAGGATCAAATTCTGCACCTATAGCCTGTAATACCGCATCTGTCTTCTCCCCGACAACCAGATCATGTACTGGTTCGGACAGATCACTTTGATATCTGATTATCATGCTGCTTCTAGGTTCGTTCAATGTCAGTGTCAAACCTTCGGAAAGCTCTTTTCCGGTTTTTCTTATCGAATCGCCGGTATCTTTATTGATGAGTAAATAAGTTTTATCCGGGTTCACTCCGGATAATTCAACCCTGCAATCTTTATCCGGACATTCTTTACGGCGAAAAGCAACGATATAACCACTGTCATCCGATTTGCGGTACAACTGATAAGCTAGCCATGTATTTTCAGCGGTTGTATTATCTATACCACTCAAAGGATAGTAGTCTTCCAAAAAGTAAGGACGCAATTCTTCAAACTCAGCTTGTCTGTCTCTCATATCATAAATAGAGACGCCTGCTTCCGTTATCTTCCAGTTGAACGTTACAGCAGAACTTAAACTGGAACGGCAGGTATATTTATCTACTCCCCATGCGCCGGTCCCATGCAACGGCAGATAGAAATTCAATCCGTATGTATGGCACTGATAACCATCCGGTTCTCCATAACTGTAGTCCGTCCTCCATAAAGGGGCACTTCGGGTAGTCGTTTCCAGATCCAGACGACGGCCGCCACTGGCACAATTATCGATCAGTAAATTCGGAAAACGTTCCAGCAGATAATCCCAGAAAGCATATAAACCTTCAATATATTTGATCTCGCATATACCCTGCCGTCCCGGTTCATCATTTGCTTCCCAGAAACCTGCCGGTTCGATATTAAAATCCTGCCGGTAATAATCGATGTTATTCTCTTCTATAAAATCGCCGATATATTCACTCATCCACCGGCAAGCCTTCGGATTTCCCAAATTGACGAGGCAAGCATCCGCACCAGGTCTTTCCAACATATATTCGGGATGTTCGATTGCCCAGGCAGAACCATAATAAACCCTTTCCGGCTCAAACCAAACCATAAACTTAGAGCCTACCTTATGTATCTCGTCAGCAATGGGCTTCAACCCTTCCGGAAAACGAACGGAATCGACCGTCCAGTTACCAACCGTATTTGCCCAATTCTTATTATTGGCAACATCTGCCGACTGATCATACCAACCGGCGTCGAGCCAGAAAACTTCCGGCAGGAGTTTAAATTGTTTGTACCTTTTGACCAATGCGATGGCATAATCGGCAGTCAAACAGGTATATTCATTACACGGGGGCGGATCACCATAATTAAATCCTTTACAAAACGGGTATTGAGCTGGTTTCCCATCTACTTTACGGGTATGATGCGCTAATATGAAACGACGGAATTGGTTATGTCCGATCATACGGTTATTCCCTTGCCAGAATAATAGACAGACACTCGATGTACGAATAGTTTCTTTGGGATAAAGATATGCCTTCAAACGTTCTATTCCTGATTTAAGCTGAATACTTTGTGCATCTGTGCAACGCACATTGGAAAACCAGGTCCCCGTCCATCCTATTGCAACCATCACCCCCTGACCGGATGGCGATTCTATATTAAAGAAAGGAAAAGCCGTATGGGAAGAACGCCCGCCATCAGGGCGCATATACAGGTTCTCGCCCGAAGTCAATTCTTTCAGACGAGGAGCGAAATCTGCTTTGGACGGAAAACTTCCATTCGCATAATGCAAACGAAAGTTGCCTGGCCGGTCATAGCAGAAAACGATATCGGAAACACAGACATTCGCTATCTCTGGGGTATTTCCGGATCCGGTATTAGTAAAACGAAGTACCCATTCCACAGCTTGTGAGTCTGTAAAACCTTTTACATCACAATCAACCTTGAGCCCCCCTACAGGGTCCTGATATGTATAGCAATATCTGACTTCATGCTGATCGTCGCTTTTCAGAGGTTTAGCCGAATATGCCCAATCTTTGATAAATTCTTTGGATGGCTTTCCTCCGTATTCGAATGAAAAAGGAGGAACAGTTCCTTGTGCAAAATGCGAGGATATCCAATGTTCCACATCGGTCGGCCGACTATCCATCGACGCAATTGTTTGCCCTATACATATATATGGATATATAATCAGGGCAACCACAAAATAAAATAATTTTTTTCTCATTTCTTTATAGTATTAACAGGTTCATATTTCAATAAAAGGGAAGAGCGAGGGTTCTCCAGCTCAAGCATCAATCCGTCAGTTAATTCCTTTCCTGACATATTGAGTACTTTACCGGTATCCATATTTGTAATTTTATATTCCTTTTTGGGAGTTACTCCCCGGAGGTTCACATTGATTCTATTCTCTCCGCACTCAGGACGCCTGAAAGCAACAATGATTCCACTGCCATCCGACGGACAGTGTAACTGATAAGCTATCCAAATATTCAGAGGGGTAATATCTCCCGTTCCTGTCAATGGATAATAATCTTCATAATAATAAGGCCGGATTTCATGGAACTCTTTCAAGCATTGTTGCATTTCCGGTATGGATGCCTGGGTATTTGTTACTTTCCAATTATAGATAAGGGCGGAACTCATGCTGGAACGGAAAGAATACTTATCCGTATTAAGGCTTCCCGTACCATGTATAGGTAAGAAAAATTCAAGTCCGTACGTCTGGTTCTGCAGTCCGTCCGTATCATAATAATGATAATAATCACTCCTCCATAAAGGTGCGCTTCTGCCCGTAGTCTCCCAATCGATTCTCCGTCCACCGCTAGCACAATTGTCGATCAGAAGATTTGGGAAACGTTCCAACAAATAATCCCAGAAACGATACAGACCTTCTACATACCGGATCTCTTTCATACCGATACGTCCGGGTTCATCGTTTGCTTCCCAATAATCAGCCGGTTCTATATTGCAATCTTGCCGGTAATAATCTATGCCATTCTTTTCAAGCATATCACCGATATACTTCGATAACCATTCACAAGCCTCCGGATTTCCTAAATCAAATAAAAGCCAGGTATTATCTTCCCGGTTCGGATCTCCCTGCATCGTTTTTTCAAGCATCCATTCAGGGTATTCCACGGCCCATTGGGTTCCTCTTACAACCCGTTCAGGTTCAAACCAAACCATAAATTTAGTCCCGACCTGATGTATCATATCTGCTACAGGTCGTAAACCTTTCGGAAAACGCAGGGTATCGATAGTCCAGTTTCCTGTCGTATTAGCCCACGATTTTCCATGTTCAAAATCAGACGCATCCGTATGCCAGCCCGCATCCAACCAAAACACTTCCGGTTTCAGTCCAAACTGGATATATCTCTTAACCATAGCTATCGCGTAATCACTCGTAATGCAGGAATATTCCCCGCAAGGAGAAGGATCCCGGTAATTAAATCCGCTGGATAGTGGATATTCAGCCAATTTTCCATTGATCTTCCGGCTGTTATGTGCCAAAATAAAACGTCTGAACTGATTATGTCCATCCATCCGGTCTTTACTTTTCCAAAACATGAGACTGACACTCGGAGTACGGATACTTTCATCCGGATATAAATATAAATTCATTCTCTTCATACCGGCGGCCATAGCCACTGTATTCTTATCCTTCGCAGAAATATTTGCCTGCCAGGTTCCGGTCCATCCGACACTCATAACCACTCCCTGACTTGCCGGTGACTCTATATTAAAAAACGGCAAATAATCTCCCTGGGAAGAACGTCCTCCTTCCGGACTCATTCGTTTCATTTCGCCTGTAACCAATTCTATGGAGCGGGGATGGAAATCGTATTTGGAAATATGACTGCCATCTGAATAGTGAAGGTGAAAAGCCCCTTCCGCAGGATATTGTATGGATAAATCACATACATTTACATCTGTTATCTCCCGTGAATTTTCCGGACTTTTATTCGTGAAGTTCAGAACCCATTCCACGCCATGATAATCCGAATATCCTTTCACATTACATATGACTGATAATCCATTAGTCGGATTTATATATGTGAATATGTATTCGACTACATCCGGTTCGTCTACAGTCAGTTTCTCTGCCGAATACTTCCATTGTTCAATAAAGCTCTCTGACGGCTGTCCATCATAAACGAAAGAAAAAGGAGGTATTTTCCCTTCGGCAAAGTGCTCTTCGATCCATTGCTCTATACCGGGTAAGTGCTTCGACATTCTGACAGTAGTTTGCCCCACTACACTAAAACAACCTGTATATATCAGTAATAATGACAGCAATATTTTCCAACTATATGCTATACCTTTTAACTTGAATTGCCTGTTCTCCATTTTATTATAATTAAGTTACTATTCTGCAGAGTCAAAACACCTGTATTATTTCTATTCCTTATCTTTATCAGATGCTCTGTTGTACTATTTGTCCAATTATTTCATCCCTATGAAACAGTTGTTTCTCTAAGGTGAAACTATTGTTTCATTCTAATGAAACACATATTCCATTTGAAACTACAGCAATACCAGTGACCACTTTTTAATAGTGGCCACTGGTAGATCAAATCATTAATACCCCGGATTCTCCACCAAATTCGGATTAGCAGAAGTACGGCCATGCCCGATAGGCAAATAATAATTCTTTTCAGGGAAAGTCGGTGTTTGCGGTCTTCCGTCGATATCATCGACAAAATCCAAACGATACTTTCCACTGGCTGCATCATAGATATACCGTAAACCGGAATATGTACGTGTAAGAGCTGTAACGGCAGTTCTCCAACGTCTTAAGTCCCAATAACGATGGTTCTCGAAAACTAATTCTACTTTTCTTTCATGATGTATCTTTTCCCGGTCGATAGAAGTTAATTTGGCAATTCCAGCACGTTCACGAATCTGATTGACAGCGTCCAACGCATCACCGGTTCTACCCAGTTCAAACGCTGCTTCCGCATAATTCAATAAAACCTCACCGAAGCGGAAAATCAGATAATCGGTTGTCGACTCACTGAACCAGTTCATATTATTTGCCGTTGGATCAAGGTATTTCATTACACCGAACCCTGTATTAGTACAGCTAAGCTCTTTAAAACGTGTCAGCTGATCTCCGATTGCAGCAACACCCTCGTAGGAATCATAACGCCCGTCGATCAGTGTTCCATCTTTCGAAATGATGCCATTATGCATGTCTATTGTATTCTCACCCAATACACCACCTACAGCATCCGGCCATGAGGTTCCATTCGTCCAGATAGAAGCAGCGAACCGGGGATCTTTATTCCCCCATAATTCCTCCATCGTCCACAGACGGTTTTTTGCATATGCCCGGTCAATCTTACCAGGAGTGCCGTCTATATATTCGAATTCTTCCGCCATATCCAGATAAGGACCATGATAGTTACCGACACCCCAGACATTCGGACGAGGACATTCCGTCATATCCCATGACCATCTGTTCTTTCCGCCATCCGAAGCACTTGGACCGGTATGTTGCTTTACCATAATTGCTTCACAATTACCTTTTTTCAAAAATATATTCTTAAAGTTCTCCACTTTATCTGCATCCGCATTATAAAGGGCATACGGGCTTTCAGTCATGATCTTCTTACTGGCATCATAACAAATCTGATAATACTGTGAAGCCTCTCCATTAGGAAAACCCAATAATCCGTCCAGTTGTACCGAACCAAATTGAGCGATGCTTCCTGCGTATAATGCAGCTCTGCTTCGAAGAGCTAATGCAGCCCATTTATTGGCACGCCCCGCATCCGTAGCAGAAGGAAGGATTTCAGATATTTCATCTGTCTCTTTCAGGATGAAGTCGTACAATTCTTTTTCCGTATTACGTTTCGGATACAATGCAGTAGAATCCGCATCGATAGACTGGACCTCAGTAATCAAAGGTACTCCTCCATAACGTTTTACCATTGCAAAATAACAAAATGCCCTTAAAAAACGAGCTTCAGCAATTCGCTCATTCACATTCGAAATAGAGGACTCAGCTGCACGCTCAATAAAGTCATTCAAATTCCGAATGGTATAATAAGCATTTCCCCACCACTGCATCTGAGTAGAGTTTACCTGAAATCCGTTATCTTTTATATCGAGCATATGAGCTTGTGCCCCGAAATTATACTTTGCCTCATCTGTAATTTCGAGCATTCTGACAGTACCTTCCATCTGCTCACTGTATCCCATAACGGTTCCCCAATCATTACCATCACGATTCATAGGCGAACTGTCATATAAACATGTCGCATCATTAATCATCACCGGCGTACAAGCATAAAGCTCTGCCAGATACATATCAAGTAATGCAGGATCATTCCATACTACAGCATCCGTATACCGATCGGTCGGAACTTTGTCCAATACATCATAACACGACGTCATTGTCGCAGCCAAAGCGACTATTGCTATATTTAATTTCGTTTTCATAATTGTACATGTTAAAAAATAAGATTACAACCTATGCTCATCGTATATTGCTGAGGATAATAAGTACCGGCTCCATAATTTTCCGGCATTTCAGGGTCAACTCCATATTTGTGCAGTGAATTTATTGTAAAAAGATTCGTTCCTGCAAAATAGATTCTCAATTTGCTGACTCTTATTTTTGACAACAATTCAGTAGGGATCTCGTATCCGAATGTCATGTTCTTCAAACGCAGATAAGTTGTATTATGGTTGTTGTGATCCGAATAGAAACCATTGGTAGACGAACCTCCCGGCCGTGCGATCAAAGCATCAGGATCGTTTGTCCTGTCATTCCACGTATTCTGATAACGGAAAGATGTTTCCGCCAGATAAGTCACAAACGTTGTGTAGCCGGATGCTCCCTGGAAAAGGGCTGACAAGTCAAAGTTTCTGTATTTCAGATTCAAATTGAATCCAAACATCCAATGAGGAGTCGCACCTTTACCTATTTCTTTCTGGTCACGCCAGTTGATCACTCCGTCGCCATTTAAATCCTTATATTTGGCATCTCCGGGACGTAAAGAAGAATTGTCGTTGTTCAAATCTTCGAAAGTGCAGTTCCATGCATTTATCTCCTCCTGACTTGTGAACAATCCGTCGAAAACATATCCGTACCGGCGATCCGTATATCTTCCACTGTTCTTATATAATCTTTCCTGATCAGGATCCGTATATTCCGGCTCATCATAATAGTTCCATTTGGATCTGGAATAAGAAACATTACCTGAAATATCATATGCAACACTTCCTATATTACCAGTCGTACCGAGTCTTAATTCAAATCCTTTCGTATTGATACTATTCAGGTTTTCCGTAGGTAATGCAGCTCCGAAAGAAGATGGTAAAGAACTTGAGCGGGTTCCCGGAATTCCACTACGTTTACGGTAAAAGAACTCTGCATCCCCGTAAAGTTTACGGTTCCACAATGAATAATCGACACCGGCATTATAAATTTTCATTCTCTCCCAGGTCAGATTTATATTGGGTAATCCAGACGGTGTTAACCCTGAAATCAAATTAGAACCCAACGTATAACTCGAATCAAATGTATATCCGGTCAAATAAGCAAAATTAGCTACTGCGTCATATCCAGATTCACCATAACTTAATCGTATCTTCAGATTGTCAACAAAATTCAGTTGCTTCATAAAAGTTTCTTCTGCCATATTCCAACCCAAAGACACACTGGGAAAATATCCCCATCTATGCCCCTTGGCAAACCTTGAAGAAGCATCGGCTCTCAGAATAGTTTCTACCATATAACGATCCAGATAACTGTAATTTATTCGTCCGATCCAACTTACACGTCCCACGGCCGAGCTCGATGAATTATTCGCAGCAGTTGTGGAACTCCCGGCAAATAACTCATCCAATGCCGTTGATACAAAACCTGTACGCGAAGCGTTTAGATTTTTGCTTTTTTCATCAACTGATTCAAACATGAACAGACCAGATATGTGATGAGATTTTGCAAAAGTCTCATCATAATTCAGTGAATACTGCTGAATTAATTTTGTATTATTGGAGGCCCCCATATTCAAAGATGTCGGGTCCTGCGAATTGCGTACCAATGTATACTGATCTGTTTCCGAATTATATGTATAAAATGAAGCCTGTTTTTTAAAGGTTTTCTGATCGTACGAATCATTCCGGTAAATAATAGTTCCTTTGGCTTTTAATCCCGGAATATATTTGAAATCATACTGTAACGCTCCTTTAAACTGCGTGATATTATTTATCCGCTCTACATAACCGGCCAATTCAGAGTTCGTTGCAAAAACGGGACTACCCATCGTTACTTCAGCATAAGCCAGTTTGGAAGGATCAGGCAATTCCAAAGGATACATCGGGCTGGCCCTGTAGATCAAATCATTCCAGAAATTATTATTACTGGATATCATATCCGCACCGGATGTATAATAACGCTGTTCCTTGATATACATTAAATCCATTGTCGCTGAAAGGCGGTCCGTTATCTTTGTATCGACATTAGACTGGAAGTTATAACGGTCATAATGCCCTCCATTCTTCTTCAAAATGGTTTCCTGCGTATTATAACCAAAATAGCCATAATATTTCATCTTTTCATTACCACCGGATATAGATACATTATGATTCTGCTGAGGTGCAAATTTCCGGATAGAAGCTGCATACCAGTCAGTATTCAGATACTTAGGATCTGTACCATCCTTATATTTCTGAATTTCTTCCTCTGTGTAAGGAGCAGTCTCAGCCGGGTTCCCCGAATATATCCATGTATCTCTGGAATATTGGGCTCTTTCAGCCGAACTACCGGACTTCATTACATTCGTCGATCCCTGAAGTGTATACGAACTGTTCACTGTGATAGTCGGTTTGGATGATTTACCACGTTTTGTCGTGATCAAAATTACTCCGTTACCGGCTCGTGCTCCATATATGGAAGCTGCACCGTCTTTCAGAATAGAAATGGACTCTATTTGATTGGCATCAATATTATTGAAACTTGTCTCCATTCCATCCACTATGATTAACGGGGCATCAAAACCACGTATATTCAAGCTGGCATCGTCAAGCCCCGGAAGACCGGAGGTCTGTTTACTAACCAAACCTGGAAGTTGTCCGGCCAACATATTACTGACATTGGCAACAGGAGCTACAGCTATTTTCTCCGTCTTTATTTGAGATACAGAACCTGTTACCGTAGCAACCCTTTGTTGTCCGTATCCGATTACCACAACTTCATCCAGTGCTTTTATATTTTCCTCTAGTGTGACAGTCAGCATTTTCCCAGGAGTTGTTTGTACCTGTTGAGTGACATAACCTATATAAGAAATATCTAACATAGCATTCTTCTTCACTGATAAAGAAAATACGCCATTTATATCTGTTATTGTGCCATTAGTAGGCGTCCCCGCTTCTACTACAGATGCACCAATAACCGGTTCACCATTCACATCAACAACCTTTCCTGAAATTGTATTCTCCTGTTGCTGACTAATTAAATTATTACTTGCCTTCTTAATGTCGGGTAGTACATCGGGCTCAGCATTCCGCGCATTAGCACATAATGAAAAAACGGCTAGTATACAAAATGCCATTACGGAATATGTATTTTTCATAATCTGTAAATAATTAAATTTAAAAGTTTATAATTCCTTTAACAAAGTATTTTCATACTTTCGAGACATACTGCTATAAAACGCTATATACTATATTCAATCACAAATATTATCTGAAGAGTTTTTTCTCCATATTTATTATCAATTTTCCATAGGCATTATTTCTAAAATTGTTAGACATATTATTACAAATCCTGACTATTTGATGTTATAAAAACGATTTTACTTTCCGGATAAGTCCTATCAAATAACACCAAACTATTACCAGTATAATTATTGCAGTAACCTGGGTATGGGTAATATCCGTTGCCATTCCGATAATAGGTGGTAATATTGCTCCCCCAAATACACCGGAAATAAGTAATGCAGACACTTCATTTGCTTTTTCAGGTACTCTCTTCAATGAAAAAGAAAACAGAATCGAAAACAAATTAGCATATCCTATTCCAAATACGGCAACACATCCCAGAATAAACCATAGATTAGTTCCTAAAGCCATTAATATCAGGCCAGCGATCGCAATCCATACACTGTAAATAAAAAATTTACCTGCTGAATATCTCATTAACAAAATACCACCGACAAAAGCACTGATTGTTCTGAAAAAGAAATAAACACTATTCCCCATCCCCGCATCTGCTAACGATAAACCACAACGTTCCATCAGATATTTAGGGAAAGTCATATTAATACTCACATCAATACCGACCAATACCAATATGCCAATAAAGAATGCCGCAATATATTTATCCTTCAATAAATCGAATGTAACTTTAACAGAGATATTTTTCTGTTCCAGTTTTTTCTCTTTTACAGGTGTCAGTAAGAGCCAGATCAATGCTAACAAAGACATAAATGCATAAATCGGAAAAATCATTTTCCATCCTAAAAAACTTCCGACAATACCGGCTGTTAATAACGGGCCTAAGAAAGAACTGACTGCTTTAATAAATTGTCCCAGAGTAAGACTGCCTGTAAGCCGTTCACTTGTAACAACATCTGTTACCAAAGGATTTAATGAAGCTTGTAAAATGGTATTCCCTATTCCAATCAAAGCAAATGCTATTATTATTGATATAAAGCTATAATTGATCAGTGGAAAACACATCGCTAATGTCGTTATCAGAAAACTCAATAACACGGTCTTTTTCCGTCCGATTTTATTCATCAACAGACCTGTCGGTACGGATAAGATCAAAAACCACAGAAAACAAAAGAATGAAATAAGATTAACCCTGGAATCAGTCAATTCGCTAAAATCATTTTTGACATAACTTGTAGCAATTCCAATAATGTCTACGAATCCCATAATGAAGAACCCAAACATAACGGAATAAATACTGTATTTCAAATTGTCCTTTTTCATAATCTTTACTGCTTATTTAAGATTAACTAACTTTCAAAATCTCTTCTATGACCTGAATAAGAATATGAATCACCTTTATATGAATTTCCTGTATCCGGTCAGAATGCGCTGCACTTGGAGTACTGATTGCCACATCAGCTTTCTCAATCAATTCATTTTTCCCCAAAGATGTAAGAACTATCACTTTCATCCTATTTATATGTGCCTGATCTACCGCACTTATAATATTCCTGGAGTGTCCGCTTGTACTTATTGCCAGTAGCACATCTCCCTCCTTTCCCATAGCATCCACATAACGGGAAAAAATCTCATCAAATGAAAAATCATTCCCTACACAAGTCATATATGCCGGATCATTGATTGCCAATGCCGGTAAAGGACGACGATCATTCCGGAAACGACCTGTTAACTCTTCGGCAAAATGGGTAGCATCACATAAAGAACCTCCGTTTCCACAACTAATGATCTTATGCCCTGTTTGTAATGCTTCAGCACATATATCTGCTGCTTTATAAATACTCTCAACATTCGCCTCATTATTTATAAAGGTTTCCAATATGGATCGGGTTTCCCTCAAACTATCTCGAATAATCTCTTTCATAACTATTTAATCGGTTAAGTAAATACAATTGAAAGAGCTGCATAATCGCCGATGTGCTCTTCTAAAGCAGCCGGTTTAATGATACAAACACGACTTGAATTAGATAATGCTTCCCTTTTTATGATCTTTTGCACTACAGATTCCATCATTTCCCTGTTACGGGAATAAATTCCTCCTACGACTATCACTTCCGGATTTAACAGATCGATGACAATAGATAATCCTTTTCCCAAATAAATAGCAGACGTTTCATAAATACTCCGGGCTAATTCATCTCCCTTAATAGCCTCTTCTGCAACTTTTTGGGCAGTCACTTGATCCAACTCTTGTAAAGTACACCAAGGGACCTTTTCCCCTTTCTGGAGTTTTTCCGAAATAAACATCTTTGCCAACTGGGCGATGCCTCCTCCACTGGCAAAACCTTCCAGAGATCCCCTTTTTCCATAACCCACCGGTCCGAATTCTGCCATACGGATATGCCCTAGTTCACCAGCATTATCATTCGTGCCTGAATAAAGCATGCCATTCAATATTAACCCCGCTCCTAAGCCAGTTCCAAATGTAAGGAACACCATGTTCTTCGTTCCTTTTCCTGCACCGAGCTTCCATTCCGCTAATGCACAAGCATTAGCATCATTCTGAAGCGTGGCTTTTATCCCTACTCTCTTTTCTACAATAGACACAATCGGTATATTATCCCAGCCCGGTAAATTAGGAGGTGATAAAATAACTCCTTTATGGCTATCAAGAGGACCACCGCATGAAATACCTATTGCCTTCGTATTTAAAGAGGTAAGACCATGAATTTTCATTATCTCTTCAATCCCGGACAAAATAGTTTCAATAGTTTCATCCACATTTGTTGTTGCAAATCTTTTTTTATCTACAAGCATCAAATTTTCATTCTTTTGAACACCATAGATAACCGCACATTTGGTTCCGCCAATGTCTATTCCCAGCAAATTACTTTCTATCTCCATCATTTTACAGTATATAAATTAGTTTTCTGCAATAACTGCTTATATTCCTTCAGCTTAAAGGGAGGTTCACCGTATAAATAGTGATTGGTAAATTCCTGATTCCCCACTTTATAACGAATTAATAAAATACCCTGTCCCTTTTGTTCGGGTAGCGATGAGATCTGCACTCTACCATTAGCTGGTACATAGAACTTTCCTTCAAAAATTTGTTTGCCCGATGCTACATCTGTCACTTTCACATCTCCCTCGCTAGCATGGCGAGTGTCATTGACAGCAACAAGCGGATGATTACCATCTCTGGCATCATTCATAAAAATACAAACGTCTTTCTGAACATTCCTGATATAGTAATAAGCCATTTTCTTTGAATTATAATAATCCACTATCGCATCAGAAATCAAAGGCCATCCATCTCTCAAATTCCACCAGATAATCCCGGTTTTATTGAATTTATTGCCACGCCACATCTCAATAAAGTATTTCATTGCTTCTGCCTGTACAGATTGCGATGCAAAAATGAAATCTTCAAGTTTTGACGGGACTTCACCAAATAATAAACGGACCTGATTAATCATCAAATTATTCCTATCAAATGTCTTTCCCCAAACAGGAAAACGTCTGACAGACTTGGTCACCCATTCATCATTCCACTCATGATCCTTTACCCAAGGATATACACAATCTTCTGTCATCATCTTTTTCAAACTTTCCAGATTAGGACAACCATGATAGCCTATTTCACTGACAAAAGCACATTGTGCATCTATGTAGAATGGATCTTTGTAATATCCCCTCGGTCCCCAAAGATGATTTTCCGGCCAATACTTTTCATCACAACCTTTTTGATAGACAGCCTCACTGATATAAGGAGAACTGGGAAGATAAGGCCTTGTCGGATCGAACTCATAAAGAACCGAAGGAATGACCTGGCGCGTTACTACATCACGGTTCGGATCCAGATTAAAAGGTAATAAAGACCAACGCAAAGCTATATCATCTTCATTGTTACCTGACCATAAAGCAACAGACGGATGATTACGTAATTTACAGACAACTGATATCACCTCTTCTTCTATATTCCGGGTAAAGGAAGAGCGCTGTGGATAAAAAGTACATCCCATCGCAAAATCCTGCCAAATCAAAATTCCATTTTCATCGCATAAATCAAAGAAATGATGATCTTCATAAACGCTTCCTCCCCAGCATCGGATCATATTACAATTCAGATCAACCGCCATCTCTATCGCTTCATCAACCAACGAATTATCCCGGCTGTGCAAAGCATCCAACGGGACCCAATTAGTACCATGAATAAAAATACGTTCTCCGTTTACTATAAAACAAAACTTTCCTGGATCATCCGGCAAATTAATATCTGTCCTCTCCAACTGTACAGTCCTTAAACCAATACGTTTGGTATCAGTCGCCAAAACGGAACCATCTTCATCCACTAATTCCACCTTTGCTTCATACAACGCAGGTTCACCGTATCCTCTCGGCCACCATAAATCAGCATTCTTCAATTCCATTATATAACGGAATGCTGGTGAAACCACAGCGGTAGTTCCTTTATAGGCCTCTTTTCCATTTCGATTTAAAGTATATACAGCTTTCACTTTATCAAATTTCTCAAAAGGAAGTTTCAATTGAGCATCAATATACAAACGGACATTACGTTGTGCCGTATCCAAATTAGCCACCATATAATGTACATCTTTAAATCGTGCTTGTTCTAATACACGTAATTCCACATCACGCCACAGACCAGCACTGACCAACCTAGGCAATATATCCCAACCATAAGCATGAGGAGCTTTACGAATAAATGTAGATTCTTCCGATGGGAAATTACCAATACTAAAAGAGCCTAAGAAATAATTTTGCCCTTCAATAACGGAAGAACGAATAATGACTTGCAGCAGGTTATTCTCTCCTTGCTTAATTTCATTTGTTACATCAAATGAATGTTCGATCAACATATTTTCAGGCTTTCCTATACGTTTGCCATTTAACCAAATATCAGCCAGACAATCTATTCCACCAAAAAACAATTGAAGGCGTTGGCCTTTTTCTAGCTTCGGAGAAGTGAAAGATTTCGAATAGCACCATTGAAATTCTTCCCATTTGCGCAATTCATTTACATTATTTCCTATCATAGGATTATCGATTAGACCGGCAGAAAGCAAGTCTAATTCTACATTCCCGGGAACAGTGGCAGTAATAGTCTTTACTTCCATCTGTTTCATTCCGTCAGGGGACAATACCGGTTGCTCCGGTTGCTTCCAATATGACAGTTCCCACTTCCCGTTAAGAGAGATTATACCATCATCAGAACTCGCTGAAACTTCCAGGCTTATAAACGAAAGGAACACTGCAAAAATGCAAATAAGCTGTTTATTCATATTACCTCCTTTTTAATAATATTATTCACATATGAATTTTAATTGATGTTCTCCTGCTGTCAGCTCCACATTCTGTCCCTCAGCTTTTACCGTTGCAGTCGTGTTAGCCGGAACCGCAACTTTTAATAAGATTTCATTACCAGAACGTTCCCATTCAGAGCATATCAATCCTTTAATAGAATGATATTCTGCTTTGACCCAATCCAAACCTTTCACAAAATGAGGTTGAAACAGAATATGCCTGAATCCCGGAGATTTTTCATCATAGTTGATCCCTGCCAATACATTATACATCCATGCGGAAATATCTCCAAGAAATACATGATTCAGTGATGCATCTTTAAAAGTAGGCGAAAGATTCCAGGTTTCGGGTAAAGTAGTCAATCCCCTCTTTATCCAATTACCCCATGAAGGAACATCTTCCTGAATAGCCAGCTCATACGCCTGATCGGCATAACCATATTTAGCAAGCATACGTAATACGGTTTTACTTCCCAACATACCAAAATCAAGATGATTATGGTTATTTGTTATTATGCGACTCAGGTTATCTGCCACTTTCTGTTCATATTCAGCCGGTACTATTTCTAAAAACAGGGCAACTCCCTGTGCTGCCTGTGAGCCATTGGCATATAAACCTTTTTCCTTGTCAAGATAGCGGCTATTAATAAATGCTTTAAGCGAATCTGCTTTTTGTGCATAAACGGTACCGTCTTTTCCTATCAGTCGAGCAAAACGAGACATATACAAATTGTCCAAATAATAATAACAGGTTGTCGTATAATCTGTAGGGGTTTGCGTATCATAAAATACCCAGTCCCCAATGCCATAGGTTACAGTTCCATCCGAATCTTCACGCGCCGCCAAATAGGCAAGATATTTCTCGCATACAGGCCATATCGTTTCAATTGACTTTGTATCACCATAATAATTATAAATAGCCATCGGGACAATAAACATTGCGGCATCCCATACAGGTCCTATCCAATCATCATATCCCCATCCTGAACTAGGAATAATTCCCGAGATTCGTCCTTCCTCATTCTGATTATCCACGATATCATCGACCCACTTTTCATAAAAAGTGATCCCATTGAAATTTAGTAATCCCAAATCCATACAAATATGTGCATCTGCCGTCCAGCCATTCTTCTCACGTTGAGGACAATCTGTCGGAATACTCATCAAGTTAGACAGATAAGACTGATTAGTCGCTTGCCAAATTTTATTGAGAAGATCATTGGAACAACTAAATCTTCCGACAGGTGGTACCGCAGTGTGAAAGAATAAGGCTTTTAAACTTCCTTGAGTCAATTTAACAGGGCGATCAGCTTTTACTTCTACATATTGAAATCCATGGTAAGTAAAATTCGGACTCAGCACTTCGTCTCCGCCATTTAAGATATAAATATCAGTTTGAAAAGGCACATCTGGCTGAGACTTGTAATATACATCTATATTTCCTGTTTCAATATGCCCGTCAGCTTTCTGTATCTCAGCATGCCTCAATGTTATTTTCGTTCCTTTTTCTCCATTCACTGAAAGACGACAAAAACCAGTCATATTAATTCCGAAATCATATACATATATACTGTCTCCGAAATTTTTCATGGAAACTGCATCTATTTCACGTTCTACCTCAATGGCCGGCATCGTTTGAGCAACCAACAACGATGAAGGAGCCGTTACATGTCTGGCATTACTCCATGACGAATCATCAAATCCGGGTTTCTCCCACCCGTTTATTTCCAAACGAGCATCGTATATATCCCCTCCATAAATATTATTCTGGGTATACGGACCTGTTGCTGTCTTCCAGGATTCATCAGAGTTTACTATTTGAGAAGTGCCGTCAGCATATTTAATATGTAACTCGCAAATCATCCGTGCCCGGTTTCGCCAGCGTGCTTTTTCAAAATCCCATGTGGCAACTGGTGCTATTTCATTATAGAAACCATTACCCAGCACAGCAGACAAGACATTTTCCCCAGTTCCCAACAACGAAGTTACATCAAATACACTGTATAAATTCCTTTTGTCATAATGTGTATAGCCTGGATTTAACAAAGAGGCAGATACCGGACTTCCATTAATTTCCATCTTACAATAAGCAGCAGCACTCATAAATAATCTTGCCTGTATAACTTCCTTATTATTGACAACAAATGATTTTCGCAGCATAGGAGCCGGATCAAAATCTTTATCATGACCATCGGTAATCCAGTTACCCAACCATTCTTTCTGATTCATTTTAGCCGTTTCGAAGCTATCTACAGGAGATATTACTGTATTCCCGTTCTTATCAAAAGCCTTGACTTGCCAATAGTACTTAGTGTGTGATAATAATTTATCATTTCCCGTATATTTGCCGAAAGATTCCTCTGTATTTATAAGGCCTGAATTCCAATTAAACAGATCATCTCTAGTTAAACCATTCAGAGATTGCTTGTCAACATATATATATAAGCAGTATCCTTCTTGATCAAAACCAGCCTCTGAATAATAATTCCAGATAAACCGTGGATGTGGACTATCTACGCAAATAGGATTTACCGAATATTCACAATACATCCCGGTAATTTCAACCTTATTATTTTTACATGCACACAGTAAAAAGGTTCCTAATACAATAGTATAAATTCCGTATTTCATATTCATTTTCATAATAAATACTTTACTTAATCGGTTAAACAAATAAATAAAAAAATATCAATAGTATTATAGAGTTGAAATTTTACAATGCAAAACCACTGTTTCCACTTTCTTCTTCTCTTTGGACTGCTCCTGATGGCTCTCTATTGATTTCAATAAAATCCTCACAGCATTCTCTCCAATTTCATCAATAGGCATGAATGCTATATTTATTTTAGGAGCCAGTGCCCGAAAAGAAGGAATACTATGGATACAAGCTAATTCATATTTTTTCAAATCGATACCCTTGTCATAAAAATAGCGAAAAGCTTCAATAGCCAATATATGGGTCGAAAAGAAAAAGCCATCCACATCCGGTACATCATGAAATATCGTATCTAATGTCTTATCGATGTTATGCTCATAATCTACAAAAGGAACTTCTCCATAGAGTTCGGGTTCGACAGGAAAATCCATCTCCATTAAAGCCCTGGCGTAGCCTTCCCGCCTCATATTCATTGTCCGCAGATAGGAGTTCGTTGTAATTATAGCTATTTTACGAGCACCGTCCACAATCATTTTCCGCACTAATTGATAACTACTTTCCTCATTATCAATAATGACGTAATTTGTATCAATCTGTGGAAAATAACGGTCAAACAGAACTAACGGAAAAGATTCATCGACTAAAGTTTCTATTTCACTTTTTGAAACTTTCGTCGGTGCCAATATAATACCATCCACCTGTTTAGCTTTAAAAAGACGGATCAGTTTATTTTCTTTTTCAATTTTAGATTCAGAGTTACCTATCATAACCGAATAGCCTTGCTCATCTGCTTCTTTTTCTATAACACAAGCTATTTTGGAATAAAAAGAGTCTGTAATATCAGGAATAATCAAACCGATAGTTTTAGAATATCCTCTATGTAGACTTCTGGCTAACAAATTAGGTTGGTAATTCAATTCTTTAGCACACTGAAAAACTTTTTCTTGCGTGGCTAAGCTTATACCCTTCTCATCACCCTTTCCAGAAAGAGTCCATGAAATCGTCGCTTTCGACAATTTCAATTTTTCTGCTATGTCTTTAAGTGATGTTCTCATGATACATACCGTTTAATCGGTTAAGTGATGCAAATATATTAACTTGTTTCAAAAAACAAAGAATAGTGAAGTTAATTTTATTTAATCTGATTCATTTGTTTATAAGATAAGATTAATCCCATCTAAAAGGGCTCATAAATAAGCTCCATAAACAGAAGAAAAAAAGGTTCACATCTGAAAAGACATGAACCTTAATCTTTTAACACTAAAGGAAGACTACAACTTATATTTATAAAGTTGTGACATCACCTTCTGATATTCATTCTGTAATTGCATATAATTCTGCATACTCTGATACAAAGTCGTTATATCGACAAAATATTCGATCATGCTGATCTGTCCGGTCTGGATTGCCTTGTTCAGCAAAGCCAAGCTATTCTGGCTCTTCAGTACCGTATTGTATTCATCCATCGAAGTTCGCAAAGCAACTGACTGGTTATACAACTGGTGCAATTCGCTTTCAATAGCGGTCGTTGTACTCTCCAACTGTAAGTCTGTGTAAAGAGCCTGTGCCTTTGCCTGCTTAACATTGTTCCTGTTAGAGAACAAAGGGATGCTGACTCCCACCAGGAAACCGTTAAAGCGTTCGCCACCGGAAGCTGTATTCAGACGATAGCCCAACTCAAGACCCGGCAAACCTTTCGACTTATTGACACTTATCTGGCGACGAGCTGTCACCTGTTCACTTTTCAATGTCAATAACTGCGGATTGGAAGTGACAGCTTCCTGACAGAGTTCTTCAAAAGAGAGAATGTCTTCAACCGGAGCATACGTCGTATCGTTAAACTCGATAGCGATCCCGCCGTTCAATGTTGCCAACTCCTGCAATTTAGCGATACGGGCAGATTCATTCATACGGGCTTCCGTCTTTGCATTCAACAATTCCAGATTGATCTTGTTTGTCTCCAGAATATTGGCATCACCCGATTCCAACCGGGTAGCATACAAAGCGGCTAACTGTTCCGCGTTTTCCCGCCGCTGGTCCAACAATGCTTTTTGCTGATTCAGTAAAACCAGATCCAGACAGACTTCTTTAGCCTGCAGCAAAATCTGCTGACGGAATTCGGCCCCCTGACGATCGAAGCCGACAGCCTGCGACTTAATCAACTTACTCCGCTGAGCATACACGGTCGGGAAGTCGAATGATTGGGAAGCGACCAACTCTCCCTGCATCCCCATCCCCTCACGGTTACCGTATTGATGTACATACGATACCGACGGGTCGGCCAGGTTATTATCCAGCTTTACCTCCAGTTTCTTGGAAGCTGTAAGCTGTTTATTTGCCTGCAATTCTTTATTGTTAGCTTCGATACTACTCAGGACCCCATCTATAGAATGTTGTCCGCTCGCAGAAAGTACGGTCGAAGCCAACAGAGTGATTACTATGAATTGTTTCATTTCTCCTTATTCATTAAAAGATAGACAATAGGAATAATAAATCCGTTCAGGAAGGTAGACGTCAGCAACCCTCCCAGGATCACAGTGGCCATCGGGCTTTGTATTTCGTTACCCGGCAGATCTCCGTTCAATGCCAGCGGGATCAAAGCCAGCGCAGAACTCAAGGCTGTCATCAGGATCGGATTCAAACGATCCAGCGAACCGTGTATCACTGCATCATATACAGAAAAACCTTCACTGCGCAACTGAGTATAGTGGCTGATCAGCAACATACCGTTTCGGGTAGCAATACCGAACAGGGAGATAAAACCGATAATAGCCGGAATACTGATCTCACCGGATGTCATCCACAAGATCAGCACACCACCGATCAACGCTAACGGCAGGTTCAACAGGATCACACCGCTCTCCTTCGCATTCTTGAATTCATTATAAAGCAACAGGAAGATTACCAGTAAAGACATCAAAGATGTCAATAACAAAGTCCGGCTGGCAGCCTGTTCGCTTTCGAACTGTCCGCCGTATTCGATATGATAACCTTCGGGCAACTGGATAGAATTCCCGATCTTGTTCTGGATATCATTTACGACACTACGCAGGTCACGTTCGGATACGTTTGCACTGATGACCAGCTTACGTTGTACATTCTCGCGGTTGATCGTATTCGGACCCGTTACGGAACGGACTTCGGCAATATAACTCAACGGTATCTTCTTCCCTCCGGCATCGATCATCAGATTACGGATATCCTCCATGGTTGCACGGCTTTCGTCGGAAGTCTTTACAGTCAGGTCGAATGTCTTTCCGTCATCATATACCTGGCTGACTACTTCACCTCCCAACATAACATTAATATACTCTTCAAACTCCGGCAGAGGTATTCCATATTTAGCCATAAGTTCCCGTTTGGGAGTAATGGTCAGCTGCGGACGTTCGATCTGCTGCTCCACCTTCAAATCGACCAGGCCCGGAATACTTTGGATAGAGTTTTTGATATCATTACCGATCGTAAACAAACGGTTCAAATCGGTTCCGAACAGTTTGATCGCAATATTGGCCTCCGTTCCCGAAAGCATCGCATCGATACGGTGGGAAATAGGCTGGCCGATTTCGATATTGGCTCCGCTGATGGTTGACAGCTTCTTGCGTACATCGTTCATAACTGTTTCCCTGCTGCGATCTTTCAAGACGAACGGAGCTTCTATTTCCGATACGTTTACACCCAGGGCATGTTCATCCAGTTCGGCACGTCCTGTCTTACGAGCCACAGTCTGTATCTCCGGAACCTGCATCAACAATTCTTCCGCACGGTGTCCCATCTTATCAGACTCATCCAATGAAATCCCAGGTAAGGAACTTACATTGATGGTGAAAGATCCTTCATTGAAAGGAGGAAGGAAACTACGTCCCAACGTAAAGAATATTCCCAACGATACGACGAACAATCCTATTGTACAGCCCAACACGATCGATTTATGTGCCAAAGCCACCTTCAACGCTGCGCCATACACCTTTTTCAGCTTATTGGCAACCCACGATTCTTTATCTATTCTCTTATCGGTTGCTTTACGGTTCAGCAAATAACTACACAAAACCGGTGTCAAAGTAAGTGCCACGACTGTAGAAGCGAACAAAGCGACAATAAATGCAATTCCCAGCGGAACCAGCATACGCCCTTCCATTCCATGAAGGAAAAACAAAGGCACGAAACTCACCACAATGATCAACGTCGAGTTCAGGATCGGCATACGCACTTCGCGAGAAGCATCATATACAACATCCAGGATCGAACGCCTGTCGTCGGGAGGCAACATCCGGTTTTCACGTATCCGCTTATATACATTCTCGACATCGACAATGGCATCATCCACCAACGATCCGATAGCAATCGCCATACCTCCCAGCGACATCGTATTAATGGTCAGCCCCATATAATGCAAAACCAGGATAGAGACCAGCAATGACAAAGGCAACGCCACCAACGAGATCACCGTTGTACGGATATTCATCAGGAAAAGAAAGAGCACAATCACCACGAAGATACTTCCTTCAAACAAACTGTTCTTTACATTATTAATAGAACTGTCGATGAAACGGCTCTGACGGAAAATATCGGTAGATATATTTACATCGGCAGGCAAGCTCTTTTGAAGGTCAGCCACAATTTCATCCAGTTTATTTGTCAGATCGATCGTACTGGTATTCGGCTGCTTGGTAACCGTGATAAGGACAGCATGTTTGCCCCGTTCGGATGCCGTACCCAATTTAGGGCTTTTGCTTCCTACTTTCACCGTAGCCACATTCTCCAGCAGAACAGGAAAACCGTCCACAGTCTTGATCACACCTTTTGCCAGTTCTTCCGCTTTCGGAGTAGAAAGGACACCACGAATGATATACTCATTATCGTATTCGTACAAGACACCACCATTTGCATTACGGTTCATGTTACGGCAAACTGTCAGCACCTCATTCAACCCTACTCCATAATGTTTCATGCGGGCAGGATCGAGTAAAATCTGATATTCTTTGATATCTCCCCCAATTACGGCTACCTGTGCCACACCTCCGGTAGATAATAAACGCGGGCGGATTGTCCAGTCGGCTATCGTACGCAGGTCCATCTGTGTCGTCGGGAGAGTACCTTCACCTGAGGCTTTTGTTTCGTCTGTCGTCAGACCGATGATCATCATTTCACCCAGGATAGAAGACTGCGGCCCCAACGTCGGTTTCCCTACATTCTCGGGAAGACTTTCACTTACAACCGCCAGTTTCTCGGAAACGATCTGACGGGCACGGTAAATATCCGTTCCCCAGTCGAACTCCACCCATACAACCGAAAATCCGGTGGTAGAAGAAGAACGTACACGGCGTACATCCATCGCTCCGTTTACAGCCGTTTCGACCGGGAAAGTAACCAGACGTTCCACTTCTTCAGGAGCCATCCCGTTTGCTTCGGTCATGATAACCACGGTCGGAGCATTCAGGTCGGGGAACACGTCTACATCCGTATGAAAGGCTGTATAAGTTCCCGCTATCATCAGCAGCAATGCACAGATCAGGACTACCAATCTGTTATGCAGCGAGTAATATATTATCTTATTCAACATATTCTGCTCCTCCCATTAATGATTGTGAGTATGAGCCGGAATAGCATTAGAAGCAGAGGCGAGTTTAATCTGATAAGCGCCTTGTGTTACGACCACGTCACCCGGTTTCAAGCCGGATAATATCTGTACTTCAGAACCATTATTCGCTCCCAGTTTTACTTCCTGCTTTTTATAACCTTCTTCATCGAGACGGATAAATACAGAATAAATTCCTTGTTCTTCTATCAGGGAGGAAACAGGGACACTCAACACCTCCTGCATCGGAGTAACAAGCAGATAAATCTCGACGAAAGAACCGGGAATAACGGCCCCTTTATTGTCAAACTCAAAAGTAACAGGAATATAGAATGAATTGGCATCCGATGCTTTTCCATACGAAAGCAGCCGTCCGTGAAGCTCGGAAAGCTTATATACCTGCTCATCATAAGGAGTACGGAAATTAGCAGACTGAACAGCCGGAAGATATTGATAATACTTTTCCGAAACCTCGGCACGAAGCACCAGACGGCTATTCTGAGAGATAGTTGCCAGCGGTTGCCCCACTGTCACATAGTCCCCTTCTTTTACCTGAAGATTCTTCAAATATCCGTTCATCGGAGATACCACCGACACGCCATTCTCTGTCTGCTTACCGGCAACAGCATCATAAGCAGCCTTTGCATTTTCATAATTCAAACGTGCCTGTTCAAAATCTTTCGCCGAAACAATCTTATCTCCTACCAACTGCTGCATACGCTCATATTCTTTCCTGGCTGTTTCGTATGCATATTTGGCACGGGCAGCTACATTCCCTTCCGACAGGGAGCTGGAAGCCAGGCTCAGGATCGCCTGCCCTTTCTTTACCGGAGTACCGTCAACAAATGATAAACGACCGAATGTCACAATACCGGGAACTGTCGCAACCACCGTTGTTTCATCCCCCTGTGCTGCCAGTACGCTTCCACTGGTTTTTATAACATCCGTAAAAGAAGCCGGTTCCATCACTTTTGTCTGCAGCCCGACAGCTTTCGCCAATTCTTCTTTAAAAATGATTTCGTTGGAATGTGCACCTGCTGCAGCTTCGTTCCCATGATCATGGCCTTCATGCTCGTCTCCCTCGTGTTCGTGATCATGACCTTCATGTTCGTGATCGTGTCCTTCTTCATGTTCATGTGCTTCATGATCATGGTTATGCTCTTCAGGCTTAGCAGCTCCGCCACTACAGCTTGCGAATATGTAGGCACATAAAACCCACAATAAATATATCTTTCTCATTGTATTATAATATGTTATAAATGCAAATAAAATAGTTCGGCGTCTTGCTTAAAACACCGGAATGCGAATAAGGTTCGCTCCTATCAGAAACAATTATAACACAGGAGGGGCACGCAGTCCGCCGGAGCACGTGATCCAGGTATCGTGCAGAGACTCAATATAAAAGGCTCGTTCACGATCGAACGTTTGTCCGTACAACAACGGAACAGGAGGGTTAATATAATCAAATAAAACTTGCAAAGGGAAAAGTAAGTGACTTACATCACCATCTGTCACATGTGACAAAAGAGATATAAAAAGGGCCAGATTATGCCCGTTGCATCCGCAATCGTGGGAAGACGAGCTTTTATGGTTATGTTCAGTCAACGATTTGAAACAAGGCATACCGTTACTGTGGTGATGATGTGGCACCACAACCGAAAGCAGCATGATGATACTTGCCACCAGCATTATGTAACGGATTATATGTTTCTTCGCTCTCATCATTTATGTTGCAAAAGTAAAAAGTTTATTTTGCAACTCAAAGGCAAACAGCAGATATATAGAAAAAAAGACCGGCCGAGAGTCACCTCCCAGCCGGACAGTTGTTCATGGTATTAGCATTAGTGGTCTACTCATTCTGATTATACAAGCAAATGTTTGGTTAGGTCAATAATTTATAAACAAAAAATCTAAGACTAAAATAAAATAAAGTTCATCCATTCTAATGCTATTTCAATTAACATCACTTAGTATTAATATTAAACTGCAATAACTATTCGTTCAAACCATCATTGCCGTCTCTCTTAATTGAGATATGCGAATTTACGAAGCAAATACGGGAGTTCTATTTCGCAAATAAGGTATTTTGAGACGCGTCTATTTCTCATTCAAGTATTTACCGACTCGTCTTTTTCGAAAATAAGTAACATGGAGACACTTTAACGTCTATTGTTGCGTTTTCCGAAACAATACGCATTGTTTATTGTTTAATAATTGAACATATATATTATTTAAAAGGGAGAATTGGAATGAATACAGATGTATTAAATACAAATCTGATCGAGGTAATGAAAGATAAAATTCCGGATGGGGTCAACTTAGCGAACACCCTGATGGATATTCTTTATATAGGAAAAGAAGCCGTATACAGAAGATTACGCGGCGAAGTCCCTTTCACCCTCAATGAAGCTTCTATAATTTCAAAGAAATTGGGAGTTTCCCTGGATCAGATCGTGGGTATAAGCTATACCAATAACGCAATGTTCGACCTGAATCTTTTACATTATTCAGATCCTATCAAAACGTATTACGCGATTCTTGACCACTACGTTGAATTATTTGAATCCTTACGGGATGATCCGACCTCGGAACTTAGTACGGCTTCAAATATGATCCCCCAGACTTATTACCTGAAATACGATAATTTGTCCAGGTTCCGGCTATTCAAATGGATGTACCAGAATGAAAAGGTAAATTGTGTAAAGAACTTTTCAGAACTGAATATATCCGATGATCTTAAGCGTGCCCAAAAGGCATTTGTCGAAGCTAGTTCATATATACAAACAACACATTATATATGGGATAGCATGATGTTTAACTATCTGGTGAACGATATAAAATATTTCGCCAGTATTCATTTAATTACAGAAGAAGAAGTCACTAAATTACAAGAAGAACTCCTCAAGCTATTAGACGATTTGGAAACTATTGCTTCCAAAGGCAAATTTGATACAGGTAAAGATATACATATATATATATCTAACATCAATTTTGAAGCTACATACAGCTATGTGGAAACATCGAGCCTGCAATTAAGCCTGATCCGGATTTTTTCAATCAACTCGATCACTTCGAGGGATAAAGAGATGTGCAAAAATATGAAGGAATGGATTCAGTCCTTACGTAAATTCTCCACGATGATATCCGAAAGCGGCGAAATGCAACGGATACAGTTCTTCAAGAAACAACGGGAGATTGTAGAGAATATGTAAAAAGGCATGAGTTTTTATGTTACTATAATTGAAAAAGGACGGTTATCTTCTATAGATTTCCGTCCTTTTCATATGATATCATTATCTGATCTTACTTATTCAGCTTTTCACAGATAAGTTCTGCGGCTTTCTTTCCGCTCATCAGCATACCGCCGAAGATCGGCCCCATACGGAAACTTCCGCTAACTCCGTTGGCAGCCATACCGGAAACAAATAATCCCGGATAGATCTCTTTTGTGTTTTCAACGGTAGTCTGTTCACCCAGTTCCACATTCAATGAACGTTCACCGATCACACCGCCTGTCGGAGTATTCAGTCGGATATCGTTCTTGCGGGCAACTGTACGGGCTACTTCGCAGTCATGTCCTGTACCTTCCAATACAGCTTTAGCCATAATAGTCAGCGGGTCCACATGCATACCTTCGCGGATTACCGGAGCCCAGTTCACTACAACACCGGCTACGGCATCGTTATGGAATACTACGTCTTCCACCGAATAACAGTTAAAGATAGTAGCACCGGCTTTTGTTGCCTGATAGATCAATGCAGAAGTAGTATGAACCGAATCCATTATATAAGTACCGTTGCCTGCATCATGATAAGAAACACCCAGCTCCTTTACGATCGGCATAGCTTCTTCCTGTACGACAATATCATTAAACATCATAGCACCGCCCCACATACCTCCGCCGGGAGCCAGTTTACGGTCGAAAAGAGCCACTTTTTTACCGGCTTTAGCCAGATAATAAGCTGCTACGATACCGGAAGGGCCACCACCTACGATAGCCACATCAATTGATAAGTTGCTCTTCAGTTTTGCAAAATAAGAGTCAATAATTCCTGTTGAAACGATCTGTTCCATTACATTAAATAATTAGTGTTTAAACATCAGAGAGCACATAGAGGTAAAGCTCTCCTTTATTTAGCAATTCTACCGATTCTCCCTTCACGGCATTACCCGGGCAGGTTCTATGGGTATAATCTCAGCCTGTATATTAAGGCACCCCTATGATAAGTCGCAGCAAAGATAATAAATTATCCGAAATGTGGCGGCCGCTTATTCATTTTCCGTTCAACAAAGTCTTTGATAAACCCTACTGTTTCGTCTACACCCAATACAGATACATCGATAGAGAAATTATAAGAAGAAGCAACTCCCCACTCTTTATTGGTGTAATAATTATAGTAAGCGGCACGCGATTTATCGGTTTTCATCATCAATTCTTTTGCCTGCTCGACAGTTACATCTTGTCTTTCTATAATACGCTGGATACGATGTTCGGGAGTGGTATGAATAAAGAAACTCAGGCAGTCGGGATCGTCACGCAGGATATAGTCTGCACAACGTCCTACCAAGACACACGACTGCTCAGCCGCCAACTTGCGGATAGCGTCACTCTGAAACTTGAATAATCCGTCGTTCGACAAAATGTCGTTGTAAGGTGTAAACATTCCCATATAGGAATATCCCATAGTAAATGCATATGACAGTCCGCTGGAAGCCCGTTCGTCCGCTTTCTCAAAAAACTCCTCACTCAAGCCGCTCTCTTTCGCTGCTATCGCCATCAATTCCTTATCATAATAAGCGATGCCCAGCGCTTTCGCCAACTTCTGCCCTACTTCTCGTCCACCGCTGCCAAATTGACGGCCAATGGTCAATATGATCTTGTTATCCATAAATTACCAGATTTGATTATCCTGCGATAAATATACAATATTTTTTTAGTTTGGTACATGTTTAAACTTCCTGAATTGATTTACCAGTACAATTGCTGTTACGACCGTTGCGATCGTGTCGGCTACCGGCATACTGATCCAGACACCTAACGTTCCGAAGAAACGGGGAAGGATGATCAAACAAGGGATCAGGAACAATAACTGACGGGTAAGCGACAAAAAGATCGCTTTCTTTGACATACCGATCGAAAGGAAGAAGTTGGTTGCCACCATCTGGAACCCCACGATCGGGAAGACGGCAAATACGATATGAAGACCGAACACAGCAGCTTTCACCAATTCATCGTCGGTCGTAAACATATTCACGATCAGAGTCGGGAACAACTGGCATAACAGGAAACCCGTCGTTGCAACGCCTATCGCCCACTTCATCGTCAGCTTGGTCACTTCCGTCACACGAGGATATAAACGGGCGCCGAAATTATATCCGGCAATCGGCTGCATACCCTGGTTGAAGCCCATAATGATCATTACAAACAGGAAGATGATACGGTTTACAATACCATAGGCCCCGATAGCCATATCTCCGCCATACTCCTTCAATCCACGGTTGATCAGGATGACGATCAGGCAAGAACAGAGATTCATCAAGAAAGGAGACATACCGATATACAGGATACCTTTTACTATCTCCTTCTTCAATTTATAAATACCTTTCTTAAAATGAAGCAATTGCGACGGTCTGGAAAAATGGATCATCTGTCCGGTCAGTGAAATCACCTGAGAAATCACAGTAGCCCATGCGGAACCTTTGATTCCCCAGCCGAATCCAAAGATAAAGATCGGATTCAATATACAGTTTATCACGACCGAAGCCAGTGTCGCATACATGGCCAGTTTCGGGAAACCGGATGAACGCAATACGGCATTCAATCCCAAATACATGTGTGTGACCACATTTCCATAGAGAATGATCTGCATATAATCGCGTGCATACGATATCGTATTCTCACTAGCCCCGAAGAAATAAAGGATCGGATCGAGAAGGAACAAAAAGACAAAGGTAAAAGCGACGCCAAGAAGGACATTCAGCACTAATACATTGCCGAGAACCCGGTTTGCACCTTCGTAATCTTTCTGCCCTAATTTAACAGACACAAGCGTAGAAGCCCCTACCCCGACCAACGAACCGAAAGCTGCCGCCAGGTTCATAAGCGGAAAGGTCAGAGCCAGACCGGAGATAGCCAGCGGCCCAACCCCATGTCCGATAAAAATACTGTCTGCCATATTATAAAGCGAAGATGCCGTCATGGCGATAATCGCCGGAATAGCGTATTGCGTAAGCAGTTTTCCAATACGTTCGGTACCTAATACCAGAGGAGAGTTTTCTTTTGCCATAAAAACCAATTGATATGCAAAGGTACGGATATTTCCGATTAATTTTTACCTTTGTTCTACTATAATAGTTTAAAAGATGGCAGAGAACTTAATCATAAGCGTTGGAAATAAAGAGCAGCAGTATCAAACACTATTCCCCCAGATAGAGTCATTACTGGCTGGTGAAAACGACACGATCGCCAATATGGCAAATGTAGCAGCGGCACTGAAACAGACATTCAATTTCTTTTGGGTCGGTTTCTATATAGTCAAAGACGATATGCTGGTGCTCGCTCCTTTTCAGGGATCGATAGCTTGCACACGTATCCGGTATGGCAAAGGTGTTTGCGGTACGGCATGGAAAGAGGCAACCACTCAAATTGTTCCTGACGTAGATCTATTCCCCGGACATATTGCCTGTAACTCCGATTCGAAATCTGAAATTGTAGTTCCGGTTATTCGTGACGGGAAAGTGGTAGCTGTACTCGATATCGACAGCGATGAGTTGAATAGTTTCGATGAGACAGATGCTGTTTATCTGGAGAAGATATGCCGGTTGATTTAACCGTAACATAATATAAATGAAGATGTGCCAGAATTGATATTTACCAGACGCAGATAACGCAGACGGTTTATCTATTTTGACACATCTTCATTTATAGGCTTTTGTAATATTTAGAAGACAATCTCTATCTTGCCATAGCAAGGGTTAGCCTCCAATGTCTTACAATAATTTCCCCAGGCAATTTCCGGATAATCCCAACGGTTGTTGACGTACAGGATCAATTGGCCATCTGCGCGTTTACTTGAACGGCAGGCTACAGTGGCATCCGGTGAAAGAACCGATAAGCCTTTTCCTGTATTACCGGCATTCAACGTATAGAAATAGATATTTTCTTTCATTCCTTTTGCCATTTGAGTAAGCGGGCGATCGCAATTCGCTCCGGCATCTGCCCAATAATAATAATTGTGCGTATCACACTGCCAGGGTTGTTCCGGACGGGCTCCATAAGGCACTTTGTTCGGATTATAGAGAGAGGTTTCTCCTTCATTGCCTGCAAAAGCACCGGAAGGATAATAGCTCCAATGTCCCCGGCGTTTCCATTTCAGCCGGTCCATCGTTTCAGGAAGATAGAAAGAAAGACCTGTTTCACGCAGAAAACCATTCGGTTGTCCGTTCGTCAGGTAATTGATCTCCATACGTCCTTCGGGAGAGATCAATAGACGGATATCCGTATCCACATCATTATAACGACCGTTCAGGATAACCAGGACATTATCGCCTTGTTTTGTATAAGTGATGCTCTGCTTCTGCCAGTCGGCATCCGATGTAAGGAACTTGGTTGCACTCTTACGCACTTCGGCTCCCGTCAGATGGTTCAGGTTGATATCCAGATTCAGGAAAGGACCTTTTTCTATAAAGACCTGCCCGTCGGCCGTTGCATGACAGATCAGGCCGGTTTCTTTACTGAACGGGATTTCAAAACGATCGCCTTTTACCACGATACGGTCAGCACTTTCCTCGACCAGTAGCGAACCTTTACGATCCGGTTGCGGCAGTGTGATTTTAGGTTGCCCTAATGTGACAAGCGAGGCATCGATCAAATCTCCCTCCGCTGTAAGGAAACTGACAAGCAGTTCGCCACCTTCTTTCCAGTCTTCAGCGGGAAGGATCAGAACACCTTTCTGATGCGGTTCGATGGAAGCCATCCGGATATCTTTTTCCATACTGTTATATTGATAACGTACTTTTATCTCATTCAGGTTCGTATGATCGAAACGGTTATATACCGGAAGAACCAGACGTTCACCCGTTGTATAATCACTGACCTGCTCCGCTAACAGGCGTACTGGTGAATAGGCTTTCTTGGTAGACCAGAACTCCGGTTTCTCACGACGCCAGACATCTACAATACCCCATTCGCCATATCCTACGCAGTTCCCCTGAAAGTCTTCCGGCTTGGCAGTATGGGCAAACTCCTTCCAGAAAGAAGTACCCATCTTAGGCTCGGGTAACATAAATGTCTCGTCGATATATCCCCAGATGGCACCGCCCAAACCGCCGGGAGCATCGAACAAACCGCTCCACATCTTATCGAGGGAGATTCCCCAGAACTCACGGATATTCGGATCGTCCTGCAATGTTTTATAGGTATAGCAAGCAGGATGTGCCCATTCGTCGAAAAGAGCCGGGATACCATGTCCTTGGAAGTTACGGGTGGCGCGTCCCCATTGGTTCAGGTTTCCATCCACATCCTGATAATGCATGCTCAGAATATCATATATCGGCTTCTTCTCACCTACCGAACCGGGATAACTGAAGATAACAGGGCGAGTCGTATCCGTCGCTTTCACCCAATCCCAACAAGCCTGAAAATTCTTTCCGTACACACTCTCATTACCGATCGACCAGAAAAGGATCGATGGATGCGAGCAGAACGACTTTACCATTTCACGGCATTGCGACAAATAACGAGGTGTAAACTCGGTACTATCTTGTGTCTTACCCGGGGCATAATTCTTCTGGCGATAGGTATCGACAAAACAAACAGCCGTTTCACACTCTACATAGATACCGAAGCGGTCGCAATACTCAAGGAACTTTTCAGAAGGCGGATAATGCGAAGTACGCACAAAGTTCATATTCGATTGTTTGAAACGGAGGGCATCGAGACTATCGAGTTCGGCAGTCGTGGTGCGTCCCAATGTGGGATGGATATCGTGGCGGCAAGCACCGCGTAACTTAACCGGCTTTCCGTTAACCAGCATACGGTCTTTTACGATCTTTACATCCCGAAAGCCGACCTTCTTAATGAAGCGGCTGATCTCCTTTCCTCCTTCACGAAGGGCTACGGTAAGGGTATAAAGGTTCGGATGCTCGGCATCCCATTTCAAAGGGGCAGACACCGGAAGTTCATGGATATTATCATTCTCTTTCAGTGCAAAAACAGATTGAGACAACGGAACATTCTTTCCGGAAGGATCGGTCAAGGCATAGGTAACCTCTGTATTTCCCGTGGTCCTACCGGTATAGGATACTTTCAGCACGGCATCGCGGTAAAGCGTATCGAGGTGTGTCTCCGCTGCAAAATCAAAGAAATAGGTTTCCGGCAAAGCAAAAACAGTCACATCACGCAGGATACCGCCTATCGGATGATGGGCGTATCCGGAAGCATAAGAGATATCGTCTATACGGTCAGTTACATCCAGTTGTATCTCATTTTTCGCACCCGGACGAACATAATCCGTCACGTCCGTTTCCCAACGGGTAAAGCCGCCATGATGCTCACGGACCTGTTTTCCGTTTATTGAAAGAACTGCATGGCTATATACACCATCGAAACGTAGTATCGTACGTTTGCCTTTATAATCCGCAGGAAGAGTGAATGATTTACGATAAAGGTATGGAGTATCGTGTTGGATGGCATAACCTTGCATAGCCAATTCGCCGGGAACCTGGACGGTATTCCATTTTCCTTTCGGAGAAAAACGGAATTGCCAATCGCCATTCAATAGCAAAGAGGGTGAATCTACCCCCGCTATTTTACAAGGGATCAGGAAAGAAGACTCCGGAGAGAGTGTCTCCGATGAATCTGCCGCACCTATTCCCTGACTGAGCAGGAAACAACTACTCAAGAGTAATAATGTTTTTTTCATATATGTTTCATGTTTTATAGTTGTTATTTCTAATGTCACCACCAGAACCAATAGAATGCGACCAATATAGCTATCACGACCAACGACAGGATATTGAACAGGCGGCTCGTATGGAATAATCCGGGCCGATGCGTCGTATAGGCATTTTCCATCGGCTTACGGCTACCCAGTAGGATGATCAATCCGCAACAGAGGAAGAAAACGATCATCATACGATCCATCCACGGTAAACCGGGACAGAGGAACTTCATCAACGTAGAGAATACAAACGATCCGAAAGCAGCCGCTAATGCTCCGTTTGCCGTCGCCCGTTTATAGAAGAACCCAGCCAGGAAGATCGACAAAGCACCCGGACTGATAAATCCGGTGAACTCCTGAATATACTGGAACGCCTGATCCAGTCCCGACAACATCGGTGCGATCAATACGGCAACCAGCAACGACCCAAAACTCGCCCATCTTCCAGTCTTTACCAATTCATGCTGCCCGGCTTCCTTCCTGAAAAAGGACTTATAAATATCCATTGTAAAGATAGTGGATATACTGTTCATCATCGAAGCCAGCGAACTGACAATCGCCGCCGTCAACGCCGCAAAAGCAATCCCTTTCACTCCTACCGGAAGCAGGTTGCTGAGTAGCCAGGGATAAGCCTCGTCCGACTTTTCCAACGGAGCATTCAAAGCAAACGCAGCAATCCCCGGTATCACGACCAGCAACGGAACCAACAGTTTGATAAACCCGGCAAACAACATACCGTTCTGCGCCTCTCCCACCGATTTGGCAGCCAAAGCCCGTTGAATAATATATTGGTTACATCCCCAGTAATACAGGTTTGCCACCCACAGTCCACCGAGAATAACAGAGATACCGGGCAAGTCTTTGTAGCTCGGATGCGATTTATCGAGGATCAGATGAAACTTATCTTCTGCCTGTGCATACAGGTTCGTGACACCCTGCCATACTCCTTCACCGGCTCCCAGCAAGTCCAAGGCAATATAAGTCGTTATCAGTCCGCCTCCAATAAGGAAGATCACCTGAATGACATCAGTCAAAGCAACCGCTTTCAATCCTCCGTAGATAGAGTAGATACCGGCAAAGGCAGCCAGTCCGACTACTCCCCAAAACAGAGGAATACCCATGACCTTCTCGATCGTCAGTGCTCCGAGATACAGTATGGAAGTCAGGTTGATAAAGATAAAAACCGCCAGCCAAAAGACAGCCATGACCGTCTTCACCCGCCTGTCGAACCGCTCTTCCAGAAACTGCGGCATCGTGAATATCTTCTTTTCCAGAAATATCGGAATAAAGTATTTGGCTACGATAATCAATCCCAGTGCGGCGATCCATTCATAAGTAGCCATTGCCAGCCCGATCGCATACCCGGAGCCGGACATACCGACAAACTGTTCGGCAGAGATGTTCGACGCAATGATCGAAGCACCGATCGCCCACCAGGCAAGTCCGCGTCCGGCAAGGAAATAATCGCCGGCATCCCGTTCTTCGCCTTTCTTCTTTCGTGAGACAAACAATCCTACGAAGAGGATCAGGGCACAGTAAGCAATAAAAACAATCAGATCTATTGTGTTCATGGTATTCATATTCGTTATCTAATTCTTTTGCCATGCCTTTGGCAGAATACTGCCACTACGATGGCAGAGCTCTGCCAAAGGTATGGCAGGGGTCTGCCATCGTAGTGGCAAAACCCTATTCATCTTGCATCAGAGCCGACCGGCCACCGTCCATCAGGATCGTTGTCCCACTAATGAAACGCGCCATAGGCGATGCAAGATAGACACAGAGGTCACCCACCTCCTCTACTGTCCCGATCCGTTTGACCGGATGCAGGTTGATCGTACGTAAACGCTCTTCCCGGGCATCCGGAAAAGAGTCGAACCAGGTATCGTTGCCCGCCGTATCGATGAAGCCCGGAGCGACACCGACCGTACGGATAGCAGGCCCCCACTCGATCGCCAGGTTACGGACCAGGCCGGTGATCGCCGTTTTCGTCACGCTATACGGAAAGCATCCGGGAATCGTTCCGAACGCATGGTTGGAAGTCATCAACAGGATAACGCCTTCCCCACTCTGTTCCAGATAGGGTTTGCATAGCTTCGACAACCGCCAGTGGGATGCCAGGTTCAGATCCAGGTTATACTGCCAGCGTTCTTCCGTACACCCGGCTGCACCCTCGAATACATTCATTCCCGCACTGGAGACCAGAATATCCAACCGCCCGAAAGTACGGATCGTTTCCTCCACCAGCTGCCCCAGTTGTTCGGGACAAGTGACGTCGGTCTGCACATACAGCGACCGGACTCCCTGCGACTCGACAGCCTCCCGGAATGCGGCTGCCGACGGATCATCCGCCGCTTTTCGTGCACATCCGGCGACATGAGCACCCGCCCGGGCAAACTCCCGGGCAGTACCCAGACCGATACCGGAAGATACACCGGTAACAAGTACTACTTTATCTTTATAGTCTATCGTAAAGCTCATACCAATCAGATATAGAAGTTATCAGGCGCGTTCGTCGTAATACCCGGATGCTTTTCCATCTCTTCCTCCACCAGATCTACGCCCAGTCCCGGACGGTCGGACAGGTGCAGATGGCCGTCGTACACCATTTCCGCTATCGGATGGTCGATCACCGTATCCCTCCAGGGAACATCATTGAACATAAATTCCTGACGGAAGAAATTCGGGATCGCAGCACACACATGCGAAGAAGCAAGCGTCGATAAAGGCCCGTTCGGGTTATGGGGAGCGATCAGGACGTTGTAGGCTTCCGCCATCGTCGCCATCCGCTTCATTTCAGACGGTCCGCCGCAACGGGTGATATCCGGCATGATGACATCACAGACATGTTTCTCCAACAAAGAACGGATACCGAAGCGGGTATAATGGCGTTCGCCTACGCAGATAGCGACATCGGAAGGGATACGTTCACGCATGGCACGCAAGGTCTGCGAACTTTCCGGTCCGGCAGGTTCCTCATACCAGGTAATATCCAGCTTTGCCAAACGTTCGGCCATCTTCACCGCCACCCGGTAATTCAGCATGGCATGTGTCTCGATCATAATATCGAACTCCGGTCCTACCGCATCACGTACCGCCTTCGATACATCGAAAGCCAGATCTTGTTGTTCTGCCGTCAGGGTCAGATTGGAAGCCAGGTCTTCCCCATAGAAATAGTTCGTATGTGCAAATGGGTCGAACTTCAGTCCGGTGAAACCGGCCTCCTTTACTTTCAACGCCTGTTCCGTATAGTCTTTGGCATTATGTCCGCCACCGGTAAACCAGTAGTTGGCATATAATAAAACGTTTTTGCGATAAGCGCCGCCCAGCAACTCATAGCAGGGAACGCCCAGCACTTTTGCCTTCAGGTCCAGCAAAGCCATATCGATACCGCTGATGGCGCAAAGGCTGGCACCGTACGGGCCGATCCAGTTCAGATCGCGATAGAGCTTTGTCCAGATAAAATCCGTCTTCATCGGATCGAGACCGATGATACGCTGCCCTACATGCTTGGCAGCTTCAAAGACGATCGGGCTTCCCGGCCAGTTGGTCGCTTCGCCCACACCGGTATATCCTTCGTCCGTATATATTTTAAGTAGCGTCCAGTTGTATTTGATACCTTGTACCAACCATACCTTTACATCTGTGATCTTCATTGTCTATTTCGATTTAATTACATGATTCCAAACTGGTCGAAAGCATCGCGGGCTTTCATTCCTTCCTGTATCTTCTTCAATACCATCCGTTCGCCACGGGCTTTTTCAAGGGCACGGGTAAAGACTTCCTCCTCGATAGCGCGGGGAACGACACATACACCGTCGATATCTCCTATCAGGATATCCCCGTCGTCGATACGCACCCCATCCATTTCAATCGGAACGCGATAGTCGATCACCTTTCCTCTCGGAGCCTGGTCCTGTGCATAAGGGCCGTAAGAGAAACAAGGGAAGTCGAGTGCCAGAATCCCTTTCGTATCGCGTGAATAACCATTCACCACGGCACCGGCTGCCTTGCACTGCATAGCCCGGGCACTCATCAATTCACCCCATAAGGCATAACAGGGAGACGAACCGGAACAGACATAGACTTCATCTTCTTTCAGATCGTCCAGCGCTTCGAGCATCAATCCGAAAGAACGTTTCAATAACGGATTCTCCCCGCATTCCTTTCCATGTTCCAACACATCTGCTTCCAGCACTGTCATTGCCCGCCCGACAACCAGCATATCGTCACGAAGCGGACGTATCTGTGGAGGAAGAAACTGACGGGTATATCCCATCTTATCCATAATGTCACCGATCACTGCGGTATAAAGCTCCTCTTTTATCAAAGAGAACAACGCTTTATCATCATTCCATTCTTTCATTTTACTATAGTTTATCAGTATTTATATACTCCTGTTACTGATCACAAAGTTAGCCGGAGTGTACAAAAAGTAAGGCTTAAAACAAAGCTGCAACGTATGCAGGTAGGACCTTTTAAGAGGAAAATGTGTACAAAACGGAAAACTATTTGGTAACCTCCCTCGGAGTGATCCCCATCTGCTGTTTGAATACCCTAGAAAAGTATTGCGGCGACTTGAACCCGCAGATGAAACAGATCTCTTTTATAGACATTTCCGTATTCCTCAACAGTTCGATCGCCTTATTGATCCGTATCTGGTTCAGATAATCCAGCGGAGATAGATTGAGATGCTGGGCGAAGAGTTTGCGCAGGTAACGTTCCCCTATTCCGGTCTGCCCGGCTACGTCGGTGATGGAGATATCTGTCTGATAGTTCATGCGGATATAAGAAATTGCCTTTTTCAGCGATTCATTTGTACAAATCGGCAGGTAAGATTCGTCCATATAGCGGTAGATCAGAATCAGCAGTTCCGCATAGTACATCACGACCAGGTATTGATAGTATTTGTTTTTCAGGTTCATCTCGTTCACGATACGCTGAACGGCCCGCATGATCCGGACATTATTCACGATCTTGATCAGCCGGTTCTCTTCCGAGAAGATAGTGACGGGCGTCAATTCGCCTGTCTCATCCTGGGCATGCGGATTGAAGCGGGAGAAGATCTCCGGCAGAAATTCCAGCTGCATCAGCGTCGTCCCTTCCGAACCGGCCTCGAAGGTGTGTTCCACATTCGAGCAGATGATCATCATCTCGTTCTCATTAAAACTGATACTTTCGTTCTCCAGGTGCAGAATGCAATTTCCTTTCTTTACATAGTTGATCTCGATACGCAGATGCTGGTGTGGTCCGAATGTTTCAAATGGCTGGAAAGAGACAAAGCGGAAGACATCCGCCAGTCGTTTGTACTTCAGATTATCCGTTATCCCTTCCAAAAGTCCCCAGAGAGACTGTTCTGTTGTCTTGTTATCCATGGTATTTCCTTTCCCTTATTCAGAAGCAAAGATAGGGAAAAGGCAGTACCGGATTTTACACTTCCGAAAAAAAAGAAGGGCCGAAATGGTATCATTCGGCCCTTTAACTTATACAAAACGGAACTACTCGGTCCGTTCTTTTATTTTTCCAGTAAAATGATCATACCGCCACGTCCCATGATCTCGCATTGGTTCAGGGAAGACAGTTTTCCTTCCCATTGTGTGTTCCGGATCTCCGGCAACAGATAGGAAGACGGCTTGAAGCCAAGCAGTTCTTCATCCAAAGTGATCTTTGCCGTTTGAGGAAGATCGGTCCAGTTTGCCAGTACGACAAGCGCTTTATCTCCGTTGATATAAACGGTAGCCGGGATATCAGCATTATCTGTTTTTACCGGACAACGTTCATCCCAATAGCCTCTCATCACGGCATTCTTCATACCGAAATCGTCCCAAATATGCCAGAACGGAACAGGGTTTCCACTCCACGGCAGGCGGGGAAGCATACCGTAGACCATTCCACGGAACACATTCCGGGCATCCAACGTTTCACTCATCAATCCGAAAGGAATACCGGACATTTCCACCAGCCAGAAGTCCAGTGTATTGTTTGCAGGGAAACCTTCACCGATCCAGGTACGGTCTACGTAAGGCAGTAACTCCAGATAAAGATGCAACGAGTTTGCATAGCCGGCCCACTGATTCATATGGTTCCAGGAGTGGATATCGATCAAGCGGCGTTTACCGTCGGCATCCATCACACGGCGGGCACGTTGCAAGGTCTGATGATCCAAAGCACTGTCGTCGATATAGACACCATCCAGGCCCAGGTTTTTAATCATCCAGTCCAGCCCTTCCAGGTAGTAATTGTTCCAACGGGAATCAGGGGTGGTGATAACCGAGATATCCATATCGCCGGCATATTTACCTTCTTTGAAAGCGTTATACCAAGCGGGGATGAAATGAGTTGTCAGGTTCTTGTTCAACCATTCGTGAGGACCGTTGCGATGGATCAGTGTACGGGCATCCTTTCCGGGACCGTCATGAATCACTTCACTGCCCAGGCTGCGTAATGCCCACAACTCCGGTATCTTCACCGTCAACTCACGGGTCGTATAATAAAGCCGGACATCCAAATCCTTGCTGTGTGCATCCGAGATAAAGCGCTTCAAATCCGGAACGGCTTCATCATAATACGGATAGTTAATGAACGGGTAAATATCTTTCTTATGATGCACATTGATCATATTGGCTCCCGCTTTCAGGGCGGCAGGGATATAATCGGCACTTACATCGCTGTTGGAATGGTAGAAACGTTTTTCCGCCAGTTCCGGCAGGTTAAGCGGTTTCACCGGAGTAACCAGCATATTGAAATTATAATGAAGGACATCGCCTTTCTGCATCGAACGTTCACCGCTGTAGGCTGTCATCAGGACCGTGCCGCCTTTATCGGGCTGAATGTCGATACCGCCCTTATTGGCATTTCCCCACGAAGCAGGTAGGTTCAACCTACCTAAACCATAATAGATATTCACCAGCGGACGCACATAGTTTTCATCTTTGAAGCAGAAGTTCAGACCGGCGTTTATATTTCCCATCCAGATCTTATCCTGATGTTTCTCTACATTCCATTGCCAGTTGATCAGGGAGTCGGGGCGCAAACCGCCTTTATGGCCCAATCCCATCATATACTTGGCGGCATACGCAGTATAAGGTACTTCCAGACGGATATCCTTCACCTTCACGTCTCCCAGTGACTTCACCTGTATCCGGTAATCGACCAGACCGTCGAAACCGAAGGTACCTGAACACTGCACTTCAAAATGACGGCTCTTCCGGGTAGCTGTCCAGTTTACCGACGCCTTATTCCGTCCGGTGATCCGCAGCGAACCGCCCTTCAATACTTCTTCGCCATTCTCCGTTTCGATCACGAACCGCATTTCGCCTGCCAGGACAGGGTTATTGCTCTGGTCGTTCAATTGGTTACTCCGATCATAACGGGTAGAAAGGGACTGAGGCAACCCCTCTTTCGACAGTTCCATCGTCCCTCCCAGCCAGGAGATCGTTTGTTTCTGTAATTGAACGGGAATATACGGAGCCGTCGGTTCATCGGCATTACCGATGGAAGAATCCAACCAGCGCAGACGGGTTTTACGCCACCCTTCGTTATCTCCGTGGTTCGCGATGGGAGAACCTTGTACGGTCAATTCGCAGGTAATCTCTACAGGTTTTGCATCAGCTGCTTTGATAGTCACTTTTCCTTTATAAACACCGTCAGCCGTTACGGGCACATCAGAGCCGATCCATAATGCCTGTACATTTCCTTTGGGAACATTCACTGTCTTCTTAAAAGATTTACCGTTCGTATCGGTTCCTCCCAGGTTAAAGCAACGGAAAGCAGAAGCCGGGATCTTGTTTCCTTTTTCATTCTTCCAGTCAGAGAAGGTGACAGACAGGTCCGATACAGTTTGATACGGAGCGAAGATTCCTACTTGCCAGGTATAGAACTCGCCCGGAAGGCAATCGCCCTGGAACTTTGTACGTGAATCGGCCGACCGTTCCACCCAACGCACAGGTATCGCATCCGTCATACGGATATCGTGTTCCCGGTCTTCCGTAAAACAGAAATAACCGGCTTCCGGGTTTTCCTGTATCAACTTCTTCACCGCATCCGACGAAGCCACACGGCGCATTTCCGAGTCCTGCTCGTTCACCGTTCCCTGTCGTTTCAAGTCATCGAAGGCATTCGTTACATCATCCTGCGCCTGCATCACACAAGGCAGGGTCAGAAGCGAATACACCATCAGGTACTTAATTTGTTTTCTCAACATTGTAGTATTCTTTTGATAATTGTTTGTATTTGTCCAGCATTCGGCGGGCAACGGTCACTTCATCTCCTTCCGTTACCGGAGTACGGGCCTTACCCGGACGATCGACGAAAGCCAACTCCCAGTCAGCCAATGAATCATAAAACTCATTCGCACGGAAAGCCTGGCGGCCTAAATCCATCTTTGCATCTTCCTCCCTGTAAGCCGTTCCGTTATCGAGATGTCCCTGCAACATATCATAGAACTGTTTCCAGCGTTGCAGATAATACCCCTCGATCAAACCGGTCCATTCGCGCCATGAATAATCGAACTGACGAACATCGACCTGTCCGCCCCAGATAGTCACCAGCGAAGAGGCATTCTTTTCAAACAAATTACGTTCTTCGTCGGTCGTACCCCAGGCACGGGCATCCGTCAACCACTGGTCAAAGTTAAACTCTGTACGGGTACGAAGCAAGATATCTACATCTTTTAATAATTCAAGGAAACGTCCGGAGTGCAGGGCAAACGCCTCTTTATCCTTTTTTTTGAATGCTTCCGCCGCTTTTTTATGTATTTCCTGTCCCAGGTTAGACATGATCTGACGCTGCACATCGACAATATCGAAACGATAAGGCTTGGAACCTTTCAATTGTTCTGCATCCTGCAACAAACAGGCTTCGGCTTCTATCAACGATTGAGGGTCGTAAGGGATATTGAAACCGGCATTCGGTCCCGACTTCTTTACATCCACAGCAGGACGGGCACAGATGATCGAACTGGACTCCACCCCGTTCGTCCCCGCACGATAAGGACCTGCAAGCAATAACTCCCAGGCCTTACCGGCAGCTTCGGAAGGTGCGCTGTAACGACGCTGCGCATATTTATCCAACCACTCTTTCAGCTTCACCGAGTCCTGGTGAACAGGCATCTCAAAGGCTAACTCATAGAATACGGGATTCTGTCCGATCGACTCCATAAACAAACCGGAACCTACTACATTCGGTGTTTCCTGTTTCGCTTTCATAAACTGATTGGACGATACCAGCGGCAAATCTCCGTGAAGATTGACACGTCCGCCGAAATTATGCAGATTACCTACCACAAAATCATGGTTACAGAAATAATCTTCTCCCCCTAACGCACCGTTCAGACTCAATACGAGCAGGTCATGTTTCGGTACGACGGATGCAATATCTTTCCGGAAGCTCCAGGCTTGCATCACCCACATTGCATCCGGGTCGAACGTCTTCATCAATTTGTGGATAGAAGAACCTACTGCATTCAGATATTCAGGCGTATCCACAGGCGGTTTGCTTTCATGGAAAGGATCGGCTGCATAAAGTCCGTAGGTCCCGTATAATTTCTGTTCCTCTTCCAGAAAGGCTTTTCCCAGATCCGTAAACAACGGGTCGAGCGGGTCTAACTGGCAGATACCTTCAAATCCGTACCAATCCGGTTGCTTCTGTATCTTGGCCTCCGGGAACTTTTCCATCATCTTACGAGGTACAGCACCGGAAAAACCTTGCTGTATCGGTGTCATTCCCAACTCCAACTGACGGTTTACCACTTGTTTACCCAATGCGATATGCGAATCGATCCATGATTTCGGCAGCGGCCCGCCGAAACTCTCGATATTAGGCATCCACTGCCAGGCAAAATGGGCAGGATCGACCAGATAAGAACGTGCTTCCTCATCCGTAAAACCGAAACGAAGCAGAGTATTATACCAAACGCCTTCCAGACCGACAACCGACAAAGGTGTATTGATCGAGTTCATAGCCATATAGTCGATCTCACGCTGCCAGCGTTCCCAATCCCACCAGGCACCGGTATAGCTCAACGTACAATAATTAAAATAGACACGATACTTACCGTTAATGACCCGGTGTGTCGTTTCAGCCGGAACAGGCAGTGTTTCCGGCAAGTTCAACTGATCGCCGAACCAAGAGACATGGGCGTTGCAATGATATTTCAGGTACTGGTTATAAGCTGTTGCCAACGATACCGTATTATTCCCGCGCAACACGACTTTGCCGTTCTCCCCGGCCACTTCATAGACATCGCTCCCGTTGTCCGGCCCGATCAGTTCCAGACAAAATTGTTTGCCATATCCCGGAGTAATACGTTCGATCAAATCATAAGCCGCCTGTATCTGCGGGTCTTTCCGGCAAGATGTAAAAAAGAGAAGAAGAATTAATAATAAATTAAATGTATATTTCATGATGCTAATGATTAATATCTATAATTGTCAGTTATTCTTTTGCCTTGTAGCGGATAATCGAATGCTCTCTCCTACTGTTTTAAACTCCGCCGAAACGTACTTATCCATATTATCCGGCCGGGCAAAGGTACAAGAAAATACCAGTGAGACCTTGCCTTTCGGTACATTCATTTGATCAGCCTTCGTGGAAATGCGTCTCACCTCATTCCAGTTTTTATCGTAAATAAAGAAAGAATCTCCTCCGGCATACTTCAGGTACTGCCCTTCTTCCAGTGCACAATCTAACCGGACCGTAGAATAATTGGCAATCTCCAGCGAGATATCCGAGATACGGTCATTCGCCTTTAAGATGAACTGAACCGGCTGGCGATCATTCTTATTCTCGAACTCCCATTTGGAAACGACCGGCTCACCGGGCTGAAGGATTTTGTTAGTATGTTTGAAACGTTGAACCTGAAGCGGAGATAACAACCAGGATGTCGCAGAAGTCTCCGTCAAAGTGTATTCATTGGAAACATGTTCCATTTCCTTTTTCAGTTCCTTCGGGAAAGCTCCGCATAAACGGGCGTTTTCCCATTCGCGGATAGCTTTGATGATCGCATCCGACTCCCCGTTGTTCGCTACATTTTCCTTATTGGTGACCAATGTATAACCGGCATCAAAGGCAGCCGAACGAGCCAGTAGCCATTCAATATCCTCAATACTGGTATTCGCATCGAATTTAAACCATCCCAACATACAAGGGATCAGGTTACGACGATAAAAATCCTGGTTCATCAGGCGGTAGTTCATCTGGCTCTCACGAAATCCGGCATACCAGGGCTCACCCCAATTCATCCGGGTAAAAGTATGCCAGTTATAATGGGTGGTCATGCTGGCATCGTTAATGCAGTTACGGTATTCGGGCAACAGATTATCATACCACTCTTTCATCATCAGCGACAATCCATACTGTCCCAGACCGGTAGACCAGGCTCCTTCCAACCCGTCAAAGGAAATCTGCTGCACACCCGTATAATTGAAGATACCCGCTATATTACGGGCGATCTCTTTCGTCAGTTCCGTATCCGACAGAAAGACCTTGTAACCATGATCCATCAGCTTACCGATCGTATCTCCTTTTGAATGAGCTACAGCTTTCGTACCCCACGCCCCACGCTGGCAATTAAGTAATTTCCACGGAGCCGCTTCGCTTACCCGTTCATAACGGATCAGTTCATCACCGATCATTACGCCATGCAGGCTGTTATTTTCCATTTGGTTGAAAAACAAAGGATCGGCTATTTCGACAGTATGCTGATCCGGACTGAGATCGGATACCAGTATCGAACTTCCGACCTTTGCCAAACGCTTATCCGGGACAGGCGTTACATAGGCATCGTTGGTCGTAATAAAATTGGAAAGAGTATGAAATCCCAATTTAATTCCGGATTGTGCAGCCTTATTCACGCAGTCTTTCAATCCGTCCAGTCCTGTAGGGAACTCCGACGGGTTGAGTTTAAAAATCCCCCATGTCAGGAAAGGACCTCCATGATACAGATATTTCAATCCGGTACGTTTCGTAAAGGCAATCGCCTCTTCTATATTATTCTCATTGAACGGATAGATAATATAGGCCTGTGCCGCTTCAGGCGCACGTTTCATCCAGACACCGTTCAGTTCAGGATGCGGCAGGCTTTCCGTTAATTCTACCTCTTCGATATGATCGAGTACCTGATCCGCCGGACAACCGAACAACGCGATTTTACTGCCGATAATACCGCCATCTTCATAAGCCGGAGCCGTATAATGCGTATGTCCCCACATCGGAACTACCCGTTCATGATCCCGGTTACGGCAGTAAGCCTGTAAAACACTGCCAAACTCCGTATGTTTGGCAGTCTGTCCGCGATATAATACCTTCATCGAATCGGCAACATCGACCAGTGATGTCGTTGCAAAAATATCGAATGCCGGATCTATATCATCTTCCGTCGAAGGATAACCGCCGATTGTTTTAGGGTTCAGTGCTTGTATTCCTATTGCAAAAAGACTATCACGCACCACACCGACGCACTCCCCGATCGTTTGCGTAATCGTCGTGGCATACGGTCCCCAGACAACCAGATCGATATCTTTATCAGAACGGACCTCCTGCAACTCGAAAGTAATAAAACCCTTTTCCTGTTTGGTAGTCACCAGTAAAGTGGCCCCATTCTTCGGATAAGTCAATGACAGGATTCCCTGGTTATCATTCCAGGATGCACTTGCCGGATTTTCATATTCCCCGCCGACACGGATAGCCAGCAAAGACGACAGTTGTCCGTCCGGTAAATATTCCCTCCGGTGTGTTTTATCCAATAAAGAAGAGATATTCCCATTGGCGTCGACCTCCAATTTGAATGTATCCGTTTCAAAACTCATTATCTGCTTCCGGCAAGCAGATAACATACAACAGGCTAACAGACCTATTATAAATATATTACGTGTTTTCATACGATAGGTTAGTATTAAAAAAAACGGATCCCGGCATCTTATCAGTAAGCTAAACCAGAATCCGTTCTATATGTTTTACAATCTAATTATAACACAGGGTCGAAACTGCCTCCCCAGTCTTTATTCTGATCGAGGTTCGGATTCTTTTCTATTTCATCCTTGCTGATCGGGAAGAAATAGTAAGACTCAGGCATATACATGGCATCTTCACTCGTAGGATTCTGGAAGATCAGGTCGATCACTTGATAATCGAATTCCTCCGGCATCAAGGTATAGCTAGCTGCCCGGTTCATCGCGTCAGTCATATCGATACCGGCTTTCAGGTTAGCCAGGATACCGTACTTATGCTGTCCGTTCAAATAAGTATGCAGCATACGGTGACGGCGTAAATCCCAGAAACGCTGGCCTTCGAAGCAGAACTCGATACGTTTCTCATCCAGTAAAGCCAAGCGCATTTCCTCCCGTGACATTCCGGCTTTCAACCCATACAGATTGTTTGCTCCCGGTTCGATACCTGCCCGTTTACGGATAGCCACCAGCGTTTCATAGCCTTCAGTCGTACTTCCGTTCTCATTGGCAGTTTCCGCTAAGTTAAACATAATTTCCGGATAACGGATCTCGAGCCAGTCTACATCATTCAGAGTAACCTGTGCAACCGGAAGTTCTTCCATGATCCCTTTCTTACAATATAAACCGGTACGGTTATGATGTTCGCCTTGTATATTATATCCGAAAGCATCCAGCGAATTAGCGATGTTGGGAGTCGTATATTGACGACGTCCGGCTTTACCGCTCAATTCATAAATATCTCCGTTATAAACAATGACGGCATCGAAACGCGGATCTCTGTTTTTCCAGAATTCCTGTACATTATAAGAATATTTATCAGACTCACCGACCTTCTTACCATCTTTCATCGGGAATGACTCAACCAATCCCCAGGTCGGTTGGTCGCCACCGGTCGCATTCTTCGATTCCGACAACGGACGGACTGCATCTTCGGCACGTCCGTTCACTTTGGTAGGATTAGAATATATGATCGGCAGGATCGCCTCCGAATGTTTTTTCGTTTCAAAGACATCCGTATAGTTATCGATCAGTCCGTAACCATTCTGATCCAGCAACTCTTTTGCCGATTTCGCCGCATTATAAGCATCTTTCCAATAACTGTTATTGTAAGGGCTCGACGGGTTAAACTGCGGACTTGCCTTATATAACAAGACACGGCTTTTAAACGCAGCAACGATACACTGGTCGATACGTCCGTAATTATCTCCGGAATTCTTGACAGGAAGAAGTTTAGCTGCCTCATCCAGATCGGAAAGGATAAATTCAAAACATTCGGCAGTAGAATTTCGCTTCACATTCAAATCATCTTCCAACGACTGAGGTTCTTTGACAATGGGAACACCTCCATGCAGACGGACCATCTTGAAATACTGGAACGCACGCATAAAATAAGCCTGCCCCTTCATCAGATTCTTTTCACCTTCAGGCAACGTCCCTTCATCTATATTCTTCAACAACGTATTGATATTACGGATACTGGCATAAGGCCAGAACTTAAACGACGTATTATTCGGTTGTACGGCATCTTTTCCCATAATGCCCAGACATTCATCCGAATTTGAACCGTCACGGGGCCAGGTTAAATTCAAAACATTCCCATATATGTCGGTCAGGAACGCCGATGTCAGCTTCGAATCATTCCATACATCCGGACCATAATTACTCAAATCTTTCGTATCCAGCACATTACAACCAGAAAAAGCTAAAAGGCTTGCGGCTATTACTGCATATATCTTTTTCATATTACTAAATAATCTATTAGAAATTAATACTTAAACCACCTGTAAATGTTCTCATCAGAGGATAAGAATCCAACGTATCCTGTTCCGGATCCATTTCGTCCATGCCTGAGATACAGAATAAGTTGGTTGCATTAACAAACACCTGAACATTATTCACTCCTAGTTTCGAGAACCATGTACGAGGCAATGTATAGCCGATATTCAGATTCTTCAAACGCATATAAGCACCGTTCCTCATCCAGTAAGTAGAACCGGCTGCACCGTATTCTTCCTGCCATTCACCACTTACACGCGGATATTTCGCATCTACATTGTCCGGTCTCCAGACATCACCGGTCCACAACTCGAAGTATGGTTTGTCACCTACCTGGAATACACCGTCGCCATTCTTGGTCTTCAACATACGGTCGTAAGCTCCTACTCCCTGGAAGTGAGCATCCAACGTGATACCTTTCCATGACAGATTGAAACCGAAACCATAGTTGATACGGGGAGTTCCCTTATCGGAGAGATACGTATTATCGTTACTGTCGATCTTTCCGTCGGCACCTTCCGAATAGTTGGAACCGCGAATATCCTTGTACAGAAGCGTTCCCAGGATCGGCTTACGTCCAAACTGCGTAAAGCCTTCAGGAAGAGCATCCAGTTGTTCCTGTGTACGGATAATACCCTCACAAAGATATCCCTGCAGACGAGTGTTCGGATGACCGATCGCACTTCTCCATGCTTCCAGCCCTTCAGCCTCATCCAATACCTTCCAGGTATCTTTCACATAACCCAGATTAGCATATACGCTGTAATCCAGAGAACGATATGTATCCGACCATTTCAAAGAAACTTCAGTACCTTTCCAATCCTGCTCTGCATAATTCTCGTTACTCAGGCTGGCGCCATAAGTACCCGGGATGACACGGTTACGGGCTCTAAGGATATGATTCTTATTCTTATAGAAGTAGTCGAACTCACCACTCAGGCGGTTATCGAAGAAACCGAAATCAAGACCGATATCATATACTTCCAGTTTTGCCCATGAGATATACGGATTAGCCGTACTACCTACCGTCAGACCATTCTGGTAGTTATCACCGAAGATGAAACCTGTACCGTTCTTATACGATTCGCGCCACAAGAAAGCAGCGATGTTATCTTCACCGTCCCAGTTATTATCATCACCGGTCGTACCGTAAGAACCACGGATCTTCAGGTTGCTCAGCCATGAGATATTCTTCATAAAGCCTTCTTCCGACATACGCCATGCCACAGAACCGGAAGGGAAGAATCCCCAACGTTCACCCGGAGCGAATTTATAGTTACCGTCTTCACGGAAAGAGAATTCAGCAATGTATTTATCTGCATATGAGTAGTTGAAACGTCCGACAACAGACTGGCGGGCCTTTTCCCATTCACTACCGCTGAAGTAACGACGCTGTGTATCGCTGGATGTTACAAATATCTGGTCGATCGACGTAGTAAGCATGTCGTCGGCTGTACCGTTCAACGTCTTACCGCCTGATTCAGACTGTTCATATACCAATAAAGCAGATACGGCATGTTTTTTATTGAATACCTTGTCATACTGCAGGAACCAGTTGATCTGATAAGAATGATCCAGTTTGACCATCTCACGGATTCCTTCATAATTGGAACTCAGGTTGTGAACTACCATATCATTCGGATCGACCTTAGTCGGGACAAATTTATTATCCGCACTTGCACTCTTAAAACGATATCCTTTGTTATGGGTCAGGAAGCCTTTCAGATTCTCATCATAAGCCGTGTACTGGGCCAGGAAGCTGGTTTTCAATCCATCGACAAACTGTCCCAGGTCGAGATTAAAGCGAACCTGTCCGTCGATCGTCCGTCTTGTCGTTTTCTGATAACGATTACCAAGAACCATATCGACCGGATTCCATGAACCAGCTGTCACCGGATTGGCATTCGTATCGGTCGTCGGGTTACCGTTATCGTCCACATAAAATGGGTATAAACGAGTCCAGTTGAAAGTTGTACGATAAAAATCAGGCACATTAAAGTCGTCCACCTTATCGTACGGCCAATAAAAACGATTATACTCCTTCTGGTTACCGCTCAGGTTAAAGTTCACATTGAAACGTTTGGATACTTGAGCCGTAATATCGGAACGGAAATTGTATTTCTTGAAATCCAGTTTCTTATAAGAACCGTTCTCGTCATGGAAGCCCAGCATCATATAATAAGTAATACGATCGCTACCGCCATTGACACTGATATTATGTTGCTGAGAAGACGGATTTCTCCATACGTAATCATTTACATTATAACTCTTATCCGCAAAATAATCGAATATTTCCTGTCCGTAAGGAGACGGAAGCCCTTTGGTTTCCGCTACACGGTTTGCCCAGATCAGCTCATCGGTTGCCGAGTAATCCTGCAAAGGGCGGGTCGTATTGGAGACACTGAAAACACCCTTGTACTGAAATTCCGGTTTCTGGTTCTTACCGGCTTTCGTTGTTACCAATACAACGCCGTTACCTGCCTTCGAACCATAGATAGAAGCACTGGCCGCATCTTTCAGGAAGCTGATATTATCTACCTCATTCGGATCCAGAGCATCGAAAGCTGCTTTGTCTTTAATTACATTATTAATAACGAACAAAGGTTCACCGAAGCTACCACGCATACGGATCTTGGAAGAAGCCCCCGCCATACCGGAAGTAGTAGTTACCGTTACGCCCGGAGCACGTCCAGCCAGCGTATTAGACAAGTTGGAGGTCGGGATCTTGTTCAGATCGTCCGTCTTTACGGAAGTGATGGCACCGGTCAGGTTCACTTTCTTCTGCGTACCGTAACCTACTACTACCACTTCATCGATCAACTGCGTATCTTCTTTCAGTGTGATCATCAAATTCGTCTGGTTTCCCACTTTTTCAAGAAAACTCTGGTATCCGATATAAGAAACCTGCAAGGTTGCATTATCCGGAACCTGTAATGCAAAATTACCATCGATATCCGTTACCGTACCGATCGTTGTTCCGGCAACAGCTACAGCAGCACCGATGATCGGCTCGTTGTTATGATCCACCACTTTACCGGTCAGTTTCTTTCCCTGCTGTTGTGCGGTAGCGACATCTTCCAACGCTTTCGGAACAATGATGATCTTTTTGTTTTCTACTTTATAAGAACATTCAGGCAAAATCACGGTCAATATTTCATCGATCCGTTTCTTTGCCACATTGATACTAACCCGACGATTGGTATCGATCGCGTTGTCATTATAAAAAAAGGTGAATTCACTTTTACTCTCGATATCCTTCAAAACTTCTTTGACGGTAGAGTTTTTCATGTTTAAATCAATTCTGGTGCTTTGGGCGTAAGTTTCTACAGCAGAAACTTTAAACAGCACGACGGTTAACAAAATCAGGACTATTTTCATTCCCCGAAAGTTTATTTCTGTTAAGAAAGGACATAATAAGCCCTTCCCATAAAATTTATTCATATTTTTACATGGATTTTTCTAGTTAGACATTTATCCCATTCCCTGCCAAGAGATGTGATTGTTTAATTAAAATCTTCGGAATAGGTGAATGTTACCGCATTCGCCTATTTTCTTTTTCTCTATATGTCTGGTCTCATAAGCATTCTTTTTTTTAAGGTTAATACTCTATTACTTAGGCATAATAAATGCCTTTCCGTTTTTTATCTGATAACTGATCGGAATAATAAAACTCATCGCCCTCAATATCTCGTCGATGTCCTCCTGACGGATCGTAAATGACATATAAGTCGATTCAGCAAATTTTTCCGGACACACTATATCTATATTATACCATCCTTCCATACTAATCAGAATATCGGAAAGAGGGCGGTTATCGAAAACAAGCCGGTCTTTGATCCAGTCGGCATATAAACTAGCATTGGCCGATTTCACTGTTGCAGCCTGGAGGTCTTTCTTATACTCAAAAACCTCATTGGGCTTCAAATAAACTTCCCGGTGAACGGAAGGACCGGATATTTTTACGCTTCCGCTCAATAAGGCCGTCTCTATATTCTCTTTAAAAGGATAACTCGATATATTAAAACTCGTACCTAAAACTTCCACGTCCACATCACCCGCTTTTACGATGAACGGCTTTTCTTCGTCCCTTACCACTTCAAAGTAAGCGCCTCCGACCAGATTGACCGTTCTTTTACCATCAGCGAACTGATCAGGATAGACCAGGCGGCTCTCCGAATTCAGCCAGACAACCGTCCCGTCCGGTAAAGTAAATTTACCTTTGCTGCCTTTGGCCGTTATCAGCTGGTTCTGCACCATCAATTTCGGTTCCGTCTGTTCAATACTCAACCAGAAGTACAATCCGAACAAAACAAGCAAAACAGCAGCAGCCTGATACCAACGGATAAATGACCGCCGGGTTTTCTTCTCTATCCGTTCATGTTCGTTCAGAATACGCATCTTCAACCTGTCGAGAGCGATATCCACTTCCAACTCATTGTCGGCAGAAGCATTACACGAAAGCCACAGATCTCTCGTATCCGTAAAATCACTTCTGTTCTTTTCCGATTCCTTCAGCCACTGAAGTAATTGTCTTTTCTCTTCCAGGCTTGCCGAACCGTCCAGGTAACGGATTATTATAAGATTTATATCAGTTGTGAAATTCTCCATATTTTCCATTCTATTAGTAGTACAAAATTTCGGGGTTTTACCCTACCCCCTGTTTGAAATATTTTTTATTTGCCTTTATGTTAAGATATTCCCGACAATAAAATGAGCAGTGAGATCAGCCCTTCTTCAGTCAAATGTTTTTTCAGTCCTGACAAGGCTTTACTTATCTGTTTCTCAACCGCTTTTATACTGACTTCCAATTGTTCGGCTATTTCACGGTTCTTTAAACCGTATGAGCGACTGAGTAAAAATATTTTCTTGCATTGCGGTGATAATGTATCTATAAATAAGGTTATTTCTGTTTCCAGTTCTTTCAAAAGTAAACTTTGCTCCGAGTTCAGGATATTAGCGGACATATATTGTTCGAGAATATCGCTTTCATTACTCTCATCCAATGAATATTCTTTATTCTGATATTTTTTATGCATCACATTGATGGATCTGTTATATACCGATTTGAACAAATAGGATTTTACCGCACCTTCAAATTCAATCGAATCGCGCCTTTGCCAAAGTTCAAAAAAAGTATCCTGCACAATGTCTTCCGCCAGGTCCGTATCATTTACGAAACGAAAAGCATACGTCCGTAAAGGCTTATAAAAACGTCTGAAGAGCGTCCCCAAAGCTGCTATCTCATATATATCTTTCTCTGAACTCATGCTTTTGAAAGGTTTAAGAGTCGTGAACAAAAAATAGGAATACACCAAAAACCGCAACAAGTCAGAAGACATTTCAGCCATAGTTCATATAGAACTATGTACTATATTAATATTCATTGGCTGTATGAAAAACGAATATGTTGTCAAAAAGGAGAGTTTTTTCCGAAATTACGGGGATTTATTACCTGAAAATTATAAAGCATGGTATAAATTTATAGAACCAGATACCACTTTATCCGGATTTACGGACAAAGTTCTCTATTATACTCACTATAAGACCGGATTAATAAGGAAGTTAACAAGGTTTTTACGCCAAATTACCAAAGTTCTATATGAACCGCGTTTTGGACAGAAAGCTCAGACAGAAAATAAAAAGAGGCTACACAACAACAATATATCGCCAATAGAGGACAAAAGAAAACTCCCGGAACTAAAGAACAAGCGTCAAAATGGTTAAAATTATCTATTTCATACAGTTGATTTTCTACCTTTGGATACTGCCTGATAACTTCCGGTAATTTGTGTATATTAAAACATGGAACCATATTTCTCTTTAAAAAAAACGGGACATGAAGCCCTAATCCGGTCTGATTTATCACCCCGAATTCTACCCTTCCATTTTTATCACCAAAATGCTCAGATAAATAGCTATAAAAACAGGTGATAATTTCCCTCATATCTCTAAAGTATGATTAAATTTTATTTCGTAAAGATATGTATTTTTTTATCTTTCCTAAAGATGAAACGAAATTATTCTCATTTGTCCGGTCCATTCGGCTGCTATAAAACCTTTCAGTTTCCGTAAAGATTATCGTTAAATTGTCTTCCATTCCTCTTCCGGGAATCATCTTTTACTCCCGGAGCTGCAATCAGGCTTGTATAACCGTGTACTTTTATTAAACTTCCTCCCTGTATTTTAGTGACGGAGATCAGGTGCAGGGCTTCCAATTTACGTATCAAGCGATTAATCGAACCGATATTGATACCTGACAGGTCGGCTAATTCCTGTTGTGTACCGACGTACTCTCCTCTTTTGCACGGAACCTTCCGTCCGTTCAAATCAGTATAACCATCGGCAAAAAAGCAAATGTCGAATAACAACAAATGAAGCTGTCCCAACTGGCGGGTAGCCGGACACTTTAACAAATCCAGGGTATAACGTGGAATTTTTACGTAAGGCAATCCCATTAAATCGATTGCCAGCTTCTCATTAACAGACCGGAACTCATCCATAGCATCAAATTTATTAACAAATATTACGATGTAACTCCCGATGTAAAAGTGCAATTTACTATTCATCTTTAATCGTCTATCAATAAACCCTTTACACCACCCGGTGAAATTAGTTATATTTTTGTCCGATGTAACAAACGCGATTCCTTATATTATATATAATAAATATCTTATTCTTTAAAATAAAATATAAAGATACCAACATTTTTTTTGAAAAAACAGAATATGCATCCTTTAAATCAATTGTAAAGATATAAAACACATTACAAAGACAACGTTGTTTCTTTGATTATTTCACTTCACATCTTATAAATCTTCAATAGAAGCCTTATCTTTGCCATACTAAACATATATTTAATATGTGGGGTAAATATTTTTTGTCTACAACTTTTCCTTATAGACGGTTCCGTACCCCCGTGGAGAGCATTAATGTGCCTCCAGCATTCTAGGAATGTGTTGTTCAACGGGAAGGGCGGAACCGTTTTTTTCCACCTGTGCTTTAAAGAAAATACTACCATGAATGAAGCAGAAAACACATCGACACTCCCGAAAAAAATCTCTAGTGAAGTCTTTTTCAAAGAAGAAGCCCGCCGTATACGGGAAGCATTCAACAGCAAAAGTAATGAGCTGGACCTCGAGTATCTCCGTCACCAGTTGAAATGTATGAAAAGTCTGGCAACAAGCCTTGAACTTCCGTGGGATCGCTTTATTCCCATCCTCTTTCGTAGTCTTACCCTCTACATGCAACAACCGGACATAAATATAAACAAACGAAAAATGGCCCAGTTAACTGCACAATTAATTGATTGTATCACTTATCTGTCACAAAACGGACGGGAGATTAATGCTCTGGCTGTTTATTTCGACCACCAGATCAATGATCTTGACAACCTATTGGCAAAAAATGAAGAACAACAGGGTAATTCCGCGATAGTTGAATCCTAATAAAACAGGGCATAACTATCTCCGAAAAAATAAGGGACTTTTGAATTCAAAAGTCCCTTATTTTGTAATTAAAAGTCCTGTCTTAACATTTCAAAAGACCTGACCTTTCAAGCAGGTTGTATTCCTCCTGATTATTGTAGTTCACAAATTGCCATCAAAGCTTGTTCTGCTTTTTCTTCAGGTACAAAAATATGGTCGTGATAATAGGCTGCAACAACATTCGCACTAATATTCTTTTCTGCCAGTTTTGCAGAAAAAGCGGCTGTCAATCCAACAGCATCCAAACTGGAATGAACATTCAAAGAAATAAGCTTATAAACAGATTCATAGTCGATATGACTGTCAATAGCCTGCTGCTTTGTTATAATTAATGTCACTCCCTCTTTTTCTTGAAACATTCCTATCGGATTCAGACGGCAGATATCATTGCTATTAAAATCCGGGAAAGTACAAAAAACAAAACTCCGCTCATCCAATACCGGATCTACATTCGCTAATAATGTCTGCAATTCTTTAATACCTGTCATAATGTATTGATTTTAAATTAACATAATTCTCAAAGGCTTATAAACATATATATCACTATTTCCGTATATTTGTAATTGAACAAAGTTACAAACTTAATCAGACTAGCATGAAAAATTCCTCTTTTTTTATTTGTATGCTACTCGTATGGATATGCTCTTGTTCACAACAAGGCACACAATCCGATTTGATGTCATTCGACAACAATCCTCGTATAAAAAAGGGCCATTTATCCTCTCTTGAGTTAAATGGTTGGTTTGCCTCCAATGGAAATGCGTCAATCGATTCGGTTGAACTATTCAATGACCGGAAGTCATTGAAGTTACAAAACGATCCGGCTGACAGCCTTAAAATATCCCAGGTTTATTATTACGCCAACACCAGAGATATTACCGGCGATTCTATTTATTTTTCCGGAAAGTTTAAATACAAAGGAGCCGACAGCACCTCTATCGTTTTCGGTATACAACAAATGGGACAGGATACTATGGCTAATGCCATGACTGAGATAGGGAAACGCTCCGGAGATTCAGAGTGGAATGATTTTACCATTAAAACAGCCATGTCTTCATTGACATCGGGTATCAATTTCTTCGTCTTCACTACCGGAAATATCGAATTGTGGACAAGCAACTGGCAGGCCCAATTAGATAAAAAACCGTTAGGGGCATTTGTCAATCACGAATTTTCAGTAGAAAAAGATAAAGAATTTGATTACGGATCGTCCTTCTGCCTATCCGCCCCGACCACACAAACATATGAAAATCTGGAGGTACTGGGTAAGGTCTGGGGATTCCTGAAATATTACCACCCAGAAGTTACCCAGGGTAATTACAATTGGGACTACGAATTATTCAGGATATTACCTCAAATAGCCAAAGCTCCCGACAAAGACAAAAGAAATAAATTACTGAATGAATGGATCGACAAATACGGAAAGATAACCCAAACTGTCTCCTACGCAATAGAAGATTCCAGTAAATATTCACGTATCATCGATACGGACTGGATAAACGACAAAAATTTATTCGATGCCCCATTAATATCCAAATTGAATACAATCAAGAATGCAAAACGCAATCTTAAATTCAATTACTATCTGATCCCTTATCAAAGCGGCGGATCTTCTTTATTCGACCGTGAAAAAGAATATCCTCTGATTCCCTGGAAAGACCAAGGTTACCGTATCCTGACTTTATACAGGTTATGGAATGCCGTTGAATATTGTTTTCCATATACAGAAATGACAGATAAACCGTGGGATACATTATTAGGGAAATTCCTTCCCAGATTCGTGTCACCAGTCGATAACGAAGAGTATAAACTGGCTATTCTGGAATTACTCACTTGCATTAACGATTCACATGGTTTCGTTTATGTACCCAGAGAGGACTTGGAAAAAACGATTTTGAAAAGACAATCCGATAGTTTTGTGGTCCCTGTTACATTAACAGAGTCGAAAAGCGGTGACATCGTGGTCAGGGATACACGGACATTCGAGTTGGAAAGAGGAGACATTATTCGTACGATCGATGGTGAGGATGTAAAAAAGATTATAACAGATCTTAGTCCGTACGTCCCCGCCTCCAACCATCCGACATTGGTCAGAAACGTATTGCCCTGGTTACTGCGGACCGATACAGGATATATGAATATCACTTGTATCCGCAACGGAAAAGAAATACAGATAGATATCAAAAACTTCGGACAAAACAGGCGTAGACAGCCCCATGAACTCAGCGACATGAAATGGCCGAAAGATTACAATCTGTCAGCCAAAAAAATTATATATATAGATGTGTCGACGGCAGAAAGCGATGCCATTACCGATGTGATTCAAAACAATAAGAATGCGAAAGGCATGATACTCGACATGCGAAAATATCCATCCATGGCGGCTTACGGTACTTTACCCAATTTACTGCTTCCTGCTCCGCAAGAATTCATGTGGTTTTCATTTAACCGGAATGAAGCTCCGGGCAACTACAAATTATGTTCCACAGCAAAAGCAGGCTCCGATAATCCCGACTATTTCAAAGGGAAAGTAGCCATTCTGGTAAATGAAGGAACTCAAAGTCATGGAGAATTTTCCTCCATGGCTTATCGCAAAGCTCCGCAAAGTGCCATTATCGGCAGCACGACAGCCGGAGCAGACGGCAATATCGGAAGTTTTTATCTGCCAGGTAAAGCCACCTGCATCTACACCGCTTTGGGAGCTTATTACCCGAACTGGGAACAATGCCAGCGCAAAGGCGTTAAGGTAGACATCGAAGTCCGCCCGACAAACCAGGAGATCCGTAACGGACAAGATGTATGGATCGAAAAAGCAATTGAATATATATTAAAATAAACAGGCCTATGGATATAGCTAAAATACCAGTTTAACAACCCCTTCTACCTTATCCCCCCTTTTGAGTGGCCTGTATCCCTTTTCTGCATGAGGAATCAGGAAGTTCTCTCTTCCCGGATTATTATAACCGGCCACCAATAAGCGGGTGGCCTCTTTTTCTATCCAGGGGCGGACATGTTGCGTACCATCGGAAATGATGGTAACAGAATTGCCTTCCTTACTCTTCAGACCTGCCCGGTAGATATTCTCTTTGGTAGAACGAAACAGATTTGAACCCGCTGCCGTCTGATCGTATGACCAGGATTTCGATGGTTGTTTGGATGGCCCGGCCAATCCGGATACCGGTAAAGATTTATCAAAAGCCTCGGCCTCTCCTTTCAGGGCATCTATATTATCTTCGGGATACACAGTCCAATACCCTTTACGCTCCCAATCCAAATGAGTGAAAGAAGAAGGCAGCGTGAAAACCAATCCGGTTTGCCGGGGTGAAATATCCTGAAGCATCGTAAAATCATAAGTAAAAGTGACTTCACCATTCTTATGGAAACGATATTCCAATACACCTTCTGCTTCTTTATAATTTCCTTTCACCTTTACGGAAACAACCTCTTCGCCGGGTACAAAAGTAACCGACTGGGCCAGCCAATCCTCGCAAACAGGGTTATAAGGCTCAAATTTCTGATCCTTTCCTACCATCTGAATCCCTTCGCCTTCTCCGTTCAAAGGTAACACCATCAATGAAGGAGACTGATGCAAAACAGTCTTTCCGTTACATTCGGCCGATAACAAACCGGTCCGTCTGTCTATAGTAAAATGTCCTTTGCCGGATTGTATTTCGATCGCATCCAGTCCTTCCTGCCAGGAAAGAGTTCCGGTCTGCTCCTGTGTCTGTTCCTTCAATTGTTCAGGTAAGATGCGGAAACGATATTCATCGATGACAAAACCGCGAACACCAATCACTGCCAGTTCCATGATCTCCGCATTACGCAATTCTTCCGGTAAACGGACCTCTATATCGCCTTCAGTACGGGGAGCGATATCCGCAGTGATCTTACCGCTCTTCTTTCCTACTTTCCATTCAATGGAACATTCGGAAAGGTTACTGAAATTATGACGGTTCTCCACATAGAAACGGACAATGCCGTCGGCCGTCATATTACCTTTCTGCATTATCTTAACCGGACTGAAGGCTTTCTTCATTCCCCAATATTCCGGTTTTTCACGTCGCCATCCGTCTATCGGTCCCCAGGTTCCGTAACCGACCGCCTTTTCTCCCGGCAGGAAGAAAGTATCGTCGATACCCGCCCATATCGCACCACCCAGAACACCCTGGCTATGGTACATATCATTCCACATCCGGTCCAACAACGGTCCCCACATCGAACGAAGTCCCGGATCGGCAGCCAGTTCCAAGCGGTTATAAGCATTCAGGTGGCAAAACTCATCGAATGTGACAGGACGTTTGCTATTACGGTATTTATCCGGTCCGGTAGGTCCGGGATAGTGATGATTGGTCACTTCCAGTTCCCCGTTATCCGCATCCGGTCCCCACTGGCTAAAGATACGGGGACGGGTGGGGTCTATAATCTTCACGACTTCCGACGCCTTTTTGAAATATTCGGTAAACAGTGTCGATTCATTTCCCATCGACCACATGATGACGGAAGGATGGCTCCGGTTCAGGTTGACCATTTCCACGTGCTGATTTACCAGAACGACATCGTGTTTGTCGTCCGATACTTTGGTATTATGTGCCCAACAGAAAGGGGCCTCCACTTCTACTAGCATTCCCAGTTCGTCACAAGCCTCCAGCAAAGCCTCATCCGGCGGATAGTGGGAAGTACGGATATAATTCACATTGCCACGACGGAACAACTCGACATCCCGGCGCCATATATCCCCGTTTACCGAACGTCCGCGTAACGGCATTACCTCATGGCGGCAAACACCCCGAAGCTTCACCGGCATATTATTTACATACATCTGATTACCCCGTACCTCTATCTGACGGAAACCGATACGGCGGGTAGTCTCATGCAATATTTGTTTCCCGCTCTTTAACTGGCAGGTGAAAGTGTACAGAACAGGATGTTCCGAATCCCATTTATCCGGTTCCGTAACAGGAAATGAAAGCGTCATCTTCTCAGATCTCCCCACCCCGACAACACCGACCGGAGTCGTATTTTGTTTTAACGGGATCTCCTTTCCGTTTCTATCTTTCAAAATGAAATGAAGAGACAATCCTTTAGCTGCATCCGAAGATTCGTTCATAACCTCTACTTCTGCCTTTAGCGTAGCATCCGTATAAGTCGAATCGAATAAAGTCGCAGCATGGAACATCGACAAATTCACTTCCGGCAATGTAAACAGATACAGATCGCGCGTAATCCCTCCCAACGGGTGTACGGCATACTGAGATCCGCTCGACGTGGAATCCGCCAGGCTCTCCGATATGACTGAAACTGCTATCCTGTTCTCTTTTCCGGCTTCTATCAATCCGGTCACATCCAGTTCGAAAGCAGTAAAACCACCCAAATGGGAACCCGCCTCCTTACCGTTTATAAAAATCCGGCTGTCACTGTATATCCCGTTACAACGTAACTTGATCCGTTGTCCGCTCCAGGAAGCAGGGACAGTAAATGTCCGGAAATAACCGGCAGGCTTCCCTTTCTCCACTTCAAATCCCTGCATTACCCATTCACCGGGAACTTCTATGCTTTTCCAACCTGAAACATTCCCTTTATTCCAGAATTCACTTTCCGGTGAAGGATTGAACAACCAATTTCCTGCCAAAGAAACTTTCTGTTTCTCCATCTTCGCAGGTAAAGGGGAAAGGCGTGGAACGATAAAATCATTCGCGAAAACCGATGGTAAGAATAAAATCGAAATCATCAGGAAAAATAGTATCCTTACTTTCATTATGTATTTGTGTTTTAATAAGATTGATAATCTTCTCTACATACGCAAATTAACGATAATTATTCTTATCGCTTTTCCTCTTTGTCAAAACAAAAAAACTTCAAATCGGAACCTTCACAAATATAATGTATAAAATTAGGAACTAAAAAGTTTCGTACCACACACAGGAAACAACCGTTATACAGAAATGCCGGGAATCAGTCAGCTATACCAGCTACCGATTCCCGGCTGTATTTTAGAAATAAGATCAAAAATAAATCTTCAAACGCAGCTCATTTTCAGAAGTCCTTAACAGTTTTCAGGATATAGTCCTGATAAGAACCGTCTGCAGCTGTTACGCGGTAAAAACGATCCTGAGAAAAATCACCGGGAGCTCCCAGCCTGGGAGCCTCATCCAAAGGTGAAATGGTTGCGGCATCCGAAATAGAGACATACACCCACAACTTTGTCAAACCGTCTTGCGCAATCTGCTCCTTAAACATATCATACAACATCTCCTTCGTCACAGAGCCAGACGGACCAGCCTTCTGGATACTGTTCAGGCTATGGCTTAAAGTCGTTTTGAAACCAGTCTTGCCATTTTCCTCAACCGCTTCCATCTTTTTATTAAATATCACCTCACAAACACGGCCTTCTTCTATTTCCTGGTTAGCAGTTCCTTTCTGGATCGTATCATTATATAAGAAACGATAAGAATAGTCGACATTCGTCATTACCTTATCCGACGAATTTTCCAGGTCTTGCAAATTGTGATACAGGCAACTGTTCATAACGAACATCAGCAAACATCCGATCAATATATTATAAACTCTTTTCATTGTACTTGTTTTTTTAGTTACTATTTTACATGATCATTCCCATCCCGGATTCTGTTCGACTCCCGCTTTCAGGCAGAATTTACGGTTCAAGGGGACTAAATAACGTTTCGGTGTGAACCGGGCCTCTCCTATCGCATTATTAACAGTAAAGAAATTGTAGGTCTGCCCGTCACGTGAGATACGGATACCACGCAACGAACCTGTCAATTCTGGGATAATAAAACCTCCGGTTGCATAAGTACCATTACCGACACCACCACTCTGACGCATTCCCCAGCGCAGTAAAGACCAATAACGATCGTTGCATTCATACACCATTTCCACATTCCGCTCACGTTTGTAAGCCTCGAAGAGCGGATCGTTCCAACCATTTCCACTTTTCGAATTAAGGTATTGCGCCGCTTTTTCCGCACTGAATCCACCATGCTTCACCATTGTCGGAATCATATATTTCCGTGCATTGGCAAAATCTCCCTTCATCAGATAAGCCTCTGCCATATTCAGATAAGCCTCGCCATAACGTAATACTGAATAGCAATAGTCCAATTTCTGTGATCCCGGATCAGGTAAAGAAACCACATGATCGTAATGATACTTCACCATCGCATAGCCGGTCGAAGAATTATAATTATCCAGATCACCTGCCCTGCGTCCATATTCATCTTCCGCACCAGCATTTATCGGGCTGTTCGAGTTTGAACAGTTTCCGTCACGGCGGAAGAATATACGTTCCTGTCCGTTAAAATACAGACAACTGTCATACAATATAGTCGTATAGAAACGTAAATCCCTCTTCTTATCTTTACTGAAATACATTTTCTCATCCACATTGGAACCAGTCTGTACATAAGAAGCATCTTCCCAGTATTTGACGGAGCCGTCCACATCTTCAACCAGATAATCATCGACCAGATCCTGGGTAGGCCATGAACCGCCATCCATTCCCCAATAGTTCATCGTTGCGTGGATAGGATAATTCTTTTTAGCATACTCCGAAATATTACCGGCATGCCATAATCCCTGATACTGCATAGGTGTATCATGTAAAGAAGTATTCAATTTCAAACGTTCCACAACCAGTATCTGTTCCTGTGCAGCGATAGCAGTTTCATAAGAACGGAACATGTCATAATAAGGGCTTAACCGGCTGCCTTCGACATCCAGTCCCAAAGCCGTACCGGCAGCTATCACCTTATCGTAATATTCACTCTGCGCCGTTCCTCCGTCTACATAAGCGGCTGCCTGGTTCGCAACACGCATTAACAAAGCATAAGCGGCTGCACTGCTCGCACGTCCTCTGGCTACTTCACCGGTAGTCGGCAACGCGTTTGCCGCATCTTGCAAATCCTTAATAATAAAGTCGTAAGTGTCTTTAATGGAAGAACGAGGTATCTGCAGATCATCTTCCACAGACAATACGCGGTCTATGATCTGTAAACCGCCATACTGACGGGCAAACAGGAAATAATGGGCTGCACGTAAAAACTTCAACTCACCGATCGTACGACTCTTAAACTCATCCGAGAAGATCGCACTTGCAGAAATCTCATCGATAGCAGTATGGATACGCCATAAGACGCTGTAATCTAGCCATTCATAATTATCATCCGCCGTAACTCCTTCCGAACGGTCTCTCGACCAGTAGGAGCTATTCAAGGTTCCCGTCATGGCATTCTTGGTAGAACTTTCGGAATGACATGAATAACGATGCCCGTAAGCACCCAGCCATAAACTTTTTTGCAGTACAGTGGAATAAATGGAATAGACATAAGACTCAGCCAATGTCTCACTGGTCCATGTATCGTCTCCTATGATCTTGTCATACGGTCTCGTATCGAGAAAATCCGAACATGATGTAGTTGTAAAAGCAAGGCATAAAGAAACAATGCCTGTATATAATATTTTTTTCATGATTTACTCTTTTATCTATTATTAAAATCCTAATTGAAATCCCACAGAATATGTACGCATCATCGGGTAAGCATATCCATCGAAGTTAGATGCTTCGGGATCGGCATATTTTACCGACGGTCCGATAGCGAATAAATTCACACCGGAAGCAAATACCGTCATATTCTGCAGCCAGGAAAGATTTCTCAAAGCGGCATATTTCAAATCGTATGAGATTGTCAACGATTTCAAACGTACATAATTGGAATTACGAGCCCAGAAATCAGAGGCGACATAGTTATTATTTTCATTCAACGAAGTATTACCAGGGCGTGGGAAAGCGGCATTCGTATTGGTTGGTGACCAGGTATCAAGCTGATAAGTGAAATCCAGGCGTCGTTCACCTTCCTGCGCCATAGCGACATTACTCATATAAGTTTGCCGACGACCCGTTCCCTGAATATTAGCCAACACACTCAAACCTTTCCAATCAGCTGACAGATCGATACCGAAAACAAAACGCGGACTTGCATTATGTCCGTATTTCCGTTGGTCCTGATTGGTAATCTGACCGTCACCATTGACATCAGCATACCACAGGTCACCCGGACGCAGGTCTTTCGAGTTGATACGTTTCGGATTATTCAAAACATCTTCAGGCGTCATATAAAACTGTGTACCGATAAAACCCGTACCAAGATATCCGAGTTTATACCCCTGTTCACGGGTATAAGGATTCGACAAGGTTACTTTATCTTCATTGGTGATCGCTTTGATGGAACGGTACCAGGTAAAGTTAAAACCGGCAGAGAAATTAAAATCTCCGACCTTATCCGAATATTTTACAAAACCGTCCAATCCTTCCGAACGGTCTTCCGCATCAGAGACGATCAAAGGCAAATCGTAACCGATCGGATCGGTGTATTCATATTTGGGAGCTACCAGATATCCTTTCGTACGTTCATAGAACCAGTCGAATGATCCTTCCAGCTTATTTCCCAAAGTGGCGAAATCGAAACCGACATCTGTCTTATCACGTTTATACCATGTCATATTAATACTCGGAGTCGCACCCGGAGTAATAGAATTGACCAAACTACCGCCAATCACATACGCATTGGAATTATAGTTAAAAGTGGTCAGGTAGGCATAGTCATCATGTTTGGCTCCGTTCAGACCAATCTCCCCATACGAACCACGCACCTTGAAATAGTCAAATATCCCTAGTTCCTTCACAGGAGAAAAGAATTCTTCTTCCGAAATAGCCCATCCTAAAGAACCGGAAGGAAAAAATCCGAACCTGTTTCCTTTAGGAAAACAATCGGAGCCATCATAACGACCGGAAAATTCCACCATATAACGATTATCATAGTCATAACGAAGACGACCAACATATCCCATCGAAGCCTGCTCACTCTCTTTGTTACTTGCCGTTATACTGGAAGCATCACCATTTTGTATCTGATGGATCGTCGACAAATAAAACGTATTTGATCCTGCACTGAGCGAAGTACCATGATAATATTGACGGTTATGTACCAAAGTCAGTAATACATTATGTTTATCGTTGAACGTGTTTTTATAATCGACACGTACGTTGAAATCATATCTGTTATGCTGATAGGAAGAGCGGGTCATACTGATGTTGGAAGGATCTTCCAGTGTTGCATTCCCATCGGCATCATAATAAGTCGCATTTTCATACCAGTCTGCCCGGTCTTGCGACTCGATATTATAGTTACCGTCAAAACCCAGTTTCAACCCTTTCACCCAGGGTACAGCCCACTCCAGGTTCACCGCCAACTGATTATAAACAGTACGATACTTGATTTCACCCGGGCCATCCAGCTGCAAAGCCGGATTGTCAAATTGATTGGAGACCGTACCATCCTCATTGTAGGGTCTTTCAAAAGGAGTCCTGTCTTTTAAACGGGAATAAAGGGTATATGCACTGGCACTCGGATAAAGTTCATCCCGCACGGTACCGTTCACATTTAATCCGACGGTCAAGCCTATTTCGTCAAAGTTACTACTGATATTCGTCCTGTAATTATAACGGTCATAGTTCAGTTTATCGGCTTTGTAAATACCTTTTTGTCCCAAATAGTTCAAACTACCGAAATACTTCAGTTTGTCATTACCGCCGCTGATCGACACCGTATGTTCGTTCTGGGGTGTATAATTACGCAACAGTTCATTTTCCCAATTCGTGTATGAGCCTACATTTGCTGCAATCTCTGCCATTTCTTCCGGGGTTCTGAACGAATTGAGGCCATTTCCCAAAGATTGATTCAGTTTGTTGATTGCCGTTGCATATTCATAGGCATTCATCCGTTCCGATGGATAAGAAGGTGTATTGAAGGCAAAATTCGCCTGGTAGTTTACACTCAGTTTCCCAGCTTTTCCCTGTTTGGTTGTGACTACAATGACTCCGTTACCGGCATTCATACCATAAACAGCTGTAGAAGCCGCATCCTTCAATACGGTCATCGATTCGATATCCGATTTGTTCAATGCCATGAAACGGCCGCTTGAAGAAACAAATCCGTCGATTACATACAACGGATCTCCGTTCCCACGTATGGAGACACTAGCTCCGTTCTGCCCCGGTTCTGCAGATCCCTGCTGTACGATCACTCCGGGTACACGTCCCTGCAAAGTCGATCCCATATCGGAAAAAGGTACTTCTAAAACCTTCGTATTATCGACCGAAGCCAACGCTGCCGTATTTTTCCGAACACTGGTCGAACCGTAACCTACAACAATCACTTCATCCAGCTTTTGAGTATCTTCCCGAAGTGTAACTTGAAAAGAAGATTTATTACCTACCGGTACCGACTGAGTTAAATAACCTATATAAGAAATTTCGAGAACAGCCCCTTCCGGAACTTCTAAAGAGAATCGTCCATCTATATCCGTTATACTACCATTTGTAGTACCTTTTTGAACTACATTGGCCCCAATAACAGGTTCGCCGGTTTCATCGACAATCGTTCCTGTAACTTTCTTCCCCTTTTTCTGATCTAAACTATTATTCAACTCGGTAGTAACCGAGTTGAACTGATCATGATCAGTTCCGGCATAAATATGACTTGAGAAAGGACCTGCGCCTAATAAAGTCGCAATAAACAAGTATCCCCCTCGTTTCCACACACACATTTTTTTGCTTTCCATAATAATAATGCTTTAATGAAAACTACTTTACACAATGCTTTAATTTGATAATGTTTTACGATTACAAAGTAAGTTATGTTCTCATTATCAGCGGGTATTATACTTATGGCAAGAACTTTTAAATACGGAACGGATTTCTAAAAAATGTATCAAAATAGGAACAGAACAAAATATTCAATGTAAACTTCTTTGTCGACGCAACAGGTGCAAAAGAGTAAAAAATCAATGATGATGCAGAATTACATAATTAAGTAAAAACAAATACTTAAAATAAAAGTCGGGGATGAACTTAATCACACCCGACTTATATTTACAGAGCAATAGCTACTCTTTTATTCTTTTCCCACTAATTCAGGGAATGCTTGCGTCAGTATTTCTTTTGCCTTTTCATAATCCTTCTCCATAACATATATCTCTATCTGAAAACCAGGGATATTCAGTACGGAAGAAATGATCTCATTTTTTAGAAAAGACTCGATACCGTCATTTCTCAACAAATCCGACAACAGAGTTGCCTGGAAATCGTTATCTAATGTTGCCAAATAAACTGTTTCCATACCTTTATAAATTTAGGGTTTCTTATTTCTCAAAGATATGCTTTTTTCTTTAGAAAAACAAGCTTTATTCCCAATTTAGCAACAGTCTGTTCACAACGATACAGATAAGGATTTGTTATAGTGTAAACTCACCTTCCAGGCGGATATCATCCGAAGCAGCACCGACCATAACTTTAAAATCTCCCGGTTCTACGACCTGTTTCAAATCCATATTATAAAGAGACAACTCTTCTTCACCCAATGTAAATGTAACTTTCTTGCTTTCACCTTTCTTCAAAGCAACCCGCTCGAAAGCCTTCAACAGGATCGGAGCCTGGGAAACAGAAGCAACTTTGTCGCAAATATAAAGCTGGACAACCTCTTCCCCATCGCAGTCACCCGTATTGGTTACCGTACAACTTACTGTTTGCAAAGCATCTTTACCATCTCCCTTCTGCATTTCCAGCTGACCGTATTCAAAGGTGGTATAGCTCAGCCCATAGCCGAAAGCGTACAGAGGAGTTCCTGCTTCTTCTACATAGGCACGTTGCTTTCCCTGCGAATAGAATAATGGTAGCTGCCCTTCGCTACGGGGAATAGAAACCGGCAAACGTCCGGCCGGGTTATAGTCACCGAACAAAACGTCAGCTACAGCCGTACCACCCTGTTCACCCGGATACCAAGCTGTCAGCAAAGCCTGTGCTTTTTCTGATGCCAGATTCATGTTCAGGGTACGTCCCTGAATATAAACGACCACCAATGGCTTACCGGTAGCGGCTACCGCTTCCAGCAACTTTTCCTGATCGCCCAACAGGCGCAATGTGCTACGGTCGAAACCCTCACCGCAATCCATATCCGAAAGGATTTGGTTTCCCTCATTCGATACGGTAGCCGCACCTGTTCCGATATACTTCGTTTTAAAATCGCGGGCACTGGAACCACCGACTACCAGAACGACAGCATCAGCCGCACGGGCAGCTTCTATCGCAGCAGGAATATTACTGGTCGTTACATCACGGATGGCACATCCTTTTACATAATTGACTTTCGTGGAAGAAGACACCGCTTTCCGGATGCCATCCAGGACAGTCACTATTTCTTCCCGTTCCTGTGGAGCCGTATAATCGCCTAGCTGGTTATACATCATATCGGCATTCGGGCCGATCACTGCAATACTTCCGATATTTTTCTTCAATGGCAACACCCCCTCATTCTTCAGCAGGACGATACCTTCACGCGCTACTTCACGAGCCAGCTCCTTATGCGCCTTCGAACGTACTACCTGTTTAGCCTGTTCGGGAGAAACATACGGATTTTCAAACAATCCCATACGGAATTTCAAACGAAGCACATTAGCTACCGCCCGGTCGAGATCATTCATTGTGATAGCGCCTTCTTCCAATGCTTTCCGGAGATTCTTACCATAGGCATTTCCACCCAGGTCCATATCGAGACCGGCCTTCAATGCCAACACGGCTGCTTCCTTATTATCCTTAGCGACCCGGGCTCCTACGATCCCTTCGATACTTGTCAAATCAGAATAGACAAATCCCTTAAATCCCCACTGTTTACGAAGTACATCGTCCAGCAGATATTTATTAGAAGTACAAGGGATACCGTCGATTGAATTGTAAGAGGTCATGATCGTTCCCACACCAGCTTCGACAGCTTTCTTGAAAGGAGGCAGATAATCGGAAAAGAGTTGGCGCATACCTACATTGGCACGTGCTCCGTTATGTCCGGCTTCAGGTATTCCATAAGCGGCAAAATGCTTCAAAGTGGAAAAAAGATGTTTACCGTCACTCTGGTTGTTCCCCTGCATGCCTTTCATAAAAGCAACACCTAAATTAGATGTCAACACAGGATCTTCCCCGAAAGTTTCCTCCATACGCGACCAACGCGGTTCACGGGCGATATCCAATACCGGACCATAGCCGATGTTAGCTCCCTGCGAACGGGCTTCCAGAGCGATCGCTTCTCCCATTTTATACATCAGATCCTCATTCCAGGTACTTGCCTGTGCCAGTGAAGTCGGAAAAACAGTGGTCCCGATAGCCATGTGTCCGTGCGGACATTCTTCGGCAAACAGCACCGGTATTCCCAAACGGGTTTCTTCCACAGCATATTTCTGTAAAGCGTTCAAAGCCTTAGCCGATAATTCGGGGTTCAAACCCGTCTCCAATGTCTTTTGTGTCCAGGGATCGGCACGTAGAACAGCCCAGAAGGAACCGATAGGCATCGCCTGCATCCGCTCCTTATATAATTCGGAAGGAACAACGCCGTTAGCTGTTTTCGTATACATTTCCCAACCCAACGGACAACATAGTTGCCCGACTTTCTCTTCGACGTTCATACGTCCTATCAGGTCATTTATCCTGTCTTCAATAGGGGCCGTCGCTTGCTTATATACCGGTTGCTGGGCCATAACCTGCCCGGCGCAAGCAATCAGGCCGATCAATAAAGATGTTGTTTTACTCATATAATTATATTGTTCTATTTTTTAACAGCAAACTGCAGAGCAATCGGTTCATTCTTTAATCCTTTCGGTAGAGAGACTTTTACTTTGCCGTCTTTGTTTGTATACTTCACCGTTTTGTTTCCTTTCAGCATTTTCATCTTACCTGTCGGAATGTTTCCGGACCACTCGATTGTTTCAGGTAAGTTTTCTCCTTCCGGCAAAGCGTAAACAGCATATAAGGTCTTACCGTCTTTATCGGCAGTAAACCAAACATTGCCATCATTATAAACCGGAGTGATGCGGGTATTATAAATCGCTTTTCCATTTACTCTCAACCAGTCACCGATAACATGCAGGCGTTCTGCTACTGCATCTTCGATAGTTCCTTGCGGAGTCGGACCGACTCCCAATAACAAACAGCCACCCTTCGCAGTAATCTCTGCCAAAAGTCCAATCACTTTAGTTGGAGATTTATATGGCGCATTAGGAACCCATCCCCAATCATTACTCAATGTAATACAGCTTTCCCACGGATTATTCAATTGCGTTTCGGGGATGCTACGCTCCGGAGTCTGATAATTCTCATTTCTTCCGCGGATCGTACGGTCAACAGAGATCAACCCCGGTTGTGTAGAAGTACGTACTTTCGCCAGCAACTTATCCAGATTGACATCCTCACCGGTCACCCAGCCGCCATCCAGCCAAAGGATATCGAAATTGCCATAATCGGTCATCAGTTCATCCATCTGATTATATGTAAAGTCCTGATAGTTTTTCCACCAGTCCGGATGGTTTTCCTTCTTATAATTCTGACGACGGTTCGCTGTTGCGAAATAAGGATTCCAGAACCATTCGCAATGCCAGTCCGGCTTTGAGAAATAACATCCGATCATAAAATCTTTCTGACGAAAAGCATCGAAGACATGACGCGCCACATCTTTTTTCGGATCAGTACCGAAAGGACCGTTTGCTATGGAAAAATCCGTATACTTCGAATCGAACATACAGAAGCCATCGTGATGTTTCGTTGTAAAAATCATATATTTCATTCCTGCATCCTGCATGATATCCGCCCATTTAGCGGGATCGAACTGTGTCGGATTTAAAGAATCCTTCAAGCCATAATACCACTTCTTGTATTCATCGTATGTCATATCTTTCTTGCGGGAGATCCAGTCTACGTCCTCGGAACAGATGGACCATGACTCTACGATACCGGGAACAGAATAAAGTCCCCAATGGAATAAAACACCGAACTTTTGATCTTGCCATTTATCCAGTTTATCCAAAACCTTTTGATCTGTAGGCCATTCATAGTCGGTTGAACGTTCGTGAACAAAACCTTGTACCTGTTGGGCGTTTACATTCATCGTCAAAACCGCCCCAGTCAGACAGCCGAATAGTGTTTTCAGGATTTTCATAAAATAACCGTTTTAATTATTGTACATTATTAATTTTTCGTTTAAGTCTACTCTTAACGGGGATTAAAAAAGCACGGCAAGATACAGAAAATATCCTAAAAACCAAAATGTAACTCTGACAATATGTAACAAAAAAGATGTACGGATCTCATTACCGATCCGTACATCTTCACTCTATTAGCTATTCTATTTATTCCAGAGAACCGTCCAATATAACAGTTTCTCCTTTTGCCAGTTTTACCGCTTTAACGATACCGCCATAGCGGACAGGAATAACCTCATCCTTCTTCGTCCGGTCTGCTTTTATCACAGCTTTAGTCAGTTTTCCGTCTTTCCAGAAAATATCCACTTCGTAACCTCCACGAGCCCGTAAGCCGGTAACGGAACCGGCAGGATATTTAGCCGGTAAAGCAGGCAACAGGCTGATCTCACCGGCATGACTCTGCAACAGCATTTCAGTTATAGCCGTTGTTATCCCTAAATTACCGTCTATTTGCCAGGACTTCATAAACTCACAAGTCAGGTTCGGAGATAATGCCAAATCGAAATGGCGGTCGATCACACGTTGTACGCTGTCCGGTTCCTCAAAACGAGCCCAATAGACAGCAGGGAATGTTCCCGTCCAACTACCGCTATTATAAGAATAACCGGGGCGACGGTAATCGATCGTTTTTCTAAAAGCCTGAGCCAATTCCGGAGTCCCTCGCAAGGTAATCTGATTACCGACGGCGAATGCCCATCCATGTCCTACCTGGCCGCTCGCCGGATTGGAAGGTTCCCAATCATCGTTCCATTCCTGTAACTGTCCTGTTCTAGGACTGATTTTCATAGGAGCCAGTTTTGCATACGCTTTGGAAACATCTTCTTTGAAAGCACCGTCATTCAAAATATCAGCCGCTTTCATGGTATTCTCAAACAATGCACGGATGATCTGCATATCCTGCGCCGAACCGATACAAGCCCAACCGGTCTCTCCGTCCGGCTTCACAAAGCCATTCTCAAAGGATTCGGAAGGACTTGTCACCAGATAGCCATCCCTGTCGGTCTGAAGATTATCCAGATAAAACAAAGACGCATTCTTCAACAGGTCATAATGGTCCTTTAGAAAATCTTCATCCAACGTAAACAGATAATGTTCCCAGATATGCTGGCAAAGCCACGCACCGCCCACTTGAAACAAGGAGTACAATCCGGTTCCTCCTACCATCCAGGTAGTCCGCCAGATATCCAGGTTGTGATGTGCCATCCAACCGCGGGAGTTATACAAGTTTTTTGCCGTTTTCGCTCCGTCGACCGATGTTTCCCGGATCATATCGAACATCGGGGCATGGCATTCGGACAAGTTCGTGATCTCTGCCGGCCAATAATTGATTTCCGCATTACAGTTGATCGTCCAGTTCGCACTCCAGGCGGGTTGCATATCCTGATTCCAGATACCCTGCAAATTAGCCGGTTGCGACCCGGGACGGGAAGCGGAGATAAGCAGATAACGTCCGAACTGGAAATACAAAGCAGTAAGAGCCGGATCCATGCTCGGTTTGTAGTCTGCAATCCGTCGGTTTATTGGTAAAGCAGCTTCCGCCGATTCTCCCAGGTCAATGCTTACCCTCCCGAACAAAGAAGCATAATCAGCCACATGTGCTTTATACAGGTCGGAATACTTCTTTGCCTCCAATGAAGTAAGATATTTCCGGCAAATCGCCTTTTCATCTTTTCCATTCGTATAAGGGTCTTTGTCAAAACCGTTAAAACTGGTTGCCGCCACAAAAGCCAGAGTAGCGGAAGTTGCCTCTTTCACATGCAGCTTATCGCCTGAAGGAGTAACCGATCCGCCTTCCTGTTTAACCAGCAACCGCCCTTCAAAACGCATTCCTTTTCCCTCTTTATATACCGGAGGATGGACGCCCGTATAATTAGGATCGGTATGATAAGGAGCCTGTCCGTCAATCACAATCTGACCGTCTTCTACTTTTACTCCGCTCTCGATCTGGCTTCCCAGACCGGCAGTAAATTCAATAGCATTCTTCTTATCGGCCGAGATATTCATCACAATAGCCTGATCGGGATACGAAGCAAATAACTCCCGTTTATAATTTATCCCGTTCTGTGCATAGGTGATCGTCACCACACCACGGTTCAGGTCCAGTTCTCTTCTGTAACCAGAAACGTTCCCATCTCCCGGCCATTCCAACAGAATATCGGCAAGAGGCATATAATTCTGATTCCAGGGACCGAGCAAATTGGCATCGATCACATTCTGTGCTTCCTGATTCTTTTCTTCCAACAACAACTTGCGTATCTCCGGAAGTACCTTGTAGGTTCCTGGCCGCTGCAAATCACGCGGTTCACCACTCCAGAACGTATCATCGTTTGTTCGGATAGTATCCCGGGTAACCCCGCCATACACCATCCCCCCCAAACGTCCGTTCCCTATCGGGGTCGCTTCATACCAGGATGCCGCCGATTTATCCATATAAAGGATTGTCGAAGAAGTCTGCTTTGCCGGAGGAGGATCTCCGGCACAAGCCAATAGTGTTGTCGGCAGTAGCCACCAGACTATTTTTGCAAAAGTGTTTCTCATGAATAATTAATTATTTATCTCTATCCACTCTCCTTTGCGTGTATCAAAAGAAAGGATACCGTTCTCATTCGTAACTTCACTGGCATTTCCGGTGACAACCACTTCATCCGTCCCGAACGGTGAAGCGATCCGGATGGTACCGCCCTGCTCCGGATAGATACGGAGTTTGGTAATCTTGCCGTTCTGCTTTTCTGCCGAGATAAGGAAAGCACCCATAGCACGTAAGTTATCGAACGAAACGTTCGACCAACCGGCAGGGATTGCCGGGAATATCCGGATAATACCTGTATGGCTCTGTAACAGCATTTCCTGGATACCGGAAGCAAAAGCAAAATTTCCTTCCAACGTGAACGGGCGATAAGTGAATTTCGATTTGCCGGTCTTTGTCTGATCGCCGTTCGCATGGAATGTATTTCGGAGACAGAAACATTCGGCAAATGTACGCAGTTCCTGTGCGGCACCTTCGCCATCGAAAGCACGGGCTTTCATGTTACCACACCAACTGTATGAATAGCCAGTCCAGTAATCGGGACCATAATCCTCTAATTTCTTAATTGTAGCCCGGATGATCTTCTGCGATTTTTCTCCCTGGCTCCAATCCAGTAATCCCAGCGGATGAATAGCCATCGCATGAGAGAAATGACGGTGGGACTGATCGTATGAGAAACCTTTTGCAAAGGTCAGGGCACCCTCTTTATCCGTATCCAGTTCCGGTAATTGTTTATTCAGTTCCTGCCAGTGAGCGGCCTCTTCCGGGATATTCAATTCACCTGCCAGCTCTGAAGCAGCGCTGAAAGCGAACTTCATTAAAGCCAGATCATAATTGGTCATATCTTTGAACCAGGCATTGATCGAATTATCGTATATCTCCGGACTGGAACTCATCGTCAGTTTACGGATACCCTGCGCATCCACTACAGATATCTGCTCCAGGAATGTAGCAACCTCTTTCAGGAAAGGATACGCACGATCTTTCAGAAATTCACGATCCATCGAATACTTCCAGTGAAGATAAAAATGTTGTGCCAGCCATGCTCCGGCAGTCTGCGACATAGAATACTGGATCCATCCTCCCATCGGCACTCCCTGCAAAGTACAGACACCGGGCACATTCATACCATCCGTTTCAAAATACTGGCGGGTATATTCTTTGTAGACATCCCTTTGATTCCATAACGTATTCAGATAACCCAGGCCTTCTTTCAGATGATTGCCCGTATAAGTCGGCCAGTAACTAAGCTGGGTATTCAGGTCATGGTGATAGTCTCCCTTCCAGGGTGGTAACTTACCATTATCCGCCGTCCATACCGCCTGCAAAGAGATCGGGTAAGAATCCTCACGGGTAGCAGAACCGTATTTATACATTTCATTGTCATATTGTTTCTGTAAAACAGGATCGGGAAGTGTTACGGAAGACTCTGCCCAGTAATTCTTCCAGAAATTCAGATGAGACTGATAATCCTGATTTACACCGCGTGTCATCGCTTCCTGCGTTTTATCCGACGCCTTATCCTGTTCCAGCGAAGATGTCACGCTCCACACTCCGCAAAAAGTCTTTCCTTTTTGCTCCCAGCGTACATTTACATCATACGAAAAACCATTCCAGCCTTCCTGGTGATAGGTAATCTGGTTGGATTCTTCATTTATCACTCCCTGGTTGTATCCGAGACGGCGTAAATCCTGTCCCTCTACAGAGTTACCCGCTTCCGATCCACCTGTACTATATTTAGGAGAGATCAATGTTGGAGTTATCGATGACGGTAAATTCTCAAAAACAAACCAGCCGACCGGCTCAGTAGCATGGACAAAGGTTTTCAATGTCGTTCCGTTCTCCCAGACCGCTTCACAAAGTGCATTATTCAGATACAAGCGAACATCGGACGGAGAACCCAATTCTTCCAGAGAGAACTCCAAAGCCGCCCCCGGTATCTTGGACGGAGCCGGTTGCTGGTCATAAGGCCAGTCATACTTCTTCTGTACCGGCAGGTAATCCCCTTTCATCACCTGCTCACGAACCCAGGCGAACCGGTTATTCGGTCCGGAAATGCTATCCATCGGACGAAGATCCCAAAGATCCGTCCTGTCCAGTGAAAAGCGTAACGCCGAATCCCGCTGCCACACCAGGGCACCGACTGTCGCATTTCCCAACGGCATTCCTTCATCCCAGGTCTTTGCCAGATCCGGGAACTGCAGATCGCTGTCCGATGGTACCACAGGCAGGTCTACAGATACATTACAGGCTGTCAGCAGCCATACACTTCCTATCAGTAATAAGTTTTTCTTCATAATATAATACATCTAAAATTCTATTTTATCAACTCTCCTTTTATTCCGAAATCATCGATAACCAGCAATCCATTCCCCTCTTTTACTACGGCAATATAAAAATCCGTGCAGTCCGGAGTCGTGAAACGGACATTACATTTTCCGGGACGATTCAACTCATAGGAAAAGACCTCCTTACCGGTCGATAAGGATTTGCCGACCACCTTATAAACATCCTTGGTATCTACCTTGTAATCAAATTCGACTTCATATTCCTGCCCCGGAGCGAAACGGATCATCGAAGGAGAAGTACGATATACCTCCCCGTTTCTTTCGCGCCAGGTAGCCAACGACCAATTCCCATGGATTGTATTATCCGTATAAACATCGTGCTTTTGGGACAGATGAGTGGTAAATGCACTGGGTTGACAAGCGATAAAAGGTCCCCATCCCTCATCGACATATTCAAAATCTTCAAAATAAGCATAACCTGTTTTCTGTGCTTGGCGGCATTCCACCAGACGAACGTCATCAAAACACACGGCGGCTGTATCCTCCGAAGCTATGCCTCCATTCAATGAAAGAACAATCTCTTTTTCGCCTGCCGGCATACGGAATGGTATCTTCAAGCGCTGCCAGGTTGTTCTGAAACGATCCGTATTATCCGTAAAATTCATTACACGGCTTTCCGAGATAGAGGTCCGTTCACTCAGCGTTTTCCCGCTTTGTATCGCCAGCACCGCCTCTTTCCGGCCGATGACATTTACCCAAACAGAAGCGACATATTCCTTACCCGGTATCAATCCGTTTACTACCTGGCTGACACCGGCTGCATCCATTCCTTTTATTTCCAGATAATCCTGCCCGTAGACTGTTTCCCTGACAGCCAAAGCATCCGTAGCTCCCTGTTTCTTCCAATAGTCGAATGACTGGCTATCGAAGCCAGTATCTTTCACCGGACTACCCTCGCTCCAGATCATTTCCGGTAAAGGAGCCATCTCCTGCTTATAAACAATATATCCTTTGTCCGGAAGAGCATCTATCTCTATCTGACCGTTACGGACAGGAAGAGTCCCCGCCAACTTACGCCCCAGATCGTTCAACTCATACAAATAAACCGTTTCCTGTTGCTGCCAGGATGCCGGTAACTGCCAGGCCGTTTTCCCTCCCCGCACATTATAATGGTAGATCTTTTCTTCTGTTTCCGGATTCCAGGGAATGAATACACAGTCTCCCGTCATTAATATCTGTCCTTCCCTTTTAATTAGCGTACCGTTCTTCCCGTCACCAACTGCAAGCAAGCCCCCCTGTAATACTGCACGTGCCGTATCCAATTGTAACACCGGATAATGCATCAAATATCTGTAAGGTAACTGTTTGGTAAAAAAGTTACGAATCACACCTTTAAAATCACGTCCTTTCTGCCAACCCATAAAACCGATCTCCGCTCCCCGGTTATATCCTCCGAGTAAAGCCGGATGAACCGCGTACCCGTCCCGGTACTGATGGTGAACAAACCGGTGTATCAAACTTTTAGCCTCCGGATTATAATGAATCCACACAGCCTCTTTATCAAACACATCTGCATCTTCCGTCCATACAGCCCAGCCATTCCGGTTAAATAATCCGGCAGTCCGATGAGCCAGCCAACGGTATTCCCGGTACGTATCGAGATAAACAAAAGACAGGTCGGGCACATCTGTTTTCAGCCGGTTCAAACGCTCCTCAAAAGTTCCTGCCAACATATCCGCCTCTTTATTCAGGAAATAAGACTGGTCCAGCCAGCTCCATGCAGGCATATCCGTCACAATCCGGTCATTGAAAGCTCTCGCTTCCGGGTAAGATTCACTATGATTGATATGAACTCCGATATGAGCATTGTATTTCCGGGCTTCTTTTGCCAGGAACGCCAGATCGTCCTTTCCTCCGGCCCGTTCATTATAATTACCGGAGTAGTCCGGATGAGCACTGTCATGCCCTTCGCTCTGATATCCTTTCAATTCGAGCATCTGTCCGAAACCATCGGTCGCCAGGTAAAATTTCTTGATGTTATCCAGCTGGCGAAGAAACGGGTATTGAGCACAACTGGCAAAGTTCATGGTGATCGTAGCATACGAATTCTGTATCCTATCCACACCGAAAGGAGCCGGATAGACTCTCTGCAAGGCGATTGCCCCGTCCTGCCAGTCAACTTTATTATCCTGGTTACAATCATCGGAGAGGATTACTTTTATATAAGGCAGATCGACCGCTTCGCCGTCATGCCCCCGGTAAATCCACTCGTTTCCCCAGATACCGGTAACTACCGGACCGGGTGTCTGCACCGATTGGTATAAAAACTGACGGGTAGTGTACATGGAATTACTTTCAAGAGTCGCCACTAATTTATCCGAGTTCAGCAACAAGATGGAGCCATATTGACAAGTGTTATCGACGGATTTCTCTTTTAACGGATAGAATCTGTCCTTATGCACATTATCGGCTATGGATAAACAACTTCCCGGAACAGTCTCCGGAACAGATACCAGATTATGATCCGGGAAAGCCAGCGTCTTTACTTTGAAATCATCTCTTTCTTCTATTCCGGTTACGGATAGCTGAAATACGTTATCGGTCACCTGACAGCAGACCTTTATCGTAATCCCTATTTCTTTCACTTTTAACGTATACAATACCCGGTCGGCCTCCGTTTTGCTTGTCACCTGAGGCAGATAATGATCACCATTGATCTGGATAGCTTTTACATCAAAAGGTTGTCCGTCCAGCCGGGACTGATTTTCTTTCCAAAGATAAGACTGAACGGATGGAAAATCTTTATTCAACAGTACCTCCATCCGGGATGAAGATAAAATATAACTGCTTTTCTTCTTGGCAATCTCCTTCTTAGGCTCTTTCACCTCCCGGCAAACGACATTGGATATTTGTACATTTCCCTTATCATGCACACGGAACCCTGTCCGACCGGATGAGAGAGGAAGATTTGGTATGTATTTATGAGCAATCTGCTCCCCGTCTACATATACTGTCAGCGTACGTCCGATACAATTCACTTTGATACGACGCAAATGCCGGGCATACAATTTTGCGATATCACGGGCAATCTCCGTCTTACCATCCGGTGTTTCCACATACCAGAAGGCAAATCCAAGATGATCCGTTGCCTTATCACATCCCACATATATCCAGTCGTTTTCATTTACATAACGGAGCAACACACCCACCTGTGCCGACGAGTTCTGCGGCAACAGGTCGAACTCGACCGTACTATTGACAGCCGAAAAGCCATCTACCCATGCCAGGCTATCCTGTCCGCTTTTCAAATACCAGGTATACGAAGAATCGTTTACTCCTTTCTCCGGTTGCAGAGAAGCATAAGAAGTGACTGAGATCAAACAAAAAGCCCCTATGGTTAGGATTTTATTCATCTATTTCAAAATTTATAGTGCTTACATGATACATTACCTGAATATACAAAGATAAAGAGTGAAAATATATAAGAGAAACATATTTCCACTCTCTTTTCCCAAATCTCGTATTTTGCAAAATATATCACCTATTTTGCAAACATCAGGTACGGATCACTCCTTTTTCATTCTTCCATAATAGCCACCTTCGAGATGACCAGATCCGGTCCATTCTTGACTTTCGCCTTGAAACGGAGGATACCGTCGTTGGAGTCCTCGCGCATAATATGCAGTTTCACCCACGACTCTTCCTGATCTTGTTTGCCGGATTCGTAATCACGACCTTCAAAAACCAGATGTCCCGTACGTCCTTTCTTATCCTTGTCGGCAAAACAGACATATAGGGAACCGATAATTCCCGGCGGACACTCGATGGTCAGTTCCATCTCCTTACCCTGCCAGTCCGGAGATACTTTCCAGGTCGTTTTCTTGTTGGCAAATGTCTTGTCCGGATCTGTGCAATCGATATACAACAAAGCATTACTGAACTCGCCCGTCACCGTACTTTTCAGCGGTTCGACAAAAGTAAACATCTTCTGCAGCGAAGGAATATCTTTCTCCTGTGAAGGGTTGAAATCCTCTGAATTCATATAATGCAATATGCTCTTCTTCAACTGCCGGGCTGCCGGGTTCTTTTCATCTTTCAGATCGAAGCCGCAAACAAGCAATTTACCCTTGCCCACTTTCAATTCAAAGATAGCGGCCAGTTTGTTATTCCGATGAAAATCATCGACCGGCTGTGCGATCGGCTTATAATCTTCCGGATAATCATTTATATAAAACGCCCTCGCATCCTTATAGACAGACTGCCATTGCCAGTCGCTATGAGAGTCGGTAGGGAACTGCGCAAACAACGGATGTTTATCGCGGACCACCATCCCGATCGTATTCTTTCCCTGGCCGGGGAAGAAAGTCAACGACCAATATAAAGGATAGTAACTGATCTTATCGCATGTTTCCTCCGTACCCAATGCTGCCGCCTGCAAAAGCACTTTCTCTCCTTTTTCGAGACGTTTGATACATTCCGCATCCATCCGGTCCGTTATATAAACGGTTCCTGCCGGCTCTTTCCGGAGATCCGCAGACGAGTTTACCGACGGATATACCCAGATATTCCAGCGATTGGCTATCGCCCGTCCCTGCAAACCGACTTCGATCGTCAGCTTTTGAGCAGTAGTAACCTGTGACAAGTCACAACTGATTTTTCCTCCCAATTCCGAACTTCCGGCAGGCCAACGTTGTGGAGTCGTCTCCCCGGAAGCGATCAGGTTACTGTTCGCATCCTTTATTTTCCAGTAAAGGCCATCCTGCAAATCTTCCGTCCCGTAATGCGCCAGTTGCATTCCGGCAGTAAACGGTTCCTTGTTCTCCCAGACATATTTCGGCAGACGCAACAAAGTGACCGTCGTATCATGGTGTGCCCGGAATTGTTCGGGTGTGGTAATTCCTTTGCTATCATAAAAAACATCCAGCCATCCGATCAGCGCTTCCCCCTGTCCCTGATAATCCTGCATGCTGAGCAACTGGATTCCGGCACAGGAAGGGGTACGCAGGAAAGATTCTATCTCATATTTATACATGATCTGGTTGAGGGCACCCGAAGCTGCGACAAACTCTTCGTTCTGCTCTTCGATCCCGTTCTTACGTGCCTGCTCACGAAACTCTTCAAAATTTCTAGCTTTCAGGACACCGGTGTATTTCTTTATCTCCTCCCATTTTGGATAGACCGGCCATTGTCCGATCTCATGGGAAAGGATAGGTATATCCGATTTGGAATAAACATCTTCAAAGTCCCAGGCAGTGGAAGCTCCTCCACGCAAACCGCGTGTACTACCCAAGCCATCGATATAATGGGTAGCCATATATTGGTCGACCGGCATGACTTTACGGGCGGTCGATACAGCATACAAACGGCGGGAATCTTTTTCCCGTAAAGGCTTCATCCACGATTCCATTACTTCAAAATCGGAATTGCCCAACTCATTACCGATACATTGCATCACAAAAGAGGGATGATTTCCGTAGGCATCGATCATACGGACCAGTTCCTGTTGTACATAACGGTCTGCCGACGGATTTTTCCCCAATCCCTGAGGATGGCCTTTCGTATCCATTTCTTTCCGTTCCTTTTGCTCGACAGACATCCACCAATCTATCCAGATCGTTTCAGCCTGAATATAGATACCGATCCGGTCGGCAGCTATAAAAGCGGCTTCGGGCGGACACCAGGAATGGAAACGGACATGATTCAGTCCGTAGTCTTTATAGATACGGAAGATACGCTCCCAATCCTCAACCTTACAGGAGGGATAACCGGTCAGCGGGAAATGGACACAATCGAGGTTTCCACGCAGGAATACAGGTTTTCCGTTGATCAGTATCTTCGATTTGGAAGAAGTTACTTCACGGAAACCGAATTCTATCTCACGGGTATCGTATATTTTCTTTTTATCCTGTACGGTAACTTTCAATTGATACAAATGCGGGGTAACATCATTCCATAGCTTGATGTCAGTTGGCATCGTAGCCTGGAAGTCCAGCACATTCGCACCTTTCTGTAAAAGCTGTTCGGTTGTCCGGGTGAAAACGACTGCTCCACTCTCCCGCTCCGACAGTTGCCAGGAGATACGGGCATCCACTTTCTTGGCAGATGTGTTCATGATGGTATCCGTTACCTGCAAAGTACAAGGAGAAACCTTTGTGAATAACTGCGGATTAGAGAAATGGACGGCTTCGACTGCTTTTAACTGCAAGCGACCCACCGCACCGTTCCAGATACTTTGTGTATATTCAGTATAGACATGGCCTTTATCGCCGATGTTATAAATCAGGTCATTATCGATACGGATCGTCAAACGGTGTTTCCCAGGAGACAAATAACCGAGGTCATGGTAATGGGGAGTAGAGAGCGCATCCTGCACGGATACTTCTTTCCCATCTACAAAAACACGCGACTCCCATAAGACACGTTCCAGTTCCATCCGGATATGTTTTCCGTTCCATTCGGATGGGATTTCAATTTCTTTCGAATACCAGGCAGGGCCATAGTATTTATAGGCACGTGTCAGGATACCAAAATCAGAACCGGAAGTTTTTTCGCCATACTGCGCTTCGTCGGTTGTACCCGGCAAATTTATATGATCAGTGAAAGAGGTCCCCTGCCAGTTTTCTTTCAATCCCTTGTCTTCGGGATCGAGCCTGAACTGCCAGGTTCCGCTTAGAGATTGAGAGTTTTGTATCTGTGCAAAGGCCGATACATACAAATTCGCTAATAGAAAAAAGATTACTTTAGAGAGTTTTTTGTTCATATATATCTTGTTATTGCTAAAGGTAAATGTTTTCATTTTATTCAGTCATAAACTTGAAATTATATTCGTTGAACGACCACACCTGTTTTCCTTTCGGGAGAATTGCTTTACCTTTCTTTCTGCCTTTTTTGTCGACAGTAACAGTCAGGTCGATGCGGGTGTATTCACCTTTTTCAAAATTATAGGATGAACCGTCATCATCGTAAAGAGAATACGTGGCCGGTTTATTGCCGTAATGACGTACTTCCAACGGATATTTACGGTCTTCAAACTTCGACATGGCAGGCCATAAAGGGATTATACCGCCATCCTTCACATATACAGGGATATGACGGCCGGGAGCCACTGTGATCACCTCTCCTTCACCGGCAAACTTCCCGGTATAGAAATCGAACCATTTTCCCTGAGGCAAAACCACTTTACGCTCTTTCTCTCCGGCAAACAACGGAGCTACCAATATATTTTCACCCACCATAAACTGGTCTTTCACTTCCCGGCGGATAGCCATTGCATAGGGATTATCTGTTGCATCCAGCCGACCTTCCACAGTCTGCGCTTCGGCAGCATACCCCTCTTCCAGATTCATCGCACGGACCGGAGGTGTCCCGTAGAAAGCATAATCGGCAAACGCGGTATATAAATAAGGAATCAATTGGATACGTAACAACGCTATCTCACGAATATCATCCTCTACATCCGTAAATGTCCATGGCTTGGTCCCGTCCGCCCAGGCATTCAACTGCGCTATCGGCGAGAAACAAACTGTCTGCATCCGTCGAAGCCACTCTTCCGACGTTTTGGAAGAACGAACTTCCGGCGTCCACAACACACCGATGAAAGAACTGTTTATCAAAGCTGTGATAAAACCACGATGATCATAATAATCGTTATACAGCACATATGGATAGGCATTCGTTCCGGCATTACCGGCACGTACCTGTCCGTAAGTTCGTAAATTCTTTTCACGATACATCTTCACCGTCGCCTGCTGCATCAGCGAACCATACAGGTTACGGAGCTGTTCCGCCGGAATACCGGAAGGGAACGTCGCCACATCAGGCCAGAGCCAGGAATCGTATCCGTCGTTCTCATCCATCTTATAACCGCTCACTCCCAGATCGAGCTGGTGTTTACGGAAATGATCGGTCATGATCTTGCAGGCTTCCGGCATGGAATAATCAGGAACCTCTCCCAACCAGACCGTATGTGAACCCGTATACGGCTTTATCTTGTCATAAACCTCACTATGCTTAGATACATACGGATTCATCCACAGATTCAACCGGATATTCTCGTCGAGCATATCTTTTACAAAACCGGACGCATCCGGGAACCGGCTCTTGTCCCACTCGTAGGTACACGGATAAGCTTTACTATGCCATCCCGGTTCGAGGCCGATCACAGAAAGAGGGAATCCCCGTTTTTCAAACTCGTCGACTTCCGCTTTCACATCTTTGTCGGTAAACAAGGTCGGCGTACGATGCCAGAACCCCAATCCCCAGCGCGGAGGCAAAGCGCCTCCCCCATTGTACAGGTTGTAACGGCGTACAACGTCCAGCATAGTCGGACCGGCAAAGAATACCATTTCCACACCTTCGGCTGGAACCAATACTTCTATATTATCTGAATAGGGTTGTGCAGGCCAGGTACGATCGGTGTTACGGTCTTGTTCCTCCGGGGCATCCGGACCTTTACGAACGGCTGTTCCGACCCAAAGATCTATGTAACGCGCCGAATTGATCAATACGCCGTAACCACGGGAAGAGATAAAGAAAGGAACCGGCGCATGAGTCCGCCCGTTATCGCTACCGGTATAATGGTCCATATGCAAACGCATGATTCTTCCGCGTTGTTCCACCGTCTTGAAATTAAGACCGAGACCGAAAATTTTCTCCTCTTTTTCCAGAGGGAAACTGATATAGGTTTTACCGTCCCTCAATTCAATCTTCACGTCGGCCGGAGATATCGGCAAAGCTCCATCCGGCATCTCCTGAAGGGCTTCTCTTTTCGGCGTAATGTCGAGTTCGCTTAACAAGTTGATTTTCTCCGGTTTTCCGACAGATAATTTCCAGACTCCGGCGTACTCACCAGTGCCCCAATCTTTCGAAGCAACATTCGATTGAGCAAAAGAAACAGCCACGTAACCGATAGCTGCAAACAATAAGGTAAGTTTTCTCATGGTATTGTATTCTACATATTTAGATGCAAAATAAAACTATTTAATCAGAATAACAAATGGATGGAAGATATTAAAAGATGGATAATATTGTGATCGGTTTAATCTTTATACGAAAGGCTTATTTCTTCCTTATCTTCTGCATTTTGTATCCTTTAATTTTGTACCTTGGTTCCTGTACTTTTTAGCGGCTGATAATTGTCGGCCATACGGTTGATAATTGTCAACCAATCGGTCGATGAATATCAGCCATACGGCCGACAGTTATCAACCGCTGATTAGTCGCTAGTGTCCTGTCCTGAAATAAGTTGACAAAACACCACGGTAAACTTATGTCAGAATCGAAA